>JBLRWN010000016.1:0-58552 GCA_047921195.1 Luteolibacter sp. | reverse complement strand
TCAAAGTCTCTTTAGGCATCCGTGTGTTGCGTATGCAGCATAAGAAATCGCTAGTATTTAAATGCCGGATTAATAATCAAATGCCCATCAGGCATTTGATTTTGCTGCATAAAATGGACAATATATGAGAAAGCTCAGGCAACACTTACCGAAAACAACTTGCACCATTGAGAAATCGTCCCACCGGCCCCCGCCTCCCCGAAACTCCCGCCTCCCGCAAATCGTCGCTGCGCACCCCGGAATCATCCCACTACGTGTTGTCACGCGTGCTGCTCGCCTCCGGGGTCGTGTGATGGTATGAAGTCATTCAGCAAGATGCCTTTCCTTTAGCCGCCTCATTGGCGTTCCCCATTCGCCCCGGCGATCGTCACACCATGCCTCCGGCCCCCCAAGACTCCCGCCGCGTGCGCGTCAGGGATTGCGCTTCGGGAGGGTCGTTCGTGTCGTCGCCGTCAAACGCTCGCGCGGCCACCTCCGGGGACGCCGCGTCAAGTGGAACCTTTTCGACTCCCGATCCCTATTCCACTTTCTGTTTCACACTAACGCTCAGCAACGTGACGAAACTGAAAATAGGTAGGAGAGGGTTTTGGAACAATTTCATGCAGTCATTTGCTGAAAGGGTGATGTCATAAGGAGTCAGCCTTTCGGCAGGAAATAACCGCGTTGTTTTTCGCTGATGGGCATGTTAAGGCGTTCCATCACGGCGAGCATGTCTTCCCAAAGTTGGCGTTTCGAGTCGAGGCGGCTATCGGTGCGGAGCAGGAAGCTCGGGTGGGAGGTGACGCGCACCGGGATGCCCATGAATTCGTGCCACTTCGCGCGCATCGCGTCGAAGCCTTGGGCGGTGCCGAGCAAACCTTCGGTGGCGGCTTCACCAAGTGCGACGATGCACGTCGGGCGAATCACTTCGAGTTCCGCTTTGAGAAAGGGCAGCCAAACCTCTATTTCCGCAGCGGACGGCTTGCGGTTGTTTGTCGCCTGGCGATCCATTGCCGGGCGGTTTTTCACAAGGCTTGTGAGATAGACCTGCTCGCGAGCGAGGCCCATCGCTTTGAGAATGTCGTCGAGCTTCTTCCCGGCTGGGCCGACGAATGGCTCGCCCTGTTTTTCCTCCTCGTATCCGGGGGCTTCGCCAATGAGCACGACTCGCGCTTCCGGATTTCCGGCGGAAAAAACCAAGGTCTCGCGCAGCGTGCCGAGTTGGCGCGCGGGCGACCAGTTGGCGGCCTGTGCGCGAAGCCGCTCGATCCGCTCAGGGTTGGTGCCGGTGCCGGAGTCGATCACGGCAGGTATGACGGGGGCATCGGGGGCGGGGGAGCTCGCTGTTTTTTGGGTGACCAGGTGCTTGGGAGCGGGGTTCCGCAAGTGTTCGTGGAGCGCGCGCAGTGTGGAGCGCGCTTCGACGTCGAGCGGTACGTGGGTGACCCCGCGTGCCTGCTCGGCTTTGAGAAAATCCAGAAATGCGTCGATGCCCCGTGTCACACCCGATGGGATAGCGGCTGGGCAGGCGTCATGCAACCGTGGGATGCGGGGAATTGCGGTTTAGTGGTTGCTGATGGTTTCGAGGATGGTGGAGTCGTCCGACGACCCATGTGCCGGTGGCGCGCTCGATCGGGTGTGGTGCGGCGTAGACGCTTTTGACTTGGAATTCGCGGACCGGTGGGGATTTACCTTATTCCGCGGGTGAGGTGGGGAGTTTTTGGCAGGACGTCTCGGTTTCCGCGCGGGTGATTTCGTGTTCGAATTCATCGCGGGCTTTTTTGAATTCGCCCATGCTTTTGCCGATGCCTCGCGCGAGATCGGGAAGTTTTTTCGCTCCGAAAAGGAGAAGGATGACGAGGAAGATAAGGATCATTTCCTGGGCACCGAGGGTGCCGATGAAGGAGAGCGTATGGGACATGGAGATGATAACGTCCAGAGGTTGCGAGATGTTTCAGGGAATTTTCAGCAATCAGAAGACCGTTTGATGAATGATCATAATTTTCCAGGAAAATAATTATTGCGACTGCACTCCGCTCTGTCCATGCGGGGTGCGGTTTCCTCCTCCGGAAACCGGATTTGTTGATTGCCTTTCAGGCTTACGCCTGACGGCCGCAGCATTGTTTGAATTTTTTTCCGGAGCCGCAGGGGCAGGGGGCGTTGCGGCCGGTGGTTTCGATGGCGAAGCTGGGCTTGCGCTTGGGGAGGTTGAGTTTGAGGTTGCTGCCTTCGGGGGAGGGGAGGAGTGAGGGGTTGAGGTTGCCGGAGCTGCCGGAGCTGGCGAGATTCGCGGGGGTTCCTCCTTGTTCGGCGGCCTGCAGGCGCTGTGGGCGGCTGTGGAGTTGTTTGAGGAATTCCTCGAGGTTGGCGGCAGAGCGGAACAGGTTGGTGAGGGCGTCCTGCTTGATCGCGTCCATGAGGTCGACGAAGAGTTTGTAGGCTTCGTTTTTATACTCGATGAGCGGGTCTTTCTGGCCCTGGGCGCGGAGGAACACGCCTTCGCGCAGGGCGTCCATGTTGTAAAGGTGGGCCTGCCATTGCTTGTCGATGGCGACGAGGACCATGCGGCGCTCTTCCTGGTCGAGTACTTCGGGGGGGAGGTTGCGAATGCGGGTCTCGTAGGTCTCCTTGACCTTGCCGACGAGGAATTCGGAAATCGCATTGGCGTTGGCACCGAGGTTCTGGAGGTCTTCGGCGGTGATGGTGATGGGCAGGGTGGAGTTGATCCAGTGGAGGAGCTCGTTGATGTCGGGCGAGTCGCCATCGCGGTCTTCAAGGTATTCGCTGACTTTCGCGGGGATGGTTTCCTCGATGATTTCATCGACGAGTTCGCGCGGGTTTTCGGTCGAGAGTGTTTCGTTGCGGTATCCGTAGACGACTTCGCGCTGGCGGTTCATGACGTCGTCGAAATCGAGGACGCGCTTGCGGCCGGTGTAGTTGCGTTGTTCGACGCGTTTCTGTGCGGTTTCGACAGATTTGTTGAGCCACGAGTGTTCGAGGGCTTCGCCTTCTTTCATGCCGAACTTCTCCATCATATTCGTCATGCGGTCGGCGGCGGCGAAGTTGCGCATGAGGTCGTCTTCGAACGAGATGTAGAATTGCGAGCGGCCGGGGTCGCCCTGGCGGGCGCAGCGGCCGCGGAGCTGGCGGTCGATGCGGCGTGATTCGTGGCGTTCGGTGCCGATGACGAAGAGGCCGCCGACGTTGGCGACGCCATCGCCGAGTTTGATATCGGTGCCGCGACCGGCCATGTTGGTGGAGACGGTGACGGCGCCGCGTTGGCCGGCGCGGGCGACGATTTCGGCTTCCTGAGCGTGGAATTTGGCGTTGAGGACCGAGTGGGGGATCTTCGCGCGGGTGAGCATGCGCGAGAGCGTTTCGGAGGATTCGACGGAGGCGGTGCCTACGAGGACCGGCTGGCCTTTGGTGTGGGATTCCTGGATTTTTTCGACGACGGCGTTGTATTTTTCGCGACGGGTTTTGAAGACCTGATCGTTTTCATCGACGCGGATGTTGGGCGCGTTGGTGGGGATGGGGAGGACGTCGAGTTTGTAGATGTCGTGGAACTCGGCGGCCTCGGTCTCGGCGGTGCCGGTCATGCCCGCGAGTTTCTCGTAGAGGCGGAAGTAGTTCTGGATGGTGATGGTGGCGAACGTCTGGGTTTCCTGTTCGATGGTGACGTTTTCCTTGGCTTCGACGGCTTGGTGGAGGCCGTCGGACCAGCGGCGGCCGGGCATTTCGCGGCCGGTGTTTTCATCGACGATGATGACGCGTCCGTCCTTGACGACGTATTGGACGTCTTTTTCGAAGATGCAGTATGCCTTGAGGAGCTGGGAGACGCTGTGCATTTTCTCGGCCTGCGCGTCCATGGTCTGCTGGGCCTTTTCCTTTTCGGCGATTTTCTGTTCGTCGGTGAGGTCGTGATTGGTATCGATGTCGGCGAAGAGGGTGCCGAGGTCGGGGAGGGTGAAGGATTCGGGTTCGCCGGGGGAGAGGTATTCGCGGCCGAGGTCCATGAGGTCGGCGTCGCGGGATTTCTCGTCGATGGTGAAGTAGAGTTCTTCCTTGAGTTCGAAGAGATCCTTTTTGCGGGCGTCCTGATAGAACGAGAGTTCGGTTTTCTCGATGAGGCGGCGGATTTCGGGGTCCTCCATGAAGCGAAGGAGCTGGCGGTTGCGCGGCTGGCCGAGCTTGATTTTGAAGAGCGCGCGGCCGGCGCCGAACGAGTCTCCATCCTCGAGGTGTTTTTTCGCCTCGGTGGCGAGTTCGTTGCAGAGCTGCGTCTGGCGTTTGTGGAGTTGTTCGACGAGGGGTTTGAACTTGTCGTATTGATGGGTCGATTGCTGGGAGGGCCCGGAGATGATGAGCGGGGTGCGGGCTTCGTCGATGAGGATCGAGTCGACCTCGTCGATGATGGCGAAGTAGTGGCCGCGCTGGACTTGTTCCTCGCGGGTGGATGCCATGCCGTTGTCGCGGAGGTAGTCGAATCCGAATTCGGCGTTGGTGCCGTAGGTGACGTCGCAGGCGTATTGTTCGCGGCGTTCCCATGGTGGCATCGAGTTCTGGATGCATCCGACGGTGAGACCGAGGAAGCGGAAGAGCGCGCCCATCCAATCGGAGTCGCGCTTGGCGAGGTAGTCGTTGACGGTGACGACGTGGACGCCGAGGCCGGTGAGTGCGTTGAGGTAGACGGGCAGGGTTGCGACGAGGGTTTTGCCCTCACCGGTCATCATTTCGGCGATCATGCCGCGATGGAGGGCGATGCCGCCGATGAGCTGGACGTCGAAGTGGACCATTTCCCAGCCGAGGGGCTGGCCGTTGACGGTGAGGGTGGATCCGCACATGCGGCGTGCGCCGTTTTTGACCACGGCGTATGCTTCGGGGAGGATTTCGTCGAGGTATTTGGCGCGGGCTTTGCTAAACTCCGGCTCGATCGAGTGGAAGGCGGCCTTGGCGGATTCGATGGATTCGGCGGTGGGCAGAATGGTCGATGGCAGGGTAGGGAATTCCTCGCGGAGGTCGGCGAAGCGGACTTCGAGGTCGGCGGCTGTCTGTTTGAGTTCGGACTCGGGCATGCGCTCGACTTCGGGTTTCGGCGGAGCGTTGAGTTCGTGATAACGTGCGAGGCGGGCCTTCCATCGTGCGGTGCGTTCTCGCAGGGCTTCGATGGATTCGTTTTGGAGCGCCTGTTCGATTTCGTTGATGCGAGCAACAACGGGGCGCAGGCGCCGGACTTCGCGTTGGTTTTTACTGCCAACGATTTTTTGGAGAATCCACTTGATCATGAGTCGCGATAGGGTGGGTGGTTTTGGCCACCGGGAAATGACGCCATACACGCCATCGGGTGTGCGTGCAAGTGTGGCGGTTCCGGGGATTTCAGATGCTCATGGCGTGGAAGCCGCCGTCGACGATCATTTCGATGCCGGTGATGAACGAACCGGCCTTGGGTGATGCGAGGAGCAGGGTGGCGCCGATGAGTTCTTCGGCGTTGCCGAAGCGCGAGGCGGGCGTCTGGCGGAGGATGTCGAGGACGCGGGATTCGTCGAGCACCTTGCGGTTTTGTTCGGCGGGGAAGAATCCTGGGACGAGGGTGTTGACGCGGATGTCGCGATCGGCCCATTCGCGGGCGAGGTTGCGGCTGAGGTTGTGGACGGCGGCCTTGGATGCCGAATAGGTGAAGACGCGTGAGAGCGGGTTGAGGCCGGAGATGGAGCCGAGGTTGATGATGGACGCGGGGCGTGCGGCGTCGAGGAAATGGGCGCCGAAGACCTGGCAGGCGCGGAACACGGCGGTGAGGTTGGTGTCGAGAATGCGTTGGAATTCCTCTTCGGTGACTTCGAGGAAGGGTGATGGCGAGTTGACGCCCGCGCCATTGATGAGGATGTCGACGTTGCCGTAAGCGTCGAGAGAGCTCTGCAGGAGGGATTGCAGGGATTCGCGTGAGGTCACATCCACGGGTTCGAACGAGGCCTTGCCGCCGTGGCTTTCGATATCGGCGATGCGTTTATCGGCTTTTTCCTTGATGCGGCCTGCGAGCACGACATGGGCGCCAGCGCGGGCGAGGCCGACGGCCATGGTGCCGCAGAGTTCGCCGGTGCCACCGATGACGACGGCGGTTTTTCCAGAGAGGTCGAAAAGGTCTTTGAGGTAGGCGGCGGTTTGCATGGCCGGAATGGTGGTGTTTGAGGTGGGGTGTGCCAAGCGGGAATTGAGCTAGAGCGCGGGCTTGGGTTCGGTGGCGGGCAGAAACAGGTATGTTCCATCCGGCGAGACCCGCGCATCGGGAGGCACGCCGTGTTTTTCGAACCAGTCATGCCCGTCGCGGAGGTTGCGCCAGAAATCGTGCCATGGATGGTCGTGGGTGGCGGCGAGATTTTCATCCGTCATGCGGAATGGGAAGATATGGACGCGGAAAAACCGTTGTCCGCCGCGCTGGGCGGCGTCGCAGAGGGTGTAGATTTCCTCGATGGCGGGATCGGTCATGGCGAGGCAGCCGATGGATGCCCGGCCGCCGTGGATCATGATCAGGCTGCCGTCGCGCCGGTGGTGGCGATCGAACGCGTTGGGGTAGCCGAGGTTGAATGAGAGGTGGAATTTGCTCTCGGAGTTCATGGCGGGTGGGGAGACGGAGTAGAATCCCTCGGGCACCTGTTTGTCGCCCTCGCGAAGTTTTGGCCCCGGCGCGCCGGACGCGGCCGCGACCGGGTAGCTGCGGAACAGGTGGAATTTCCCGTCGTCACGGTTCCGGACGAAGACTTCGAGCAGGCGTTCCTTTTTGTAGGCGCGCAAAAACACCGGGTCGCCGAAGCGCAGCCCTTGCTGATAGAGTGCGGACTCTAGGGCGGGCCTGACACGCTGCGAGGCCGCCGCGGCGCGAGGGTGGGCGGGGTGTGGCAGATCGCTGCGTGCTTCGGCGGGGATTTCGATTTGCATCGCGGGCTCCTGTTTTTTTCTTCCGCATGATGCGCAAGCGAGGGTGATGCAAGCAATCATCGGCCACCGCATTCCGGGGATATTCATGAGGTGAAACGGGTGTGCCAGTGCAGGCAGGGCGATGAGCATGAAGCTCCGCCGCCTAAACTCCGGCGATGCGGTGATTGTAGGAGATGGATCGCCGTAGTGCGGCCATGACATCGACGATGGCGCGGTGGGGCTTGCAGATGGTGGCGCAGGCAGGGCTTGTTTCGGTATTGCGGCTGAGGTAGCGGCCGATTTCCGCGCAGAGTTCGAGCTTACGTTTCTGGAGGATGCCGATCTCCGCATTGAGCGTGCTGACCTCTTGATTGAACTCACTGATGGCGGCGAATGTTTTGGAGACATCGAACCTGCGCTCCTTACTCAACTGGCTGATGCTGTCTTCAATTTCGTTGAGCTCCAGGTCTTTGGCGTCGATTTCGGTGGCGACGGTTCCGCGTTCGAGTTTGAGGCCTTCAAACTCCGCCTTGATTTCGAGGATTCGGATTTTGCATTCGGCGATGGCCTCCTGGTTTGCGGTCTCGCCGGCTTCGATCAAGACTTCGAGTTTGGCCTTGAGTCCGTCGAAGCTGCGGCGGACGCGGCGGGCCTTGAGGATTACTTGGTCGCGGCGGGCGGCGAGCTCATCCAGTTCCTGGATCAACCTGTTGCGTTGGGCGGTGATTTCGGGGTCCACGCCGGTAGCCGCGAGCAGGGTTTGCGCGCGTTCCTCGTGGGCGGCATCGAGTTTCGCCTGGCACTCTTTGAGGTGCTCCGTTTTGGTTGCGAGCTCCTTGACGAGTTTGCGGATGTTCCAATATTCCACGGAGAGATCATCGAGAGATTCGCATTTCTCCCAGAGCAGCTGGCCGAGGTGCAGCTCGGCATCGCGCAGGAGGTGCGTTTCCGTCGCCGCTTCGGCCATGCGTTGGTTCCTGCGTTGGATGCCAAAGGCGAGGGCGACGCGGGCGGTGAAGTATTGCGTGGATGTCATGAAACAGCGGGCAACATCACGGAGGATGAGGGGGGGCTCGTCAACGCTTGATTTTTGCTTTCAATGCTTCGATCACGCCGACGTCTTCCAGGGTGGTGGTGTTGCCTGAGATGGTGCCGGTGGTGACGAGTTCCTTGAGGAGGCGGCGCATGATTTTGCCGGAGCGGGTTTTCGGCAGGCCGGGCGTGCAGATGATGTCGTCGGGTTTGGCGATGGCTCCGATGACGGTGCCGACGTGGTTGCGGAGCTCGTTGATGAGCGCGTCGGATTCCTCGAAGCCACCTTTGAGAGTGACGAATGCGGCGACTGCCTGGCCTTTGAGGTCGTGCGGGCGGCCGACGACGGCGGCTTCGGCGACCGCGGGGTGGGCGACGAGGGCGCTTTCGATTTCGGCGGTGCCGAGGCGGTGGCCGGAAACGTTGAGGACGTCGTCGAGGCGGCCGATGATCCAGAAGTTGCCGTTTTTATCGCGGCGAGCGCCGTCGCCGGCGGTGTAGAAGCCGGCGAAATCGCTCCAGTAGGTTTTTTTGAAGCGGGCCTTGTCGCCGTAGATCGTGCGGGTCATCGATGGCCACGGTTTGCGGATGACGAGGCGGCCGTCGTGGTTGGGCGGGCATTCCTTGCCATGGTCGTCGAGGATCACGGCATCGACGCCGAAGAACGGCAGGGTGCAGGTGCCGGGTTGGCAGGGAGTGGCGCCGGGGAGCGGGGTGATCATGATGGCGCCGGTTTCGGTTTGCCACCAGGTATCGACGATCGGGCATTTGCCGCCGCCGATGTGTTTGTGGTACCAGTTCCATGCCTCGGGGTTGATGGGTTCGCCGACGGAGCCGAGCAGGCGGAGTGAGGAGAGATCGTGTTTTGCGGGGAGGTCGTCGCCAGCCTTGATGAAGGCGCGGATGGCGGTCGGGGCGGTGTAGAAGATGGTGACGCCGTGGTTTTCGATCATCTGCCAGAAGCGCGAGAAGTCGGGGAAATTCGGTGCGCCCTCGTACATGATTTGAGTGGCGCCGTTGGCGAGTGGGCCGTAGACGATGTAGGAATGTCCCGTGATCCAGCCGACATCGGCGGTGCACCAGTAGATGTCGTCTTCGCGGAGGTCGAAGATGTATTTGGTTGTGGCGTGTGTGCCGACGAGGTATCCGCCGGAGGTGTGGAGAATGCCTTTGGGTTTTCCGGTGGATCCGGAGGTGTAGAGGATGAAGAGCGGGTGCTCGGAGTCGAAGGCCTTGGCCTCGTGTTTCGCGGAAACGGCGCTGGCGGCCTCGTGCCACCAGAGGTCGCGCTTGGCTTTCATGGCCACTTCGTTGCCGCAGCGGTTGAGGACGATGACGGATTTGACGCCCTTGTATTTCGCCAGCGCTTCGTCGACGGCGGGCTTGAGCGGAACGATTTTACCGCGGCGCCAGCCGCCATCGGCGGTGACGATGACGGAGGCTCCGGAATCCTCGAGGCGGTCGAGGATGGCTTCGGATGCGAAGCCGCCGAAGACGACGCTGTGGACGGCGCCGATGCGTGCGCAGCCGAGCATGGCGATGGCGGCTTCGGGGACCATGGGCATGTAGATGAGGACGCGGTCGCCGGGCTTGACGCCCTGCGCTTCGAGCACGTTAGCGAAGCGGCAGACTTCCTTGTGGAGTTCGCCGTAGGTGATCACGCGTTTGTCGCCGGGTTCTCCTTCGAAGATGATGGCGGCTTTGTTTTTCCGGGGGCCCATGGCGTGGCGGTCGACGCAGTTTTCGCAGACGTTGAGTTTGCCGCCATCGAACCATTTGGCGTAGGGAGCCTTCCAATCGAGCACCTTATCCCACTTTTTGCGCCAGGTAAGTTCCTTGGCTTCGCGGGCCCAGAACTCCTTCGGTTTGTCGATCGATTCCTTGTAGAGTTTTTTGTAAACGGCCATGGATGGGATCCGCGCGTTTTTGGCGAATTCCTTGGAGGGTTTGTGGACTTCGATGGCAGGTTGCGAGGCTTTGTTTTTCTTGGAGCTCATGGCGTGTGGGTTGATGGAAGGGTTTCGATTGGGCGCGCATGATGTGGGCATGCACGTGTCGTGGCCAAGCGAATGCGAAAGGCCGCGTGGGTTTTGAGAATCGATGCAGGGTGGGGTTACTCGAACTGTGGCTTTTTGTGGTCGGTGAAATATTGGCTGGTTCGGTAGTATTCGAGCGGCCGATCGGGGAGGCCTTCGGCATTGGGACGGTTGGCCATGATCTGCTTGCCGAGTGTGGCGTCTTCCGGTTGGCTGCGGGCGATGTGGACCGGGGTGCCGATGGAAACAATGCGGAAGAACTTCGGTGCGATGTTGTGGTGCATGCGGATGCATCCGTGGGTGCTCGGGTCGGGGCGGACCCAGCCGGTGTGGAAGCCGTAGGCGGTTTTGAACTCACTCCAGTAGGGCATGGGCGTGCCGATGAAGTTGTCGCCGGGTTTCTTGTCGCGCAGCCAGGTACGGCGGATGGTGTCTCCGTTGATGGCAATGCCATGGGTGTTGGCGCGGCGGGTGTGTTCTTTGTGGTAGATGCGGAAGGTTCCGGTAGGGGTTGGGGTTTCGGGTTTGCCGACGCCGATGGGCATCACGAGCAGGGGTTTGTCGCCCTCCATGACGTAAGCGATGGATGTGTTGAGCGAGACCTTGACGCGGACATTTTTCGGGTTCGTCGGCAGAGTGGCCGGGCGGTCGTATGCGTTGTATGCCGCGAGGCGTGCGGCGGTGGATTGATCCTCTAAGGCGCAGGAGGCGAGGAGCAGGATGAGGCCTGAAGCCAAAAGAAGTGGGATTTTTTTCATGGGCGCAGGCTGGCGGGCGGTTTGGTATTTGTAAAGCACGCCCTGAGTGGAGGGATGAATCGATTGATCTCGCCCGGGACCAGGCATGGTTCCGGCGCGTGGTTTAATCCGTTTCGCGCGGTGTGGCGCTGGCGCGCTCGTGGGCGTTGATCCATCGGATGCGGGTCGGAGAGATTCGGTGGACGCTTAAAAATCTGGCATCCGCAGTCGCGATGATTTCACCGGGTCCGGGATTTATCCCCTCAATTTCCTCAATCCCTGCGGTGGCGGCGGCGTGTTGCAGGGCGACATCCATGAGTGAGTCCGTTTCCGCAGGCGTTGCCAATTCGATATCCCAAAGGACAAGTGCGGATTCTTCGCCATCGGGAGCAAGTGCGTATCGGTCGCCCCGCCATGCCGTGGCGAGGTCGAGTGCCATGCCGTGATCGCCCATGGTTTCCAGCCAGAGGCGCAATCCGAGCTGGCCTGCGGATTCGACGAGGTAGGGTTCTTCGGTAAATGCGGGGAGCTCGATTTCGTGGACATCGTCCGCGGATTCGGCCGGATAAATGATGGCGCGGGTGGTTTGTGGCGGGTTGCGAAGCGCGGCATGAAGCGCATCGTTGCCTTTGACGTGCAGGGTGTCCGCCAGCCCGCGGCCCGCAGTGACCGGGAACAGGGTGATGCCTTCGATGAATGGGGCGATGTTGGCCATCAATTGTTCCACTTCGAGATTCTGCTCGACTTGCAGGAAGCCGATGGTCCGTGCCTGGGCAGCGAGGAAGCGGCCTTCGGCGCCGGATGCCGCGCCTTGATGGAGGGCTTCGCGCGCGCGCGCGGCGTCGTCGCCTGGGTAGCCTGGTGGCGGCGGAAAATGTTGGTGAAGGAGGATGCGGGCGAGCAGGCGCACGAGCGCGCCCTGGTCCGGGATATTCTCGAGGTCGAAGCGATCGGTGACCCACCCTTCGCCGGTGACTTCGTCGAACCAGCCGCGGACGCCGACGGCGCGGACTGCGGTGAGTTGGGCGAGCAGGTCATCGCTTGCCTGGAGCCAACCGATGAGCTGATAGGCATCCTGGCGGTCGTAAATGCCCGATGGTCCGAACCGGCTTTCCATCGCCGCGGCGATGCGGTCGCGGAGTTCTTCCCGCGCAATGCGATGGACGACCGGTCCGGAGAGGAATTCCAGGCCGAACTCCCGTTCGATGTGATCGATGAACTCCTGCGGGACCGGCATTTCGCCGCCGCCTTGCGCCAGGGATCGCAGGGCTTCGTTTTCGCGGCGGAGCAGTTGGTTTTCCTCGGTGACCATGCGGAGCTGGTTCTCGAGCACCTCGACTGCGGTGGAAGGTGCCTGGGTGCGCCAATGCAGGCCTTGGAGCAGGCCACCCGCTGCCACGGCCACACCGAGCAGCCATGGCAGAAGCGCCTGCGGGCTTGGGGTGGGGATTTTCATGCGTAGCGGGAATGGACGCCGGAGATCAGCGATTGCCACCGAGGGGCCTTGCGTTGGGATTGGCGGGTGCCCGCATCTCATCGTCGAACGGGTTCACCTCAAGCGCGGACGGGGCCAAGCGGAAAACCTCCTCGGCTTTTTTTCCTTCGAGCAGGTTGATGGCGATTGGATGGTTGCGGTTGCCTTGTTCGTCGTAGGTGTAAATGAACCGGCGCACTGGCATTTCGCGGCCGGTTGCCGGGTCGATGCGTTTGACGCGGGCATCGAACATGCGCTCCTCGATCAGGCGGCCGTTCTCGCGGTGGTAGCCGTAACTTGCCTTGTAGAGTTCCTGGCGCTGGCCGTCGTAGATGCGGCAGCTGAGTGGGTTGCCATTCTCGTCCATGCGGTAGACGGTGATCATGGTGAGATTGCGGCTGGCGCCGAAGGTGCGCTTGGTGAGCGTTCGTTGGTCCGGTGAGCGGGTGAAAACCGTGCGGCCGCCGTCCTCGTGGCGGGTGACCCGGACGTTGGGCCCGTCTACGGCGTCGAACCCGTCGTTTTCCGCAATGGAGGCACCCGCAACGCACAGGAAAGCGCCTGCGATGAGGGCGAGATGTCTAGCGAATCCGCGGAAGATCATGGGTGCAGCGTATGCGTGAAAAACCGCTGATGCAAGTCCGCGCCAGCGGTCTCACACGCTGGCATCGAATTCGTCGTATTTGAGGTTGTTGCCGCGCGATTTTTCGACCGGATAGCGGATTTCGTTGCGCGCGATTTTCTGATCCATCACTTCGCCGAGATGGAATCCGAGGTTGTCGGCCAGCTCAAAGAGGAGGATCGCGACGTCGGCGATCTCGGAGGCGATTTCGTCGCGGTGTGCCAAAGCGCGCGCGTCCACTTGGTCGGGCTGTTGCCAGACGAAGTGCTGCATCAGTTCACCGGCTTCGGCACAAACCGCGACGGCGAGGTCTTTTGGGTTGTGGAAGCGCCGCCAATCGCGCGCATCGACGAATGACTGGATGCGGCCGGTGATTTCGGAGATGGAATCGCTCATGGAGGCCATGATGCGGCCAATGCGATGTCGTGCAACCGGGAAGTGTTATTTGTGCACATCCCGAATGCCCCGTTAAAAAACATTTAAAATGGAGCTTGTTCCGGCGTAGTCTCACTGCGGATGAAATACGTGATCCTGCTCACCGGCGTTGTTTTTTGTTTTCTGCTCGGGTATTTGCTTGCGCCGAAGTTGCGCGATTCCACCCCAGTTGCCGAAGCTGGCGGAGCGCAGTCTGTGGAAGAAACCGTGGAGGTGCCTGCGCCCGAGCCGCAAGCCGCGCCCGAGCCAGCCGCAGAGAGTATCGACGAAGTGGAGCTGGATTCTGAGGCGGACGGGCAGGTGAATCCGCCGGATCTTGCGGTTTTGGACGACAATGAGGTCCGCCAGATCATGCACGACAGCATCCAGCGTGCGGAGATTGATCATTTCACGCTCGGCCAGATCACCCGCTGGAAGGAATTTGGCGAGGAGCAGGTTGACGGGGTGGTGTATCAATTCGGCCTAGTCGATTACCGCGAGAATACGATTTTCGGGGAGCGCGAGTTCGAGGCCAAGGCGTTGATTCGCGATGGCAAGGTGGAAAAGTGGATCTGGACCAGCAACGGCATGCGCATCCCGTAAGGCGGGGTGGGATTACCGTGCGTCGACCACGCCGGTGACGACCAGTGCGGCGATGGTGAGGCCCACCGCGATGCGATACCAGCCGAACAAGGCCAGTCCGTGGCTTTGCAGGTAGGTGACCAGCCATTTCACGGCGAGTGCCGCGGAGATGGTGGCGGCGACGATGCCGAGGAGAAATGAAAGGCCGCCGTATGCGTCCCACATAAGCATGGTGCCGCCGAACCATGCCTCGTATTGCTCGCCCGCGCCCGAAATACCCCAGACGGCTTTTTTCGCGGTGGCGGCGGTGAGCGTGAGCACGCCTAACAGAAATGAATATTCGACCGCCGAGCGAATGGACATGCCGACGATGAGGCCACCCATGATGGTCATCAGGCTGCGGCTGGTGCCCGGCCACATGGCCACGCACTGGAGCAGGCCGATGATGAGCGCCATTTTCCACGTCAGCTCCATCAGATCCTTGGTGCCGCCTGCGGGCGGGTGATTGCGACGGATGCGGGAAACCACGAGGATTGCGATGCCACCTACGACGAGGGCGAAAATGATCGGCCACATGTGGAAAAAGTGTTTTTCGATGAGATCGTTGAACAACAATCCGAGAACGGCGGCCGGCAGGAAGCCCGCGAGGATGTTGATGGCGAGCCTGAGGCCTTCGACATCTTCGCCGAGGACGCCACGGATCATCTGCAGGACGCGTTTGTAGTAGAGGCCGAGCACTGCGAGAATGGCGCCGCCTTGGATGCAGATGGCGAATGCGTCTGCGGCGAGCTTGGCTTCCTCGGATTCGGTGCCGATGCCCATCAGCCGCTGGGCGAGCACGAGATGGCCGGTGGAGCTTACTGGGAGGTATTCGGTGATCCCTTCGATCACGCCAAGGAGAAATGCTTGCCAAGGTTCCATATCAGGCCGGGACCATGGAGGTGCATTTGCAGGGCTGCAAGGGTTTTAGGGGGAGGCGGGGATCACAAGTTCTCCGGTTCCTGTAAAAGACTCGCCACGCGGTTGAGCAGGACGCCGGCACCGCCGCCATCGACGACGCGATGGTCGAACGTCAACAACAGGTCGGCCTCGGTGGCGGGAAGGAACGTCTCGACCTCTTTGCTCCAGACGGGTTTCTTGACGCCCGCGCCGATGCCGAGGATGAGGGTCTCGTTCGGCAGCGGGATCGGGGTGCCGGTGGTGAGGCCGAAGGTGCCGAAGTTGGTGACGGTGGCGATGCCTCCAGTGTAGTCTGCCTCGGTGATGCGGCGGGTGCGCGCGCGGGCGACGAGGTCGTCGTATTCCCGGACGAGCGAAGCGAGTGGTTTTTCGTCGAGATTGCGCAGCACCGGGACGACGACGCCGTCATCGACCTGGACGGCGACGCCGATGTCGATGGCGCGCGGGTGGACGACGTTTTCTCCGATCAGGTAGCCGGCCGTCATCGGCTGTTCTTTGATGGCGATGGAGAAGGCGCGGAGGAGGTAAAGTGTGAGGCCGGGCTTGGGGGATTGGGCGGCGCGGTGTTGGAGCAGGCGGTCGAGCAGCACCGGGCGGCCGACGGTGGCGAGAGGGCGCGTCCAACTGCGGCGCATCGCGTCGGCTACGGCGAGGCGCATGGGGGAGGCGTGGCTGCTTGGCCAGTCCTCGAGGTAGGTGAGGAAGCGTTCGAGGTCCTCGACGGTGACGCGGCCGCCGGCGCCGGTGCCGACGATGGCGGAGATGTCGGCCTCGCGGATGCCGAGATCGTCCATGCGTGCGCGCATCCGTGGAGAAATGTAATGGGCCCCCATGGTGCCGGTGGGCACCGGCAGGCCTTTCACGCTGGGCACCACGGCGGGTGACTCCTCGTAGGCGTCGTTGTCGTCGACGGCGAAGTGGAGGTTGGCTTCCTCGGTGGAGGATGCCGCCGCTTCCTGGCGTTTCGATTCGCCGGATTCGAGGGTGTCGACGCCGGTTTTTCCGACCTCCTCCTCAGTGACTTCAAGCAGGCCGAGCACGCTGCCGACGGGATATGACGTTCCTTCGGTTGCGCGGATTTCGGAAACCACGCCCTCGCACAAGGTGGTGACGCTCATCACCGCCTTTTGCGTTTCCACTTCGATGATTTCCTGGTCGGTGCGCACCGTGTCGCCGACGGCGATGCCGAGGCGGATCACGGTGGCCTCGGCGATGGATTCGCCGAGTTGGGGCATGAGGATGGGCACGGTGGGCATGGCGGGATTTTTATGTTAGAAGCTGAGCAGCTGCCGCAGCGCTTCAGAGATCGACTCCGGCGTCGGCCGGTGCGCGGCCCAGAGTTTCGGATGATAGGGGACGGGGGTGTCGCGTGCGTTGAGGCGCATCGGCGGTGCGTCGAGCAGGTGGAATCCCTCGGCGCAGACGCGGGAGACGACTTCGGCGGTGACGCCGCCCCAAGGGAATGCCTCGCCCACGGCAAGCAGTCGGCCGGTGCGGGCGACGGAGGCGAGCACGGTGTCGAGGTCGAGTGGTTTGACCGAGCGCAGATCGACCACTTCGATTTCCCAGCCGTCCTGCTGGAGGCGGTCGGCGGCGCGCACTGCTTCGTGGACCATGGCGGAGTATGCGACGACGGTGGCGTGTTTGCCGGCGCGTGCGATGCGGGCGTGGCCGATCGGCAGGTGTTCGCCGGTGTCGATGGATTTCGCCTTGAGCCAGCGGTAGAGGAACTTGTGTTCGCAATAGATGACGGGATCGTCGAGGGCGACGCCATCGATGAGCATGTGATATGCGTCCGATACGGTGGCGGGCGTGAGCACGACGAGGCCCGGGTATTGGGCGTAGATGCCTTCCATGCTTTGGCTGTGGAAAGGTCCCGAGCCTGGGGTTCCGCCGGAAGGCAGGCGCACGGTGATTGGAATCGGCACGCCGGTGCGGTAGAAGTGGGTGGCGGCCTGGTTGACGATCTGGTTAAACGCGATCGACGAGAAATCCGCAAACTGCATTTCGACGACCGGGCGCATGCCTTCGATGGCGGCACCGACGGCGAGGCCGATCATGGCGTCCTCGGAAATCGGTGCGTCGATGACGCGGCCGGGGTAGGCCTCAGCGAGTCCCTTGGTCGCCTTGAAGGCACCGCCGAAGGTGGCGATGTCTTGGCCGTAGAGGAAAACGCGCGGATCGTCGCGCAGGAGGTGTTCCTGTGCTTCGCGGATGGCGTCGATGTAGGTGATGCTCACGGCTGTGCGGTGGCGGGCTCGGGTTTTGGCGCGATGGAATCGGGCACTGCGAAGCGGCTGGACAGGGCGGTCCAGGATTCGCGGTAGGGGTCGGGCGCGGGTTCTTGTTGGGCTTGGGCGACGGCCGCGCGCACTTCTTCGGTGACTTGTGTCTGCCAGTCTTGGATTTCCTCTGCCGTGGCGGCACCGGTTTCCAGAAGCTGGGCGGTTGCGACTTCGAGGCAGTCGCGTCCGTAGTGGCCGTTACGGACATCGGCGGGCACATAGGATGCGTCGTCGTGTTCGCCGTGGCCGGTGAGGCGGAGCAGGTGTGCGACCACCAGTTGGGGTCCGCGTCCGGCCCGGGCTTTGCGCACGGCCTCGCCGATGACGCTGGCGCAGGCGAGCAGATCGGTGCCGTCGACGGACATGCCGCCCATGCCGTATCCGCGCGCGCGTTCGACGAGATCGGCGCAGGCGAACTGGCGGTTGTTCGGGGTGGAGTATGCGAACTGGTTGTTGGCAATGACGACGACCATCGGCAGGCGTTCGACGGCGGCGAGATTGAGCCCTTCGTGAAACGCGCCTGTCGAGGTGGCACCATCACCGATGCAGGTGCCTCCGACACAGCCATCGAGCCGGCCTTGCATGCGTTTTGCAAAGAGCATGCCAGCCACCACTGAGACTTGCGCGCCGAGATGGGAGATCATCGCCGGTATGCCTTCACGAGGTCGGCCACGGTGGATGTTGCCATCGCGGCCGCGCATCGGTCCCTTCACGGAGCCGAGGTAGGTGCGTGCGCAATCAATCATGGGTTCGCCGAAGGCGGTGCGCCCGGCCTGGTCGCGGATCAGCGGCGCGAAGACGTCCATTCCGGGAATCAGCGCCGAGGCGAGGGTGGCGCTCACCGCTTCCTGGCCGCGTCCGAGATAGACGCCGCCAACGATTTTACCGGCCTTGTAGAGGCTGGAGAGTTTGTTTTCCAGAACCCGTCCCCGGAGCATTGCGAGAAACGCCTTGCGCAGGAATTCGCGATCGAGCGCGAGGTTGGCGATATGGGAGGCGGGCTCGTTCATGAATACGCAGCAGGCTAGTGTGTGACCCGCCCCGGCTGCAACCGCTTTTGCAATCGGATTTATGGCACTGCTGTTTGGGCGAGGGTTTCGCGGATCCAGATCCGTGAGTCCTCTGGGGTGGCGGCATCGCAGAGGATGCGGTGGCGCATTACGGATGGAAAGACGGCCTGAACGTGATCGGGATAGACGGCGGGATCGCCATCGAGGCAGGCGTGGGCGCGTGCGGCTTGGAGGATTGCGAGTGCGGCGCGGATCGATACGGCGTGGTCGGCCCCGGCGAAGCGGCGCAGGCTTTCGCAAAGCGCGGTGATGTAGCGGGTGATGCCGTCGGATGCCGGGATGGCGGCGGCAGCATGGCGGAGTGCCAGGAAATCCGCGATTTCCAGCAGCGGGGGAGCGGTGGCGTCTGTTTCGGGAATTGCTCCGTCGGCATGGGCGCGAAGGATTTGGTGTTGAGTCTCGGCATTCGGCAGCCCCATCGGGATCGAGAGCAGGAAGCGATCGAGCTGGGGTTCGGGCAGCGGGAAGGTGCCGGTGTCGTGGATGTCGTTGCGGGTGGCGATGACGAAAAACGGATTTGGCAGCACGCGGGTTTCGCCGTCGATGGTGACGCGGCCCTCGTTCATGCATTCGAGCAGGGCGGCCTGCACGCGCGGAGGGGTGCGGTTGATCTCATCGGCGAGCAGGCAGTTGGCGAAGACGGGTCCGGGAATGAATTCGAACGCACCGCGGTCCATGCGATAGAGCGAATGGCCTAACAGATCACCGGGCATCAGGTCGGGAGTAAATTGGATGCGGCGGAAGCTGCCGCCGATGGATGATGCCAGGGTGTGTGCGAGCGTGGTTTTGCCGATGCCCGGTGCGCCTTCGACGAGGACGTGACCACCGGCGAGCATGGCGGTGAGCATGAGGGATGCCGGTTCCTCCGCGCCAAGCACGGTGGATTCCAGGCGTTTCCGGAGCGGGGCGAGCGATGGGAGTGGCATGGTGGCGCGGGATCGGATGGGAAGGGCTGGGCGGGCTTCAGTTTTGCGAGCGCGCGAGCAATGAAACGGCCGCCGGGTAGAGTCGGTGCTCGGCTTGCTGGATGCGCGCGTGCAGCGTTTCCGGAGTGTCCTCCGGCGATACGCGCACGCGCTCCTGCATGACGATCGGCCCGGTATCCATCCCCGCATCGACGAGGTGCACGGTGCAGCCGGTTTCGCGGACGCCGGCGTCGATGGCCTGTTTCCATGCCTCCAGCCCGGGAAACGCGGGTAGGAGCGATGGGTGGATGTTGAGGATGCGCCCGGGGAAGGCATCGAGCAGCGGAGGTTTGACGAGGCGCATGAACCCCGCGAGGCAGACGAAACCGACCCCCGCATCGCGCAGTAGCGCGGCCACGCGCGCCTGTTCGGCTTCGGGAAACAAGGTCTTGTGGCCAATACAATTCATGATTTCCGTGCGGATGCCGCGGGCACGTGCGCGTTCGAGGATGCGCGCCTGCGGATTGTCCGAGAGGACGACGGCGATCTCCGCATCGAGCCGACCATCGTCGATGGCGTCTAACAATGCCTGGAAATTGCTTCCCGAGCCGGAGCCGAGAATGCCCAGCGTGATGGATTTCATGCGTCGGCGCCGGTTGCGGTGCTTTCTTCAGGCGAGGGCCTGGAGCTTGGCTTTGAGCTGGTCCTTGCTGGCGCTGGCGCCGACGATCTGGTCCTTGACCTCACCGTTTTTGAAGAACAACAGGAGAGGGATGGAGCGGACGTTGTATTTCACCGCGAGATCGCGCGCATCATCGACGTTGACCTTGCCGACCTTGGCCACGCCTTCGAGTTCGGTAGAGAGTTGATCGATGACCGGGCCGATCATTTTGCACGGGCCGCACCATTCGGCCCAGAAATCGACGAGCACGGGGACGTCGGAATCGATGACTTCGGATTGGAAATTGGATTCGGTGAGTTGGATTGCCATGCGCGGAGATTCGGCGAGAGATCCGGATACGTCAAGAGCCGCCCCATGGAAATCACGGAGCGGCTCTTGGTGAGGACTGGATTTGCGGGAAACGCTCACCCTTGGGGCATGGCGTAGCAAAGGTATGCCAGCGTGATGATGCCCGCTGCGAGGAGGACATTGATGATAGGAATGATGGCGGACATGGTTGTGAGGGTTTTCGGATTGTAAGGATTATTCGAGCAACTGCATCCAACCGCTTTCGCTGGGGTTGTCTTCGGCGTTGATCCAGACACCGGCGATCATCAATTGGAAGGCAAGCAGCGCGCAGGCCGCGACGAACCCGACGATGGCAAGGCCGGTGACGAGTTTATCGTTGGTTGAGGAATCCTCGTCCCCTGCGAGGGCGAGAGTGGGTGCTTGTGATGCGCTTGCGGAGGGAACCGCGCCGAGGGGTTGGGTCGGTGGCTGAAGATTGACGGTGGCCTTGGGCAAGGCCGCAGTGGACGCAGCCACCGCCGGAAGTGGCGGCTTGGTGGAAAGCGGGGGAGAGGTGGTGGCACCGATCGGTTTGGTCGATGTGGCGAGCTTGATGGTCGGGGCCGGAGCTGCCGGGCGGGCCGTTTTGAGCGGAATCGTCGGCGCGGGTGTGGCGGTTGCGGGTTTTGAGGCAACAGCCGGTGGGGTGAGCGGAACGGTGGCTGGCGGGGATCCCGGGGTGGTTGCGGGCTTAGCCAACACAGGAGGGGCTGTTTTGAGCGGAATCGTCGGTGCTGGAACTGTGGCTTTCGGGGGCTCGGGAGCTTTGGGTTGCTCCGTGGCTTTTGGCGGCTCGGGAGCTTTCGGCGGTTCGGGAGTTTTGGGTTGATCCGTGGCTTTTGGCGGCTCGGGAACTTTCGGGGATTCGGGAGCCTTCGGTAGCTCGGTAGCTTGCGACGGCTCGGGAGCTTTGGGAGACGCAGTTGGCGCGGTGATGGTTGGTTCCGGAGTGTTGGGCTTTGCTAATGTTGGAGGAGGGGTTGTTTTGGGCGCTTCAGCCAACGGTTTGGAAATTGGCGCGGCTGTTGGCGGTGCGGCAGCTGGTGGCGGTGGCGCGGGTTTGTCTGCTGGTGAGGAAACTTGCAGCGGCGGAGTCGATGGAGTCGGTGGCCCTGTGCGTACCGGAGGAAGGTGGGTCGGAGCGCGGTGCGGCTGACCCGATGGTGTTGGAGTTGGGGGGAGCATCGACGGGCCTCTGGCTGTGGCGGATCCTGGGGCGGGAATCGCCGATCCCGGCACGGGCGGGCGAACCGGCTGCACCGATGTAGTGGCGGTTGGGCGGGCGGGTGGTGCGTCGGCCGCTTTGAGAGTGACGCGCACGGTTTCACGCTTGAGCGGGATGCTGGTGGTCCTGGATTGGGGAATCTGGGATTCGGGTTGGGCCGATACAGCTGCCGTTTTGCGGGGAGGGAGGACGGCACCGGTTTGCCGGGAAACCGGAACGCTTCCCGTCTGGCGTGGAGCGGGAATGTGGGATGGCCGTGGCTCGGAAACGCTGGCCGATGGCAATGGGGCACCACCCGGAGGGCCAACGGGGGGGCGAACAGGAGGCTTGGCCAAGGGAACGCTCGTGCTCTGCTTGGAAGGGATGGGAGCGGCCGCGTGTTTCAGGAGCGGGACGCTCGCGGTATGTTTGGACGGTGCGCCCGGCGCTGGCGGCTTCACTGCGGCATCAGCGCCAGCGGGTTTCGAAGGCGGCAGACTGCCGACCTGCCGGAGTAGCGGGACGCTGGTTGTGAATTTTGATGGAGGCGCTGGCGGCGTCGGAGGCGTCGGAGGCTGGTTTTCTGGATCGCTCATGCGTTTCGGGATTTTTTACGTGAAATCTGACACGCGATAAAGGCGTTTTTTCTGAGCTCTGTCAAATCCCCAGACGCGGAATTTTCAATGGTTTTTTTACCTGCATGGGCGGTCCGAGGCTTGCAATGCGGGGAAAGAATCCGAAGTTCGGTGATGCAGTGCGCGACAAAGAATGGGGAGGATGCAGGATGGCGGTGGGATCATTCGTATGTGCGCCTGCCCGCCATGTTTTACGAATCGACTCATCCGCGCACCGTCGCGGCGCCGAAGATGGTGGTGATGAACGCGCGATTGGCGGCCGCGCTCGGGCTCGATGCCAATGCGCTTGTGCGTGCGGATGCGGTGGAACTGTTTGCGGGCAACCGCCTGCCCGAAAAAGCCGAGCCGATTGCCCAGGCATATGCGGGGCATCAATACGGGCACTTCACCGGGCTTGGCGACGGGCGCGCGATTCTGCTTGGCGAGCATCTCGGGCCTGATGGCCGACGCTGGGACATTCAACTGAAAGGTTCGGGCCGCACCCCGTTTTCGCGCGGGGGTGACGGGCGCGCGGCGCTTGGGCCGATGTTGCGGGAATACCTCATCAGCGAGGCCATGGCGTCGCTCGGCATCCCGACGACGCGCTCGCTGGCGGTAGTGGCGACGGGTGAGGAGGTGATGCGCGACGGCCCGCTTCCCGGGGCGGTTCTCACCCGGGTGGCCGCCAGCCACATCCGCGTGGGCACCTTCCAATGGGCTGCGGCGCATGAGGACGTTGGCGCGCTGCGGGCGTTGCTCCGCCACACTGCGGCCCGGCATTTCCCGGAGCTCGACCCGGATGATGCGCGTGGATTCCTCGCTGCGGCGCAGGAGCGACAGGCGGCCCTGGTGGTCGAGTGGATGCGGGTGGGCTTCGTTCATGGTGTGATGAATACCGACAATGTGGCGCTTTCCGGGGAAACAATCGACTACGGCCCCTGCGCGTTCCTCGACGCATACGATCCGGATGCGGTCTTCAGTTCGATCGACCGGGGTGGCCGGTATGCGTTTGCAAACCAGCCGGCGATCACCCGCTGGAATCTCGCCCGGCTGGCCGAAACCCTGCTGCCGTTGCTCGATGATGACCGGGGTCGCGCGGTGGATTTCGCTAACGAGGTGCTTGCGGGATTCGAGCGGATCTTCCAAAGCCGCTGGCTCGCGATGATGCGGGCGAAAACCGGCCTCCTCACCGAGGAGGCGGGCGACGCCGCGCTGATCCAAGAGCTCCTCGATGCGATGCATGCCGCTGGCGCGGATTACACCAACACCTTCCGCATGCTATCGGAGACGGGTGAGCCGCCCCCGCATGAGGAGCGATTTCGCGAGTGGCACGCCCGCTGGCAGGGCCGCCTCGCTCGCCAAAGGCTGCCACCCGCGGAGGTCTCGCGGGCCATGTGCGCCGCGAACCCCGCCGTAATTCCGAGAAATCACAAGGTTGAATCGGCTCTAACAGCCGCGGCCACGGGAGATCTTGCGGAATTCCAGCACCTGCTGGAAGTGCTCACGCGTCCATACGAAGAACCGGCTGACGATGCTTTCGCGCAGCCTCCCCCGGACGGAACGCCGAAACATGTGACTTTTTGCGGCACATGATGCGGGCGACCCCGCCACGCCGTGCTTCGGATGATTATTTGCGCAGTTCCTTGTTCAACTCTTGATAGCGCGTCCAATCGAATTGCTGTCCCTGCTTTGCGGCTGAGGCGGCCTGACGTTTGATCGCGGCGAGTTCGACGTAAATCGCTGCTTTTTGTAAATCGCCGCCCTTCAGGGTATCCAGGCTTTTCTTGTCGTAATCGTCTGCCTGCCTCATGAATTTCGCGCCCAAATCCCTAGACTCTCTCTTGTCAGTCCTGTCATGTCTGGGTTTGTCCTTCGGTTTTCCTTTCCAATCGGATTGCTTGTTATCGTCTTTTTTCGAGTGATCTGCTTTCGGGTTTCTTCGTCCATCTTTGCCGTGATCCCTGGCTTTCTCCCGGTCCTTGTCGTGGTGGGTTTTGTCTTTTGGTGCGGCATTCTTTTTCCCGTCGGCTTTGCCGTCATTCTGGAGCATGCCATTGAGTTGGTGATACTCATCCCAATTAAATGGTTTGCCGGCTTTAGCATCCTCACCCGCGTCGCGTTTGATTTGTGCCATCCGCAGATAAATCAGGGCATCTTTTTCATGTCCTTTGCTGATGGCTTCGAGAGATTTCCGATCGTACTCGGCAGCTGCGTTTTCGGCCCAATCCTGTTCGGGGGTTTCTTTCGCTGGGCTGGTGGCTGGGCCGAGACAGACCAATACAAGCGTAGCCATTGCCGCTGTTTTCATAAAAATAAAAGGAGCATTCTTTTTCATGATTCCCAGCAACTAACAGGTTTTCCTCCGTCATGCCAAGCACTATTTGTGTGATCTTCAGTCGAGCAATTCGCCGTAGCGGGCGCGGGCGATGTCGAGTGAGAGTTCGCGGATACGCGAACTGCGCGAGCATTTCAGGGCATCATCGGCCATGGCAGCGCACTCGGCATGGCTGAGCGAGCGGATCGCCTGGCCGACGTGTGCGACCAATTGCGGGCCAACCGAGAGTTCTTCGACGCCAAGACCGATGAGCAGCGGCGTGAGCCTGATGTCGCCCGCCATTTCGCCGCAGACGGCGGTGGGAATGCCATGATCGTTGGCGGCATCGATGGTGCGACGGATCAACCGCACGACGGCGGGGTGGGTGGGCCGGTAAAGGCTGGCGACATGCGGGTTCACGCGGTCGGCGGCGACGGTGTATTGGATGAGGTCGTTGGTGCCGATGGAAAAGAAATCGACCTCCGGTGCGATGAGGTCCGCGCAAATCGCTGCGGACGGCACTTCGATCATCACGCCGACGGGGATTTCGCGATCGAACGGAACCCCTTCGGCTTCGAGTTCATGCATGCAAACGCGCACACAATCGCGGGCCCGCCATACTTCGGAGAGCCCGGAGATCAAGGGAAACATGATGGCCACTTTGCCATGGGCGCTGGCGCGGAGGATCGCGCGCACCTGTTCGCGGAACATCGCCGGGCGCGCCAGCGAAACGCGGATGCCGCGCCAGCCGAGGAACGGGTTGGGCTCGGGTTCGGTGAGCGGTTCGGCGGGAAGCTTGTCGCCGCCGGCGTCGAGCGTGCGGATGATCACCTGGTGCGGCTTCATCGCACGTGCGATGCGGGTGTAAACCTCGGCCTGTTCGCTTTCTCCGGGGATTTCTCCGCCATTGAGGAGCAGGAACTCGGTGCGGTAGAGCCCGATGCCCTTGGCTCCACTGTGGCGGGCCATCGGCAGCTCGTGCTCGAGCTCGATGTTGGTGGAAATGACGAGCTCGCGCCCGTCGGTGGTGGTGGTGGCCTCGGCGCGGTGGGATTCGAGCTCCTCACGGATTTTGCGCTTTTCCTCCAGCAGTTTTGCGTAGCGCTCGCGGGTGGCATCCGTGGGGTGGAGAACGATTTTCCCGCTGTAACCATCGAGAATCGCCGGGGTAAGCGCGGTGATGTTGACGACCGCATCCTCAATGCCGACGACCGCAGGCACGCCGAATGCGCGGGCCAGAATTGCGGTGTGCGAATTGGTGCTGCCCTGTTCGGTGGCGAAGCCAAGGATGTGGTTGCGATCGAGGGAGACCGTATCGGATGGAGAAAGATCGTATGCGACAAGGATGTGTTTTTCCTCACCTGGATGTTGTTGGCGCGGGGCGGCTCCGGTGCGGAAATTACGCAACACGCGCTCCGAGACGTCTTCGATGTCCGCGGTGCGCTCGCGCAGGTATTCGTCGGGAATTCGCCGCATGCCTTCGAGGAACGTCTGCATCACCGCGTAAAAGACAAATTCCGCGTTTTGTAGACGCTCGCCGATGGACTTGAGCACACGGTCGTAGACCGATTTGTCTTCCAGCACCATCACGTGCGCCTCGAAGATGCTGCTTTCATTGTTGTGAGAGAGGTGGTCGAGGCGCAATTGCAGCTCGCGGAGCTGGGTTTTCGTGAATTCGACGGCGGCACGGAAGCGTTCTTGCTCCAACTCGACTTCCGCGGCGGAAATCGGATAGACATCGGGCGCGGAAAATCCGCGAGCGACGACGTAAACCGGGGCCATGACGATCCCCGGTGAGGCGGGAATGCCCTGGAGTGTGGTTTCCGTCTTGATCATCCCTTCCTTCATGGTTTGCGCGATTGCTGCTGCAGAGCATGGCGGGGGAAATCAACGGCGATCAAGGAGCAAATTTTCCGGTCGCGGCTTTCGGCTGGCCAATGGCCCGGGGATGTCGCATCCAAGGCGCCACCCGCCATTTCCAGCATGAAAGTTATCACCGCCGAACAAGTCCACTCCGCCCTCAGTTACCCTGCGCTCATCGACGCTCTTGGCGACGCATACGCCGGGGAATTCAAAATGCCGCCGCGCCAGGTGTTTCTGCTCGATGAGAACGAGGCGAATCACGATGCTTTCGCCGTGCTGCCGTCTTGGGGAAGCGAGTTCATCGGGGTGAAGGCATTCACATATTTCCCCACCGCGCAACCTCCTTACAAATCGCTCTATTCGCAGATTTTGCTTTTTGATCGCTCGCATGGTGAACCGCTCGCGCTTGTCGATGGCACCACCGTCACTTTCTGGCGGACTGCGGGCATCTCTGGTCTGGCCACCCGCCTGCTCTCTCGCGAGGATTCGGAGACGCTGCTCGTCCTCGGCACCGGCAACCTCGCCAGCTACATCATTCGTGCGAACGCCAGCGTGCGCCCGTTGAAAAAAATCATGGTCTGGGGCCGCAATCATGAAAAGGCCGAGGCCGTCTGCGCCGCCGCCCGCGCGGAGCTGCCGCATATCAATTGCACCGCTATCGAAGACCGCAAGGCCGCCTGCGCCGAGGCCGACATCATCGTCGCCGCCACCGGATCACATGAACCCGTGGTGCTCGGCGAGTGGATCAAGCCCGGCACCCACGCCGATTTCATCGGCAACCACCACGCCACCAAGCGCGAATGCGACACCGCGCTCGTCGCAAAGTCACGCGTTTATGTGGACAGCTACGTGAACGCCATGAAGGAGGCCGGCGAAATCCTCGTGCCAATCCAAGAAGGGGTCTTCACCAAGGAAGAAATCGTCGCCGAGCTTGCGGAAATGTGCGCCGGCCGCGCCACCCTGCGTCAAAGCGACGACGAGATCACCCTGTTCAAGTCGATCGGCATGGCACTCAGCGATCTGGTGGGCGCGGGATTGGTCTACAAGACAACAGGTGCGTAATGGTGAGATCCGCAGCCCCGCGCAGGAGCCGGGTGGATTGCATCAGGTCGTCCCGCGGCTCACACCGGACGTGTGGCGGCCGAGTGGCGGATGATCTTGAGCGCGGCCTCGCGCTCCTCGCCGACGAGCGGCATGCGCGGCGCGCGCACGGTTTCGGTGCCATAGCCCATTTCGGCGCAGGCAAGCTTGACGTATTGGACGAGCTTCGGCACCGAATCGAAATGGAGCATCGGCATGTACCAGCGGTAGATTTCCAGCCCGCGTTTCCAGTCCTCGGCCATGGCGGCGTCCCACATCAGGCGGTTTTCGCGGGGGAACGCGTCGACCAATCCCGAGATCCAGCCGGTGCAGCCGAGCATGATGCTCTCGAGCGCGACGTCGTCGAGGCCGGAAAAAATCAGATAGCGGTCGCCCAGTGTGTTGAAAAGATCGGTGATCCGCCGGGTGTCGCCCGCAGCCTCCTTGATGCACACGATGTTTTCCACATCCGCGAGGTCTGCGAACATCTCCGGGGTGAGATCCACCCGGTAAACCGGCGGATTGTTGTAGCACATGATCGGCAGATCGGTGGCGGCGGCCACTGCGCGGAAATGGTTGACCGTTTCGCGGCGGTCCGAGCTGTAAACCATCCCCGGCATCACCATCAGGCCATCCACGCCGGCGGTTGCCGCGGCACGCGCGGTTTCGCACGCATTCACGGTGGTGAACTCGGCCACACCGGTGAGCAGCGGCACACGGTCTCCGCAGACTTCCTTGGTCGCCTTGAGGACTTTCACTTTCTCCTCAAGCGAGAGCGAGCAGTTCTCGCCGATGGTTCCAAGCATGACTAACCCGTGGATGCCCTCCTCCAACAATGCCTCGACGTGCTTCTGGGTGGACGGAAGATCGAGCGTGAAATCTTCGTGAAATTGGGTGGGGACGGCGGGATAAACGCCGTGCCAATCGACTTTCAAGGGCATGGGTTGGTGGTGTTGGATGATTTCCCGCAGTACGACAAGGCGGGCTCGCGGGGCGGGGATGACGCCATCGCACGCAGATGGTGTCAATGGCGTTCGTGGCGTGTTTCGCATCCTGCTGCCGATCCATCGCCGATTCACCAAACCCCCATCGTCGGCACAGCATTCTCACACATGCCGTCCCCTCCCCGAATTACGCTCCCCGTCGCCCTCCGGTGGGATGGATAAAAGTACAGATTATTGATGCGGCCGCATCAATAATCTGTACTACTGGGCGGCTGTGTGGTTTGCTGTGTGGCTTGATAAGAGGTTGCCGGGCGGGGCAACGGGGGGCATGGTGCGGCGCGGGAATGAGCACGGTATTGGAAATTCTGGACGGCGGCACGCGCTACTTGGAGCAGCGCGGCGTGGAGGATGCGCGGCGTAACATGCAGTTGCTGCTGGCGAAGGAACTGGGTTGCTCGCGGATGGGTCTTTACACACAGTTCGACCGGCCGCTGGAAGAGGCAGTGCTTGCGCCGATGCGGGAACATTTGAAGAAACGCGGGCAGGGCGTGCCGCTCCAGCATCTGTTAGGCGAGGTGGTTTTTCACGGGCGGACGTTCCGCTGCGATGCGCGGGCGTTGATTCCACGCCCGGAGACCGAGGAGCTGGCGGAGCTGATTTTGAAGCTGGAAACCCGCACGGCCATCGATGTGCTTGACATCGGTTGCGGATCGGGAGTGCTCGGGTTGACGTTGGCGGGCGAGCGCCCGGAGTGGCGGGTGCGGCTATCGGATCTCTGTGGCGAGGCGCTGGCGTTGGCGCGGGAAAACGCCGCCGCAGTCGGCCTGGAGGGCTGTGAATTTGCCGAAGGCGATTTGATCGAGCCATGGGCGGGCGCGGCCGTTGATGGCATCGTGGCCAACTTGCCCTATATCCCGGAGGGCGAGCGGGCGGAGCTTTCGCGCGAGGTCTGCCATGATCCGGCACAGGCATTGTTTTCGGGGGCGGATGGGTTGGATGCGATCCGGCGGTGTATCCCGGCTGCGCTTGCGGCGCTCCGCCCGGGCGGCTGGCTGGCACTGGAAGTCGGCTACAACCAAGGGGATGTGGCGGCGGATTTGATGCGGACGGCGGGTTTTTCGCGTATCGATGTGCATTCCGATCTTACAGGCATTCCGCGCTTCCCATGGGGGTGGCGGGACTGACAGACTGCGCCCCCGCCAATCCCCACGCCACTCCGCCAGACCATGGATCAATTGCTTGTGCACGGCGGCTCCGTTTTGAAAGGAGCCGTGAATATTTCCGGATCAAAAAACGCCTCGCTGCCGATACTGGCCGCGACCTTGCTCACCGAGCAGCCGTGCATTATCCGACGCGTGCCGGATGTTTCGGATACCAATTACATGATCCAGATCCTCAACGCCCTGGGTGCGGACGTTGAGCGGTCCTCCGGTACGGTGCGGATCACGGCGGCGGATGTTTCGCACATCGCGCCCTACGAACAGGTGCGGCGGATGCGGGCGTCGATCTGTGTGATGGGGCCGCTGCTGGCCCGCCATGGCAAGGCGATGGTCTCGCTGCCCGGCGGTTGCGTGATCGGCGACCGCCCGGTCGATCTCCATCTGCGCGGCATGGAGGCGCTAGGCGCGAAGGTGGAGTTCGAGGGAGGCAACATCCACCTTACGGCCCCGGACGGACTGCGCGGTGCCGAAATGGATCTTCGCGGCAGCTCGGGCCCCACGGTGCTCGGCACGGGGAATGTCATGATGGCCGCGTGTCTCGCCGAGGGCATCACGGTGATCGAATCCGCGGCCGCCGAGCCGGAGGTGGTCGATCTCGCGAATTTCCTCATCGGCATGGGCGCGAAAATTTCCGGAGCCGGAACCCGTCGAATCACCATCGAGGGCGTGGAAAAACTCCATGGTGTCGAACATACGGTGATCCCCGACCGCATCGAGGCGGGCACCTTCATGGCTGCGGCGGCGCTCGCGGGTGAGGGCGTCACATTGCGGCGCGTATGCCGCGAACACATGAAGGCGATTACCGGTGCGATCATCGCCTCCGGCCATTCGGTGGAATTCAATGAACGGGGCGACACCTGCACTGTGCGCCGCGGTGAGGAACTGGTGGGCGTCGATTTGGAGACGGCGCCCTACCCGGCTTATCCGACCGACATGCAGGCGCAGATGACCGCGCTTTTGGTGACCACCCCGGGCATCAGCGTGATCAAAGATACGATTTTCCCCCAGCGCTTCATGCATTGCGCCGAGCTGAAGCGGATGGGTGCGGACATCAAGCTCGACAGCGGCACGGCGGTGGTGCGTGGCGTGAAGCAGCTCTCTGCCGCGCCGGTGATGGCCTCGGATTTGAGAGCCTCGGCAGCGTTGGTGCTCGCCGCCTTGCAAGCGACTGGGACCACCGAGATCAACCGCCTCTATCACATCGACCGCGGATACGAGCACATCGATGAGAAGCTGATGGCGCTCGGTGCCAACGTCGAGCGGGTGAAGATTTGATGCGGTGGAAGATCACTTGGATGCCTCGCGCCATGCCTTCCACTCCGCCTCGGCTTCCTCGGGTGTGAGGGTGCGGTCGGCGGCGATCAAGCGGTATTGACGGTGTGAGACCGCCGGGTTTTCCGCGTCGAGCGTCAGGGCGTTTTGTTGCACCGGGTTGAAGTTCACGAATGGCGTGCCGTGGTGGGCTTTGGAATCCCAGACACGCAGGCGTTCCGGTGCTTCGGCGATTTCCACAGCGGCACTCATCATCAGCACACTGGCCGTCGCATTCTCGCCTGCCGGGCCTGTGACGAGCACCCAGCGGCCTTCGGAGCCGTTCGCTTGGTCGCGGGTGAGGGATTTGTCGGTGGTCATCACGCTGTTTTTGTGATCCCACGATTCGGGCCCGCGCCAGCAGAAGCCACTATAACGAAAGTTGATGATGCGGACCGGCTTTTCCACCGCGACTTGGCGGATCTCGATATCGAGCACATTGGCATCCGCGCCATGGCGGGCGATGCGCATGCGGACCGATTCGCGGATTACCGGAATGCCATCGGTCACGGGCGGGCCTGCGTTTTTCCCGGCCTTGCGGACGCGGATTTCGTTTTCAAGCTCCCACTCCACCGCATCCGGGCCGGACGAGACCACCTTTGCGGTGCGGGCGTGATGTGCGCCCTCGCCATTCTGGAGCTCCCAGCAGTTGTATTTTTTGCCATCGACCTCGATGTATTTCCAAGGCCACCAGAGGCCGAGGTGGTGGATGTGGTCGGCAGGCATCACCGCAGTCCATTCGAATCCGGCAGGGGTTTTCAGCGGATGGAGAAACGCGCTGGGCAGAAATGCATTGCTGGCGGTCGGGTGGGTGAGCGGCTGGATTTGGTAGGTGATCTGATGGGCGTCGCCGAAATTCGCGGTGGCGGTGCCATCTTTCAATTCACTGCTCCACTGCGCGTGAGCGGTAGCGAGCGATACGGCAAAAGCGGCGAGGTGGTTGGGACGGATCATGGCAGGTTTTACAGATGCGGAAGTCAAGATCTTGCAGGGCATTTGCGACTGCGCCAAGCTAGATCACCAAGCCCCCCAGTGCCCGCAACAATTATTTTCCTGGAAAATAATTGTTGCGGGCACTGGGATGGAGCACTTGGCGGGTGGGGAGTATTAAGCCAATTGGCCTTGGTTCCCGTCTGATTTGGGAAATGAGATGATAATTTTCCAGGAAAATGATTATTGCATCTGTGGATTTTCGGTTTGATGAGGTTTTTTGGGGGTCACTCGGACTCCAATTTGATCCAGAGGAAGTCGAGTGGTTCGGGGATTTCGATCTTGAGATCGGTCCCGTTGATGGTGGCGGTACCGCGGCCGGCGAGGGTGGTGATTTTGAGCTTTTCGGTGTGGATGAGCGGAAGTGGAGTCGTCCACTTTGAGGCATCATTGAGCTCGCGGAAGACGAGGATGCGGGCGGATTTGCGGTCTTGGGCGATGGAGGCGAGGCCAGTCCAGCTTGCGCCGTCGGGGGCGTCGCCGATCGGAAGGATGGTGCCGGAGAATAGCGCGGGGCGCTCGCGCTTCCAGACATCGACCAGGGCGGAGGCTTGCGCGACGTATTCTTCGGGGAGGTTGGACACCTCGAACCAGCCGAGCGGGTTGGCGTACATAACGGTTGCGAACAGGGTGTCCGGGCGGTAGCGGATCGGTGCGAGCGGGTCGCCTTCATACCGCTCTTGGCTGCGAGTGTTGTTGAGGAATTCCATACGCAAGCGCAAGGGATCGACGAAATGGGCGAGCGCCCAGAGGTTGCGGAGGGTGTGGTGCGGCCAGTAGTTGCGAAAATCGGTGTAGCGGTTTTCGACGAAGATCGGGCCGGCGCCGGGCGCGCCGAAATACCCGGGGCGGATCTCGGCGGTGACGTCGAGGTCGAAGACGACGCGCCCTTGGGAGTCTTCCATGACTTTGTCGAAGAACCGCTGGAGGTTGTGTCCGGTGGCGGGAGTTTCGACTTTCATGGAGTCGAGCTTGAAGTAATCGATGCCGTGCTGGCGATGGAGTTCGAGGATGCGGTCGGCGTCGCGCTCCCAATTGGCGGCCTCGCGGATGGAGTCGGGGCCATACCAGAGGCCAAATTTCATGCCTTTTTCGCGGGCTGCGGAGACGACTTTTTCGAGGCCGTTGGGGAAGCCATCGGGATTCGGGGTCCAGAAATCCGGGTCCGTCGCCCAGTAATCGTTCCACACGCCGCGGCCGCGCGCGGAGTTGGCGGTCATGCCTTTTTGCCAGCCATCGTCGATCTGGATGATATCGACGCCGAGGCGCGCTCCGGCTTCGACTTCCCTGAGCATGAATGCCTCGTTGATGCGGGCGTCGCGCGAGCGGTCGCCCCAGGTGTTGCTGAGAAACATGGCGTCGCGATCCGGATTGTATGCGCGGAGCTGGCGTTGGTAGGATTGGAGGGCTTCGATCATGCCGACGCGGCCGCCGGAGTAGCTGAGAAGCACAAAGGGGTATCCTTGCCCGGCGAAACGAAGGCGACGCGGGCCGCCGATGAATTGCGCGTCCCAATCGGACTTCACCGGCCGGGCATGCGGGAGAGGCGCGAATTTTACGAAAATAAGTCCAGCCTTGGTGAGCGGGTCTTCGGCGTAGAAAACATTTCCCGGCAGAGAGAGGCGGCCTTCGCTGGGTGTGGAGAGCCAGGAGTTTTCGAAGACGAGTTGGTTGTGGTAATCGGTTTGGTCCTTGAGCAGCACCTGGGTGAAGCGGATGTGATGGGGTGAAAGCATGAGATCCTCGAGCGCATCGCTTGCGGAGACTACGGTGGCGATGCTGGGGTCGACTTCGATGCCGGTGGGCACGTCGGTTTCTTCGGCGGTTGCGCCTTGACCATCCACTGCGGACGAGAAGGTGATGCCGACGCCGCGTGCGGACGGGAAAATTTGGAACCGGTAGGAAAACACATCGCCATCATCCGATGCGAGTTTGAGCACGAGCGATGCTTCCTCGACGGCGTTTTGCTTGCCGGTGCTGGTGGTGCCGAGCAGTTCGCGGTCGCGCTTGGCGGGTTCACCCGCCGGATGCGGGGCCGGTGCATTTGCCGGGCGCGCGATCCATTCGATGCCGGCATCCAGATCGCGCAACGATGTGGCGGTGAGCAGCCCTTGATCGACTTTCCATTTGCGTTCGAAATGACGGTTGCCGACGACGACTTCCTCGGGCGACCAGCGGGCGTATGCACCATGGAATTCGGCGGTGCCGGATGCGGTTGGCGCGGCATTGGTATGAATGGATGCGGAGATGCCAACCAAGGCGATCGGGACAAGGAAACGTGATGGGATGCGCATGACGGGGTGGATTACGCAAGCGGGCGATCGAATCTCCAAGTTTATTGTCCACCAAGACCGCGATGATTCGTTTTTTTCCCTTGCGGGGTGCGGTTTCCGGCGCGAATGGGGCGGTATCATGATGACCATACTCTTTCACCCTGCGCTCACCTTTGCCGCCGGTGCTATTCTGGCGGTGATCGCGGTCGGGCTGCTTGCGGTTTCCTGCACACCTGCGAACACCACAGTGGAAATTGTGGAAACCTACCGGCAGGAAATGGAGCGCGCTGGCACAGCCGGCCCGGCCCCGGGCACAGTGGCGGAGCGCCAGGCACTAGAGAGATTCACGAAATTCCTCCAAAACATCGGCAGCGAGGCATTCATTCTGGAGAACACCCGCAAGACCTACAGTGAAAATGCGTTTCTCAACGACACACTGGTCACGCATCGTGGCGCGGAGGATATCGAGGCATACTTCGTGCAAACCAGCCGGGCGATGACGCACTTTGAGGTGAGTATCGACGACATGGCGCGCTCCGGGTCCGACCACTACATCCGCTGGACCATGATTTTCGCGGCACCGGCTTTGGCGAAGGGGGAAAAAGTGCACTCCACCGGGATCAGCCAGGTGCGGTTTACAGCGGATGGGAAGGTGGCGTTCCACCAGGATTTCTGGGATTCGGGAGAGAATTTCTTTGGGCGCCTGCCGGTGGCTGGAGGTGCCATTGGAATCATTCGCAAGCGTCTGCAGTAAGCGGGTTGCGCATTTTTGAAATCGGTCTTTATTTGAAGTCCCCACCATCGCATGAGCGCCCCCTCTGTTTCCCGCAAACGCAACCCACTGCGCACCGTCATCCATACGATCGGTTATTGGTTGGATTCCGATTACCGACGGGATGACATGCCGCCGCCCGAGTCGCTGCCTGAGCGCGTCGATTGGCAGCGCACGCTGCCATTCATTTTCCTTCACCTTGGGTGTCTTGGTGTCATCTGGGTCGGATGGAGCTGGGTCGCGGTCGGTACGGCTGCGTTGCTTTACTTGGTGCGGATGTTTGCGATCACCGGTTTTTACCATCGGTATTTCTCACACCGCACGTTCCGCACTTCGCGTGTCGCGCAATTCATCTTTGCTGTGATCGGCAATTCCTCGATGCAGCGCGGGCCACTGTGGTGGGCGGCAACGCACCGCCACCATCACAAGCATTCGGATCATGAGGAGGACATCCATTCACCGGTGATCAAGGGCTTTTGGTGGTCGCACATCGGTTGGCTCACCTCGATGAAAAATTTCCCGACGGATTATTCTTCGATTCCGGATTTGAAGAAATATCCGGAGCTGGTTTTCCTTAACCGCTACGATCAGGTGGTGCCGTTCGCATTCGGCTTGGTCATGCTGGGCATCGGCGCGTTGCTTGAGTGGTTGTGGCCGGCGAGCGGAGTGACGATGTGGCAGTTCTTCTTCTGGACATTTTTCGTGAGCACCACGGTGCTGTTGCACGGCACGCTTTTCATCAACTCGCTGGCCCATGTGTGGGGGAAACGCCGGTATGAGACGGATGACGACAGCCGCAACAGCCTGCTTCTGGCGATCATCACGCTCGGCGAGGGATGGCACAACAATCACCACCGCTACCCGCATTCGACCCGACAGGGATTCCGCTGGTGGGAAATCGACCCGACGTATGGAGCACTCAAATTGCTCTCCTGGCTTGGCGTCATATGGGATCTTCGCCCGGTGCCCGAGCGGGTGATCGAGGAAGGTCGCGGCACGTTGAAAACCGAAACCCCATGAGTCGGAAAAAAATCGCCATCCTCGGCAGCGGCATCGCGGGCATGGCATGCGCGCGCCTGTTGCATGAAAAGCACGACATCACGTTGTTTGAGAAGGACAGTCGCCTCGGCGGTCACTCGAACACTGTGATGATCCGCGAAGGCGATCGTGAACTCCCGGTGGACACCGGATTCATGGTCTACAACGAAGTGACGTATCCATTGCTCACGAAATGGTTCGCCGAGCTGGATGTGCCAACGAAGCCGACGTCGATGTCTTTCAGCGTGCGCCATCATGGCATCGACCTCGAGTTCAATGGCGGCAGCTTGAACCTGCTATTCGGCCAGCGGAAAAACCTGCTGCGCCCGCGGTTTTGGAAAATGCTTTTGCAGATCGACCGCTTCAACCGCGAGACGGTCGATGAATTGAGGGAGCCTAAATTTCCCGGCCTTGCGCTTGCCGATTACGTCGACGCGCGCGGCTACGGGCGCGAGTTCCTCGATTGGTATCTTGCGCCGATGGCGGCCGCCGTATGGTCGAGCCCACCGGAGCGGATCCGAAGTTTTCCGGCCCACACGCTGATGCGGTTTTGGCACAACCATGGCTTCCTCGGACTCGACACCCAGCACCCGTGGCGGACGGTGGACGGTGGATCGATCGAATACGTCAGACGCATGACCGCGCCCTATGCAGACCGCATCCGCACCGGTGCAAACGTGATGGCGGTGACTGCGGAGAATGCATTGGTTTTCGCCGACGGTGGATCGGAGGTGTTCGACATCGTTGTTTCCGCAGCGCATGCCGATCAGGCGCTCGAACTCCTCGAACGTCCGACCGCTCTCGAGCGTGAGTTGCTCATGCCGTTCCGCTACCAATCGAATGTCGCGGTTCTGCATGGCGATGCCTCGTTCATGCCCCGGGTCCGCCGCAACTGGGCGTCGTGGAACTACCGCATCGAGGACGGCCAACACTCGACGCATTACTGGATGAACAACCTGCAGGGTGTTTCAGAAAAACAGGACGTCTTCGTCTCCATCAATCCGCATCGTGAGGTGTCGCCGGAGCGCGTGCATGCCACACTCCAATACGAACACCCGTTGTTCGATAGACCGGCCATTGCGGCGCAGGATCGACTGGCGGAACTTCATGACGCAGGTTTGCGGAGCGGGCGGTATTTTTGCGGTGCCTGGCAGCGATACGGATTTCATGAGGACGGATTGTGGTCGGCGTGCCGGCTCTGCGAGGCGCTTCTCGGGCATTTTCCAGGTGAATGATCCAAGCAAAAAACGCGGAGCATGTAAGAATCGTTTGGTAGCACAAGTCGTTGATATCCAATCACGATGCGCGTGGCAAAATCGCCACACCGCAACCTCATGAAAACCACACTGATTCCCCTCGCCGTTGCCGGCTTGTTCGGCCAAGTCGCCCTTGCCGGCCCCGCACCCGTAACCACCTCGACAAAAGCTTCGTCCACTTCGCCCGATGCCTTCGCCGATGTGCGGCGTCCGATCACCAACCCGACGTTGTTTGACCTCGCGCTTCCGACGACAAACATCCACCCGATTTTCCTTCACCACCGCCTGCCGAAAAACATCGACCTCGCGGGTGGTGGACAGCTTCCCGTGGGTGGCGATGTGCAGCTCTACGCGTTGCAATTCGAAATCGCCCTCAACGAGCGGCTCTCGATCGTGGCCACCAAGGATGGCTATGTGGATTTCAATCCGGACAACAACCTCAGCTCGACGGACGGCTTCGCCAACCTCGGAGGCGGCCTGAAGTATGCCTTCCTCCATGATCCCGCGAGCCGCACCGTCGTCAGCGGCACCGCGACCGTGGAATTCCCCACCGGCAACAGCGATGTGCTGCAGGGCGAGGGCAAGGGGCTTGCAAACCTGATCCTCAACGGCCTGAAAATGCATGATGCATGGCAATTCGCCGGATCGGTCGGCATGCAGATTCCGTTCTCCGATGAACAATCCACCTCATCGTTCGTCAGTGCGCACGCCAGTTACGAGCTTTGCTCATGGTTCATTCCGCTCGTCGAAGTGAATTGGTTCCACGTGTGGGACGCGGGTGATGGCACCAACAACTTCAACGGCCAGCTCGGCGGTGCCGTGCCCGGCGCGATCGCCTTTGAAGGTGGCGACCTGTTCAACGTCGGTGCCGTGAATGCCGGCCAAAACCGCGACCTCGTGACGGCGGCGATCGGTTTCCGTTCGCGCTTGAATGACTCGGTGCAAGTCGGCGTCGCCTACGAAATCCCGCTCACCGACGAGAGCGCGAGCGTCATGCGCGACCGCCTTACGCTCGACCTCGTCTGGAGGTTCTGATTCCTTATCGGAGCGCCGAATGCATTCGGCGCTCCGCCACTTCACGCGCGTGCGCGGTGCAGGTGCACGGCGACACATTCGGTATCCGGCAGGATGTGTTTCTCAATTGTCACGTCCACTGCGGCGACCGGATGGTTTTGGAGGATGTGTTCGGCGATTTCACGGGCCAGTGTCTCAATCAGATTGCGGGGCTTGGAGGACGCGAGCGCCTGGAGTTCGAGCGCCACCGCGTAATAATCGACGGTGTTTTTGATGTCGTCGTGCAGCCCCTCGAACCCGCCACATGGCACCATGCGCACGGTCGCAAGCAAGGTTTGCTCAGTGGAGCGCTCGTCATCGGGCACACCGATGTGGGTGGTGATTTCTAGTCGACGGATCTCGATGGTGTCGGGTTTCATGACGGAATCATTCGGTTGGAAATCGCATGGTCTAACAAAACTCGCGTCGGCGCATTGAGGTCCAGCGCCATGGCATCTTCGGGGCGCAACCAGCGGAATTCCTCGGCCTCGTCGTTGAGCGTGACGTCCGGCGTCTCCCCCGCCGTGGTGCGGGCGACGTAGTTGAGCAAAAGGAAATGTTCTGGCCGCATGAACTCCGGCGAATCGATGCTGTCCTGCACGATGACGAAGCGGATGTCGGTGATTTCGAGGCCGGTTTCCTCGCGGATTTCGCGGCGGAGGGCGTCTTCAGTAGTTTCATTGCGCCGGATTTTGCCACCGGGGATTCCCCATTTCCCGCTCCACTTGTGGGTGCGGACCATCAGAACGTTGCCATGGCCATCATGAATCAATGCGCCCACCGTGCCTACCGGGCCTTGGCGATTGGCGCGGCGTTCGAGCAGGTTTTTCAGCACTCCGAGGTCGGGCACCGTCACATCCGGGCGGGCGGCGGCGAGCACTTCGGCGTGCTGGTATCCGGTGAGCACGGCGATTGATGCCACTCCACCGTGGCGGGCGGTCTCGATGTCGTGCGTCATATCGCCAATGAACGCGGTCTCGGCGGGATCAAGCTGATGGGTGGCAAGGATCTGGTGGATCACCTCGCGCTTGTCGAGCACGCTGGCGTAGGTGGCTTCGAAATGACCGGCCAAATCGAGTTCCTCAAGCTGGCGTTGGAACGCGATGGCGTCCATCGACGTGCACACAAACGTGCGGATGCCGAGCGCGCGGCACCAGTCGAGCTTTTCGCGGGCGTGGGGAAGGATCGTCACCGGTGTTTTCGCCGAGTCGAATGCCGGACGGAACCGCGCCTCAAGCTCATCGAGCGGCACGTGCGGCAGCAGATCATGGTAAAACTCACGATACGGCAGCCGGAACCCGCGGCGGAACGTCTCGCGGTCGAATGCGGGGATGCCATAGGGAGTCAATACCGCGTTGGTCGCCTCGATCACGGGACCAAGGTCATCCACCAGCGTGCCGGACCAATCGAAGATGAGGTTGCGAAACATAAGACGATGCGCCGCGAACGTAAGCGCATCAGCCGGGAAATGAAGCGCTTATTTCGATACTTGGAGCGCATCGCCACCGAAATCCGCGACCGCCTCGCACTTGTGCAAGACCTCGATCTGAACACGCGGATCTGGAGCGAGGAGTGATGGGTTACTTGATTTTCTCATCACGCAGCTTCCGCCAATGTTCGAGCCGCTCGCGGATGCGGAGTTCGAGGCCTTGGGTGCCGGGCTCGTAATACCTGCGGCCTTCGGGCAGGTAGGCTTGCGGGACGTATGCGCCTTCGAAGTCGTGCGAGTAGTGGTATTTGAGCGAGGCCTCATCGGTGCCTGACGCGGACGCGAGTTTTTTGCGCGTCTTGGTGCGCAGGTGGGCGGGAACGGCGAGGGTGGCGCCGTTGGCGACGTCGTCCATCGCGCGGCCGAGGGCGGTGTATGCGGTGTTGGATTTCGGCGCGGTCGCCAAATACACGGTGGCATGTGCGAGCGGGATGCGCCCTTCCGGCATGCCGACGAATTCGAGCGCATGATGCGCGTTCAGAGCGATGCGCAGGGCGCCGCTGTCGGCTAGGCCGATATCTTCGGAGGCGGCGATGACGAGTCGCCGGGAAATAAATCGCGGATCTTCCCCGGCGTGCAGCATTTTCGCCAACCAGTAGAGGGCGGCATCCGGATCGGAGCCACGGATCGATTTGATGAATGCGGATGCGGTGTCGTAGTGGGCATCGCCATCGGCATCGTAGACGATGGCCTTGCGCTGGATCGACTCTTCGGCGACTTCCAAGGTGATGCGGACTTCCCCTGCTTCATTGGCAGGCGTGGTGAGAGCCGCGAGTTCGAGTGCGGTGAGCGCCTTGCGCACATCGCCATCCGCCTTGGTGGCGAGATGCTGGAGGGCTTCGGAATCGGCGTTGATGTTTTTGCCGCCGAGGCCGCGCTCCGCGTCATTCAGCGCTCGTTCCAACACGCCCACAATGGCCTCTGCCTCGACCGGTTCGAGCTGGAAAATCTGCGAGCGGGAAACCAGCGGCGAATTGACGTGGAAATACGGGTTGTGCGTCGTCGCCCCGATGAAGCGGACGACGCCGCGCTCGATGTGCGGCAGCAGGACATCCTGCTGCGCTTTGTTGAAGCGGTGGATTTCGTCGATGAAGAGGATGGTTGATTGCCCGCGCATGTCGCGCATGTGGCGCGCTTGGTCGATCTTGGCGCGGATTTCCGCGACGTTCGACTCGACGCCATTGAGCGACTCGAAGCGTGATCCGGTGGTGCGGGCGATCACTCCGGCGAGTGAGGTTTTTCCGGTGCCGGGCGGACCGTAGAAAATCAGCGAGGTGAAGCGGTCGGCCTCGATCGCCCGGCGCAGCAATTTCCCTTCCGCGAGGATGTGTTGCTGCCCTGCCACCTCCGCAAGTGTGTGCGGCCGCATGCGCGAGGCGAGCGGCTCTTGCGCGGTGATCTCGCGTTCGGAAACATTGGGCTGGAAAAGATCGGCCATCGGCTAGCTGGCTGAATCATGGCAGCCGAGGACACGATGGCAACGCAATCGAGCAAGATCGGCGCAGGCAATGCAAGCGGATGGGTGGCTAGGGTGCCGAATTCGAGGCATGATACCGATGTTCCAAGCACATCTGGAGCGAATTTGTTTGTTTGGTTGATGTTCCCACAGCCATCGGTGGGTTTGTGAGTTGCGTGCTCGCGCCCGCCGGTGGCTTCCGCTCCGGGTTTCGAGCCGATTCTGCGATTTGATGTGCGGCGCTTGATCCTGCTTGGCTTGCCGTAGGGAAAATGATAAAAACACACGCTATGAAAAAGATCCTCGCCGCAATTGATTTTTCCGATGCCACACCTGGTGTTCTGGAGACCGCCGGACAGGTGGCCAAGGCCTTTGGTGCCTCGCTCACCGTGATCCACGTTGTTGAGCCCGAGCCGAGCTACACCGCATACGGATTCACGCCCGATGAGTTTCCCGCCATGCACGCGTTCCAGCAGGAAGCACGACGCCGCGCGCAGAATCGCCTCGACGAAGTCGTTGGCTCCCTCCAGCCCGACGTTGCCGATGCCGTCGGTGTGATCGCCGAGGGCAGCCCACTGCATTGCATGCTCGAACACGTCGAGAAAAGCGGCGTGGACCTTGTGATTGTCGGTTCCCATGGACACGGCGCGCTGGCCTCGATCCTGCTTGGCAGCGTGGCCGAAGGGATGGTCCGCAAGGCCAAGGTGCCCACGCTGGTGGTGCCGGCCACCGCGGACTAGCGCCCGCGCTTGAGGGCGCGCGTGCATCGGTCTATGCTTCGGCAAATGACCGACCGCGAGACGCTTGCCGACACTCTTGATGAGATCGCCCTTCTGCTGGAGTTGAAGGGTGAGAATCCATTTAAAATCCGCGCATACCGCCAAGGAGCGGAAACCGTGCGCGGGTTTGATGGCGACATTGTGGCGCTTGCGGCGGCGGGTGAGCTCGATGGCATCAAGGGGATTGGGGCGGCGCTCAGCGACAAGCTCCACGAAATGGCGGTCACCGGGAGGCTCGGCTTCCACGAAAAACTTCGCGCGGAATTTCCCGAGACCTTGTTTGAGTTGTTCGACCTGCAGGGGCTCGGAGCGAAGAAGATCAAGGCGCTGCATGATCAGCTCGGGGTCGCATCGGTCGCGGACCTGAAATCGGCATGTGAAGACGGGCGGGTGGCCGGGCTTGCGGGGTTCGGTGAGAAGTCCCAGGAGAAAATCCTCGAAGCGATCGCCATGCGCGGGCGCTATGCCGATCGGTTCCTGCTCGGTGCGGTCGCTGCGATTGCCGAAGACATGCTCGAAACGCTGCGGTCGCACCCCGACGTCTCGCGCGCCGCCATTGCGGGGTCCTATCGCCGCGCCAAGGAAACGTTGCACGATCTGGATTTCCTCGTTTCGACGAGGAATCCGGCGGCAGTCTGCCGGGATTTCTCCGCGCTGCCTGAAGTCGCCTCGGTGATTGCCTGCGGTGAGACCAAGGCGTCCGTGCGCCTGGCCAACGGCCTGCAATGCGATCTGCGCGCGGTTTCCGACAACGAGTTTCCCTTTGCATTGCAATACTTCACCGGCTCCAAGGAACACAACGTCGCGGTGCGTTCGCTCGCGCTCAAGCGTGGGTTGTCACTCAACGAATACGGATTCACCGGCGAGGGTGCGTCGGCGATCACGGTGAATGACGAGGGCGACATCTATCAGGCGCTCGGCTTGGAATTCGTGCCGCCCGAGCTGCGCGAAAACCTCGGCGAGATCGAGGTCGCGGCCAGCCCGCGCGGGCTGCCCCGCCTGATCGTGTTGGAGAACCTGCGCGGCACCTTCCACAACCACACCACCGCGTCCGACGGGGTTGATACGCTCGAAGCCATGGCTGCCGCGGCGATGGAACTCGGCTTGCAATACCTCGGCATTGCCGATCATTCGAAGTCCTCGTTCCAAGCGCGCGGACTCGATGAGGCGCGGCTCGACGCGCAGATTGCGGAAATCGCCCGGCTCAACGCAGGATGGGACGATTTCCGCCTGTTTGCCGGGTCCGAGGTCGACATCCTCAAGGACGGCTCGCTCGATTTCGATGACGGGATGCTGGCGAGGCTCGATTACGTGGTCGCCTCGGTTCACAATGCGTTTACGCTTGATGAAAAAACCATGACGCGGCGGATTTGCCGCGCGATGGAAAACCCGCACGTCACGATGCTCGGCCATCTCACTGGCCGGTTGCTGCTGAAGCGCGATGCCTACGCGGTCGACATCGCCCGGGTGATCGACTGCGCGGCGGAAACACGCACGGTGATCGAGCTGAACTGCTCGACGATGCGCCTCGACATGGATTGGCGCTGGTGGCACCGCGCCCGCGACAAAGGCGTGCTCTGCGCGATCAACCCCGATGCCCACCGCACCGCTTCGCTCCACAACCTCGGCCTGGGTGTGCGGGTGGCTCGCAAAGGGTGGCTGCGCCGCGAGGATGTCTTGAATACCCGCACCCGCCGCGAGATCGAGGAGTTTCTTGCCGGAAAGCAATGAGATCCCGTAACCCCCGGCCGGATCAGGGCGGGCTTACGACGATGCTTTTTTCGCGGTTTTCTTCGCGGCCTTTTTCGCAGCCGGGCGGGGCGGAAACTCGAAGCCGATCTTGCCCGTCGCGGGGTCGAAGGTGAGAAAGGCGTCGAATTTGCGTTTGGTGCGGTTGGAGACGAAGCCCTTGATGACTTCGCTCTTGCCTTCGGCGATCATCTTGAGGAGTTGGTCCCGCGGGATCTCGCACTGGAGGATGGAGCGGCCGATGCGCACGCCGTTTGGGTCCTTCTTGGTGGTGAGGCCTGGCAGGTGGTAGGCCTTGTCGGTCTGATAGACCTTGAGTTTCTTGCCGTCCGGCGTCTCGGTTTCGCCGATGAGTTGTTCCTCGGTGAGCTCGGGGGCCTCGTCCTCCTCGTTGTCGAACTTGAAGTTGATCTTAAACTTGGCGTCCATTTCGAGGCCGGCGTCGAACGGCTTGTTGAACTTCGATTTGAAGCCGGTGAGCGGGCCGACGAAACCTTTCGAGAAAAGTTCGCGGGCTTCGTCTTCGCTGAGCAAGCGGCCGGCGATGTGCTTCTTCGCTTTGAATTTGCAATCGGCCTCGCGGCATTCGTAGGTGGCATCAGTCTGCTTGAGCGAAGCCGCGCCGCAAGCCGGGCAGGTGACGCTGAGGTCAGGGAACTGCTTGTTTTTCGCCTCATTGGCGCGGGCGCGGGCGCGAGTGACGATGTCCTCGGTGTAGCCGATGATCTCGCGCATGAATTCGCCGCGCTGGAGGAGGCCCTGCTCCATCTGGCGGAGTTTGTATTCCCAGTCACCGGTAAGGCGCGGCGAGGAGAGGCCTTCGATGTGCATGTCTCGCACGAGCTCAATCAGGCGCATGCCGGAGCCGGTGACATGGAGCTCCCGTCCGTCGCGGGCCAGGTATTTCTGGGCGATGAGGCCCTCGATCGTGGCCGCGCGGGTGGCCGGAGTGCCGAGGCCGCGCTCGGCCATGGCCTCGCGCAGCGCTTCGTCGTCGATCAACTTGCCGGCGCCTTCCATGGCGGATAGCAGGGTGGATTCGGTGAAGCGCGCGGGTGGTTTGGTTTCCTCGTCGAGGAGTTCCACGGTGAGGGCTTCGGCGGATTCCCCGGGGGTGGCGGCGACCAGTTCGTCTTTGCCGGCGGCAACGCCGGGGCGGCGGCCGTAGACTTCGAGCCAGCCGGGTTTGACGAGGACGCGGCCTTCGGTTTTGAACACGTCGGCGGTGTCAGGATGCGAAATGGTGGTGAGGCGGGTGGTCTGCTCGAACTCGGCGTGCGGGTAGAAGACGGCGATGAAGCGCTTGACGATCATATCGAAGACCTTCTGCTCGGTGTCGCTCAGCTTGGCGGTCTTGCCGGTGGGAATGATGGCGAAGTGATCGGAAACCTTCTTGTTATCGAAAACGCGGCGGGCCTTGTGGAGGTGCGGTCCGTTGTCCTCTTTCCCGGCGAGCACGGCGCTGGCGTGGCTGGCGTTCGGGTGATCGGAGGCCGCAATGTCGCCCAAGGTCGAGCGGACGTTGCCGAGGTAGTCTTCGGGCAGGTAGCGCGAGTCGGTCCTCGGGTAGGTGATGACCTTGTGTTTCTCATAGAGGGCCTGGGCGATTTGCAGGGTGCCCTTGGCGGAGAACGGCGCTTCGCGTTGGAGGGTGGTGAGGTCGTAAAGCTGCGGGGCGATCTGCGTCTGCGCTTTTTTTTCCTCGGCCACGGTGCCGGACTTTCCGGTGCAGCGGGCGACGATGGCTTCGGCGAGCGGCCGCTCCCAGATGCGCTCGGGGCGTCCGTGGGGTTTTTCGGGATCTTTCTTCCAAGCGGTGTCGATCCATTTGCCAAGGTATTCACCGGCGGCGACGCCGAACGTGGCATGGACTTCGTGGTATCCCTCGGATTTGAAATCGCGAATCTCCTGTTCGCGGGCGGCGAGGATGGCGAGCGTGGGCGTCTGCACCCGGCCTGCGGCGGTGATGTTGAATCCGCCGTGGCGCGAGTTGAAACAGGTGAGCGCGCGGGTGGCATTGAGGCCGACGAGCCAGTCGGACTCGGACCGGCATCGGGCGGCGTCGGCAAGCGGCTGCATTTGCGCGTCGCTGCGCAACTTGTCCCAGGCTTCAAGGATGGCACCCTGCGTCATCGATTGCATCCAGAGGCGCTTGGCGGGCTTGGTGATACCGCCGAAGTCGATGATGTATTGGAAGATGAGCTCGCCTTCGCGGCCGGCGTCGCAGGCGTTGACGAGGGAGTCGACGTCCTTGCGGTTGGCGAGTTTGAGGATTTGCTTCAGCCGGGCCTCGGTGTCGGGTTTGGCTTCGAGCTCGAATTTCGCCGGGATGGCGGGGAGGACGTCGAAGTTCCAGGGAAGTTTCTTGCCGTTCGGGCCGGTCGGCATGCGGAGTTCGACGAGGTGGCCGACGGCGGAGGTGATGATGGCGTTGTCGTTTTCGAAGAAGGCGTCCCGGGAGGCCCCGACCTTCTCGAATTTGCCGAGTGGCTTGGCAAGCGCCTTGCTCAGATCGGCCATGACACTGGGTTTTTCTGCGATGATGAGGATTTTGCCCATGATGAAAATAGCTGTCCCGGCATACCCGGTGGGCCGAGGGACTAGGCATTGGAACGGGGGGAATGCAAGCAGATTGGTGAAATTGGGGATTTTTCGATTGTTGGTGCGTGTGCCCATACCATCCTATTCGGCATGAAGATTCGTTTGATGCTTTCGGCGATGGTGATGGCCGCTGTGGTGGCAGGAGCATTGATTTTGCGCGATGGGCCAGGCTCGGGAGCGCTTGGCAGGGACGCGCATGCGCAGACGGCGGCGATTCTTGCATTCGGCCCGCGGCCGCCTGGGTCGGAAGCGCTCGACAAGGTGCGCGCCCACGTGCGGGCGGAGCTGGAGGCGGCGGGTTGGGTGACGGCGGGCCAGGAGTTCGAACAACGCGCCCCCATCGGGCGGGTGCGCTTTGGGAACGTCCGCGCAAGGTTTCCTTCGGCGGGCGGCGATGTGTGGGGCAAGCGGGTCGACGGGCTGCTCACCGCGCACATCGATTCGAAATATTACAAGGACCGGCATTTCGTCGGAGCGGATGACGCGGCATCGGCTTGCGCGGCGATCGTGGTGATCGCGCGCCACATCGCTCGGCGGAATCCGGATCTCGCCGGGCGGTTGGAGTTGGTGTTTTTCGATGGTGAGGAGGCGTTTCAAGAGCACATGACGCCGCAGGACGGGCTTTATGGGAGCCGACACTACGCGTCGCATTGGCGCGGCCGTGATGATATGCCGCGTTTTGGCGTGCTGCTCGACATGGTTGGTCACAAGGATCTGCGCATCGCGCTACCGTCCGATACTCCTCCCTCTCTGAAGGCTGCGGTTTTCGCTGCGGCAAAGGCGGAGCGAGTTGAGCGCCACTTCGGCATGGCTGCGGGGCCGATCATCGACGATCACGTGCCGCTGAACTTGGTGGGCATTCCCACCGTGAATCTCATCGGGGATTTCACCCGCTTCCGCTGGTGGCATACGCCGAATGACAATCTGGATCTGATTTCCCCGGAGTCGCTCGACATATCGATCCGGGTGTCGTTGCGCTTGCTGGAGGATCTCGGCACCCGGGTCGAGCCGCATGAATAACCTATTGTTCGCCGATTTACGGCCTGCGGTTTCGCGCGGTAGATCGATTTCCTGTTGTGGCTTGCATTGCGCGGTCGGAAATCATTGACTCCGCCCGCATCCGCCATGGCCTTGATTGTTCAAAAATACGGTGGCACGTCCGTCGGCACCATCGACCGCATCCGCAATGTTGCCGAGCGCATCAAGCGCGTGCGCGACGATGGCAACCAGGTGGTGGCGGTGGTTTCCGCCATGGCGGGAACCACGGATCGTTTGATTGGCATGGCAAAGGAACTTGGCGAGGAGCCCTCCGAGCGCGAGCTCGACGTCCTTCTGGCCACCGGCGAACAGCAGTCCATCGCCCTCGTGGCGATGGCTCTCCACGCGCTCGGAGTGCCCGCGGCATCGGTGACCGGCAGGCAGGCGGGAATCCGCACAACCGGCTCGCATACGCGCGGACGCATCCTCGATATCGACCCGAGCCAGATGCATGAATGGCTCGACGACGGGCAGGCACTCGTGGTCGCGGGATTCCAAGGTGTGACACCATGCGGCACGATCCACACGCTCGGGCGCGGCGGGTCCGACCTCACGGCAATCGCGGTGGCCGCCGCATTGAAGGCCGATCTCTGCCAGATTCTGACCGACGTCGACGGCGTCTACACCTGCGACCCGCGGGTGGTGCCAAATGCACGCAAGCTGCCGGAAATTTCTTACGACGAGATGCTTGAAATGGCGTCGTCCGGCTCGAAGGTCATGCAGTCTCGCTCGGTCGAGTTCGCCAAAAAATTCGGCGTCGTTTTCGAAGTCCGCTCCTCACTCAACAACAACCCGGGAACCATTGTGTTAGAAGAACATCCAACCATGGAGAACGTCGTGATTCGCGGCGTCTCAATCGAACGCTCGCAGGCGCGCGTGACCATCACCGGCATCCCGGACGAACCGGGCATGTCCGGCCGGATTCTCGGCGCGCTGGCGGATGCGGAAATCAACCTCGACATGATCGTTTCGAACATCGCGCACGACGGGCTGGCCCGGCATTCGTTCACGATGCATTCGAACGACCTTGGCCGCGCGCAGGCCGCGCTGAAACCGGTGCTCGCGGAACTCAGTAAGGACGCCCGGGTCGAGACCGAAGCCGGCATCGCCAAGTTATCCGCCGTGGGCATCGGGATGCGTTCGCATTCCGGCGTCGCTTCAACGATGTTCAAGGCCTTGGGGGATGCCGGGATCAACATCGGCATGATCTCGACCTCGGAAATCAAAATCGCGGTCACGGTCGACGAGACCCGGATCGAAGATGCCGCGCGCGCGGTGCACGATGCGTTCAAGCTCGATCAACAACCGGGATGACCGGCCTCCGTTGAGTGAAGATGAAATCGGAACCGCGGAAAAGCTGGCGCTCGCGCGGGGTGATTTTCGTTTTCGCATGGATTGCAATTTTCCCGGCATGTCGACCGGTTCCCGAGTTGGCACAGCCTGTCGTTGCGGTGCAGGCGTCCCCCGTGGCGCTGGCGGATCCCATGGATTCGATCTCGCCGTCCCCACAGGCTGCCGCGAATCCGGATTCGGCCATCCATGGGCCACGGCTTGTTTCGTGGACTGCATCCGGGGTTTCATTTGAGGGGGTTGCCTATGATTCGCGCAGCCATCGCTTGAAGGTGGTCGATCAAAAGGATGGCCCCGGTTCGCGGTTTCTCACGGCCGCACATGCGGCCCGCTCGATTGGCGGGATCGCCGCGGTGAATGCCGGATTTTTCGCTCCCGGCGGCGAACCACTGGGTTTGGTGATGAGTGGTGGAAATGCGGCGGGTCACTGGAACAGCGCGTCTTCAATCGGCTCGGGTGTATGGCATCAGACCTCGGATGGCGGCGCGCGGATTGTGCGCCGCGAATCACTCGGTGCCGCTGCGGCAAGGCGGATGCCTGAGTTGCTTCAATCCGGCCCGATGCTCGTTGATGGCGGGCGGCCCGTGCAAGGCCTCCACGGCGGTGAACCCCGCCCCCGCACGCTGATTGTCTGGGACGGCCGCCACCGCTGGTGGATTGGCTGCGCCGCCCCATGCTCGATGCCTGATCTTGCGGCGGCGCTCGCGGGCGGCCATGGTCCCGGATTTTCCGTGCACACCGCCCTCAACCTCGACGGCGGAAGATCGTCGGAGCTGTGGGCCGGCAGTGAGGTCGCCGGTGGCCCGCTGACCCGCCGTCCGGTCTGGAACCGAGCGGTGCGCAACCACTTGGTTTTAGTCCCGCGTTGAGGGCTCTTCCTTCAACCCGTGGCGCCTGCAATAATAATTTTCCTGGAAAAATATTGTGGCGGGTGGGTGCGTTGAGGGCTTGCGGGGAGCTGGATCTGGCGGAAATGTGCGGTGCGATGGAGTGTTTGCAGCCGTATTTCGATGCCCGTGGGTGGGTGCCATTTTCGTTTCAACGGGAAACGTGGCAGGCGTTTTGCGACGGGAAATCCGGCTTGCTGCATGCGCCGACAGGATTGGGGAAATCGCTGGCGGTATACCTCGGGCCGCTTGCCGAACAGATGCGGGAGCCTCGGAAACCCGCTGGTTGTGAGGTGTTGTGGATCACTCCTCTGCGGGCGCTGGCGGCGGACACGTTGCGGGCGTTGCGCGAGCCACTGCATGCGCTTGCTCCGGGGCTTGAGGCCGAGGCGCGCACCGGCGACACGCCGGCCGGGATGCGGGCCCGCCTGCGGAAACGCTTGCCACACACGTTCGTGACGACGCCTGAGTCGCTTTCGCTGATGCTCACCCACGCCGATACGCGTGAAAAGTTCGCGGCGCTCCGTTGTGTGATCGTGGACGAGTGGCACGAACTGCTTGGCAGCAAGCGCGGCGTGCAGACCGAATTGTGCCTTGCCCGATTGCGGGCGTGGCTCCCCGGTCTGCGCGTGTGGGGGCTCTCGGCGACGCTGGGGAATCTGGAGGAAGCCCGGCGCGTGCTTCTGGGAAATGGCGGACCACCTTCGGTGGAAATCTCGGCGCGCGAGAGCAAGGAGGTGCGTATCGAGACGCTGGTGCCCGATGAAATCGATCATTTCCCGTGGGCCGGTCACCTCGGCACCCGGCTTGCCGGGCGGGTCGCGTGCGAGATCGAAAGATCGACGACCACCCTGCTATTCACCAACACGCGATCCCAAACGGAAATCTGGTATCAGGAACTGCTCGAGCTGCGGCCACAGTGGAAGGGCCGCCTCGCCATGCATCACGGGTCGCTCGAACGCGCGGATCGCGAGGTCGCGGAGGCGGGATTGCGGGATGGCACGTTGAAATGCGTTGTGGCGACTTCGTCGCTCGATCTCGGCGTCGATTTCTCGCCGGTCGATCAGGTGATCCAGGTGGGGTCGCCCAAGGGGATTGCGCGGTTGTTGCAGCGTGCCGGAAGGTCCGGCCACCGTCCGGGCGTGCCGTCGAGGATTTTGTGCGTGCCGACGAATGCGTTTGAGTTGGTGGAATTCGCCGCCGCGCGCGACGCGGCCGGCGAATGCGCCATCGAATCCCGCGTGCCGCTGCGCAAACCGCTCGATGTGCTGGTGCAGCATCTGGTGACCTGTGCGATTGGCGAGCCATTCGAGCCGGATGCGATGCGGCGCGAGATTGAAACGACGCATGCCTACCATGATCTAACAGACAATGAGTGGTCGTGGGCGCTTGGTTTCATCACCGATGGAGGTAAGGCGCTGTCGGCCTATCCGCGTTATCGCAAGGTGCGTATTGAAGGCGGGAGACTGGTGTTGGATGACAAGGCGTTGATCCTGCGTCACCGGCTTGGGATCGGCACGATTTCCTCGGACCCGGCGGTTTCGGTAAGGTTTGCGAATGGGAAGACGCTGGGCACGATCGAGGAATCCTTCGTCACGCGCCTGCGACCGGGGGCGAAGTGGATTTTTGCCGGGAGGCATCTCCAGCTTGTCCGCCTGCGCGACCGGGTGGCCACGGTCAAGCCCGCCACTGGCAAAGGCGCGGGCCAGGTTGCGATTTGGAGTGGCGGGAAAATGCCGCTGTCCACCGAGCTTGCCCTTGCCGTGCGGCGGCGGCTTCACGGCGTGCCGGATGGGGTGTTGGAAATGGATGCGGTGGCTCCGATTCTCGACATCCAGCGGGTGTGGTCGGATGTGCCGGGTGGCGACGCGCTGCTTGTCGAGTTCACCGCCACGCGCGAGGGTGGGCATTTGTTTATATATCCATTCGCCGGGCGTTTGGTGCACGAGGGTCTTGCGGCATTGGTCGCACACCGCCTTGCCGGTGACGTTGGCGAGGGAATCGTGACGACACAGAACGACTATGGATTTTCTCTGACGGCAAGGCGCGGCCTCGCGCTCGACGAATCCACCCTTCGCCGCGCGCTGGCGCCGGAGCATTTGCTCGACGACCTGCTCGAGTGTCTCAATGCCACCGGTCTCGCGCGGCGGCAGTTCCGGGAAATCGCGCGCGTTTCCGGCCTTGTCCTGCCGCAGCCGCCGGGGCGCGTCGCCAAACCCCAGCGCGAACTCCAATCAAGTGCCAACCTCCTCTACGAAGTGCTCGAACGCTACGACCCCGACAACCTCCTCATCGCGCAATCCCGCCGTGAGATCCTCGAAAAACAACTCGAATTCACCCGCCTGCGCAGCGCGCTCGACGAATTGGCGTCGCAGCCGATGCGCTTGATCGAAACCGCCCGCCTCACCCCGATGGCATTTCCGCTCTGGGCCGACCGCCTCAACGCCACGATGGTGGCGGATGATGCGACGACGCGTCTTGAGGCCATGCTCGCCGAACTCAATGGAGCGCGGGCATGAGTGCTCCAGTCTGATGGCCAAGCCACATCGCTTGGCTTGTCACTTCATTTAAAACCATCACACTCCATTGCAAGACCATCATCATGACGCAACCGCATCCCAACAGCATCGCCCTCCTCATCGATGCCGACAACGCGCCCGCCGCGAAAATCGAGTTCATCCTCTCCGAACTCGCCGCCCACGGAGTGGTCAACATCCGTCGCGCATACGGCAACTGGACAAAATCCGACCTCGGTGGATGGATCAAGGTGCTGCACGACAACTCGATCCAGCCGATGCAGTCGTTCGATCTCGTGAAAGGCAAGAACGCCACCGACATGGCGCTCTGCATCGACGCCATGGATCTGCTCTACACCAAGAGCGTGCACACCTTCTGCCTCGTCTCATCGGATGCGGATTTCACGCCGCTCATCCAGCGCCTTCGCGCAGATGGCAAGGAAGTATTCGGCTTCGGCGAACTGAAAACTCCCGCGCCCTTCATCGCCGCCTGCACGCGATTCATCTATCTCGAAGAACCCAAGCCCGCCAAAAGCGCTGCTCCCAAAACGAAATCCGGACGCTCCCCGGCACAGCCCGCCGCCCCGAAAGGCCACGACCTCAAGGGGAATACCAAACTCATTAACACCCTGCGCAATGCGGTAAAAGCCTCGGCCGACGACGATGGTTGGGCCCACCTCCCCAACATCGCCAACCGCATCAACAACGAGAGCCCCTTCGACCACCGCACCTACGGCTTCACAAAACTCGTGAATCTTTTCGAGGCCATCGATCTCTTTGAGGTAAGGCGCGAAAAAAACGGCACTTACACCGTCATCTCCGTCCGCATTGCCAAAGTCGGAGGGAAAAAACTCCCGCAAAAAACCATCATTCCGGACTTGGTTGACGAGGGCGACAACGCACCTTCACTCTAACGAATGCGCCTACGGGGGCACCTCACCGCGCTTCGCGCAATTCGATCGGTGGCAATTCGAAATCCGCCGGCAGGGTGAGGAACATGCTGCGAAGTTCGTTCACCGTGACGCTTGAGCCGTCGATGAACGTCCAATCGAGGGGTTCTTTGTCCGAGACCGCCACTTGAAATCCGATGGATTCGAAAAGGATCGGGCGCGGTTCGCTTTCGCGAATGACGCGGGAGGTGGTGATGGTGGGCACGAAGATCAACCATTTCGTGTAAATGATCTCACCACTGCCATCCGGATTCGCCCGTCCCGGCGACACCTCGAAAACCTTCGGCTCCCCTTGAGGGTGAGAGGAGAGGATGCTCACCCCGTCGCGCAGCATCCGGCGTGGGACGTCTTGAAGTTGTCTTTCCAGGCTTGCCATGCCGCCTGCCCGGCGGGCGGCGCGGTCTTTCCACATTGGGTTCATCTTCTCGATGGCGACATGGTAGCGCCCGAGGACGACCTGCTCGCCGAGGTGGCGCACCGCGGCCACAGCGCTCGCCACGATTTCCGGTGGTGCGGTGGTTGCCGGCGTGGGAAACGCATCCTCCGCAATCGCGCAAAGCGCGGTGACTAAGGAGACGGCTGTGATGCGAATCATGAATTGCAGTTTAAGCCGGGGTTGCGGCGCGTCAAGTGAGACGGGAGCGGCCGCCGGTTAATTGGTCGAATCGCGGCTTGCCCGCCGGTGGATTCGCGGGTTTGCTTTGCGCGCAAATGAATCTCCGCTTTTTCAACGCCCTTGCGTGGGGCAATTCGGTGGCGCTGGCCTGGATGTGGGGGCTGGGGCTGTTTTTCAGCGTCCAGATGACGTTCATGTTCGGTCTGCAAGGGCTTTTGCTTTTCGCCGTGCCGAACGCGCTCGGGTTGATGCTCTTCGGTCTGCTCACCCATATCGTCGCAAGGCGTCACGAGGGCGGGCAGGAATCGCTGGCCCGGTTTTTCGATAAATTCTCGAGGCCATTCCGGCTGATCTTCTACATCTATCAGATCGTGGCGCTGTCGCTCACCGTGTTCGCGCTGTCGCGTTACATGTTTGGTGCGATCGATCTGGTTCCGGATGTGATCACCCAGGCGATGTTCCCGTTTTACATCGTGCTGGCAGCCTTCCTGGTTCTGGCGGCGGGTTGTTTGTTTGGCGAGGAATTCGGCATCCAGAAAATCAAGTATGGCCACGCGATGTTCACCGGGCTGATCGTTTTGTGCATCGTGGTGATTTTGTTCCACCTCAAGCCGGTATGGCCGGAGCGGGTGATTTGGGGTGAGCCTGAGCCGGGGTTGTGGGCGGGACCTTCGTTGATGGCGTATGCGGTGCCGCTGCTCGTCGGTCTGCTCGTCGGCCCGTGGCTCGATCTGCAACACTGGCAGCGCGCGATTCAGATTCACCGCGAGGGCGCATCGATCCGACTCGGGTATTTCTTCGGCGGCCTGATCTTTTTCCTCTTGTTGCTATTCCACGGATTCCTCGCGATGTGGGTGTTGTCGAAGGGGAACGTCGCGGAATACGCGAATGTCGGTCTCGATAAATTCAGTTACGCCCACCAGCTCATCGTCCAATACATCAACAGCCTGGATGAGGGCAGCCGCGGGTTGCTGCCCGCCGCTTATTTTTCGTTCCTGACGATCTGCGTGCTTTCGACGATCGACAGCGGATACATCGCGTTGAAGTGGTTCCTTGGCAACGCGGTGGCCAAGAGCCAGAACGTGATCGTCGGCATGCTGCCGAAGCGCCTGCTCGATTCGCCGATTCCGACGTTCCTCGTGGTGGCGTTCATCTCGCTGGTGGCATGGGCGCTGAAGCTGGAGCTGGAGTTTTTCATGGTCTTCTATGCGTCGTTCTTCGTTGGTTACGCGGCGCTGGCGATCGCGCGCTGTTTCGTCCCGAACTCCCAACAACCGCTGCCACAGATCCGGATGTTCTCGCTGGCGGCGATTTCCGTGGTGTTGTTCTCATTCGGCTACATCACCGCCGGCGCGGGGTTGATGCTGCTCGCCTCGTTGATGCCGCTGGCGTACGTCGCCTGGCTGGTTTTCAACACCGACCTGCTTCGTGTCGTCCACGAGCGGGCCGACGAGGTGATCGAAATGGCTTCGAAAATCCCGGCCCTGCAAGCGATCACCGGAAAACCCAGTGCCGCGCCGCGAGGCGAGGTGGAGGCCCCGGCCGACGGCCACGCGCTGGCTGGGCACTTCGAGGGGAAATGGTTCGTCTATTCGATGATCGCCACCTACCAGGACACCAACTCGGTGGGCAACGTGTATTTCGGGATGTATCCGATGTTCGTCGGCAAGACGCGCGAGTTGTTCTTCAACCAGGCGATGCCGGATTTCGATCTGAAGACGACGCATTTCTACATCCTCACCCGCTCCATCGAGCACAAGTTCGTGCGCGAGGCGCGCGAGTTTGACCGCATCACGGTGAAAATCCGCGTGTCGGATTTCAACCGCAAGTTCTGCACACTCGAGCACCAGATTTTCGGGGCCGACGGCGAGCTTCTGGGCAAAGGCAAGCAGAGCCTGTTGTTTGTGTCTTCCAAGGATTACAGCCTGCTCGACATCCCGCCGGAAGTTTACACGGCTTTCTCAAAGTATCTCTGAGCAATCGCGAGGGGAGCCCAACTTCGTTTTCGATGGCCAAATCCGGACGGGCTGCTAGGCTGCGCTCATTATGAGCACAAACCTGATCGTTCTCCTCTCCTTCGCAGGCATCGTCGTCCTGCTGGTGCTATTTGTGATCGCGCAATACAACGGGCTGATCCGCGGGCGCAACGGCTACAAGAACGCGTTTGCCCAGATCGACGTGCAGTTGAAACGCCGCCATGACCTGATCCCGAACCTAGTGGAAACCGCCAAGGGCTACATGGCTCATGAACGCGAAACACTCGAAGCGGTGATCGCCGCCCGCCAAGGTGCTGAAAGCGCGCGTTCGGCAGCTGCAGCCAACCCGGGCGATCCCGGTGCGATGAAGGCACTGGCCCAGGCAGAAGGTGGCCTCGGCGGTGTGCTTGGCCGCCTTTTCGCGCTTTCGGAAGCCTACCCCGACCTCAAGGCGAACCAGAACATGATGCAGCTCACCGAGGAACTCACCTCCACCGAGAACCGCATTTCCTTCGCCCGCCAGGCGTTCAACGACGCTGTGATGCACTTCAACAACATGCGCGAGACGTTCCCGACCAACATCATCGCCGGCATGTTCAACTTCGCGGTCGCCGAGTCGTTTGAAATCACCAACGTCGCCGAGCGCGAGGTGGTGAAGGTTCAGTTCTAACCACACTCCGATGGACTTCTTCCGGGCGCAGGAAAACGCGCGCCGCACCAGCCGGTGGCTGGTCTGGTGGTTCATGCTTTGCGTGCTTGGCGTGGTGACGGTGATCTACCTGATGGCCGTCGTGTTTCTCGGCTTTGTCGCCGAAGATGCGTCGGATTCACGGGCGGGTTACGATTTTTACGACCCCGGGTTGTTTCTCGTTGTTACGGTGGTGATCGGCGGCCTGATTGTTTCGGGGAGTCTCTACAAATTGATCAAGCTTTCGGCCGGTGGCGCGGTGGTGGCTCGCGATCTTGGCGGGCGCGAAGTCGACCGTTTGACGACGGATTTCAACGAGCGGCGTTTGTTGAACGTGGTGGAGGAAATGTCGATCGCGGCAGGCACGCCGATGCCCGGAGTGTGGGTGATGAACGACGAGAAGGGGATCAATGCCTTCGCCGCGGGAACCGATCCGGCCAATGCGGTGATTGGGGTGACGCGGGGCACGCTGGAGCGCCTGACGCGCGACGAGCTCCAAGGCGTGATCGCCCATGAATTCAGCCACATTCTCAATGGCGACATGCGATTGAACATGCGGCTCACCGGATGGATTTTCGGTTTATTGATGGTGGTGATCCTTGGACGGATGGTTCTTGAACTTGCCCGCCACGCCGGAAGGGGGCGTTCGCGTGAGAGTGGGGGGATCGCATTGGTTGCGCTGTTGATTGGTGTGTCCATCTGGCTCGTCGGTACGATCGGCGCGTTTTTCGCACGTTGGATTCAGGCGGCGGTATCGCGTCAGCGTGAGTATCTGGCCGATGCCTCGGCCGTCCAATTCACCCGCAATCCATCCGGCCTGGCCGACGCACTGCGCAAGGTCGGCGGGGGTTGGCAGGGGGGGGCGATCCAGGCGGCGGCCGCTTCGGAAGCCCGGCATTTGTTTTTTGCGCGCAGTGATTTGATGCAGTTCAGCATGGCCACCCACCCGCCCATCGAGAAACGGATCAAGGCGGTTTTTCCGCAATGGGATGGCAGCATGCTCGAGAGTCGGCCCGCGAACACCGCGCCGGAGGCAAAGCATGCGACATCTGCGGGATTCCCTGGCATGCCGCCGCCATTGCCCAAGGCCGCCGGGGCGCTTGGCGATCATGGAATTCTCGGGCCGGTGCTCGGCGCGATGATGGCCGAGGAACTCGCGTCGCAGAATGATGGCGCAGGCATGCGCTCGAAGGACGATGCCAAGGCGCTGGTGCACGGCATTCTGCTGGCGGAGGACAAGGATTTGCGGCTGCAGGGGATCGAACTCATCACCGCCCGGCAGGCAAGGGAAATCGCATTGCGCGCCGCAGGTTGGCACGATCAGCTCCACGCGCAGACGTCCGCGGCGAAGCTCGCATGGATCGATCAATCCTTGCCGTGGCTGAAGCAAATGGACCGCGCCGAGGCTGAGGCCTTCATCGCCACCAACCGAGCGCTGATCGAGGCCGACGGCGAAGTGAATTTGTTTGAGTTCATGCTCGAGCAGGTGATCGACCGCAATGTCGCGATCGGCACCGGCTTGCGCCAGGTGTCCCCGATGCGCAACCGGACGCTCGAAGCGGTCGAGCACGAAATCGCGGTGCTGATCGGGATATTCACCATGATTGGCGGCGGTGCCGGGATGGATGAGGCGGCGCGGAACGAATACCGCGAGCATACCGGCCGGGACCTGCCATATTTGCCGCCCGATGCATGTTCGCTCGCCGCAGTGGCTGAAGCGCTGCTCGAACTCGACGCCGCCACCCCCTTGATCAAATCCCGGCTTCTCAGGATGTGCGGACTGATTGTGAGCGCGGATGGCGTGATCGAGGATCAGGAAACCGAACTACTCCGGGCCGTGGCGGATGCGATCGGCGCTCCGATGCCACGTGTCAATTTGGATGCCGCTTGATGCAATGGGTGCTTGCGGGATGTATCCAGAAAATCTTGGCCGCAATAATAATTTTCCTGGAAAATAATTATTGCGGCGGGTTGTGGGCACAAAAAAGCGCTCCTGGGGATGGCCCCGGGAGCGCTTGGATGGATTAGCCTAAAAAGGAAAATGAGAATCTCGCCATGACGCCGCAAATCAGCTTGTATCAAGGGAATGGAAGCATCCGTGTCCCTGATTTCGGCTCACCCTCAGGGTGAGGGCAAAACCGCTCTTCAAGCACCTGCGGGCCGGTGGCCGGTGGACACCCCAGGAGGCCGCTTTTACGCCGAGTGGGACGACCAGGCCCCCGTGACCCGCGAAGGCCAACTCATGTTCTTTTTCCAGTTCCTGCATGTCGGCGGGCGTTGGGAGGAGTTCCTTCGCCAGTGTCCGCTTTACTACACGGGCAACCGTGGCAGCGGCGCGCCCAACGTCATGGGCACTGCCATGCTCAGCATCCTCTGCGGGCACTGGCGCTACGCCCATATCAATGCCGTGCGTGGAGACGGCATCAACCCCGGCCTGTTAGGCATGAAAGGCGTTGTCAGTGAGGATGCCGTGCGACTTGGCATCGGACGCATCGAGGAAAAACCCGG
>JBLRWN010000015.1:0-59445 GCA_047921195.1 Luteolibacter sp. | reverse complement strand
CGTTCATAAGCGACCTTTTTTGGGCGCTGTGGAGTGAAGCCCCAGCGCTTCAGATACAAGCGCAGCGTCCGAATCGGCAGTTGAACGCCGAATCGCTCATGAATGAAACGCCGGATGACCGGACCCGTCCAGAGCGCGAAGGGTAGCTTGAGTTGCTCGGGAGTCTTGTCCGTGATGGTCTTGACCACGATCTTCTCTTGTTGCTTGGAGAGAACCCTGCAAGCTCCAGCGGGACGCCCACGGCGCTGTAGTTTAAGGGAAGCGTCACCGCCTTCACGGTAGAGCCTCCACCAAAGCCGGGATGCTGCAACCGACACATCAAGAGTATCAGCGATCATAAGGTGTGTGTATCCTTGTTTCTTGAGTTCCACCGCACGGCGGCGGAGTTCTTGGATTACTTCTGGACTCTCTTTGCGAACATCACGCGTTGCCATGCCGATTTGTAACATAGTCCCCTATATACGCTAGTATTTTATTGCCGGATTAATAGGTTTCATATATTTTGTTTGTTTGTCCATAAGGACGAGTGGGATATGACCGATTTCAGTTTGGGTCGTCAACCTGAATTTTTACTCGAATTTTCAACCGATCACAGCCTCAATGAGTGACGAATTCACACCCCCCGCTTATCCCCCCACAGCCGGATGTGCAGGCGGTCGGAAAACCGCACACCGAGATCGCGGCAGCGCTCCGCCAGCCATGGTGCGCTCTTGTCGAGCTCCACCACATCCCGGCCTTCCGGCATCAGGAGAATGCGCCGCTTCGGCAGCCCATGCGCATCCACCAACGCCATCACCTCATCTACGTCCGCCTCACTGGAGACGACGAATTTGAACCACGCCTGCGGCATCGCCGCAAATCCCGCCAGCACATCCGGCACAATTCGGAGCCGGGCATCCATGCCCGAGTTGGCGAGCTTTGGGGAAACATTGAAGCGGCCGATCTCGCGTGCGAACGCGTCGCTTGGCATGCGCGTGCCATTGGTCTCCACCTCAAAGAAATGCTCCGGATCGAGCGCGCGGACGCAGCGGATCATTTCCAACAATTCCTCTTCGTGAAGCAGTGGCTCACCACCGGTGATCACGGTGTGCGGGCAACGGTATCCGAGAATCACTCGGGCCGCATCCTCCGGCGTCAGCTCCCACGTCACATCCTCGCGACGGTGCTTGCGGTATCCCGGAATCACATCCTTCTCATGCGGCCACGGCGTTCCCTCGAAGTTCCACGTATGGTCGGTGTCGCACCACACGCAATGCAGATTGCAACGTGAGGTGCGAATGAATACAGCGGGGGTTCCGACACCGATTCCCTCCCCTTGCAAGGTATGGAAAATCTCCGGGCCGTCTCCAAGTCGTGCGAGTTTCATCAACGCGCCAAATCAAGCGGAATTCCATGCGCACGGTAAGAAGAAATTTCCGAACGCTATAAAACAAAACGGCAGGCCACCGGCCGCCCGGCTTCACGAAAGCCCGGTGATGTTCCCGTCGTCGTCCACATCGATGTTGGTGGCCGACGGGTTTCTGGGCAGCCCGGGCATCGTCATAATGTCGCCGCAGATCATCACGACGAACCCCGCGCCCGCACTTAAACGGACCTCGCGCACTTTCAAGGAGTGCCCGTCGGCAAGCCCTACGGCGGCGGGTTCGGTGGAGAATGAATATTGGGTTTTCGCCACACAGACCGGCAGGTTGCCGAATCCCTCGGCTTCCAACGCCGCCACCTGGCGGTCAATCGAGACGTTGCCGCTGATGGTCCCCGCTCCGTAAATATTGCGGGCGATGGCTTCAAATTTCTCCCAGAGCGACATCTCGTCGGGGTAAAGGAAACGGAAGTCGCCAACAGGACCATCGGCTGCGGCAACCACCTCTTCCGCAAGCGAGAGCGCGCCCGCTCCGCCATCCGCCCAGTGCGTGGCGTGGGCGACGGGTACTCCGGTTTCCACCCCGAGCGCATCCACAAGCGCGAGTTCCTCCACTGTATCGCTGCTAAAGCGATTGAGCGCGACGACACAACGCACTCCAAAGTGATTGCGCAGGTTGTCGAGGTGGCGGCGGAGGTTTTGTAATCCTCGTTTCACCGCGGCGACATCAGGCGCGTACAGGTTTTTCGCCGAGGCGCCACCCTGGTAGCGCAGCGCCGGAAGCGTCGCAACGACCACCGTGGCGGCGGGCGTGAGGCCTGCGTGGCGGCACTTGATGTCGAAGAACTTCTCCGCGCCAAGGTCCGCGCCGAATCCAGCTTCCGTAACCACGTAATCCGCAAGCCTCAGCGCGGTGCGCGTGGCCATCACCGAATTGCACCCGTGGGCAATGTTGGCGAACGGTCCGCCATGGATAATGGCGGGATTGTTTTCGAGCGTCTGCACCAGGTTCGGCTTGATCGCGTCCTTGAGCAGCGCCGTCATCGCGCCCGCAGCGCCGAATTCCTCGGCGCGCACGGATGTTCCGCCTCGGGTCTGGCCGACCACGATGCGCTGGAGACGCTGTTTGAGATCGGCCAGCGATTCGGCAAGGCAGAAGATCGCCATCACCTCGCTCGCAGGCACGATGTCGAACCCGGATTCGCGGGGGAATCCATTCGCCGGACCACCGAGACCGACGGTCAACCCTCGCAACGCGCGGTCGTTCATGTCCATCACACGCCGCCAACTCACCCGCCGCAGGTCGATGCGCACCGCGTTTCCGTGGTGGATGTAATTGTCGATCATCGCGGCTAACAGATTGTGCGCGCTGGCAATCGCGTGGAAATCGCCGGTGAAATGCAGGTTGATGTCCTCCATCGGCACCACCTGAGCATATCCCCCACCCGCCGCACCACCCTTCATGCCAAAACACGGACCCAGCGACGGCTCGCGCAGGCAGACGATGGATTTTTTCCCAAGCCGGCAAAGTGCGTCGCTAAGGCCGACGCTGGTGGTCGTCTTGCCGCCACCCGCGGGCGGCGGACTCATCGCAGTGACCAGGATCAACTTGCCTTGCGGGCGGTCGGAAAGCAAACGCAGTAAATCATGGGAGATCTTCGCCTTGTGGCGTCCGTGGCATTCCAAGTGTTGCTCATCGATGCCAAGTGAGGCGCCGATTTCGGTGATGGGTTTCAACGTGGCCTTGCGGGCGATTTCGAGATCCGGATTCATGATCTCGAAATCATGAGGCAAGGCACCCTGCAAGGCCATGCGTGGATGCTCAAATAGCGAGCCTGATTTGCGGCTCGACGCCTCAGCTTCGGATGGAGCCGCCGGCTTTATTCCCGGCTTTTTGCCTCCCCATGCATGCGGAGAAGGATTCCCATGCATCCCAATCTATTGCCAGAATACATACTGGAACCACATCCGACATCCTGCCCCTTCAAGGTCCCAGTAAAGATGAGAATTTCCGACGAGCTTGCTCGACAACTCATGGAACCGCTGGCGGCATGTGACATCTTTCAATCGGAAGAAACGCCACTGTCCGCCAATTTCGAAACCCAAGGAAACAAGGCGGACACAATGGGCATATACCCAAACCCAAAAACCACATGCGAACCCATGAAACTGAAACTCAATCGATCCATACCTAGAACCGCCCTTTTTTTCCTGGGGCTGAACGCAGCAGCCTGGAGTGAATCCCCCGTTCCAACAGCGGGGTTCACTTTTCACGTGGATGCCGCCCATGCCAGTGACACGAACCGCTATTGGAACGACTTGGTTGACGGCAATCCGACCGGATTCGGACTGCTTCTGGACAAATCCAAAGGCAACGTGGTGACCCGCCAGGCCATCACCGGATCCAATACCCAACTGAGCCACGCCTTCCAGTTCCCCGGAGGAAAAGTCGAAAACGTGGGCGGAGCCCAAATCGTCGAAACCAACACCGGCATCGCCCGCTCGTTCAACAACGCTGGTTGGCACACCCAACCGGTCAGCTTTGAAATCTGGTTCCGGCCGGATAACATCAATCCAAGCCCGACGAACGGACAGATCCTGTTCGAAGACGGCGACCATACCACAGGGATCAGCCTCTCCATCCGCAGTAATAATATTCGATTCCGCAAGACTGCCGGTGGCGGAGAGATCAATTACAATCTGGACACCGACGCCGATGAATTGCTGCTCGGAGCACCCACGGGGGAATTCATTCAGGTGATTGCTACTTATAACACCACCGGGGTGATGGAACTTTTCATCAATGGAGCATCCGTCGGCACCACGACCACGAGCACCGGCAACTGGGCCAGCACGGACCGGGGTGCATTCGCCACCCGCGGCGGCCTTCACACCGGGGCGATTGGAAGTCAAAACGCCAGCACACAATCCTTCCAAGGCCAAATCGCCATGATTCGCGCGTATAGGAACCGGGTGCTGACCGCAGCGGAAGTGAAAGACAACTTCGATGCCATTGTTGGAATCCCGGTGATCCGGTCGCTCAACCCCTCGAATGGAGATCCCGCAGCATACCCCGGCGGCAACCTTGTGGCCGCGCTTAGCAAGGAAATCGAGCTGACGGGCACAGGATCGGTCACCATCAGGAATCTTGATGACGGATCCGGTTCGTCGGACGTCACGATCAATCTTCCGGATGCCTCCGTCACGGTCGATGGCAGGAACCTGGTCATCGTTCCGCCCGCACCGCTCAATTTTGAGACCACATACGCGGTCCACATCAGCCAAGATGCCGTCACCGATCTCATGACCCCGCCAAATCCCTTTAACGGAATCCAAGACGACGTCACCTGGTCCTTCACGACCACCGCGCATAATACCGACCAACTGGTGATCACGTCGAGAAACCCGGATCATCTGGCAAATCAGGTCGCCATCGGAACCACCATCGTCGCCACGTTCGATCAGAATCTGGTCATCGGCACCGGAGACATCGTTATCAAGGACCTCGAGGACGACTCGACGACACAGACCATTCCGGTGGACGATCCGAGCCAAGTCTCAGTCGCCGATAATGTCCTTAGCATCAAGCCCGGAGAATTGCTCGAGGCGAACCGGAGCTACGCCGTGCTGATCGATTCCACCGCCCTTCGCAATTTCAGCGATGTCGGTTTCCCGGGAATTACCAGCGATTCGGAATGGACATTCACCACGTCACTGCTCGGAGGGCAACTGGACATCCTCGACTTGACGGCTAACAACAACATCAATCCGGCCACTGGCGAGCCATGGAAACCTGGCGACCGCTTCCGGATGGTTTTCGTATCCAGCACCAATCTCAACCCGAGAGATACGACCTTCCCATCAGCCTTTGGCAGCTGGAACAGCATCGATACATGGAACGCCGAGGCTCAGAGCTTTGCGAACAACGCCGTCGGGCAGGACCTGAGCGGTGCGTCCTGGAAGGTTCTCGGCTCCACAAGCACCGTGAATGCCCGCGACAACACCAAAACCAACCCGGCCGTGCATGGCAGCGGTCATCCGATCGTGCTCATTGACGGCAAGACCATTGTCGCCAGCGATTTTACAGAGTTGTGGGGAGGGGAGATCTGGGACTCGATCACCCTGACAGAGAACATCATTGACGGAGTGAACGAAGTCAGGGCGCCGTTTCCCTTAACCGGAACCAATGTGTTCGGTGTCAATCTTGGATCAGGAGGTTCCTTGAGGGATATTTCCGGAGGCGGAAACATCAGGCAGGGCCAAAGCGGGAACCTGAGAGGTTGGATTGACCGTGCGAACTACACGGTAAGCGCGTCATCGAACTCAGCCAACCCGATCTACGCCATGTCCGATCCGCTTTTCGTGATCGACCTGAACGATAATGTCGCGCCGTCGCTCGTATCCTTCGCGAACAATGTGGGGGGAGGCCCGCTGCCGTTCCCCGATCCAGGCAGCGTGGTCTATACCGTGTCCTTCGACGAAATGATGATGCCCGGCACCATCACCGAGTCGGCATTCGGCAACGCGGGCACCGCCAGCATACTCATCAACAGCGTCGCGGAAACCGGAGACCCTGCGGTTTATCAGGTGACGGTCGCGCCGACGAGCGAGGGCACTCTGCAATTGCAGATTGTGCAGGACGCGGTGATCACCGATCTCGCGGGCAACGCGCTCGACACCAGCACGGCGATCCTAGACGACACCGTCATCCAAATCATTGGAGACTCGCCATTCCAAACTTGGCTGGACAGCTTCCCCGGACTCACCGACCCGGATCCCACGGTCGACTTCGACGGCGGCGGACTCGCCACCGCACTCGAATGGGTGCTTGGAGGCGACCCGACGAACGCGAACGACGATGTGATGATCACTCCTACTTTCGACAACACATCGGATCCGGATTTCTTCGTCTTCACTTACCGCAGGACACAGCAGGCGGCGGCCGACACGAACACCACCATCTTGGTGGAATACAGCAGCGATCTCGTCGCATGGACCACAGCCGCAGCCGGAGCAGATGTGCAAATCAACGTGAATCAGGGCGGTGCAGGCACCGGCATCGACTTGGTCGAAGTGAAAATCCGCCGCACAATCGCTCAAGATGGCAAGCTATTCAGTCGCCTTCGCGTGGAACTGGCACAACCATGAAACCGTGGGACATGATCCAATCCGCGCTCGCCATACCTGCATCCCAGAGCATCCATCAAATCATCATGGGCTGTAGCAAAGCAAATCACCGGCTCGCCATCGGATGGCCAGGATCAAGGTGCAGTAAGGCATTCCTTGACCTGCCCCGATCCCCGGCGGCCCAATTCCGCAGGGTAAACCGCGTTGCCAAGCGAATACAAAATTTCGGCTCCGCCGTGTGTTTCGCGCTTTTGTAGCACATGCGGATGTGCGCCCGCCACGACTCGCGCGCCACGGCGCACGAGCCAGCGCGCCCAGCGGCGTTGTGAGTCGTTGACCTCCGCCCGATACTCGTCGCCGCCGTGCATCAAGACAACCACGGTCGCCCCCGATGCACGGGCCTGATGCATGGAGGCTTCGAGGTGGCGTTGATGCGTCGGCAGGTGGGCGATCCCCGGCGCATCCGGCCCAGCAATCATGCCATCGACAATGCAAACACCGAACACGGCCACCGGTTTTCCATCGATCTGCGAAATCCATGGCAGGCAGGCTTCCGTCTCGTTATTTCCCGCACCGAAAGACCCGATGCCCGCCGAGCGGATTTCAGTCATCCCATCTAACAAACCATCGCGCCCGGCATCTCCCGCGTGATTGTTTGCGAGCGACACCGCATCCACCCCGCGTTCGCGTAGCCATCCCAACCTTTCCGGCGGAAAGCGGAAATCGTATTGCCGCTTTGCCTCTGGATCCCGCATCGACGGGATGCCTTCGAGATTCACCAAAAACAGATCGGCATCCCCTTTTTCAAATCCATCGATGACCATGCGATTTTCATCCGCGAGCACCACATCGCCCGCGAGTTTGATCGTAAGGCGGCGCGCCGGCTGCGGCAATGTCCGGACCGCGAAACTCGGCCTCGTCTCCGCAAGCTGCGCCAAGGTGACGATCTCGGGATATCCACCCAGATGATGGAACACCAGATCACCACCATCCAGGATACCCAGAGGTTCGCGATCCTCCCAAACCGCCGCAACATGCCTGCCGAAATCCACGACCAGCCCGCGCTCGATCATTTCCGACGTGATCGGCGCGCCATCCGGCAGGGTTTCCAACTGTGAGCGCAACATTCCCGGATCGCCCCATCGCATCCACACACCCACCCGCCGCCAGGCGTGGATCAGTGCGTTCGAACAATCCGCCGCCCAGCCTGTCTCGACGGCTTCGAGGTCAGCCTCCTCCAGCATCGCGATGCCAAACCCATAAGGCATCCGGAGCGTCTCCGACAGCCCGCGGCGGAACCCCGTTTTTTCTAACAATCCAATCTCCACCGGTGGCACCGGCAGCCAGCCGCGCGCCGTTTCCACCTCCGCCTCGATTCTCACCCGCCCCGGCCCGCGCGGAGACCACATTTCCGGTGCCAACGCGAAATCATGAGTCACACCGATTTCATGCCGCTCTTCATAAACCCAACGCGCAGGAGAATCAGCAAAGTCCTTCCCGAGTCGCGTCTCTGGCAAGAAATCATACGCCTTGCGCGCAGCCCGCATCTCGAACCAACGTGCTCTCCCGGTGCCATCGTGTGCGCCACGGATCCTCAGCACCGGAGCGTTCTCCAAATCGAACCGCCACACACCATCGCAATCCATTTCGCCTGAGTCCGCCACGATCCGCAACGGCGAATGCCGTTCCCCAAAATCGCGATTTCGATCCGCCATCTTCAATCTCGATCCCAGATTCGCCCACCTCGCCACCAGCGCAGGCGAGGCCGCCTTCGCATCCCATCTCGGCGGGTCGTCTGCCAACGCATCCGCCCGCGCGGAATCATCCGGCCGATCGTCCAACGACGCGTCGATTTCCAACTCCACGCCCCGCGTGCGCGCCACCAATCCCATCGCCAAGCCCACCAGAAAATCCGCCTCCGCATCATCCTTCAACCACGGCCGAGAAACCGAGAAACTCACTCCCGCCAACCCCGGCCAATCCATCGCCCGCCGCCAGATCCGCTCGATTCCCCGCCCTTGCTCAACCGCATTCATCCCGGCGAAAAAATCGAGGTCGATCGACAACACCACCCGTTGTGATCCACCTGGTTCCCAACTCTCCAGATCCCGCGCCGACATCGTCTGCCACCTTCCGGCAAACGACCCCGCACCACGCGGCTCGACCTCCAACCTGCCATCGAGCGCGGCCACCGCAGCCGCCGTCATCTTCTCCGCATCCGATTTCGTTAGATCCACCTTCGGGACCCACACCACCCGTTCGATCGGCCTCGGCATCAATGGCTCGATCCAGTTGAATGCCTGCAAGCGCCCGCTCAGCCGCCATCGTTCGATGCGATCCGCCCGCTCGGCCAAGGTCGGCACCCGCCGCACCTGCTCGCGGATTTCCTCCGAGCGCTCCGCCGCCGAGGCATCCGTGTGCTCGTCCACCAACACCAGCCAAAGCGACGCATCCAGATCAAACGTCCGCGCGATCCACGCAAACGACTCGGCATGATTGTCCGCAAGGAAAACCGGCAGCCGCTGCGATTGTGCGAAGACTCCCGCCACACCTGCGGCCCACAAAAAAACCATCCATGCCCACCTCATCGCTCGGGCTGGATTTGCGGTTCACGGTCAAGCCGGGCATGGAGTCTCACTGTCGTCACACACATGTCGTCGAATAGCTCTCCAGGATAAACTTCGGTGAAGGTCAGACGGATTTTACGAACCGCCTTGTCATATCCCCGCACCGGGATCACCACCTCTTCCTCACGATCTTGGATCTCCACATCAAACCGATGCTCACCATTTAGCTCGACCCGCACATTTTTCGGTCGCGCGTTCGCCGTAAACAAATCCAATCCACGATCGGTGGTTTTCTGATAGCCGGGCTTGATGCGGATATCGATCAACGGCTTTGCCGCTGCCGGAGTGAGCTCCAGCCACTCACCCACCCCGTTGCCTTTCGCGCCCTCACTCCACGCGTTATCTTCCCACACGTCTCGGATGTTCGTTGCATCGTAGCGATACTCTCCTTCCGGCGCGAGAGTCGAACTCGCCTTCACTTGATAATTCGAGTGGATCATCGACCACCTTCCACCTCGATCGATGTAATCCGCCCTCAGGTGATTCGGAACATCGTAGCGATCTGGAATCGTTGACTGGCTTTGATAGATATTCACCGCCGGTTGGCATTCGATTTCCAAATCATCGTCCAGCGTCGGCTCCAAGTCCTTGAAATTCCAAATCCACCGGTCGCCGTCTTTTTTGAAACGATTCACCGGCTTGATCACCCGGATGTCCGCTGGATCAATACCATCCGCCTCGATGATCACGCGCCCCTCGGCAATCGTCCCATGCCAACAAGCCGCCGTGGACAAACGGTAGCGGAACACCCCCGCCTCACGCGACGTAGTATCGTCCGCAACGTATCCCTTCTCCGCATACATGCTTACGAACTGAACCGTCACCGCAATCTCCTCACCCTTCGCAAAGGTGATTTCCGAAACATTCCACCCCTTCAGCCCGTTGAAGCGCCCGTCCCCCTCGGGATTCTTCTCGTCCTGCCAATTCACCCGCAGCGCTTTTCCACGCGCCGTGATTTGATAATTCCTGGAATACACCGGTTCCTGATGCGCCTTCGGCACATTCTGATGCGGTGGCTGGTCAAACCACACCTGCCCACGGGTCTCTTCGATGGGAAACCCGAAACGCACCTTCACCCGCTTGTCCGACATGTTGCGCATCAGATAACGCACCTCGACTTTCGCACTCTCGCGGCCGGCGCGAATGATCAGCGTCTCATCGACGATCCGCACATGCTCCGTCGCTACCGGCTCGAATCCTGCAATTGCGCCGGTTGCCCCCACGCCGGGGCGATAATACCCGCCGCCGTTTCCCCATGCTAAGCCCCCACCCGTCAAAAACACGCCGATCAAAACCATCGATATTCGTTTCATCCTCACGATCCTGCTTTAATCCCCGCCGCCTTGTCCAGCACCTGCAAATCGCCCATCGCGCATCCATGCACCGAATTTCCCATGGAATGCCTTGCCATGATCCGCATCACCCCCCATCCTCCGCGTCATGCATTCCGACGTGGCAAGGCTGGTTGAAGCCGGCCGAATTCCAAAACAAGTAGGCGAGCGACTTTCCCAACTGGCTCCCGGCAACTTCTGCATTCATAAATCATTCGGCGCGGGGAAAATCCTCGAGTGGGACCTTCCCGCGAAACGCGTCATCATCGACTTCGAGCGCAACTCGGACCAGTCGATGGACCTCCAGTTCGCCCTCCAACGCACCGAGTGGATTCCGGAGGATGATTTCCGCGCGAAAAAAATCAGCGAAATCGAGAAACTCCGCGAATTGGCGAAATCCGACCCCGTCGCCACCGTCATTCACATCCTCGAAAGCCACGGCGGCTCGATCACCCCGGATGCCCTCGAGAAGGTCCTCTCCGGCACCGTCATCCCCGAGAAGGATTACAAGAAATGGTGGGACGCCACGAAAAAGGCCGTCCGCGAATCGCGCGCCGCCGCCATCCCCGGCAAGCGCACCGATCCCATCGTCCTCCGCGACACCGCCCAATCGCCAGCCGAAACCCTGCTCGCCGACTTCGAGGCATCCAAGGACATCAAGGGCATGATCCGCGCCCTCGAAGCCATCGCCGCCGACATCAGCGCATTCGACAACGAACCGGACACCCTCAAAAAACTCCTCATCGATATCGATGAAGGCGCCCGCAAGGCCGCCCGCGTCCAACTCGGCCAGGCACTGCAACTCGTCGCCGCACGCGATGAGGTGATCGGCAGCACCAAGGCGCTTGAGCTCGATCCCCAGGCCGTCCGCCTTTCCGACCTCGTACAATCCGCCGACACCGACAAACTCACCAGCGAAGTCGGCAACCTCCCGTCCGCCCGCCAGCGCGCCGTTTTCGAAGCCTTCCCCACCGCTTTTGGCAATGAATGGATCGACAAGATCGTCGGCGTGTTCGATCAGGTCGGCGCACGCGGCGTCACCGAAATCGCCCGCCTGCTGCTGGAGCGCGATGGCATTCCCCGCCTCGTCGATCACCTGCGCACATCGATCGCCCGCCGCGCCCTCGGCCCCGATGCACTCATCTGGGTCTGCCGCGAGCGCAAAGCGACCGCCGCCAATGTGTTCACCGCCGATGTCGGCGCATCCATCCTCAACCTCCTCGAAAACGACCACCTCTCCGACGGCCCACGCAAAACCACCCGCCTGCAATCCTTGCTCGGCGATGACAAATCGCTGCTCGCAGACCTCGTCGGCGTGATGGACGCCAACGAAGCCCGCAACTTCGGCCGCCGCCTGATGGAGTGCCCGGTGTTCGCCGACCTTGAGAAAAAATCGCTCATGGCCCGCATCATCAAGGCCAAGCCCGAGACCGCCGAGCTCGTCAACGGCGAAAACAAACAAAAGCGCGAGGAACCGCTTCTCGTCTCCTGGGAATCGCTCGAAAAGAAAAAGGCCGAACTCGACGACATCGCCAACAACCGCATTCCGCAAAACACCAAGGACATCTCCATCGCCCGCTCCTACGGCGACCTCCGCGAGAACTTCGAATACAAGTCCGCCAAGGACATGCAGAAAGTCCTCATGCACCGCAAACAGGAACTCGAGCGCGACATCGCCCGCGCCCGCGGCAGCGATTTCAAGGGCTCCAGTGCCGACTCCGTCAACATCGGCACCATCGTCCAACTCACCAAGGACGACGGCACCCCCGAGACCATCACCGTCCTCGGCGCATGGGATTCCGATCCTGACAAGAAATTCGTCTCCTACCTTTCCGAAGTCGGCAAAGCCCTGATGGGCCGCGTCCCCGGCGAGACAGTGCAAGTCCGCGACATGCAGAGCGAACAACTCTACACGCTCACCGTGAAATCCATCGCCCCCTTCAACCCCTGAACGAATGGAGCGCGGACTTCAGTCCGCCCGAACCTGCCCTTCCCACTGAAAACTGAAAACTAGCAAACTGAAATGGACCACACCACCATCATTGAAATCCGCGGACGCGAGATCATCGATTCCCGCGGCAATCCCACCGTCGAAGTCGACGTCCTGCTCGATTGCGGAGCCATCGGCCGCGCCGCAGTTCCCTCCGGTGCCTCCACCGGCGAACACGAAGCCTGCGAACTCCGCGATGGCGACAAGAAACGCTACCTCGGCAAAGGCGTGCTCAAAGCCGTCGAAAACGTAAACAGCAAGATCGCACCCGAGCTCCTCGGCTTCGACGCCACCGAACAAGCCGCCATCGATGCCGCCATGATCGCGCTCGACGGCACCCCGAACAAGAAGGTTCTCGGAGCCAATGCCATCCTCGGCGTTTCCATGGCCGTCGCCAAAGCCGCCTCCACCGCCCTCGGCGTGCCGCTCTACAAATACCTCGGCGGCCCCAATGCGAAGACCCTCCCCGTGCCGATGATGAACATCATCAACGGCGGTGCGCACTCCGATGCCCCCATCGACTTCCAGGAATTCATGATCATGCCCATCGGCGCCCCCACCTTCCGTGAGGCCGTCCGCTACGGCGCCGAAGTGTTTCACTCGCTCAAGAAAGTCCTCCACGATCGCGGCCTCTCCACCGCCGTCGGCGACGAAGGCGGCTTCGCCCCCGTCCTCAAGGATGCCGACGACGCCCTCGCCACCATCTGCAAGGCCATCGAAAAAGCCGGCTACAAAGTCGGCGAGGACATCGCCATCGCCCTCGACGTCGCCGCTTCCGAGTTCTTCGACAAGAAGAAGAAAAAATACGTCTTCAAGAAGTCCGATCAATCCGTCAAATCCGCCGAGGAACTCGTCGCCTACTACGCCAAGCTCCAGAAGAAATACCCGATCATCTCGATCGAGGACGGTTGCGACGAAAACGACTGGGCCGGCTGGAAAACTCTCACCGACAAACTCGGTGCCAAGACCCAGCTCGTCGGCGACGACCTCTTCGTCACCAACTCGAAGTTCCTGCAGAAGGGCATCGATCTCGGCGTGGCTAACTCCATCCTCGTCAAGGTCAACCAGATCGGTTCCCTCACCGAGACCTTTGACGCCGTCGAGCTCGCCAAGGAGAACGGCTACACCTCCGTGCTCTCCCACCGTTCCGGTGAGACCGAGGACAGCACCATCGCCGACATCGCCGTCGCCACCAACTGCGGCCAGATCAAGACCGGCTCGATGAGCCGCTCCGACCGTATCGCCAAATACAACCAGCTCCTCCGCATCGAGGAAGAGCTCGGCGACGACGCCATCTTCGGCGTCGCCAAAATGAAGGTCCTCAAAAACCGCTAAGCGAAATCCCTATCACACTACGCCCGCCCGGCCCCCGCGCCGCGCGGGCGTTTTTCGTCCCCCATCCGGCCTCCCCCTCTGTGGCACGCTGCATTCATTCGGCCCCGCAGACTCCCAAGCAAACCGCAGAAAGCTTCGCCCATCAGGTAATTCCAAGGAGCCACGCCAATCACTCCAACCACGCCAATCCCCACGTTGCGTACAGATTATTGATGCGGCCGCATCAATAATCTGTACGCTAAATTGATTTTAGAATAAGGGAAATCCATGCAAAATGGGCTGAAATTATCCTCCAAAAGCCAACACCCAAGATCAAGCGGCGGAGCCTGTCCGCCGAGGTCCATAGAAATGCCAATGCCCGGTGCATCCTCGAATCTATATTGCCAGCTCATGGACGTCGGCGAACACGTTTCGCCTCCTCCTTGATTCATCACCTCATGCATGGGATCGGCATTGGGCGATTGGGGGGGGGGACCGCATTTGGCGAACGGGTTTTCGCATGAAAAGAAATCGAGCTCTGCACAACATCCCCACATAAAACTTGATCGAAATGCCATCCCGGCGCTCAGTGATGGCCTTCAGCCAAGGATCTTCCCGCCATGTTCTCCAGCCTCTCCGACCAACTCGACAAGACGTTTCGCAACTTGCGCGGTGTTGGGAAAATTTCCGAATCGAACATCACCGACGCCTTGCGCGACATCCGCATCGCCCTGCTCGAGGCCGACGTCGAATTCGGCGTCGCCAAGGACTTCATCCACAAGGTGAAGGAGAAATCGATCGGTGCCGACGTCCTCAAATCGATCAAGCCCGGCGAGCAGATCGTCAAAATCTTCCAGGACGAACTCACCGTCCTGCTCGGCGGCGACCAGGTCCCCCTCGACCTCAACCCGCCCGCGCGCATCCTCATCTGTGGCCTCAACGGTGCGGGAAAAACGACCACCTCGGCCAAGCTCGCGCTGCGCCTGAAGAAAGAAGGCCGCCGCCCACTCCTCATCGCGTGCGACCTCTACCGCCCGGCTGCCATCGACCAGCTTGCCAGACTCGCGGAACAGGTGGACGTGCCATGTTTCACCCCTGAACCGGGCGAGACCGACGTCCTGAATGCCGCCAAAGCGGCCCTGGCCTGGGCCGAACAGCAGAACGGCACCGTCCTCATTTTCGACACCGCGGGTCGCCAAGAGATCGATGAAAAACTCGTCGCCGAGCTCAAACGCCTGCACGCCTTCGTCGCCCCGCGCGAAACGCTGCTCGTCGCCGACGCCGCGACCGGCCAGCAAGCCGTTTCCGTTGCCACCCATTTCGACGAAGCGGTCGGCATCACTGGCATCATCCTCACCAAGCTGGATGGCGACGCCCGTGGTGGTGCGGCGCTCTCGATGCGCGCCGTCACCGGCAAGCCGATCAAATACATCGGCGAGGGCGAAAAATCCGACCAACTCAGCGAGTTCCACCCCAGCCGCATGGCCGACCGCATCCTCGGCATGGGCGACATCGTCGGCATGGTCGAAAAAGTCGCCGACCAGGTGAATGAAGCCGACGCCATGCGCTCGATGCAGCGCATGCAGGAGGGCAAGTTCGATTTCAACGATTTCCTCGACCAGATGCGCATGATCCGCAATCTCGGCCCGCTCGATGGCCTGCTCGGCCTGATGCCCGGATTCTCCAAGATCAAGAAACAACTCCCCTCAGGCGCATTCGACAACAAGCGCGTGATGCGCACCGAAGCCATCGTCCTGTCGATGACGCCCCACGAGCGCAGCCGCCCCGAAATCATCAAGGGCACCCGCCGTCAGCGTATCGCCGCCGGCTCCGGCACCTCGCTGATGGAGGTGAACCAGCTCATCAAACAATTCGGCCAGATGCGCAAAATGATGAAGTCGCCAGGAAAAATGAAAAACATGATGAAACAAATGGGCGGCATGGGCGGCCCCGGCGGCGGCAAAATGCCGGGCATGGGCGACATGAGCGAAATGATGAAAAAACTCGGCGGCGGCAAACCCGGCGGAAAGTTTCCTTTCTAACACCCCTATGGCAGGCAGCGCCATTTACCACTGAATCACTGAGAACCACTGATTTAAACTGAGAAAAATTCTATCCAGTGCCCTCAGTGGTTCTCAGTGACTCAGTGGTAAAACCAGCCCGATAACACTGCGATGCCCGAACCCATTTACATCTGCGGAGCCACCGCATCCGGAAAATCCGCGCTCGGCATCGAGATCGCGCGCGAGCACGACGGCGAAATCGTCAATGCCGATGCCTTCCAACTCTACCGCGGCCTCGAAATCCTCACCGCCGCGCCCGACGCCTCCCAGCTCGCCACCGTCCCCCACCACCTCTACGGCATCCTCGATCCCGGCGAGGCGATCGACGCCGGCAAATACCTCCGCCTCGCCCGCCCGGTGATCGAGGAAATTCAAGCTCGCGGGAAGACGCCGGTCGTCACCGGCGGCTCCGGGCTTTACCTGAAATTCCTCACCCACGGTCCGGCCCCCCTCCCGCGCGGCGACGATGCGATGCGCGCGGAAATGGACGCCCGCCCGCTCGAAGACCTCGTCGCCCAACTCCGCGAGCTCGACCCCGCCGAAGCTGCGCGCACCGCCCTGCAGAACCGCCGCTACGTCTCCCGTGCGCTTGAAATCTGCCTCGTCACCGGCAAGCGCGCATCGGACCTGCGCGACCAATGGGCGACCCGCACCGCCGAGGTTGAGGCGGGGCTTCGCGGCATCTGGATCGTCCGCCCGCGCGCCGATCTCCACGCCCGCATCGCCAGCCGCACACGGGCGATGCTCGATTTCGGGGCCATCGAAGAAGTCGCCGCCCTACCCTGCCCCGGGCCGAACTGCTTGAAGATCATCGGCTTTCGCGAGATCCAAGACCATCTCGCCGGAAAAACCAGCCGCGCCGAATGCGAGGAAGCAATCAACACCGCCACCCGCCAATACGCCAAACGCCAGGAAACCTGGTTTCGCCGTGAACGTTGGCTCGACGTGCGCGAATTATAATGATGCCACTATGGCAGCACGATTGAGTCGCATGACAGCCTGTAGCGGCGTCTCTATGAGCGCCGAGGCCATGGGAGAGCGCGGAGTTTCATTCGCTTAGGCATTTGCTTCGGCGCTCATAGAGACGCCGCTACAGGTTTGCCCCTTCCGCCTTGCCCCCGGCGCGAGGTTTCCGCACCTTGTGCGTCGTCCGATGTCCGCCTCGTTTGTCCACCTCCACGTCCACACCGAATTCTCGCTGCTTGACGGCATGATCCGCACCAAGCAGCTCGCCAAGCGCGCCGCCGAGCTTGGCATGCCCGCCGTCGCCATCACTGATCACGGCAACCTTTACGGGGCCATTGAGTTTTACAAAAACTGCAAGGAAGCCGGGGTGAAGCCGATCTTCGGCTGCGAAATCTACCTCGCACCCGGCGACATGGCCGAGAAGAAGGAAATTCCCGGCCGCAAACGCGCCACCCACCTCACCCTGCTTGCCGAGACAAACGAGGGGTGGACGAATCTTTCCAAGCTCGTTTCCAAAGGCCACCTCGAAGGCCTTTATTACGGCAAGCCCCGCGTCGATTACGACACGCTCAGGCAATATTCCAAAGGCATCATCTGCCTCACCGGGTGCATCACCGGACCGGTTAACGAATGGCTCCGCGCCGAGCAGGAAGACAAGGCGCGTGAGACACTCGCCACCCTTGTTGAGATTTACGGCCGCGATCACCTCTACGTCGAGATCCACAACCATGGCCTCGAACCGCAACGCATCGTCACCCCGGGCCTGCTCAAGCTCGCCGCCGAATTCGGTCTCCGCCCGGTTGCCGCCAACGACGTTCACTTCCTCCACCGCGACGATCACGAGGCCCACGACGTGATGATCTGCATCGGCACGGGCAAGGGCCTGATCGATGAAAACCGCATGCGCTACACTCCCGAGGTGTATTTCAAAACCGCCGATCAGATGCGCGCGATTTTCTGCGACGTCCCCGGCGCATGCGACGCCACCCTGGAAATCGCCGAGCGCTGCAATGTGGAAATCAAGCTCGACGCAACTTCCTCCGAGAAATACCCGCAATTCGGCACGCCCGATGGTTCGCCACGCGAGGAATACCTGATGCGTCTCTGCCAGGAGGGCTTGGTCAAACGCTATGGAGAAAAGAAAGCCGCCGACCCCGAGATCCAGGAGCGCATCACCTACGAGGTCGACACCATCAACAGCCTCGGTTTCGCATCCTACTTCCTGATCACCGCCGATTTCATCCAATGGGCGCGCGACCACGACATCCCGGTCGGTCCCGGCCGGGGATCCGCCGCCGGCTCGCTGGTGGCCTACGCCATCGGCATCACCAACATCTGCCCGCTCAAGTTCGGCCTGCTTTTCGAGCGCTTCCTCAACCCGGAACGCGTCTCGCCGCCCGACGTCGATATCGATTTCTGCCAATCCCGCCGCGCCGAGGTGATCGATTACGTCCGAAAAAAATACGGCGAACGCTCGGTTTCCCACATCATTACCTACGGCACTCTCGGTGCGAAATCCGTGATCCGCGACGTCGCCCGCGTGATGGGCGTCTCCTACGGCGATGCCGATCGCCTGGCGAAAATGATCGAGCCCAAGCCCGGCGTCACCCTCAAGAGCGAGTGGGAGGCGAAAGCCGAAATCCGCGACCTCGTCGAAGCATCCACCACCTACCGCGAACTGTGGGACTACGCGCTCAAGCTCGAAGGCCTCAACCGCAACGTCGGCATCCACGCCGCAGGCATCGTCATCGGCGACCGCCCGCTCGACGAACACGTGCCCCTCACACGCGGCAACGAGGGCGAAGTCGTCACCCAATACGACATGGGGGCGATTACCGATGTCGGCCTGCTCAAGATGGACTTCCTCGGGTTGAAAAACCTCACCGTCATCCAGGAAGCAACGCGACATATCCGTCGCATCAAACCGGATTTCGACATCGACCACGTCCCGCTCGACGACCCGGCCACCTTCGATCTACTCAACCGCGGCGACACCCTCGGCGTGTTCCAGTTGGAATCCGGGGGCATGGTCGAGACCTGCCGGAAATACCACATCCAGAGCATCGACGACGTGATCGACTTGATCGCCGTCTACCGCCCCGGCGCCATGCAGTTCATCGACCAGATGCTCGACGTGAAGCTCGGCCGCAAGAAGCCGATGTATGAGCATCCTTTGTTAGAGAAAGTCTGCGGCAACACCTACGGCGTGATGATCTATCAGGAGCAGGTGCAGAACGCCGCCAAGCTGCTCGCCGGATACACGCTCGGCGGCGCCGACCTGTTGCGCCGCGCGATGGGCAAGAAGGACGCCGCGAAGATGGCGAAGGAGCGCGAAAGCTTCATTCTCGGATGTGCGTCGAGCAACAACATCGGCCCCGACCTTGCCGGGAAAATCTTCGACAAGATCGAGATGTTCGCCGGATACGGATTCAACAAATCCCACTCCGCCTGTTACGGCCACATTTCCTATTGGACCGCCTGGCTCAAAGCCAACCACCCGGTCGAATTCATGGCCGCGCTGCTTTCCAACGAGATCAACAACACCGACAAGATCGGCGTCTTCGTTTCCGAATGCCAGCGGATGGGCATCGACATCATGCCACCGGATCTCAATGCCTCGCAGTTGCGCTTCACCCCGGGCCACACGCCGAGCGGCGGCCTTGCGATCCGCTACGGGCTGGCCGCCATCAAAAACGTCGGCGAAGGCGCGATGGCCACGGCCATCGCCGAACGCGAGGCAAACGGGAAATTCACCTCGATCGAGGATTTCGCCACCCGGCTCGACTCGAAATCCGTCAACAAGCGCATCCTTGAAAACCTCGTCAAGGCAGGCGCGCTCGACTGGACCGGTGAGACCCGCGCCTCGATGTTCAACCGCCTTGAGCAGATCTGCGCGTCCGCCTCCTCCGCCCAGCGCGACCGGGCTTCCGGCCAGGTCTCGCTTTTCGACGCCATGGACTTCGCCGCGCCCGCCGCCGCATCCAGCACCTCCAACCATGGCGGCCACCCCGCCGTCGAGGAGTGGAGCAAGGACGAAAGACTCGGCCACGAGAAAGAATTGTTAGGATTCTACGTCACCGGCCACCCGCTCGACAAGTTCCGCGGGGTGATCGACTCAGACCGCTACCGCAAGCTCGGTCTCGTCGAGGAAATCCCGACCGACGACCCGCGCGCGCGGCATCCGTTCGCCGGGATGATCCGCTCGATCGAGGCGAAGACCACGAAGACCGGCAAGGCGTTCGGCATTCTCGTGCTGGAGGACTTCACCGGCTCGGCCGAGATCATGCTCTGGGGGGAGACGTTCGTGCCCGCGCGCGACGATGGCACGCTGGTGCCCGGCAACACGATCAGCCTCAAATGCGCGGTCCAACTCGACGACCGCACCGGCGGACGCCGCCTCACTGGATACTCGATTTCCCCGCTCCAGACGAAATCACGCGCCGCCGCGAATGGCAAAGGCCCGCTTGAACTCACCCTATGGACGACCCGCCACACCGCCATCGACCTTCACGATATCCAGAGCGCCCTCGCCGCCAGCCCGGGCACCACGCCGGTCGTCCTTCATTTTCAAAACAGCGCCGGGCGCCGGCTCACCCTCGAAGCCGGGGAGTCGTTCCGCGTGCGTCGAACGCCGGAACTGCTCAGCACACTCTCAAAGTGGATCGATTGACCAGCCGATTGGCGGGGAAAATCGCGCATCACCATTGAGCAGGAACATCATTCCGCATCCGCACAGCGGCGGCCGAGTTCGCGGAATACCGCGCCGGGCACATAGCGACGCACGGTTTCCTCCCAGCCTTCCGGGCCGGTGAGTCCCATCACCATGCTGGAGGAAAGCTCGGCAATATCGCGTGGCGGCATCAGAAACACGGTGGTGATTTCCGGGGCCATGTCGGCATTGATGTGGCGCATCACGCGCTCGTATTCGTAATCGTGCGGCGAGCGGATGCCGCGCAGCACGTAATCGGCACCGACCCTGCGCGCGTAATCCACCAGGTAGCGGTTGTCGAAGTGGGCGATCTCAAGCCGTTCGCGATCACCCATCGCCTCCCGCAACATGTCGAGGCGCAGGCCGACGGCGAAATTCGAACTCTTCACCGGATTGGTCCCGATCGCGACGATCAGCCGGTCGAACATCTCCAATCCGCGCTCGATCATCCAGATGTGGCCGTTGGTGGGCGGATCAAACGAGCCTGCGTAAACGGCGGTGCGCATGGTGGCGAAGGTGAGGGGGTTGCGCGGATCAGCCCTTGCGCAGCTCGTCTTCGAGGCGCTCGGCGAGCCACTGCTTGATCATCGATTGGTAGTTCAAGAACCGCGAACGCGCCATCCGCTTGATGCGGGAGAGCATGCGCGGGTCGAAGCGCAGCGTGATGGTCGTTGATTCGCGGGTATCGGCCTCGCGGACCGAGGCGGCCATCAATTTCCCGTCGATCTCATGGCCGAGCCAGAAGGCGACTTCGGAGGCTTCGTCCTCGAAATCCGGTAGATCCGCCCAGCGGGCGACGGGATCGAGATGATTCGGTGCCGGGTTGGATTGTTGGGTGTCTTTCATCGGAATTCGGCGTATTTGCGGTCGTAAAACCGTTGTTCTCCTTCGGTCATGTCCCGCGCGGCGATCACGCGCGTGGTTTTGCCATCGGTCCAGAATGCGAGGAATAGGTGGCGATCCGAGACGGTCCGGCCGAGCGCGTAGAATCGCGATTCACCATCCGAGCGTTCGGCATCAGGCACGAGACGCACGGCAAAGGGATCCTCAAGAGCTTCCTCAAGCTCGCGAGGTTTGATTTTCCGGACGTCAAACTGCACGTCGAGAAGGTCGAGTTCCATCGCGTCAGTGTGAGGCCTTGGCCGAAAAGCGCAACCCCCGGTTTTCACTCAATCGACCCGGGCATGAAGCGCGTCGTATGCATCGGCGGGCATCGGTGTGGGGTCGGGATACTCGAAAATGCGGCCTTCGAAGTTCCGCAGCGTGACCCGGCCCGGCTGGGTATCGATGATGTAGTTCGGGTTGAGCGGGATTTTCCCACCGCCGCCGGGCCCATCGATCACAAATTGCGGAATCGCGTAGCCGGTGGTATGGCCGCGCAGGCCGTCGATGATCGATACACCCTCGGCGACCGAGGTCCGCAAGTGGGACGAGCCGTTGATCAGATCGCACTGATAGAGGTAATATGGTCTCACCCGGCACATCAGGAGCTTGTGGACGAGGGTTTTCTGGATTTCGACGCTGTCGTTCACCCCGCGGAGCAGCACGCTCTGGTTGCCCATCGGTACGCCCGCATCCGCAAGCCGCCCGAGAGCGTCGCGCACCTCGGTGGTGAGCTCGCGCGGATGGTTGGTGTGGATTGAAATGAACAGCGGATGGTGTTTGCGTAGCATTTCGCAAAGTTCCGGGGTGATCCGCTGCGGAAGGAAAATCGGAATCCGCGAGCCGATCCGGAGAAATTGAATGTGCGGGATCGCCCGCAGGCGGGTGAGCAGGCGATCAAGCCGCGCGTCGGAAAACAACAACGGATCGCCACCGGAAAGCAACACATCGCGGACCGATGGCGTGCGTTCCAGATAATCGAACGCCGCCTCCCACTGGGTTTCCAACTGCTGCTCGCCCACCCCGGAAACCACCCGCGAACGCGTGCAGTAACGGCAGTAGGACGCACAGCGGTCGGTTACCAGAAACAACACGCGGTCCGGATAGCGATGCACTAATCCGGGCACCGGCATGTGCGAATCCTCCCCGCAGGGATCGGCAAGCTCCTCGGGGGCCGTCCAGCCCTCTTCGATGCGCGGAATCACCTGGCGGCGGATCGGGCAGTCCGGGTCGTTCCGATCGATCAGATTGAAATAATGCGGGGTGATCGACATCGCCAGCTTGCTGCCCGCGAGCAGCACGCCCGCACGCTCTTCGTCGGTCAGCTGGATTCGCGCCTCCAGCCCGGCCAGATTGTCGACCCGGTTGCGGAGTTGCCATTTGGCGTCGCCCCATTGAGCCATGGCCTCCGCCGGCCAGTAGCCTGGCGCGTGCGAGACGAATGATGGATCGGAATCAGAAGGAAAGTTCGTAGGCATCGTGGGCCGCCAGTTTCGCGCATCGATCCCATCGTGCAAATGATTTCCGCCGGCTTTTCCCGCTCCTCGTGGCGCGGGCATCCTGCCCGCCCCTTGATTCTTCGAACCTGAACTTGAAATCCACAGCTACTCGAAGCTTTTTAGAAGCCATCGACTTCCATCCTGACTTTTCGACCCTCAGACCTTCAGACTCTTCCCACCATGCTTCCCGTCGAACCCCATGTTTTCGCCATCGGCCTTGTGGCCGCACTGTGTATCGGCCTGTCGAAGGCCGGGTTCAGCGGAATCTCGCTGGTGGCCGTTGTTTTGCTGGCCGACACCTTTGGCGCACGCGCATCGGTCGGCCTCGCCCTGCCGATGCTGATCGCTGCGGACCTGATGGCGGTGCGCGCGTTTCTCAACCACGGCTCGTGGAAGCCAGTATGGAAACTCATGCCCCCTACCCTGCTCGGGCTGCTTGGCGGTTGGTGGCTACTCGGCACCATCACCGACGACACCGCCCGCCGCGCCATCGGCCTCTGTGTCCTCGCCATGGTCTTGGTGCAAGGCCTGCGTCGCATCGCACCCGACGCATTCCAGCGCCTCACCCGCTCGCGCGCATTCGCCGGCACCGCCGGAATCTCCGGTGGCGTGGCCACCATGCTCGCCAACGCCGCCGGCCCGATCATCCAGCTCTACCTCCTCGCCAGGGAAATCCCGAAAATGGAACTGCTCGGCATCGCCGCGCGCTTCTTCCTCCTCGTCAACCTCATCAAGGTGCCGATGAACGCCCAGCTCGATCTGATCAACCCCGCCAGCCTCCTCATCAACCTCTGGCTGCTCCCCGCCATCGCCATCGGCGTGGTCGCAGGCCGATGGCTCGTCACCCATGTGCCACAAAGACTCTTCGAATGGCTTATCCACGGGTTTGCCGTGCTGGCCGCCGCAAGGCTCTTGTTTTACTGAAATCAATACCCACCGGCGTCCAACAAGGCGCGGAGTTTCGTCTGGAATGCCATCAAGTCCTGCTGGCTCGGGCGGTAGCCGGGGGTATCGGGATCGAGGCCCGGGCGGCCGGTCTGGTCGATCATCCAAATGCCCGTCTCGCCGTCGCTGAACGTCACTTTGCCACTCACCAAAGACCCCGGCAGCGTGATCGTATCGACGCTCACGCTTACCTCGCCATCGGCAGGCGGCACGGGCGCAGATGGCGCTTCATGGCTTTCCTCCGGCTTCGCATCCGCGGGCTCATCGGCCCTGGGCTCGATAATCTCGATGCCAAGGTCGAGCACGATGAATCGCATGTCCATGTAGGTTGCGGAAATGCCGAACGCATCCTTGAGGTGGCGTTGAAGGTCGGAAAGCGTGGCTCCGGATGCCGCCTCGGCGTGAAGGGATGCCTGTTGATCGGGAGTGAGTTGACTGCTGTTGAACACGCGTCCTTTGTGAACGCCCAGCCGCAAAAGCCAAGCACAACACGCGCCTGACCTGCATTTCATTTGGTGAAAACGCGCAACACCGGGGCACCGCCATTCCGCTCACTCTTTTGGCTGTGTATCCGGATCCGGGATATCCACCGGCTTGTCGTCTGCCTTCGCGGGGACGAATTTCAGGCCGACGCCGTTGATGCAGTAACGCTTGTCGGTCGGGGTGCTGAATCCCTCGCCCTCGAAAACATGGCCGAGGTGGCCGTCGCACACGGCGCAGACCACTTCGACGCGGACCATGCCGAGCGTGCGATCGATTTTGCGGACGACATTCTCCGCGTTTGCGGGATCGTAAAACGACGGCCAGCCACAACCGGAGTCGAATTTCTCATTCGAACTGAACAGCAGCGCATTGCAACCGGCGCAATGGTATGCGCCCTCTCCCTGGGCTTTGAATTCCTTGTAGACCTGCCCGTTCGGGCGCTCGGTCCCGGCCTGGCGGAGGATGCGATATTGCTCGGGCGTGAGGCGCTCACGCCATTCCTCGTCGGTTAGTTCCAATTTTCCGGCGGGTTCCTGCGGGGGGTCGGGGAGCACTTCCATCGCGGTTTTTTTGGATTCGCCCGCCACGCACCATACCATGCCAATGGTGACCATGGCGGTGGAGAGGAGGAGCAGGCGGGATTTCATCGCACCATGGTGGTGGGTGGGCTTAAACGAATTGTTCTGCGACAACGGCTTTCGCGTAGTCGCGGTTCATGCGGGCGATGTGATCGACACTGATTTCCTTCGGGCAGGCCGCTTCGCATTCGTATTGATTGGTGCAGTTGCCGAAGCCCTCGGCATCCATCTGGCGCACCATCGCGAGAACGCGCTTGTTGCGTTCCGGTTGGCCTTGTGGCAGGTGGCCGAGGTGGGAAACCTTGGCGGCGACGAAAAGCATCGCGGATGCGTTTTTGCACGATGCAACGCATGCTCCGCAGCCAATGCACGCCGCCGCGTCGAACGCGCTTTCGGCATCGTCCTTCGGAATCGGGATCGCATTGGCATCCACTGCGGCACCGGTGCGCACGTCGATGTAACCACCGGCGGCGACGATGCGGTCGAACGCGGAGCGGTCGACGATGAGGTCGCGCACGACCGGGAAAGGATTCGCGCGGAAGGGTTCGATCCAGATGGTGTCGCCGTCCTTGAATTTGCGCATGTGCACCTGGCAAGTGGTGACGCCGCGGTCCTTGCCATGCGGCACGCCGTTGATCGTGAGCGAGCAAACGCCGCAAATGCCCTCGCGGCAATCGTGGTCGAAGTGGATCGGCTCGCCACCATCCTCGATGATGCGCTCGTTCACAATGTCGAGCATTTCGAGAAATGATGCCTCCGCGGGAATATCGCGGGCCTGGTAGGTTTCGATGCTGCCACGGGCGCTCGGCCCGGTTTGACGCCATACTTTCAGGGTGAGATTCATGAACAGATTGCGGTTTGGTTGATCAGTGCCGCCGCGCGGTTTTCGGAGGCGGCACAACTTACCCTGCTCTTCCACGGTATCCATAGAAAAATCAATTTTTGAATCGTGTTTCGCCTGAGAAAGAAAAAATGCGGGAAAAAGATCAAAAAATGAAAAATATCGCTTGCGGGCTCCGTTCATATGATGTTGCTTGCGCCCGTCGCAAGACAAGGCGGCCCGACTGAATGTCCCTTTGGGTTTTTGGGTTTTTCCCGGGGATGTGCTATCGGGTCGCCTCTTTTTTTCTCAAGGCATTGCGGCTCCGGCCGGGAAATGTCACACTGCACGCCGCGAATGGATACCGATACAGAAACCAAGCCCAACATTGCCGGTCACGAGCTGGCGCTGGCATGCGCCAGAGCCGCCGATGAAATCCAAGCCGATGCCATCCGCCTGTGGGACATGCGCGGGGTTTCGAGCATCACCGATTACATGATCGTCTGCTCCGGCTCCTCCATGCCCCACCTCCGCGCCGTCATGCGCGAAACCGCACGCGTAATCACCGATGAATACGGCGTGCGCCCGGCAAACAAGGAAGGCAATCCCGAAGCCCGCTGGGTGGTCCTCGATTTCATCGACGTGATGGTGCACATCATGCACACCGAAATGCGCGATTTCTACGGCCTCGAAACCTTGTGGGCGGATGCCGTCGAGATCGATTGGCGCGCAACACAGGCATGACAAACCGCCCCATCGGTGCCAGCCTTGTGGAGTGACGAGCACGATCCCGACCGAAATCCACTGCCGCGCCACCGCGCGCGCACGCGGGCTTTTCATCGTTTCACTCGCACTGATTGCCGCAGGCATCGTGCTGGTGGACGGCACCCTGGGCGCACTCGGTCTCGCTGGAATCGTCCTCCTCGTCGTCTTGCGCTGGCTTGGTGCGCGGAACCTCGAACGACTGTCGATCACCATCGAAGCGCCCCAGCGCGCTACGGCCCGGGCGGCATATCCGTTGCGCGTGACGATCGCGAACACGCGGAGGCTCATCGACGCATACCATATTTCCCTGCGCGCCGTACTTCCCGGCGGGGCGCAGGCTAGATTCGACGGCAACTGGATCGCCGCGGGATCGGCGGCCGATTTCGACACCCATGCCACACCGCAAACCCGGGCGGATGGCAGGGAAATCCCGCTCATACTGGAAAGCACCTTTCCGCTCGGTTTGTTCGCATTCGAATGCAAGGCCAGCCATCCGCACGCGATGGTGGTGATGCCATCCGCGAGAAACCCCCGCGAATCGCCAGGCCATGGCGCCACGTTTGACGCCTCGCCATTGGCAGGTGCCAGCTTCGGCTCCGCCGGCGGCGACATACGCGGCCTGCGCGTCTGGCGATGCGGCGACAGCCCGCGCCAGATTTCATGGCCCGCATCGATGCGATCGATCGCGCGCGGCTCCGCGCCAGTGGTTCGTGAAACCGATCCCCCGGGATTCCTCCCGCACCGCTGCCTCATCGTGCTGCATTCCTTTGCCAGCGGCGGCACCTTGATCCGCCCCGAGCGGTTCGAACGCGCGATCGAGCTCGCCGGAGGGTGGATCGAGCGGCTCCACGCGCTCGGCATCCGCACCCGCATCATGGCGGATTTCGATGGCTGGACATCGCGCTCTGCCGAAACCCGCGACGACATCATCCGCTGCCGCGAAACGCTCGCCCGCGCGAAACGCCGCAACTCGACCGAAGCCCACGAACTCCAACACGCGCTGAGCCGCGAGGCGGAGGACGGGGAAATGGTGATCCTGCTTTCCGACATGCCGGCGGCTGCCTGGCAGCTCCACATTCCCAAGCGCTCACCAGAAGCGGTGATCACCAAGGTCTAACAACGATCATGCGCGCCACCCTCAACATGCTCTGCCTCGCCGCCGCGGCATTCGCCGCCTACGCCTTGCTGCGCGGATGGATACCCGATCCGCTGGCCGGCCTGCCCGTCTCCGTGCGCGGCATACTCGCGCTTGTGGTGCTGGCACTGGGGGTCTGCGGGTATGCCGCAGGACCCGTAAAACATTCAGGCGACGCCGCCTGCGTGCGGCGCAAACCGGGCTCGGTCGATTACGCCACGGCGATCGGCGCGCTGCTCGCCCTGCATTTCGGATTTCTCTGGCTGCTGGGTGCCGCGCCCCCGGTGATCGAACGCATCGGAATCGCCGCCGAACCCTGGCTGCGCCCGGAAGCGGCGGCGAAACGCGTCGAACTCGCATCCGCAAACGCGGACGCCGTCGGTGAAGGCAACTGGCTCTGGCAGGATCGCCGTTCGCGCGCGCTCCCGCAACGCACCAACCTGCGCCCGGGCAACCGCCCCGAGGTTTTCCTGCGCTTCCCAACGCCCGAAGACGCTGCGGAGATCGTCGATACCTCCGCATACCTTGCCTCATTCTCACTCACGAAATTCGCCGGCGACCGATGGACCACACCCGACACCGAAGCTGCCGACATCGGCGCGGAAGACGACGGATTCATCCGCTTCCCCACCCCGCACGATCGCGCCGCGCGCAGGCCGGTCTCACACGAGGTCTTCCACGGTGCCAACCGGACCGGCCAGAATGTGCTGATCACCCTGCAAGGCGTGGATGCGGTCGAAATCCCGCAACTCGATCAATACGACGACGGCTTTCTGATGCTGCCAAGCGCCCCGGAGGAAGTGCCGGGCTTCCAATATCGCGCCATCTCACGGCCGCTGGCCATCGCCGACCTTTCGGCCGAAATCGTGATCGCCGCGGATCCGGACACTCCCGATTTTCTGTTGGATCTTCCCCTCAACAAGCGGGTCGCCGATCATCTGCGCGATCAGGCGCGTGCCATCGCCGGAGAAAATCCCACCGTGGACTCAATCGCCACGTTGGAATCATGGATGCGCGAGGCCTTCGATTATTCGCTCGAAACAAACAATCCGCTCAACCTCGATCCGTTAGAAAACTTCCTCTTCTCCGAGCGGCGGGGCCACTGCGAGCACTTCGCCATGACCGCAGCCCTGATGCTGCGCTCGCTCGGAATCCCGTCGCGCGTGGCCTATGGCTGGGCCGGCGGGACGTGGTATGAATCATCACAACTCATGGTATTTCGCGCGCGCGAGGCACATGCCTGGACGGAATTCCGCGTTCCGGGATATGGCTGGGTGGTGATGGACCCGACGCCGCCATCCGCGATCGACGGCACCCGCGCGCGGGTCGCACCACCCGAGGAAGAACCGCCCGATCCCAGCGACGCACTGGCAATCGATCCGGAAATCGCGGACGCCACACGCATCGACCTCGCCGCCGCGTGGATGCTGGCGATCTGCGGCCTGCCCGCCCTCCTCATGCTGATATTGCGATCCCGTTTCCGCCGCCGTGCCGTAACCCACAACGGAGCGATCATCGCCGGCCAAGTGACTGGAGGCGGATACCTCGGAGCATGGTGCGCCTGTTGCCGACCTCGCCATCCGGGAGAAACCCTGCGCCAGCAAATCCATCGCCACCAACCCTCACCACCATTCGCCAGCAGGTTGATCGACTACCACTACCGCACCCAATACACCCCCGCCGACCGCGACCCCATCACCGAGCGCGAACTGGAACGCGCCATCCGCACATGGTCGAAACAGCGGCAACCCGCGGATTTCCGGGAATAAACCACCGCCGACCCACTCGTAAACACGCTGATGATCGATTTCGAGAGACTGGTCGACGACCATTACGAGGCGCTTTACCGCTTCGCGATGTCGCTGACGCGCAACCCCGACCGATCCGCCGATTTGGTTCAGGAAACCTTCTGCATCTGGGCCGCAAAAGGCAGCCAGCTTCGGGAAGCATCGAAGGCGAAATCCTGGCTCTTCACCACCCTTCACAGGGAATTCCTCGCCAACCGCCGCCGTGCAGCCCGCTTCACCGAAGACGCCGAGGCCGCCCGCAAAGCCATCGACAACAGCCACTCCGACGACGAGGAAGCTGATCGCCAGATGGATGGCCAGCGCGCGCTCGAATTGCTCGGTGATCTCGACGACATGTTTCGCGCGCCACTCTCCCTCTTCTACCTCCAACAACACAGTTACAAGGAAATTGCCGAAATTCTGGAAATCCCGATCGGCACCGTGATGTCGCGCATTTCCCGCGGAAAGGAAATCCTCCGCCGCAAGATGACGGCCGACCCGGCCAGCGCGCCGAAAAACATCCTCCACCTCGCCCCCGACACCCTTCGCAAAAGCCATGGATAAGGAACAAGCACGCTTCATTCTCCGGAGTTACCGCCCCGATGGCGCCGATGCCGCGGACGCGGATTTCGCCAACGCACTCCAACTCGCCACCGAAGACCGCGAAATCGGCGAGTGGTTCGCCAAAGAGCGCGCCAGCGATGCGGAATTTTCCAAAGCCCTCGCCGACATCGAGCTTCCCGACAGCCTGCGCAATGAAATCCTCGACGCCCTCGCCTGGCAGCGCGGAGACCTCCCGCACATCGAATCGCCCGACGACGAAACATGGGCGCGCGCGCTTGCCGGAATCTCCCCGCCACCCGCCCTCCGCACGACCATTGTGGCCGCCATGAACGCCTGCGCCTCCACCAGCCGCAAGCCAGTGCCGATCTGGCGGAAATATGCGGTCTCCGCCGCAGCAGCAGCCATCCTCGCCCTTGCCATCGGGCTTCCATCCATGATCCGGAATCCGGAGTCCCCAGGGCAATCCGCCACGATCAAACATGCCGCCAACCTCGCGCCATTGCCCGTCGAGTTGGTTCGCGCCGGCTTTATCAACACCTACCAAAACCCGGGATTCACGCTCGACACCGGGCGCGCGTCGCATCGCGAAATCATGCGCCAGCTTGAGGAACGCGGCCTCCCCTGCCCCACCTGCATCCCCCCGGGCCTGCGCAAAATCGAGGGGCTTGGCTGCCGGGAAATCATCATCGACGGCCGCCGCGGCGCAATCGTCTGCTATGAACGCGGCGAAGGGGGCCTCGTCCACCTCGTCATTTTCCGTGTCGAAGACATCGAGGATCCGCTCCCCTTCCGCCGAAATGCCATGTTCGCCCAACACGGCGATTGGGCCGCCGCCGCATGGAGAAATGCCGAAAATGCGTTCCTTTTGCTCGGCCACACCGACGTCTCCCAGATCGCCGCCTTGTTCTAGACCTTTTGCAAAAAGTCCTAGCAACCACTGGCCCCACTATCCACTCTTTGGCAAGGCCATTTTGATCATTCGCATGGCCTCGCGAGCCCCCACGAATCGGCTCGATTCACGCTTGCCACCCACTTTCAGTATATTCAGGGTTTTGTCCCCTATGACGGCCTCAACTTCCATTCTCTCGGACAAGCTGCACGAGTACCCCCAACAAGAAGTGATCGATGGCGGATCGGATTCGATTCTCGATGCATGCCTCAATCAAAACGACGGGGTGCTGCAGCTTCTGCACCGCTACGCCGGCCGGACCTTTTGTTCGCCAGGCAGACGCCTGCGCTTGGATGCGAAATCCTACTATCCAGACTACATGGGCGGGACGGGACTGGATGAAATCTGGATGTGCTGCACCGTGCCCATTGTGACGGGCGTCATCGATACACGCACGGGAAAGGCACCATTTCGTGAGGGAGAAGCACACGTCCTCACGCCGAACGGGCAGGTCATATCACTCCAGGATTTGATTGTGGCCAATCCCAAAGCCGTGATGGGTGAGAAGATCACAGCCTTGTCCGAGTCTCTCTTCGGCGAAATTACGTGGCCGATCGTGTCCAAGAAGTTCGACAATCTGAACCCAATTCCCCATCACCTTCACTGGGCAAAGTGGGAAGTGTACGACATCAATTCCTACGACAATCCCGGAGTCAGTCCGTCACATTATCACACCACCGCCATGGGCCTGTACCCGTTCGTGACGAAGGATGATTTCCTTGCCTGCATGAAGCGTTGGGGGCAGGGCGAGTATAACGGTGTCCGGCATTTGTCGCCGCATACCATGATGCACATCGATAACGGCTTCGTGATGCCGAACGGTGTGTTGCACTCGCCAACCGATCTCTGCACGCACGAATTGCACGTGACGATGGACGAGCATTTCCTCGCAGAAGATCTGACACTGGATGGACGGATCGGGGCTGCCGATGCGTTTTACGCCTGCCGCGAACAGGACTATCCAAAGGCACGTCACGAGGACTGGGAATTCCTGGTGGACACATTCGACTTCAAAGCGAATCAGGACCCGGACTTCGTGCGGAAAAATTCGCGTCCGGCAATCACCGCTGAAGAATTTGTTGGCGACGGAGTGGACGCACAGTGGATAGTATACGGTGATTTTCTCGGCGACCAGAAGTGCTCGATTCTCCGGCTCATCCTGCAGCCCGGCAGCAAGACCCATTTCTGTCCAGAGAGCCCCGCGCTGTTCCATACAAATCGTGGATACGGTCGGGTTGGAAAACTCAAAGTGCGATATCACCAGGATATGAAGCTTGGCGAACTCTATCCCGAGATTGGATTCATCACCCAGGCCGCACTGAACCGCGGCGGGGTCGAAATCGAAAACACAGGAACCGAACCGCTCGTCTTGACCTTCGATTTCCCGCAGAACGCACACTCCAAAACGCCTGGCGTTGCCGCCGCAAAGTAAATGGCAAAAAAGCGAGGGACTGTCGTGCGACGGCGACGACACGAACGCCCCTCCCGAAGCGCACACGCGGCGGAAGTCTTGGGGGGCCGGAGGCATGGTGTGACGACCACCGGGGCCTCAGTTTCACAGCACGTATGGCGCGCGCATCGGGATGGTGAGGCGGGCGTGGGCTTCGTCGTCGCCGATGATGCGCTCGGTGGCGGCATCCCATTTAAGTTTACGGCCGCCAAGTTTCATCGAGAGGTGGTGGAGCACGCAGATCGCATTCGAGTTGTGGCCGATTTCCACCGGACAGATGGGGTCTTTGCCCTGGTGGACCGAGCTGAGGAAGTCGCCCATGTGGTTGCCGCTGTTGTAGAGCGAGATTTCGCTGTCGGTGGGCTGGCGGCGCAGCAGTTGGGGATCACTGCACTCCATTTTCCCGCGTTGGCAGTATGCCCAGCCGTCTTCGGTGATGAATCGCACGCCGGGGTTGCCGTTTTTCGACGTCATGACCACGCCATTCGCGTAGCGGGCTTCGCCTTGGTAGCCGACGTGGACGTTGAAGTGGCCGCGGTCGGGGAATTCGCCGGTGGCTTGGAATTCGACGGGGAATTGATCGTCGCCGATCCCCCATTGGGCGATGTCATACATGTGCGACCCCCAGCCGGTGATCATGCCAAGGCAGTATTGCTCGACTTGGAGCCAACCCGGGCGACCAAACCCTTGATCCGGATGGACCATCGACTCGATGTATGGGACTTCCGGGCACGGGCCGAGCCACTTGTCGAAATCGAGGTGCGCGGGTGCCGGGCCGGGCTGACCATCGGCGCGGCCGCTGTCTGTGGGCACTTCGACTTCAATGCGCTGCAGTTTGCCGAGCCACCCGTTGCGGATGATGGTGCAGACTTGGCGGAAGTGGATGCTCGAACGTTGTTGGGAGCCGGTTTGCAGCACGATGTTGTTCTTGCGCACCGCATCGACCAAGGCACGCCCTTCGGGGATCGAGTAGGTCAGCGGTTTCTGCACATACATGTGCTTCTTCGCATTCGCTGCAGCCACGCCCATGATGGCGTGCCAGTTCTCGGGTGTGGAAATGATCACGCCGTCGATGTCATCGCGGGCGATGATTTCGCGGTAGTCGCCATGCAGGGTGACGTTTACCTTTTCCTCGCCGCGTTCGCGGTAGAACTTCTCGACCATTTCCCCGGCGGATTTCGTGCGGTTTGCATCGACATCGCAACAGGCGACAATGCGGGCGTTGAACTCCTCGCGGATGCCCGATCCCATGGCATTGGTCATGTCGCCACGCCCCATCCGCCCGCAACCGATCTGGGCAAGGCGCAAGGTCGAATTACTCTTGGTCGAGGCGCCGGTGCCGGAAGGCAGGATCGCAAGAGCAGCTCCGACGGTGAGAGTATTGGTGAGAAATTTTCGACGTTTCATGATGGGGTTGTCTGATTGGGTTGGTTGGTTCAGTCGCGAATACTTTTGAGATACTTCACACTGCGCTCCGCCTGCTCGAGTGTTTCACATTCGACGCTGAAAACGATGTCCTGGGGCAAATCGCGGCAGAGTTCGAAAATCGCGGGGTAGTCCACCACGCCGTCGCCGCATGCGCAGCCGACCGCCGTGCCCATCACTTTGCCGCGCTCGGCGTCGGATTGCTGCACAGAGATGTCCTTGGCGTGGACGTGGATGACCTTGTGCTTCACGCGGTCGAACCACTCGACGGCATCCTGCCCGCCGAGGTGGGCGTTGCCGGTGTCGTAGTTCGCGCCGAGATTCGGAGAATCGACGAGGTTCAAGCAGCGGTCGTAGAGTTCGGGCTTGAGCGAGTAGGTCTGGTGCATCTCGAAACCGATCTTGATGCCGCGCCGCTCGGCGACTTTCAGGGCCTCAGTGAGCGAGTATTTGATCAGCACGAAATCCTCCTCCATCGTCGTCCACGGCTGTTTGTGGCCCTCGTGGGTGATGATGATGGGTGAACCGGCCTCTTTGGCGAAGCGTGCCGCCTGCTTGAGGTATTCAACGCAAATCTCGGGCTTCGATGCCTGGCTGTGCGAGGAAAATGCGGAGAGCTTGAGGCCGTGTTTTTCGACACAATCCTTGATGCGATAGGGATCATCGAGCATCGAGACGCTGTGGAAATAACGTGCCTCGCTGAGTAGCTCGCGGCCCCAGTGGACCATCGGCTCAATGTATTCGTAGCCAAGGTCGGCGGCAAATTGCACACCCCATTCAAAGTTTTTGTGCGACGTGCGCACCGCTTCAAGATTCAGACCGATTCCAATTTTTCCCATAATGTGTTGTGTTGGTTACCAAGATAGAATGACAGGCGGAACCATTGACCGCAACCTCATGATGTGCATAAAAATCCTCATTGCGTGCAACTAAGAATGAATTCGAATCACAAACCCGTCCCCCGCATCGCACTCTTCCTGCAGGGCGTGAGGCACTACGAGCGCGAGTTGCTGCGGGGAATCGCGGATTACGCGAACCTCCACGGCCCATGGCGGTTTTACCGAAACGTGTCCTATCTCTCGGGTGAACAACTGGACCCTGCCGACCTGGTGCGGCGCTGGAATCCGGATGCGATGATCGTGCGGGAAAGCTCGCCGCACGGGTTTGACGGAATTTTGGGCTGCGGAATCCCGGTGATTTACAGCCCGACGACCGAGCGCCGGGATGGCATGCCCAACATTGTGGTCAACGACGCGCAGGTCGGCACATTGGCTGCGGATCATCTGCGGGAAGCCGGGCTCCACCACTTCGCGTATTGCGGCGTGGACGCGTTCTTCTGGTCGCGATTGCGCGGCGAGGGATTCGCCGCGCGGCTTGAGGCACACGGGCATGAGTCGCAGGTGTTCGCTAGCGACGGTGGTGGCGAGTATTTCGGTTGGAACGCAAGCCACCGGAAGCTGATGAATTGGCTTGTGGCGCTGCCGAAACCGGTGGGGATTTTCTGCTGCACAGATGATTTCACCCTGCTCGTCCAGGAAGCGTGCGAGAGCGCGGGTTTGCGCGTCCCGGATGATGTGGCGCTGATCGGTGTCGGAAATGATGAATCGATCTGTGAACTCGCCCGCGTATCCCAAAGCAGCGTGAAGCTCAATATCCGGCGGGGCGGCTACGATGCCGCGCACCATTTGGCGAATTGCTTGCATGCCGGGAAACGGCGGCGAAAACCGTTGGACATCGTCATCGAACCCCTCGGCGTCGAGGCCCGCCAATCGACGGATCCGGCGGAAACCCACGACCCCGAGGTGGCCAAGGCGATTTCCTTCATCCGAGACAAGGTCAATTCCCCCACCGAGGTCGACGATGTCGTGCGCGAGGTGAATCTCTCGCGTCGCCGACTTTATGACCGCTTCCGCGAGGCGACCGGGAAAAGCATATTCTCATACATTCGCGACCGCCGTCTTGATCAATTTGCCAGACAGTTGTTAGGAACGAATCAGACCGTCTCGGAAATCGCCTACGCGATGGGATACGAATCAGACACAAACGTGGCCCGCTTGTTCAAAAAACACTTCGGCATGACTCCGGTCGCCTACCGGAAAAAGCACGCGTCGGGCTTGCCCTTGGCTTTCTAAAGATCGCGCATGGAGTGTTCGGCTACGGTCACCCCATTTTGTTCCCCGAGGGTGAGTGAAAACACACACGCAAGCTGCCGCGAAGTCACTCGCCAACATCGATACTCCGAACCAGGCGGAAGCCGAGATCGGGGCGTCTCAACTCCCGATTCATGGCCCATTCGCGGCTCAACGCGTTGGTGCCCGGCTTCAGGTATGAACCACCGATGATGATCTGTTGCGGGGCGCCAAGTGGATTGGCCGGGCTGATCGATGCACTGCGTGTCCATTCGGCCAACGACCCAGCCACGCCGAGGATTCCAGTGGCCGTGCGATCCGGACAATCGGCAGGTGTTACGGCATGCCAGTCGCCCGCAGGAATTCCTCCGGGGTCCTCACTCTGGTGGTGGATCGCTGCGGACCACTCCTCCTGCGTCGGCAACCGCGCCTTGCGCCAATTCGCATAGGCCACCGCATCCCACCAATCGACGCCAAGCACCGGGCTGTTTAGCGAAACTGGCTTGCCATTCCAAAAGCCGCGCCCACGCGCGGCGGCCAGCAATGCCGGCCAATCCGCAGGCTCATGGTGGGTCTTCTCACCCGGTTGATCAGGATGATCGAATGCGCGATGCCGGTCATCGGCGGCAAGAACATCGAGGATTTCAAGAAACTCGCGGTATTCAGCGATCGTCGTCTCGCGTGCATCGATGAGAAATGCTTCGTGTACCGCCGATGTTCCATCAAAGGCGGGATACTCTCCCGCGGGAATCAAAACCGGCGGAAGGTGGGCGGGGCTGAGGGGTTCGGCCTTTGGAGGCCGCATCATCCATGCAAACAGCATGATCACCAACATCACGGCAAGGGTGAAGCCGCCAAGCAACAGCACCGCGCGAGTGCCCGCCTGCGATTCTTTGTCGGCGGCATCGACCGGAGTCGCACCGATCGGCGCGGATAGCTGGCGGTCAACCTGATCACACAAATCAATGATTTCCTGCCACTGCAGCGGAACAGGACGTTCCTTCCCCCTCATCCATGCGAGGATCGTCAGGATGCGCGTGGTTCCCGGCCGCCCCTCTGCGACAAGCGGCACCAATTCCCTGCCGAGAATCATCACATCGCGCGCGGATTCGTCATCCGCTCGATGCCCGGCCACCGCGAGATTCACGATACGGGTGATCTCGCCACCACCATCGACGTGCACGTAGCGCGGCGACATGGGCAAGGTCGAGCGGGCGTTTGTTTCATGGTGGAGATTCGCCTCCGCCACGCAGCGAAGCATCCGGGCCATCCGCGCCGGCTCGATCGTGATTTTCCCATCAAGCATCTCCTGCATCGACTCACCGATGAGCCGCTCGGATGCACGCATGCAGAAACCGGTCTCGTCGACCGCCTCGTAGACAGATGCAATGAATGGGTGATCCACCGCCGCGCGCGCACGCGTGTCGGTCAAAAACCGCTCACGGCTTGCCCCGGATAGATCCTGCAGTTCATCGACAATCACCGTGCGACCTACGGATACCTGCTCGGCCAACCATGCTGCCACCTGGCCATTGTCGGCGAGAAGCTGCTTGAGGCGGTAATCGCCCAAGTGGCGTTCGTTTTCACTGTCGCTGACGCTCATTTTGTCATGTTTGAATTAAACCCCGGATACGCGTAACAGACGCAAATTATTTACATGAATTCGCATGAGCCACAAAGCAATACGATTGTGTTCAATACTCCGGCAGCATGTTGAGCAAGGGGTTGTCCGGATCGAAGTCGGGCGGCAGCAGGCCGGGATCGAAAAATTCGGGAGGCAGGCCGAAGTCGTTGTGTTCCTGTTGGCGCGGGATGCGTGCGGCAAGATCCCGCGGCCATGCCTGCAAATCCAGCACCTCACCCTGATAGAGCAATGAAACGACCTGCCCGTAGTATTTCTGGGTTCCGAAGAGATGTTCGTGTCGAGGGTCCTCGCGTGGAATCACGTAACTCATGCGCAGGGTTTCCTCACCACCGGCCCAGTCGAACGGCAGCGAAACCCACTGTTTCTGAACCCAGGATTCGTTCTGAAGCTTGAGGATTTCGCCACGATCGGTCCGATTGAAAAACGCCACCTTCACCTCGATGTCAGCCAAATCGACATCCACGCCTGGGGCCTTTTGGACCGGAATCGTGAGGATGGCGCGCTCACCCATCTCGTATTCCGGGTCCTTGAAAATGCCGATCCGCCCGAGCGAGAGCTTGCCGAGCATTTCGGCGGGTTGCTCGAAGCCGTCGCGGAGTTTTGCGGCGGCGAGCTCGTAGAGATTTCCCGCCGCGGCGATCCCAGCCTGGAACACGATCTCAAAATGCTCGGCCGCCACATCGAACACGCCCATTTGCTCGTGAACCAAACCCATTTCGTAGTGCACCGCAGGCTCGCCCGCAGCGTGGATCAACGCCTCCTCCAACTTCAGGATGGCCATGCCCATGTCGCCCGCCACACGCGCCTGGCGCGCCTCGATCACCAAGCGCTCCGCACGCGGATCGGCAATTCCCGGTGTGCCCAATGGCGTCGGCGGGGGACCGGGGCTGGCAAACATCTCACGCGGGTCCTGGGATCGCACAATTACCGGCACCTCGACAGGCGGCGGTGCCGGAAGCTCCACGGTGATGTATTTCGGCACCTCTTTTTCGATGATCCTCACCTCTCGCGACTCCTCGAATCGCTTGCCCAACGCCACACCCGCCACCAGCAACTGGCACAATACCATCAACCCGAGAAACCAGCAGACCAACGGAAACACCGGCAACCTCCGACGGTGTGGTGCGCATCGCGATTTGGGTTTCATGCTTCAAAGGTTGCATGAGCGAAGCCCGGGTGTCAACCGGCGCCATATGGACGTAACCGTTGGATAAAACCGGTGCATTCCCATGCAGCCATGCCGACCGCAGTCTCTTAGAACCTCTCTGAATCGCTCCAATCCCAGACCACCGATCCCTTGAATGGTCGGGGCGGCCAGATTCGAACTGACGACTTCCTGCTCCCAAAGCAGTTGAACGCACAATAACTCACTGACTATCAATGATCAATTTTCCACACATTCCACACATTCCACGCATTCAATTGACTTTTAAGGTGAATAAGGTGAGTATTTCTTATGGCTAAGCAGATCCGATTCACACCCAAAAAGTGCCCTTCTGGCTGGCGATTGAACATCCCGGCCAAGTTATCGGATAATGGCAAACGGCAGCAATTTTTTTATCGAACCCAGAAGCTGGCTTTGGACGCGGCTGTGGAATTCAAAAAGAAACTGGATGAGTTCGGCTCCCAAACGAGGGCGATTTCGCCATCCGTCGCGGAGCAGGCGTCCGCAGCAAAAGCACTTCTTGATCCTTACGGAATCAGCATTCTCGATGCAGCACAGCGCATCGTCGAGGCTGAGAAAATCAAAATTGCCAGCGTCACGGTGGAGGACGCCCTCAAGGCGTTCATCCAAGCCAAGGAGGATCGTTCATCGAAACACACTCAAGCCATCCGACACATGGCGGATCATCTGCTCGAAAAATTCAAGGATCGCAACCTATCAACCGTCACAGGTCCGGAAATCGAAACACATATTGACGCACACGTCAAAGGGCCATCCGCATTCAACGCCAAGGTCAGGTTACATAGAAACTTTTGGCATTGGTGTGCCAACCCGAAGCGTGGCTGGTGTCGCAGAAACGAACTGGATTGTATCGAGCACAAGCGAGAAGAACCCAACTCAATCGGCACTCTGACCGCAGATCAAGCGAAGGCTTTGTTGGACGCCGCAGAAACTCATTTGCCAGATTGCGTGATTCCACTCGCCATCGGCCTCTTCACCGGCATGCGTCAGGCAGAAATCCGAAGATTGGAACCGACTGACATCACCGATGAAGGTCTCCTTGTATCCGCTGCAAATGACCGCAAGAAGCAGCAACGGAGATTTGTTCAAATGCCAGAAAACTTCAAAACCTGGCTGGAAGCTTACCCGATCAAAAACGTGGTTTGCCCTCCGAATTACCCTCGGAAGGAAAAAGCCCTTCGAAGATTGGCAGGATTTCGCGTTTGGTCCGACTACGTTACCACCATGGACTTTGATCCACCCATGAGTGCCAGCCCTGACGAAGATGCAGTCGAGTGGCCCAACAACGCCCTCAGGCACACGGCAGCAAGCGTTTCCGTTGCTCTGAAAAAGCCACTTTCTGATCTGATTTTCGAGCACGGACACAGCGGTGGCGAAGAAACCCTAAAGCGTCACTATGTCGGACTGATGACTCCGAAGAATGCCAAAAAGATTTGGAGCCTCGCTCCGAAGAAAAATTGCTAGTGATATACATCAGCTGAATCCGCTGTTAAGAAACTGTCATGGAATACGACCACCCCGTGCGGCCTCACACCCGGAGAAACCAGCGCCGCCCATGACACCCATCCCCATTGAAAACCTGATGCAGCATGCCGATTCCCTGTATCGTTACGCGCTTTCGCGCGTGAAAGACCACCATGCTGCAGAGGATCTCGTGCAGGATTGCCTCTCGGCGGCATGGCAACGTATCGACACCTTCGACGGCCGTTCATCCCTGAGCACCTGGCTCATCGGCATCATGAAATTCAAAGTCATCGACCACTTCCGAAAATCCAAACGCACGCCGACCGACCAATCGGCTGAGCCGGATGAGACGGGTCAGGATCCCGTGGACAGCTTGTTCACCTCGAAGGGCGTTTGGAAGGTGGATCCCAATCACGGGCTGGAAATGCTCGCCAACGCACCGGATGATTTCGCCTCGCGCAACGAACTCCTAGCCTGGGTGCGCGCCTGCTTGGACAAACTGCCTGAACGGCTCCGCACACTTTTCACGCTGCGTGAAGTCAGTGGTCTCGACGTCCCGTCCGCTGCCTCCGCCGCAGGGGTCACCAAAGGCAGCGCCGCCGTGCTACTCACCCGCTCGCGCCAACGCATGCGCCTTTGTCTTCAGGAAAACGGAATCCAGCCATGAAACCCGGCCCCCATCTTCCTCCTCCGCCCATCACCTACCGGATGATGCAGGTCGTCATGTGCCCGATCCTCAAAGCGCTCGGCCTCTGCTGCCGCAGCGCGTTCAACCTGTGCAACGAGCAAATGGACCGGGAACTCACCAAAGGCGAATCCTTCCGTCTCCGCACCCACCTCATGATGTGCGGCCTATGCCGCCGCCTGCCCGCCCAGTTCGATGGCATGCGCAAGCTGATCCAAGCCACATGCGAGCACGAGCACGAGCACGAGCACGATTGCTGTTCCGAATCTCTTTCCAAGGAAGCCAAGGAGCGCATCGCAAAACAACTGGAAACCTACGACAAAGCCTAAGCTGCCACACCCGAAACCACTCACTCATCGTCACAATTCTTGTACCGGCCGGGACAAGAATTGTGGTCGGTGAAATTCGGCCAAACCTCCGTTCACGCTGACACGCGATCCGCTGCTCTCATCCCATTTCCGTGCCGCATTTATTTTTGATCGATTTGTTAAGATCATCAAAAAACCAGCGACTCACGGGAGACGAAAGATTCCATCCATGATATCGCCCTCCATTCCATCCGCCGAATCCGCCACCCGCGATCGCTACGCTGCGGCCGCCGCCAAACCCGAAGCCGCGCTCTGCTGCCCGGTCGATTACGACCCCCAATATCTCAAGGCCATCCCCGCCGAAGTCATCGAAAAAGACTACGGCTGTGGCGACCCATCGAAGCACCTCCACCCCGGTGAAACCGTGCTCGACCTCGGCTCCGGCACCGGAAAAATCTGTTTCATCGCCTCACAGGTCGTCGGCCCCACCGGTAAAGTCATCGGCGTGGACATGACCGATGACATGCTCGAAGTCGCCCGCCGCAACGCACCCGTCGTCGCCGAAAACATCGGCCACGCCAACGTCGAGTTCCGCAAGGGCCGCATCCAGGATCTCGCCCTCGATCTTGAAATCCTCGATCAGGAACTTCGCAATAACCCCATCGCCGACGCCAATTCCTTTCTCTCCGCCGACGCCCTCGCCGCCGACCTTCGCGTCAAACACCCGCTCATCGCCACTGACAGCATCGACGTCGTGGTTTCCAACTGCGTGCTCAACCTTGTCGAAACCCACCTCAAACGCCAACTCTTCGAAGAAATCTTCCGGGTCCTCAAAAAAGGCGGACGCGCCGTCATTTCCGACATCGTTTCCGACGAGGAAATCCCACTCCACCTCCAGAACGACCCCTACCTCTGGAGCGGCTGCATCAGCGGAGCCTACACCGAGAAAGGATTTCTAGCAGCCTTCGAGGAGGCCGGCTTCCACGGCATCGAAATCCTCAAGCGCGACAACGCCCCGTGGCAGACCGTCGAAGGCATCGAGTTCCGTTCCGTCACCATCCAGGCGTGGAAAGGCAAACAGGGGCCGTGTGTCGAGCGCAACCAGGCCGTCATTTACAAAGGCCCGTTCAAGAAGGTGCTCGACGACGATGGCCACGCGATGGAGCGCGGCAAGCGCTACGCCGTCTGCGACAAGACCTTCACTCTCTATCAACAAGCTCCTTACCGCGACCACTTCGCCTTCGTCGAACCGCTCACGGCAGTCCCGGTGGACGAAGCGAAACCCTTCGACTGCTCCGGCACCCGCGAACGCCATCCCAAGGAAACCAAAGGCCACGACTACAACGCCACCACCGAAGCCGCCCAGTGCCGCACTGGCGGCGACGGTTCATCGTGCTGTTAAAAAGCCACTCCAAGAAAAATGGCGGAAATTCTAATTCAACACTGACTCAATCGGATGAAACAAAACACAAAACCTCTGCGAGTCGCACTCTTCGGCAATGCTGCTTTCTCGGCCATGTCAGCGATCATTCTGATCATGTTTCCTGATATGGTGGCATCACACATCGGAGCCACCAATCACATGCTCCTCATGGCAATTGGAATTGGATTGGGAGTTTTCTCGCTTGATCTCTTTCACCAAGCAAGCAGGCAGCGAATGCAAACATGGCGAGCGCTATATGCTTCTCTAGGAGATGCCACATGGGTGCTTGGCACCGTGATTCTGTTGATTTGGTTTCCTAATCTTGTGAGCGAAAAAGGCAGTGCAATATTGATTTTTATTGCCCTGATCGTGGCGCTTTTTGGCGCGCTACAACTGTGGGGTGCTGGAGAAGCCCATCGGCTGAAAGGCACCAAATTATACCGGCATTGTGTGGCCGTCACAGTGCCACAATCTGTCGATATGATGTGGGAGGCAGTTTCCGACTTGGCCGGAATCAGCAAATATTTCCCCGCTCTTCGCAGCTCGACGATTCGAGGTGATGTCGAACCACAGGTCGGAGCCATCCGCCAGTGCGAAGACCACAGCGGAAAAAGATGGGCGGAGAAATGCACAAAATTCGAAATCGGCAAGCGAATCGAGCTGGAGTTCCTTTGTAACGAAGAAGGGTTTCCTTACCCGGCCTCGGAAATGATTGGAGGGTGGAGTTTGCTGAAGCACAGGAATGGCTCGACGCAGGTGCATATCTGGTGGCATTTGAAACCCAAACCCAATTTCATGGCCCCACTAATCCTGCCATTGCTCGGATTGAAAGCCGACATTGATTTTCCCCCGCTTGTTTTCAGGATGGCGGGCTGTGAATCTCATCAAAAAATCGCCCAATCAACATTAGGCAGACTCATACTTCCCGCCCATTCATGCTAGGATAAATCATGCGACCAAGGCGGAGGTATAACGGCTGACGCCGCATCAACTTGGAAGTCGGCCTGGAAAAACCCTGCGCTGCCCCGGGGGGAGTGGCGCACGCGTCAGACTACAGGCCGACTTCCTGATATTCACCAATTAACAGCCAAACAAACACCCCATGAAACACATCCCATTCATCACACTGATTACTCTCGCCATTTCCACTTCACTACTCTCCGCCGAGGAAAAACCGCCCACCCACCTCAAAGCCGACGACCCCATTCCCGCTGTTGTCCTGCGCGATGCCGAAGGCGAGAAATACGACCTCCGCGAACACATCGCAAAACAGCCCGCCGTCCTCATCTTCTACCGTGGCGGCTGGTGCCCGTTCTGCACCAAGCACCTCATGGCACTCATCGACATCAAGGACAAGCTCGCGGAAAATGGCTATCAAATCCTCGCCATCAGCCCCGACCAACCCGCGAAAATCAAGGAAACCCCCGACCGCGACAAACTCGGTTACACCCTGCTCTCGGATTCCGACATGTCCGCCGCCAAGGCTTTCAGCATCTCTTTCAAACTGCCCCAAGAAACCGTATCGAAATACAAAAACGAATACCAGATCGACCTCGAAGCCGCCTCCGGAAAAACCCACCACCTACTCCCGCATCCCGCCGTCTTCGTCGTCGGCAAGGACGGCGTGATCCGCTTCGCTCACGTGAATCCGGACTACAAAACCCGCCTTGATCCCGAAGCCATCCTCAAGGCCGCCGAATAACTCCACTTATGAAATCCACCTTCCTCAGCGTCATCCTGCTTCTGTCCACATTCCCGGGCCTCACCACCGCTCAGACCCTCCGCGTCACCGGCTCCACCACCGTCAATCCCGTCGTCGCTGAAGCCGCCGAAATCCTTCGCAAGGAAGCCGGACTGATCATTCAAGTGGACACCACCGGTGGCAGCTCCGGCGGCATCCACGCCCTCGGCGAAGGTCGGGCAGATCTCGCCATGTCCTCGCGCCCACTTACTGATGCCGATCGCCAAAAACATCCCGCCATTCAGTTCACGCCCCACCGCGTCGGCGAGGACGCACTCGCCCTCATCGTTTCCCACGACGTCTGGCAGGGCGGCATCAAATCCATCAGCCGCGAGCAGATGCAAGCCATCTACGAACGCAAAACCACCAACTGGAAATCCCTTGGGGGTCCCGACCGCCGCATTGCCTTCTTCAACAAGGAACCCGGTCGCGGCACCTGGGAAGTGTTTGCCATCTGGCTCTACGGCAAAGCCGAAAACTCCCCACCCGTCGCCCATCCCGAAGTCGGAGCCAACGAAGAAGCCCGCACCAAGGTCGCCTCCACGCGCGGAGCCATTTCCCAACTCTCCGCCTCATGGGTCGATGGAAAATCCATTCACGCCCTCGCCATCATCGGCAGTGACGGGAGAGCAGTAGAACCCACCACCGAACACATCGCCGACGGCAGCTACCCGCTCAACCGCACCCTCTGGCTCATCACCAACGGCTCGCCCGAAGGCGCTGCCAAGCAACTCATCGACTTCATCCAGTCACCCCGTGGCCATGAGATTGTCAAAAAACACGGCTACCTCCCGCCCACCGCAACCATCGCAGCCAATCCCTAACATGACCTCCACAGCGACATGGCAAAAGCGCCGCCTGCCGGACGCGACCACGCTCGCCTGCGCTGCCACGGTTGCTATTTTCCTCTCGCTCCTCGGTCTCGCGCTCATCTTGTGGCTGCGCGAGGCTTGGCCCGCCATCAGCACCCACGGCACTGAAATGCTCGCAACCGGAGAGTGGTTTTACCGCCACGAACGCTTCGGTGCTTTGGCCATGATCTACGGCAGCGCGGTCGTTTCACTCATCGCTCTCGCTCTCGCCGCGCCCATTGCCTTCGCCACCGCCATCTTCATTTCCGAATGGCTGCCACACACCGTGCGTCCATGGGCCAAGGCCGCCGTCGAATTCCTCGCCGCCGTCCCCTCCGTCATCTACGGCCTGTTAGGCATCATGTTCCTACGCACCTGGATGGTCGATTGGCTCGCCCCATTCGATCCATTCAGCGGCGACATGTTGCTCACCGCCGCCGTGCTGCTCGCCGTGATGATCCTGCCCACCGTCACCACCTTCGCCGAGGATGCATTGCGAGCCGTTCCAGCCGCCCAGCGCCTCGCCGCCCGCGGCCTCGCCCTCAACCGCGCCCAAACCATCCATCGCATTGTTCTCCCGCAGGCATGGCCCGGCATGATCGGTGCCGCCCTGCTCGGCCTCGGCCGTGCCATCGGGGAAACCATCGCCGTCTTCCTCGTCATCGGTCGCCTCGACAACCGCCTGCCCGAATCCCTCCTCGATTTCGCCCCACTCATCGAACCCGGCCAGACGCTCACCAGTAAACTCGGTGGCCCCGAGACCCACATCGCCATGGGCGATCCGCTCCACTGGGGAGCCATCCTCACCCTCGGCCTCATCCTACTCGTCCTCACCACCCTCTTCGTTTCTCTGGGAAATCTTCTGCTGCGCAAAAATCCAGCCCACCCATGAAAAAAGCGTTCCAACTCCTCTCCGCACTCACCACCGGCACCGCCGCCGCCGGGGTTCTGCTGCTCGCTGGCGCACTCGCCTTCGTGCTCATCACCCGTGGTGCCGGAGCCATCTCCCCCGAGTTTCTCACCAAGGAAACCCGCGAAGCCGGTGCCTCCGGCGGCATCCTCTGGCAGATCACCGGTACCCTCATCCTCGTCGCCACCGCCGCACTCATCGCCCTGCCATTCGCCACCGCCCTCGGCATCACCCGCGCCTGGCTGCTCACCCCCACAAGCCGCCCCGCCCGCACCCTCGGCTTCATCCTTCAACTGCTCAATGCCGTGCCCTCCATCCTACTCGGCATCCTCGGCCTAATCCTTTTCACCGGTTTGCTCGACTGGGGAAAATCATGGCTCGCCGGCGGAATTCTGTTAGGCATCATGATCGTTCCCACCGCCGCCGTCATGCTCGCCCACCGCATCGAGAGCCTGCCACGCGGCCAGCTCGAAGCCGCCGCCGGACTCGGCCTTCGTCGCGGCCACATCATCCGCGCCGTCATCCTCCCGCAAAGCGCCGCCGCACTGCTCAGCGGCATGTTGCTCGGCCTCGCCCGCGCCGCCGGGGAAACTGCACCCATTCTCTTCGTCGCAGCCGTTTTCTCCGGAGCTACCATCCCCACCGGCATCCGCGAGCAACCCATCCTCGCACTGCCCTACCACATCTTCGTCCTCGCGCAGGATTCCTTCCACGAAGCCAGCCGCACCAACCTCTGGGGAGCCGCGCTCGTCCTCGTCCTCCTCGTTTCCCTGCCCGCCCTCATCGCCATACCGCTCCGCCACAAACTCCACAACGCCGCCGACCATGCCTGATCCCATCCTCAACATCCGCGACCTCACCGTCACCGCCCGCGGCACCCTCATCCTCGACCGTATCTCTATTCAAGCCCATCGCGGACAAGTGCTCGGCATCATCGGCCCCTCCGGCGCTGGGAAAAGCACCCTGCTGCGCGCCATCAACCGCATACTCGAACTCCAACCCGGCTACCGCGTCAAAGGCGAAATCCGTTTCCACGGCCACGACATCCACCATTCCGATGTCGATCCCGACACCCTCCGCCAGCGCATCGGCATGATCTTCCAACAACCCGTCGTCTTCCCCACCACCATCGCCAAAAACCTCCTCTTCGGAGCCGCCCGCCTACGCCGATTGAAAAAAGCCGAACGCGTCAACCTGTTAGAATCCTCCCTCCGCGAAGCCGCCCTCTGGGACGAAGTCAAAGACCGCCTCCACGACTCCGCCCTGCGCCTCTCCATCGGCCAGCAACAACGCCTCTGCCTCGCCCGCACCCTCGCCCTCGACCCCGAAGTCATCCTCATGGACGAACCCACCAGCGCCCTCGATCCCAAAGCCACCGAGGCCATCGAAGAACGCATCCTCGCCATGAAGGCCACCCGCTGCGTCGTCCTCGTCACCCACAACCTCGACCAAGCCCGCCGCGTCACCGACTGGGTCGCCTGCCTCTGCGCCGACAGCGGCCACGGCGAAATGTTAGAAAGCGCCTGCTGCGACGCGTTTTTCTCAGAATCATCCTGTCGCATCACGGCTGATGAAATGGATCAGGAAGTCACAAGGGTTTCTTCCCACGTTAAGAAATCCCCCCACATGGCCGACTCACGGACATGAACACGAACCCCAAGTTCCACCACCTCAACATCCACGACATCGACCGCGCCCTGGCAAATACCCATTCCACCGCTGTTCCTCTGATCTGCCATGAGGAAGACTGTTTTGTGGAGGGCAGTGAACTGCATGCCCTGCCTGCGAATGCGAGCGATCACACCGCTCCCAATCCCCGCACCCAACGATCCTCATGATGCGTCGCTGCCAAGATTGCTTTCGCGAACAACACGCCATCCTATGGCCTGCCCTGTCACGCAGCATCAGCTTGCTGGCGATCCTCAACGTCAGCCTCTTTTTCCTCACCGGCGCAGTCCGCACCGATGGCTACTGGTTTCCGTTGGTATCCCTGGCCCTGCTGGCCATCGCCAGCTTGCTGTTGCTCCTGCCCCTTGGCTTTCACGACCGGCTCGGCTTCTACCTGCTCAACGTCGCCATTTGCGCAGTTGCGGGCTGGTTTCTCGGTGCGAGCATCGTATATTGGCTAAATCACCCGACATGAATCCGGAATTTGCCGTTAAGAAAAACCTAAGGCCATCGACCCACACAGAGTCCAGCATCCATCCCGCATGAACCTCTTCCAGCAAAAGCTCACCGAACACCGCACGCCGCTCACACGCGGTCGCTTCGAAACCCTCCAGATCAACGTCGGTCGCAAGTGCAACCAGACCTGCACCCACTGCCACGTCGATGCCGGCCCGCACCGCACCGAAATGATGACCGAGGAGGTCGCCCACAAGGTCGGCGCATGGATCCGCGAGCACCGCCCGAAAATCGTGGACATCACCGGCGGCGCGCCGGAAATCAGCGAGTTTTTCAACTACTTCGTCGAGACCGCACGCGCGGTCAACGCCCACGTCATCGATCGCAACAACCTCACCATCATCGAGACGAAAAAATACGCCTACCTACCCGAATACCTCGCCAAGCACCAGGTGGAAGTCGTCGCCTCGCTGCCCTGCTACTCCGCCGATAACGTCAACGCCCAACGCGGCGACGGCGTCTTCGACAAAAGCATTTCCGCCCTGAAAAAACTCAACGCCGTCGGCTACGGCACCGACCTCCCGCTCACCCTCGTATTCAACCCGTTCGGCGCGAAACTCCCGCCCGACCAGGCCGAACTCGAGGCCGACTACAAACGCGAACTCAAAAAACACTTCGGCATCGTTTTCACCCGCCTCTTCGCCATCACCAACCTGCCCATCGCCCGCTTCGCCGTCGAACTCCGTGAAAACAACCAGTGGGACGAATACATGGAACTGCTTGCCAACAGCTTCAACCCCGCCACCGTCGAAGGCCTGATGTGCCGCAGCACCATCAACATCGGCTACGAAGGCGAGGTCTTCGACTGCGACTTCAACCAGATGCTCCGCATGCAGCAGCAGCGCCAGGAAGGCAAGCCGCTCTACCTCTGGGACGTCACCCCCGAGAGCATGGCACATCAGAAAATCCTCACCGCCAACCATTGCCTCGGCTGCACCGCCGGCCACGGCAGTTCATGCACCGGCGCACTCGAAGAAACTGCGACTCAAAAAGTCCTGCAGGCTTGCTGAAACAACCAGCTCCGCTACCTTCAAATCTCACCAAAAACACAACAACCATGAATCCCGACGCACAACTCAAGCTCCTCGCCAAACATCTCGGCAAAATCGCGCCCCGCAGCCCCCGTGAAACCCTCGCCGGATACGTCATTGCCGCACGCACGCTCGACAAATGCCGCGCCGTGCTCGCAGGCACCGAAGGCGAATACCACTTCGATTGCCCGCTCGATAATTTTTTCTTCAGTTTCGCCGAAATCAAAGCCGACGATTTCAAGACTCTCGTTGCCACAGGCGCGACCGACGACGAGGTGGCCGCATGGATCGAAAAAAATGCCCGCCAGCGCGAGCGCGAGAAAATCGTCCTGTGGAACAACGACCTCCGCTACAAGCGCATCTCCGAACTCCCCGCCGAACTCCAGGTTTACATGGAAGACTACATCCCCGATAACCTCCCCAAACACCGCCCGGTCTATTTCCTCTTCGACGTTTACGACCTCGAAGAAGGCCGTCTCTAACCCATCCCGCCACCTCCGCCTAATTTCGCCCGTAGAAGCCTCCGGCTCCTTTCTTCATCGGGGAAAAAGCCCAAGTTAGCCCAGTCGCCATCCGCTCATCGGCGGTGCGAACTCCTAACTGCCATGATCCCACTCCTTGCCGCCATCGCCGTCATCGGCCAACCCGCCGACTGGACACCGCTCAGCTTCCGGGGCATTCCACCCATGGAACACGCCATCGCCAACGAACGCATCGTCCTCACCGTCAAGCAATCCGCCGGCGGCATCGTTCGCCCGCTTCCAAAAAACACCCACGTCAAAACAATCACCATCCGCGGGCGAATCGACGGCCAACTGAAAACCCGCCCCGGCGCCATCTGGCTGGCAGAAAACGACGACGCCCTGCTCCGCGTCGGCCTCATCCATGCCGGTGGCAAACCCCTCAACCGCCTCCAACGCGTCGCCGCCCCCGCCTGGATCCGCACCCTCGACGACGTCCTCTGCGCCGGCGGACGCGGCCCCGCCCGCATCGACAACCTCCTGCTCACCCCCCATGCCGAATGGATCGGGAAATCCCGCCAAAACCCGAACATGAAGCAACTCCACGAACGCTTCGCCGCCGCCCCGAAAAACGACGGCACCTTCACCCTCACCGCCAGCTTCGAGGACCCCATCGACGCCCTCGGCCTCTGGCTCATGGCCGACGGCGACGACACGAAGTCCACCTTCACCGTAACCATCACCGCCATCGAACTCACCGCCCCCTGATTTCCCCGTAGGCGCGGTTGTGAAACCGCCTTATCTTCCGCATCAATGCCCGAAGCCAACGCAATCACCGAATTCCGCCCGTGGATCGCCCTCGGCGTGCTCGCCGCGTTGCTGCTGTGGGAAACCGCCACCCCGTTTTACCATTTCCCCACCGGCAAAAACCGCCTCCGCCACGGCTCCCGCAACGTCCTGTTAGGCGTCCTCAACGCCCTCGTCACCACCCTGCTCTTCGTCAGCCTCTGGTGGTGGGCCGCATCGTGGGCCGCTAGCCGCTCTTTCGGCCTGCTGCACTGGCTATCACTCCCTGCGTGGTTCGCCTGGCCGCTCGCCATCCTGCTCTTCGACGCGTGGACCTACTACTGGCACCGCATCAACCATCGCATCCCGTTTCTGTGGCGCTTCCACCGCGTCCACCACTCGGATCCGCACATGGACGTCACCACCGCCAACCGCTTCCACACCGGCGAAATCGTCATGTCGTCCATCCTGCGCATCCCGCTCATCATCCTGCTCGGCGCAAGCATCGGCCAACTCGCCCTCTACGAACTCCTCATGTTCGCCGTCGTCCAATTCCACCACGCCAACATCACCGTCTCCGCAAAATGGGATCGCATCCTGCGCCTCTTCATCGTCACCCCCTACATGCACAAAGTCCACCACTCGCGCTGGCAGCCGGAGACGGATTCGAACTACTCCTCGCTGCTCTCCGTCTGGGATCGGATCTTCCGCAGCTTTCGCATCAACGAAAAACCCGAAACCATCCACCTCGGACTCGACGAATTCGACACCCCCGCCGATCAAACCCTCCCCGGCATGCTCAAAACACCCGTCGTAAACGTGAAGCATACCAAAGAAAGGTCGGACTCATGAATCTCCGCCACCTCCTACCCATTCCCATTCTCTCATTGGCGTTCTTTTCCGTCGGCTGCAACGGTACAACGGATCCCGAGGGTGAACTGCAAATCATGACCCGCAAGGTCGCTGCGAAATTCACAGACGTCCCGCAGCTTTCCACCACCGATCTCGCCGCCTGGCTCGCCGATCCCGAACGCAAGCCACCGCAAATCCTCGACGCCCGCGAACCCGCCGAATTCAACGTCAGTCATCTTCCTGGTGCCATCCGCATCGATCCCGGAGCCAGCGCCGATGACGCCAGCGCAAATATCGATCCTACCCGCCCGGTCGTCATCTATTGCTCCGTCGGCTACCGCTCGTCCGCTCTCGCCAACCGCCTCATCAAAGCCGGACACACCAATATCATGAACCTCGAAGGCTCGATCTTCAAATGGGCCAACGAAGGACGCCCGCTAGTTCAAAACGGCCAACCCACTCACCAAGTCCATCCCTACAACCGCTACTACGGGCAAATGCTTCAACCAAACCACCGCCACAAACCCTAACCAAACAGAACCTGAAAAATTTCGTGCCTTCTGTGCCCCTTGTGGCAAAACAGCCTAACCTAACATACTCATGACATCCCCATCCGAAAACAACCCACCCGCCATCGCCTTCATCGGCGGCAGCGGTCTCTATCAAATCGATTCACTCGAAAACCCGGTCAGCCACGAAATCCCCACGCCCTTTGGCGATCCCTCCGGCCCCATCGTCGAAGGTCGGCTCGCCGGTCGTCGCGTTTGCTTCATGCCGCGCCACGGCCACGGTCACCGACTGCTCGCCCACGAAATCAACCACCGCGCCAACATCTGGGCGCTGCGTTCACTCGGCGTGCGCTGGGCCATCTCGATCACCGCCGTCGGCAGCCTCCGCGAGGAATACGCCCCGCGCCACGCCGTTGTCCCCCACCAGCTCGTGGACCGCACCGGCCGCGCCCATGAATTCACCTTCTTCGGCCATGGCATCGCCGCCCACATCGGCCTTGCCGACCCCTACTGCCAGCCGCTCCGCGAAATCCTGCTTGAGAAAACCGCCGCCGCCGGAGCCACCGTCCACGACGGCGGCATCTACACCTGCATGAACGGCCCCGCCTTCTCCACCCGTGCCGAAGCAAAAATGCACCGCGATCTCGGTTTTGACCTCATCGGCATGACCAACGCCCCTGAAGCCCGTCTCTGTCGCGAGGCCGAGATTGCCATGGCAACGCTCGCGTTCGTCACCGACTACGATTGTTGGAATCATCATGAGGCGGCCGTCGATGTCGCAAGCGTCATCGAAAATCTCATGGCCAACGCCGGCCTCGCCAAATCACTCATCTCCGCGATCACCGCCGCCATCCCGACTACCCCCGACTGGCCCGAACACCGCGCCCTCGACACCGCCATTCTCACACCTCGCGATCATTGGCCAGTTGAACGTGCAAGCGATCTCGCCCCGTTGCTCAGTCGGTTCAATTCCTGAAAACCTCAGTAAACGACACCTCTCCCAAAATGTCCACGGAATGCAGTTTTCCGCCCTTGAAACCACATTCTGCTTTTACTAGGCTCTCAGCATGTCCACGAAGGAACTGGCTATGGAAACGATCAAGGGCTTGCCCGAAAACGCATCCTGGCAGGAAATCGAAGAACGAATCCACTTCCTCGCCGCAATTGAAAACGCCCGCGAAGAGGTTCGGCGCGGACATGTCGTCCCTCACGATGAAGTTGGCAACCTCCTGAACGGATGGCTTTCCGAGTAGTCTGGTCGGAAACGGCACTCGCCGACCTGCATGACCTTGTCCGCTACATCGCACGGGATGACCGACAGGTGGCGAAACGTTTCGGCGACTTGATCGTGGCCAAAGTCCAATCCCTTCAAGCTTTCCCGAGGATTGGCCGAATCGTTCCGGAATACCGGGAGGATCGCCTGCGCGAACTGATCATGACTCCCTATCGAATCGTTTACGAAATCGACGATGAGATGATGACACTGGCCATTCTGCGTATTTGGCACGGTGCGCGTGGGAATTTGGAATTGCCTCCGTGATCCAGGTGTCGGATTTCCGCAATCATGAGGTGACATCTTAATTTCGCGCTGAACGGTGTCAGCGCCCCTCCTGCGGGAACCAAGGATCGCGGCGAGTACGAGCAGCGGATGCAGACGGTGGCCGCATCGCGATCCCACGACGAGGGAAAATTCCCGTTAAGAACCCGACGGTGTGGCCGACACACATGAGGAAACAATCCACACCGTCTATGAAAAACAAAATCCTTAACATCATCGGAATCGCATTCATTGCGAGCTTCTCTTCGGTTCACGCAGCGGAACTCGAAATTCCAAACGGGTCACATCCTGCAACCGGATCGCCAACTGCAAACATCTTGGAATCCGCCGAGACCAGCTACGGCTACGGCCGGGGCGGTTACGGCTCCCCTTATCGTCGTGGTTACCCCTACCGCCGTGGTGGCGGCTATCGCCGTTGCTATTGACCCACGCGACGTCCGCCAACCCGAAAACCATTCCCGCACCCCATGACCAGAATGCATTCCATCATCTTCGGAGCCGCCGCTTTGCTCCTCACCTCCTCTGCGGCCCTTGCCCAATCTTTCGACCACTCCCACGCCGCCTTCACCGAGGTTCTCAAAACCCATGTTCAAGGCTCCAAAGTCGATTACGCCGCACTCAAAAAATCTCCCGCCAAGCTCAACACTTACCTCGACACACTCGCGGCAGTGAAAAAATCCGATTATGCCAAGTGGAACCGCAACCAACAAATGGCGTTCCTCATCAACCTTTACAACGCCGCCACTCTCAAGCTCGTGATCGACCACTACCCGGTCACCAGCATACGCCGCATCGGCGGCTTGTTGCGCAGTCCTTGGAAAATGGACGTCGTCCGCATGTTTGGCGACATGGTCACCCTCGACCACGTCGAACATGACGTGCTGCGACCCAATTTCAACGAAGCCCGCATCCACTTTGCCGTGAACTGCGCCTCCATCGGCTGCCCGGATCTCCGTAACGAGGCCTTCCGTGCCGCCGATCTCGAACGCCAACTCGAAGAGCAAACCCGCGCATTCCTAAGCGACCGCTCCCGCAATCACTTCGATGCACGCGGCAACACGCTGCACCTCTCTCCGATATTCAAATGGTATGAGGAGGATTTCGTCAAAAAATCCGGCAGCGTTGAAAAATATGTGGCTCCCTACCTCGACGCAGCCGCTCGCAAAGCGATCCAAGGCGGTGGTGTGCGCGTCCGCAATACCAACTACGATTGGAGCCTCAACAAACGCTGAACCCACCCCAAAACGTAGGCGCGGTCGTGAGACCGCGTATCTCAAACTCACCGAACGATGAAAAAAATCCTCACATTCCTTATCCTCGTAGTCCCCATCCTAATCGCAAGTTGCTCATCCACCAACGAGACCTACGAAATCACCGGGGATGTCGCCCCAATCGATCACGCCCACGCCGCATTCACCGGAATCCTGCAAACCCACATGCAGGGCAATAAGTTCGATTATGCGGCGTTGAAGGAATCGCCCGGTCAGATCAACGCCTACCTCGACACCCTCGCATCCGTCGAGAGATCCGAATACGACACATGGACCCGCGAAGAGCAAATGGCGTTCCTCATCAACCTCTACAACGCGGCCACGTTGAAGCTCGTCATCGACCACTACCCCATCGAAAGCATCAGGGAAATTGGCGGCATGTTGCGCAGTCCATGGAAACAGAACGTCGTCCGCATGTTCGGCGAAATGGTCACTCTCGACCACGTCGAACACGATGTCCTGCGCCCGGATTTCAAGGATGCACGCATCCACTTCGCGGTGAACTGCGCCTCCATCGGCTGCCCGGATCTCCGCAACGAGGCCTTCCGCGCCGCCGATCTCGAACGCCAACTCGAAGAGCAGACACAAGCGTTTCTCAGCGACCGCACCCGCAACCACTTCGACGTGGAAAACAACACCCTTCACCTTTCTTCGATTTTCGATTGGTATGAAGAGGACTTCATCGAGGCATCCGGCAGCGTCGAAAAATTCGTCGCCCCATATCTAAGCGATCGCGAACAAGCCGTCATCGCACAAGGCAACATCCGCATCCGCCACACCGACTACGATTGGAACCTCAACAAGCCATGATTTTCGTAGCTGTGACTCGCAGTCCCCAAGTGGCTGGGTTTTCCAGTCCCAGTCCGTCGTGGGGACATCCTGTCCCCACATCTTCACCCAATAACCTCTAACCAATAACCCAAAACCTCCCACCCCCCGACACCGCCGCCCGCTCCTGGTTCACCGGGTTGCGGGCATTCCTGCTTGTAGTCATCCCGACATTCGTCGCCGCCCTTATCATGGCATCTCCACATGGCTGGGACATGCCGTGGGCGTGGGGTTGGTGCGTCCTCGGTATCATCGCCATGGCCGCAACCGTTTTCCTCTGGCATCGCGACCAGCTCGATCTCAAAACCGTGCTGATCGGCGCGGTGCTCTTCCGGTTGTTCATGCTGCCGTTTCCACCGCTCACCTCGGACGATTTTTTCCGCTACCTCTGGGACGGCCTCGTCCAGCACCAAGGAGACAACCCTTACCATCATCTTCCGTCCTCCGATCGATACGCCGACCTTCACGCGCTGCCGGAATACACCCGCTCGAATTCCAAGGACTACCACTCCGTCTATCCGCCGCTCTCGCAGGCCGTCTTTTACGTCGCCGCCGCCTTCCGCGACTGGGGATTTCAAGCGTCCTACATCGTCCTCAAACTTCAATGGATGCTATTGGAAATCGCAGGCATCTGGGCGCTCTCACGCATGGTTTCCGCCCGCGATCTCATGCTCTACGCGTGGAACCCGCTCATCATCATCGCCGTCGTCGGTCAGGGGCACACCGAAGCGGGAATGGTCGGACTGATCCTGCTGTCACTCTACCTCGTTGCCCGAAATAAACCCGGACTCGCATCCATCACCCTCGCCGCCGCAGGCTGGATCAAACTCTACCCGTTTCTCCTGTTCCCGTTCCTCGTCTCGCGGTTCGGATTCCGGAAAATCTGGCCTGGCGCACTCGTCGCCACCGCGCTCGGCTGGGCCTACCTCGATGCCACCGCCATCCGCAACCTCTCCGGCTCATTGACGCTTTACCTGAGCTATTTCGAATACAACTCCGGCATTTATTTCGCCCTGCGGGAAATTGGCTGGAAAGTCGGCTGGCTGGTGGGACTCGATGATCCGCGTCCCGCCATCACCTACGGGCTGGCACTCGCCTTCGCGCTCATCGGCCTCACCGCATGGTGGCAGCACCACCGCCGCAAACTCGCGCTCGCTCCCGCCGTCATGCTCGTCTTCGCCGCCTACCTCGTCTGCAGCCGCACCGTGCATCCCTGGTATCTCTCCGGCGTCCTGTGCCTGCTGCCGCTCGTCTCACCCGTCTGGCGGTGGCCATGGCTCTGGCTCGCGGCGGGTTCCTGGGGCACATATCTACTCTACGTCGATGGCACCTACTGGCTCTTCGTTTTCATCGGCTGGATCGGATGGACCATCGGACTTGGCTACGCGCTCACCACACTTCCCGCTAACCGTCGCGCTGCGGATCGGGCCATCCAGAGTATGCTCAGGAAACGCGCCACCGATAAAGCCCGCACCATCGATTCGGCACTCGCCGCCCTCAAGGCCACCCCAAATGCCGATGCCCCCCGCATCCTCGACATCGGAGCCGCCGAAGGATACCTCGGCGAGGAGCTGGCCCGCTGCCACAACGCCCATGTCGAACTCGTCGATATTGGCAATGGCTCCCGCTCCAAGTTGCCCCATCACATCTATGATGGCCACAACCTGCCATTCCCGGATGGAAATTTCGACGCCGCCATCCTTTACTTCGTCCTCCACCATGCGGACGACGCCGATCAAGTCCTGCGCGAAGCCCGCCGTGTCACCACCCGGCGCGTCATCATCGTCGAATCCTGGGCACGCGGCCCTCTGCGGAAACGCGCGCTTCTCCTTGCAGATCGACTCGCCAACGCCCTGCGCGGAGGTCGCTGGCGCGATCCAATCCACTACCGCACCCCCATCGAGTGGATTCATACTTTAGAACAAGTCGGATTCCACCTCATCGAAAGCCGCGACCTCGGCGGCTGGTTCCACGCCAAACAGCTTTTCGTCATCGAACCCAGCGGGCATTTCGAGCATGACCTCATGCGGAGTTTTTCAATTCGGGCGGACAGATCACGGGAATGACTTGGCGGCGGTTGCGGCGATATACGAGGAAATCCGAATCCGTCGTCATCACCCGGCAGCGCGGCAAAAGCTCCGACATACGGACCAAGCAGGCGTCGGCCAGCGACATCGGGACGTCGGCATACGAGCGTTCCAACTCGATCAAGGCCTCGATTTCCGGCTCGGCACGGAAGGAAACCTCGATCAAGCCCCGCCGGACAAACTCAAGAATGACAAGCGGATCGCCACCGAGCCGCCGGACAATGTGCTGCGCCTCGGATAGCACGGCCTCGCAGCACAGAAAGGGCGGCTTGAGTCGCGCCCACTCCGCCTTCGCCCACCCATGATATTGGTCGCGGGCGATCAGTAAGGCTACGATGGGGCCGGCATCAATGAGAACGACTTCTTCCACGCTGGTGATCCTTTTCCAATGCTTGGAACAGATATGCTTTGTTGGTGGAGGAGTCCTCCGGTCCGTCGAAAATCCCCACCAGATCCGCTACCAGATCGAGGCATGACGGTCCCTCGCCCTTTTCGCGGCTTTCCGCAAGTGAACGCTCCAGACTTTCGCGGATCACTGCCGACTTCGGGATTCCACGCCGTCGGGCCTCGTGATCCAGCGAGCGGGAAAGAGTTTCAGGAAGCTTGACGGTGACCGTTGGCATATATGCAAGGTAATACCCATATCGGCGGAGACAATACCAAAAATGATTCCCAAGTGGACATCTGATCACCGCCACATCCGATAAATACATCAACCGCCACCGCAGTCGCCACTCCGCGTCCGACCTCCAGTCGTTGCATCGTAAGCGAGGTTTGTAGCATCTTTCGTATGCCGTTGCCTCGCCGTGTACATGGGAGTCATCGTTTTTTGCCCCCCTAGGCGGATCTTCCTGATGTAATCCGTTAAGATTTTATCATCAAGAGCGAAATACGGAGAACCCAACAACACCAAAACGAATTCATGAAAACCCACCTCTCGCTCATCTCCATCCTCGCGCTTGCCACTGCCTCATGCGCCGAAGAAACCATCAACGGCTTCAAGCTCACCGACCTCCTCATCAAGCGCGACGCCATCAAATCCGGTGGCCCGCCACGCGACGGCATTCCCTCCATCGACGCTCCCAAATACATCGCTCCCGGCAAAGCCGATTTCATGCAGGACGAAGACGTCGTCCTCAGCTACACCCACGACGGCACCACCCGCGCCTACCCGCTGCGCGTCCTCGTCTGGCACGAGATCGTCAACGAAACCATCAACGGCAAACCCATCCTCGTCACTTACTGCCCGCTCTGCGGCACCGCCATGATCTTTGATCGTAAGGTCGGAGAAAAAGTCCGTTCCTTCGGAGTCTCCGGCCTGCTCTATCAGAGCGATGTCCTGATGTATGACCGCGAGGACGAATCGCTCTGGTCGCAACTCGGCATGAAAGCCATCAGCGGCCCGCTCTCCGGCACCGAACTCGAATGGCTGCCCAGCGAGCACCTCACCTGGAAGGCATGGAAAGCCAAATACCCGGATGGCGAAGTGCTATCCACCGATACCGGGCATCGCAGGAACTATGGCGCGCGCGCTTACGCGAACTACTTCGACAGCCCGAATATCATGTTCCCCGTTCCCAAGCACAACGAAGCACTCCCCGACAAAGAATGGGTCGTTGGTGTCCTCGCCGATGATGGCAAGGCGGTCGCGTTTCCTCTGGCGCAGTTGGAAAAACATCCCGAAGTCAAAAAAGACGGAGTTTCCCTGAAATTTGACCCCGCCTCCCGCCTCGCCACCGCCACTGGCAAGGATGGGAAAGAGCTTCC
>JBLRWN010000014.1:0-59587 GCA_047921195.1 Luteolibacter sp. | reverse complement strand
TGGTGCGGCGAAGGATGCGGCGGGGGTCATATGGAGTGCGAGGGATATCGCTTGACGTCATGAGAAGCGCTTGCGGCAAGATCAAGGAGGCCACTCGAACTGCTAGAAATCCTCCGAATCCATGAGGTATGCTGCGCGTGAGATCCATGGTTGGGCGCATGATGGATTATTGAAAGGTATCCTACCCCAAAAACGCCACGCCCGATTCCCTGCGGACAGGGAATCGGGCGTGGCGGAGAGAGTGGGATTCGAACCCACGGTAGGTTTAACCCTACGCACGATTTCGAGTCGTGTGCCTTAAACCGGACTCAGCCATCTCTCCTGTGGCGGGGGACGGGAAGTTGGAGTGATCGGAGTTTTTTGTAAAGTCCGCAATTTCCGAATCAATCGGGGAAAACGATAGCGCGGTTTCCATCGATGATGGTGCGGTCGTGGACGTGGTGGCGAATGCCACGGGCAAGGGCGATGCGCTCGCAATCGCGACCAAGGCGGGCAAGATCGGCTGGGGTATGGAAGTGAGAGACGCGGGCGACCTCTTGGTCGATTATCGGCCCTGCGTCGAGATCGGCGGTGACGTAGTGGCAGGTGGCTCCGATGAGTTTAACGCCGCGTTCGTAGGCCTGTTGGTATGGATTAGCACCGATGAAGGCGGGGAGGAAACTGTGATGGATGTTGATGATGCCGCCGGAGTAGGCCTGACAGAAATCATCGGGAAGAATTTGCATGAAGCGGGCGAGCACGATGAGTTCGACGTTTTGCGCCTCTACGAGTGAGCGGATTTCAGCGAAGCCGGTTTTTTTGGCATCGCCGTCCATGCTTACATGGTGAAATGGGATGTCTGCCGAGGTGGCGACTTTCTGGCAATCGGTTCGGTTGCCGATGACGGAGGTGACTTCGAGCGGCAGCTCTCCGAGGCGGGTGCGCCAGAGGATTTCCTGGAGGCAGTGGTCGGTCTTGGTGACGAGAATCGCTGCTTTCATGCGATAGGGCATCTGCCGGAAGTGCCATTCGGCTTTGAGGGCGCGGCCGAGTGTGCCGAAACCCTCGATGAAGTCGGTGGTTTCGACATCCAGTGCGGAGGTTTCGATTTCCAGTCTTGCGAAGAACTTGCGAGCGCGCGGGTCGGAGAATTGCTCGAATTCGACGAGATTGCCATGATGACTGGCGACATATCCGGCGATACGGGCGACGATGCCTGATTGGTCGGGGCAGCTGAGTTTAAGGATGAGTCCGGGGCGGGGCATGAAATGTGATGAGCGTTAGAGGTTGAAATTGCAGCTTTGAAATTCAGCTAGTCCGCAAGGCGGCTGGTTAGATCATTGAGAAGTTTTTTCAGTCGGCCCGGGCTGGTGATGGCTTGAGGGTGATCGAAACCGATCCAGATCACGGTGGTTCCGTTTGGGCCGATGCGCAACGCCCATGCGTCGCGCTCATTACCGGTAAATCCGGTGAAGGTGCGGCTGCCGCCGCGGTTTTCAAAGACGCGGAGCGACTCCTTTGCCGCCTCGGCACCAATGGCTTTGGAATAGGCTGTTTTCCCCTGATAGAGGATACGCCCGGATGAGTCGCGAATTTCGCGGATGAAGGATGGGCGCGGCCTCTGGCCTTGGTTGCCGAGGGTTGAAAGGGCGATGGCGATTTCGACGGGGGTTGATGCAACCCACCCACGAAACAGGTCTTCGCCGCCGGAGAACGGACCGGTGATGCCGCAGCGACGTGCGATGCGCTCGACTTCATCGGAGCCGATTTGGCGGCCGGTTTGAATGGGGCGGCCGGGTAAAACGAGCTTGCCGCGTTCGGCGGCGGCAGCGGATACCCATGGCTCGAATGCGCTACCGAGGTCTCTGCGTGAGCGGGTGCGATCGACGCCCGAGTGCGAGATATCGCGGCCGCCCACCCATGCCATGACCTCGCCGGTGCGGGTTTCGAGGGTGATGGCGGCATACTGGAGGTAACCGGGATCGGTTCCGGATGTATGGTTTCCGAAAGTGCTATGTTTCCATTTGTTTTCGGTTTCAAGCGAGGCGACGACGTGAGCGAGGTCGCGTTCAATGCGGGCCTGCCAATTGCTATCCAGCGTGGTGAAGACCTGGAGATCACCACTGGTGCGGTCGAGTTCGCGATCGATGATTCGGTCGAGTTCGCGGCGCACGGCACTCATGGCGAATGAGGATTGGGATTCGCGCAAGCGTTCGTCGAGCAGGCGGATAGGTTGCACGAGGATTTCCTGATGGCGGGTATCATTGATTTCGCCGCTGGCAAGGAGGCGGCCGAGGGTTTGATCGCGTTGTTCGATTGCGGATTCGTAATTCCGGAATGGGGAGAAAATGTGAGGTCCGCGGATGATGCCGACGATCATGGCGCATTCCGCATCGTTGAGTTCGGAGGCGGGCATGCCGAAGTAAGTGCGGGCGGCCTGCTCGACGCCGTGCGCACCGGCTCCAAAGTAGATGCGGTTGAGGTAGTGAGCGAGAATTTCGTCTTTCGAGTAGTGGGATTCGACGCGCAGGGTGAGTGCGATTTCGAGGAATTTGCGATGAAGCGTCTTGCCGCGCATGCCTTCGTAGGAATTGCGCGTCAGCTGCATCGAGATGGTCGAGCCGCCTTGGGTAAAATTGCGGTCGCGCAGATTGCGTGCTGTTGCGCGTGCAAGCCCTCGAAAGTCGATTCCGGGGTGTGCGTAAAACCGCGCGTCTTCTCGTGCGAGGAGGCATTTCACGAGGAAATCGGGAATTTCCTCGCGGGTGAGCTGGCGATTTCTGTTCGCCCCTGGGAGCAGAATCTCGCGGTTGTCGCGATCATGAAAAACGGTTCCTGCCGGCATTTTACCGACCGCAGCCAAGTCGTATTGGCTTGCAGATCGAAAATAAAAGAATCCAACACCGACTGCGATGACGGAACCGAGAATGAGAATGTAAATTCCGAAACGGATCCATGAATGAAGCCAAAATGGAAGCAGGCGCTTCCACAGCGGCTCGCGATTCATGGGGCGCCAGAGGGACATCGGAGCCGGATGTTACGCAACGTATCCGAGTTCCTTTGCGCGGGATTGGATGGCGGCGTCGTTGTCGAGGAGTTCCTGGATCGGATCCCAGCGGCCTGAGATGAGCGCGTCGCGAGCGGAGTCAGGCATTTTCACGGCGAATTGGAGACCGTTTGAGGTGCGGACTTCGAGGGCGACGACATCGATCGTGATTTGGACTTGCGGGTCCGATTCGATGGCGTGGCGCAGAGCCGTGATATTGGCGGCTGTTGCGGTGGCGCATGGCATGGCAAGGGTGGTTGAGTTTCCGAAGAAGATTTCCGCGAACGATTCGGCGATCACGGCATCGAAGCCATATTTGCGAAGTGACTGAGGTGCGTGTTCACGCGACGAGCCGCAGCCGAAGTTCACTCCGGCGACGAGGATGTTCGCTCCATTGAAGCGCGAATCGTTGAGCGGGTGTTCGGTTTTGTTTCCTTGGGAATCGAAGCGGACGTCGTAGAATGCGTATTCGCCGAGGCCGTCGAAAGTGACGCATTTCATGAAGCGCGCCGGGATGATGCGGTCGGTATCGATGTCTGCTCCGGGGACGAAAACTCCTCGGCCGGTGACTTGTTTAACGGGTTCGAGTGCCATGGTTGTGTGGATCGGTTGGGGCGTTGTCAGTATGAAGCAGGTTATTTCCGCGCGTCGCCATTCTGGTGTTTTTCCATGATCTTCATGATCTCCTGCTGGAATTTCGCCTGATTCTCGGCGGTTGCCTTCATGGTGAGTTGCGCGGTGGCTTGGCCGATGGCCGGCTGGGCGGCAATGAGTTTGCGGCCGAGGGGCGATTCGTAGAGCTGGATCAATTCCTCGAGTTCGGCCGCAGTGAAATGGTCTTCGTAGATTTTGGCGATGCCCTTGAACATCGCCGGGTCGGTGAAGATATCGTTCATGAACTTCTGTGTGGCGCCACGGATTTCCTCAAGTGCTTCAGGCGGGAGCCCGATTCCGGCAAATTGCTCCATCATCGGCTCGAACATGCCGGCGGCGGATTCGACCGCGGTTTTCTGGAACTCCATTTTTTCGAGGAGTCGGATGGCGGGCGACGTCTCTTCCTCGCCCGCGAAAACGCATGGCTGCGGGATGAGGATGATCATGGCGCAGAGTGCAGCGAGGACGGATTTTTTCATGGTGATACGGGAATCGATGGTGAGAGTTACGAATTGGTGATATTGACGGAAGCGGGTGGGCGATCATGCGACGGCAGAAGCATCGGAAATGTCGAACACCTCGCGGGCATCGGCGATTCGGCCTTCGATGGCGGCGGCTGCGACCATCACGGGCGACATCAGAATGGTGCGTCCTGTGGACGATCCTTGGCGTCCTTTGAAGTTGCGGTTGGAGGATGATGCGCAGAGCTGATCACCGATGAGCTTGTCGGGATTCATGGCAAGGCACATCGAGCAGCCAGCGCCCCGCCACTCGAAGCCGGCGGCGCGGAAGATTTCGGGCAGGCCTTCTTGTTCGCATTGCACGGCGACAATCTGGGATCCGGGCACTGCGATTGCCTTGACGCCTGGAGCGACGCGGCGGCCCTTGATGAAGCGGGCCACTTCACGGAAGTCTGAGATGCGCCCATTGGTACAGGAGCCGATGAAGGCGACGTCGATCTTAATGCCCTTGATCGGAGTGCCGGCCGGGAGCTTCATGTATTCGAGCGCTTCATGGATGACGGCTTTTTGCTCCTCCGATTCCGCAGTGGCGGGATCGGGGATGATTTCGTTGATGGAAATACCGTGGTCGGGCGAGATACCCCAAGTGACGGATGGCTCGATGTCTGCGGCGTTGATTCTGACGATGTCATCGAAGTGCGCGTCGGCATCGGAAGCGAAGGAGAGCCAGCGGGCAGCGGTGGTGTCGAAGTCGCTCATGTCGACGTAAGGGCGCCCCTGGAGGTAGGCGACGGTTTTCGCATCGGGGTTCACGTATCCGCAGCGCGCGCCACCTTCGATCGACATGTTGCAGACGGTCATGCGTTCTTCCATCGACATGCGGCCGAAGACGTCGCCGGCGTATTCGTAGGCATATCCGATACCGCCTTTCGCGCCGAGCAAACGGATGATGTGGAGGATGACATCTTTGGCGTAAACCCCGGGTCGGAGGTCGCCATTGACTTCGATGCGGCGGACTTTGAGTGCTTCGAGGGCGAGCGTCTGGGAGGCCAGCACATCACGCACCTGGGTGGTTCCGATGCCGAATGCGATTGCTCCGAATGCACCGTGGGTGGCGGTGTGTGAGTCGCCACATGCGATGGTGGTGCCGGGCTGGGTGATGCCCTGTTCGGGGCCGACGACGTGAACAATGCCTTGTTTCCCGGAGGCGAGGTCGAAATAAGTGATGCCGAAATCGTCCGCGTTTTTTCGCAGCGCTTGCATCATTTCTGCGGCAAGCGGGTCCTGTGGGGCGTCCTGATCGATGGTCGGCACGATGTGGTCGACGGTGGCGAAAGTGCGTTTCGGGAACTTCACGTCCAACCCGAGGTCGCGCAGCATGCCGAATGCTTGTGGCGAGGTGACCTCGTGAATGAGGTGGGTGCCGATGAATAATTGTGTGCGTCCGTCGGCAAGGGTGCCGACGGTATGTGCGTCCCAGACTTTTTGGAAAAGGCTTTTACCCATGATGTGATGCGCGTCGTGATTGATTGCGGGGCGGGAAGATGGCTGCACGGATGGCTGATGTCAAAGCCGCATCCGCGAAATGAAATGCGGAAATCACCGAACGTATAGTGTGGGATTGGGTTGAGGCGGCAATGATTACGATGAATTTTCAATCGTGATTTGTATCCGCCATGGCATGACTTGTATGGCAGGACGACGATTTCATCTTGGGGAAGCCTGGTTTTAAGGGTTGCCATTTTTGGATTGCTGATTCAGAAACGGCCAAGGATTCATTAACATTTCCTAACGATCTGATGCGAATTTCCACTTTCATAAGCACCAGCATTCTGTTGATTTGCAGTTGGCTGGGGGTTGCGTTTTTCCGTGAAGTTCCTCCCGCGAACTATCCTTTGATTGAAGGGGGACTCACCAACAAGCCATCGGTTGGGGTGAAGCAATCGCTTGCGGTCACCCGCGAAGAAGTAGCTCTTGAACCCTGAGAATTTCACACCCAAAAGCAATATGGCCGAAAAACCTGTAATATGCGATACCAAGCCGATGGCGGTTGATCTTGAGCCAGGCACTTACTGGTGGTGTGCTTGTGGACGCTCCGGCCATCCGCCGTTCTGCGACGGCTCACACAAGGGCACCGGTATTCAACCGCTGAAATATGAAGCAACCGAGGCCGGCAAGGCCTGGTTCTGCCAGTGCAAGCACACCGGCAGCGCGCCGCTTTGTGATGGGGCTCATAAAAACCTGAAAGGTGCCTGATTTGGTATCGATTTGCCGCTTCGGCGCGATAGCCTTGTGCTTATGAATCGCCCGGACCCTCCCCCGAAAAACCTCGTTCTCATCGGCTTCATGGGCTGCGGGAAATCGACAGTCGGGCGCGAGCTGCACCGGAGGTTGAACTACCCGCTGATCGACACTGATCATGAGATTGAGGCCCGCACCGGGAAAACGATCAGGGAGATTTTCGAGGGAGCGGGCGGTGAATTGGAATTTCGCGAGATGGAAACCGAATTGCTCCGTGAGCTAGCAGAAACCTCAATTGACGGCACGCGCCGGATCATTTCCACCGGAGGCGGTATTTGTGGCAGGGAGGAAAACCGGACGCTGCTCCGGCGGCTGGGATACGTCGTCTGGTTGCATGCGCCTCTCGATGTGATCCTCGAACGGACTTCGAAAAACCAAGATCGCCCGCTGCTCGATACCGAAGATCCCTCCGGAAAGGTCCACACGTTGATGCAGCAGCGCGAGCCCCTGTATCGCGAGGTGTCCCATCTCGACATCGACACCACCGGACTTGACTTTAAGGAGATCTCCGTGGGAATTCTGGAGTCTGCCCGTTATTATTTCACTGGTCACCCGTGAGCGATTCGCACATCCATCAGATCCGCAATTGGGCGGAGGAGCTCGGCTTTGACGATTGCCGCATTGCCCGGGCCGTTCGAGCCACCCATGCCGACACGTTTCATCAGTGGCTGAATGACGGTTGCCACGCCGACATGGCATGGATGGAACGGACACCGGAACGCCGCTGTGATCCGCGTGAGGTCTTGGATGGATGTCGGTCGGTGATTTCACTGGCGATGAATTATTATCCCGGCGATTCGCCATTTTCCGAAAATCACGGCGGTGGATATCGCATCGCCCGATACGCGTGGAACGAGGACTATCACGATTTGATTGTGAAGCGACTCAAGGTATTCGACGAGCGGTTGACGGCACTTGGGGGGACTCAGCGTTATTACACGGATACCGGCCCGGTTCTGGAGCGCGACTTCGCGACAGATGCCGGACTTGGGTGGAACGGGAAATCGACCGTTCAGATTCATCGGCATTTGGGGACGTGGTTTTTTCTCGCCGAGTTGCTCACCACGCTTGATCTGCCAGCGGATGTGCCTTTTGGTGATCATTGTGGGAAGTGCACGCGCTGCATTACCGCGTGCCCAACCGGTGCGATTACCGCGCCGCACCGGGTGGATGCGAGGCGCTGTATTTCCTATCTTACGATCGAGCACAAAGGGCCGATTCCTCTCAAGTTCCGCAAAGCCATTGGAGACCGCATCTACGGTTGTGACGATTGCCTTGACGCATGTCCCTGGAACCGGTTCGCGCAGGTCTCACGTGAAGCGTCGTTTCGTGCTCGGGAAACCGTGTTTCGCAATCGCCTGAGGGATTTTCTCGATCTCGACGAGGATGCGTTCCGGCAGTTGTTCGCGAAATCTCCGATCAAGCGAATCAAGCGCGGGCGTTTTCTTCGCAACGTCTGTGTGGCATTAGGAAATACCGGCAGTGCTGAGGATTTGCCCGCACTGGAAATAGCATCGGTTGATGCCGATGCGCTGATTGCCGAGCATGCCCAATGGGCGATTGGGGAGATCCGCAGCAGGGAGAAGTAATCAATTTTGAGGATACCGTTTATCCGCCGATTTCGGTTCGACCGGAAAGTTTGGCGCCTTCCTCCATCGAGAATACCTTCGATTTGATATCGCCGTTGATGCGCGACTTGTCTTTCAGTTCACAGCGCTCGGAGGTGATTTTCCCTTCGACCTGGCCATAGACTTTGACGTCGCCTGCGCTGATATCGCCTTTGATAACGGCATTTTCGCCAATGGTGACCCGGCCCTTGTCGGAAGTGATCTCACCTTCGACTTTGCCGTCGATGATCATGTCGTGGCTGAACCGGATGGAACCGGTGATTTCAAGTCCGCTGGATAGCACATTGGTCGCGTTTGCCATGTCGCGACATTGGTTGGCTGTTGACGCGTTGGCAATGCGGAAATGATGCGATTCTCTCCCTTATTTCTTTCCTCTCGGCTTGCGCACTGTGAAATCGGCTTTTGTGGCATCGAAGGCCTCAGGGCTGTATCCCGGGTTCATCCACTCAATTTCGCCATGCAGAGCCTGCATGTATTGGAAGGTGCCACCGAAATCCTCGGGTGGGCAGGCGCGGGCACCGTCGAGGAGAGCCGGTTCACCGTCACCGGGTTCACGTTTCTCGAAGACGATCTCGTGGATCCATTCATCGGCGAAATCGTAGCGGTAGAGGATGCGGATTGGCAGGCGGCGGCGACCGAGGAATTCGCCAACCGTGAGGACCGCCTCGTCCTGGAAATCGCCGAGCACCTGGTCTTCTAGTCCGATCGGGCCGATCACGTCGACCAGGCGCTTGCCCTTGCCGTGACGGAATTCGTGGGGGTGCTTGTTCGACCAGCCCATGGCTGTCTGGATCACCTCGCTAAAGCGGGCGAAGGTGACATCGGTGGAGACCGAAAACCTGCGCCAGATCTGTGGTTGGATGCCGTAGAGGAACGCTTTCACAATGATGCGTTCCGGTATCGATGATTTTGCCATGGCGGGATCATGGGGTGATCGGAAGTGCCGAATCAATCGCGAAAATCACTGCGCCCCCTTGAAAAATGCCCGGAAAAATTCCGTGATCAAATTGTCGATCAACAGAAAAAGCACTTTATTACGTACAGATTATTGATGCGGCCGCATCGATAATCTGTACATGAATTTAGAGGATTTTTTCATGAAATCCCATATTTCAAAAGGGCTTCAAAGGAAATTCCTGGTGGTTCGCCGTGAAATAGTGAGCTGAGTCGAAGTGGGGAAGTTACAGATTATTGATGCGGCCGCATCAATAATCTGTACGCCGCAAGCAAGGTTGGGCATGATGGTTTTGGAATGGATTGAGAGCCGGGCGGAGATTACGCTAGGGTAGCATATGCGGCCATGAGCGAGGCTTTCCATTTTTCGAGGAAGCGCAGGTTGCGGATGGTGGCGGTAGGGAGATCGGGATGAGGTGGCTGGGCCTCCCAGGATGCGAATGGGGCACATTGCGATACAATAGTCGCGTCGATGCGTGCGATCATGGATTCGAGGAGTTCGCGGATGCGGAGGGTTTCGCTTTTAAGCAGGGCGAGGCCGAGTGAGGTAGTCGTGGCGTCGCGGCGGCGGGCGAGGGTATCGGCCTCTTGCACGGCTTGGCCGACGGGGGCGAAGAGGTCCATGATTTCCGGAGCGATGGTGCCACGTGGGTTGGGTATCTCACCTTGGATTTCCAGCCAGTGGGCGAGGCGTGAAGCGGGGCTGGCGAGGGTGGTGCGGGCTTCTCGGAGGCGGGTGAACGTCTGTTCGTCGCCGCCGGCGTCGGGATGTTGAGTTTTTCCGGATTCGCGGAAGGCGGTGTCGATCTCGGTGGATGTGAGGGTGAGTCTCTGAGGCAGGCCGAGCACATCAAACGCATTCATGGTTGCGCGAGGTGGCGGATGCAGTGTTGGGACCAGGTTTCAAGGCTATCGAACATGGGGCCGGCGAGGTCGGCGAGGGTGGCGAAGCCGAGATTGGCGATAGCGTCTTCACGGGAGGTGACATCGGCGGTCTCAAGTTCGACCAAGTGGACGACGCCGAGGTGGACCTGGCCGACGGGATTGGTGTCGTCGTTGAGGAGGGCGATGATGCGGTGATCGTGTTTGCCGGTGATGGCGAGTTCCTCGTCGATTTCGCGGGTGACGGCGGCTTGGTATGTGGTGGGGCCTTTTTTGCCGCCATCCATGTCGACGGGGTTGATGTGGCCGCCGATGCCGACCGAGCGCTGGGCGTGGAGGCGGCTCTCGCCGCCGGCCTTGCCGCGTGTGTAATGGAGGATGGAATCGCCGTGGCGGAAAACGCAGTAGGGGATGATTTGCTTGTGGCTTGGATCGTCCTCTGCGGCGGCGCGGTCCATGAAGAAGTGGTTTTCGGGATCGAGCAGCTTGGCGATGGCCGAGTCATCGGTGACGACGGGGCGGATGCCGTGGAAAATCCCGATTTCCTCAAGTAGGGTGCGGGAGACGACGAGGACTTGTTCGCCAGCGTATTTGGACATGCGCGGACGCTATGACGGGGGATGGGGCGGGCGCAATCTTTCGAGGGGAAAAATGTCAGGGCATTGGGCTTGGCATGCCTCATGGGCGTGTGCGAGTGTGCGCGCATGTCAGACACCGACCTTGGACGCGCCTTGCTTTGGGAAACCATCCAACAGCGGGAGACTTACCCGATTTTCCGCCTCACGTATCTCAGCAAGCCGGTGAAGCCGTTCACGGATGAGGATTTTGATGATATTGAAACCAAGTCCGTCGATGCGAACAACGCCAGAGACGTGACCGGGCTGTTGATGGTGCATGGCGACCGGATCCTGCAAATGCTTGAAGGTCGCGAGGCCGCGGTGCGGGAACTCTATGCAAAAATCGAAGCAGATCCCCGCCACACGATTCTCAAAATGGTCTCCACGGTGGAGGATGAGGAGCGCTTGCTGCTGACATGGAGCATGGTGGTGCGCCGGATGTCGGGCCTGTCTTCCGATGTGCTGGAAGTATTCGTGCAGCGATATGATGCGATGCTGAGCGCCGAAGGCGAGAGTGAGATCACCTTGGATGATCTGGATCTCTTCAAGGCAATCTCGCTGCTCGGGGCGCTGCCGCTTTGAGGGAAATGAGGCTTCGGGCAGGATGCCCGAGCCACGGTTGCAGTGACTGGGGACAGGATATCCCCAGATACGAATTGGGACTGCAAGTCCCAGCCACAAAGGTCGATGAGCCCCTGCTACGGATCCGCTTATTCGGCGGCGGTGCCGTTGATGATGATTTCGAGGAAGCTTTGCGGTTCGAGGGCGGCCCCGCCGATGAGTGCTCCGTCGATGTCCGGGCAAGCCATGAGTTCGGCGGCATTGCCGGGTTTCACGCTGCCGCCGTATTGGATGCGGATTTTCGCGGCTGGATCGGCTCCGTAGAGTTCGGCGATGACGGAACGGACGAAGGCGTGTGCGTCTTGTGCTTGTTGGGCGGTTGCGGTGACGCCGGTGCCAATGGCCCAGACCGGTTCGTATGCGATCACGCACTCGGCGAGGTCTTTTTCCAAGACGTTTTTGAGGCCATCGGCGATTTGGGTGCGGAGGACGGATTCGAGTTTTCCGGCTTCGCGTTCGGCGAGCGTTTCGCCGATGCAGAAGATCGGTTTGAGGTTGGCTTCGCGGGCCTTGAGGATCTTGGCGTTGATGACTTCATCGGACTCACCGTAGATTGCACGGCGCTCGCTGTGGCCGAGGATGACGTAGTGGACGTAGAATTCGCGCAGCATCATGACGCTCACTTCGCCGGTGTATGCGCCGGAGTCGTGCTGCGAGCAATTTTGTGCGGCGATTTGGACGTCGGGTCCGGTTTTGCCTGCGGACTGGATGGTTTCCGCGAGCTTGGCGAGTGAGACGAACGGCGGGGCGACGACGATTTCGGCATCGAGGTCGTGGCCTTTGGCGCGGGGGTAGAAGCTCTTCATGAACTCTTCGGTCTCGGATGGACCTTTGTTCATTTTCCAGTTGGCGGCGAAGATCGGTTTGCGGCTCATGGTTTGGTGATTGGGGTAGGGAGTTTTGAAAAGGATTTCAGGCTTCGGTGAGTGCCGCGACGCCGGGGAGGGTCTTGCCTTCGAGGAGTTCGAGGGATGCGCCGCCACCGGTGGAGATGAACGTCATTTGCGAGTCGAGACCGTATTTGTTCACGGCGGTCACGGAGTCGCCACCGCCGACGATGGTCACGGCGTCGCTTGCGGCCATGGCATCGGCCACGGCTCGGGTGCCTTTGCCGAAGGTGTCGATTTCGAAGACGCCCATCGGGCCGTTCCAGATGATGGTTTTTGCCTTGGCGATTTCGGTGACGAATTCGTCGATCGCCTGTGGACCGATGTCGATGCCTTCCCAATCGGATGGGGTGGCACCGCCCTGGCCCCAGAGGCCGGAGGAGCGGGTCTCGGCACCTTCCTTGAACTCGTTGGTGATCAGGGTGTCGGCTGGAAGGAGGAAGCGCACGCCTTTGGCCTCGGCCTTGGCGAGGATGTCGAGGGCGAGGTCGAGCTTGTCGGCTTCGACGCGGCTGCCGCCGGTTTCGTATCCCTGGGCCTTGCGGAAGGTGTTGGCCATGGCACCGCCGATGATGAAGGCGTCGGCCTTTTCCATCAGTGCGGTGATCACCTGGATCTTGTCGGAGACCTTGGCTCCGCCCATGATCACGAGGAAGGGCTTTGCAGGGTTGGCGAGTTTTTCGACGAGGTATTCGAGTTCGCGGGCCATGAGGAAGCCCATGGCGGATTGGGCAACGTGGTGGGTGACGCCCTCGGTGGATGCGTGGGCGCGGTGGGCGGTGCCGAACGCGTCGTTGACGAAGATCTCGGCGCTGCCGGCGAGCTCCTTGGCAAATGCAGCGTCGTTCGCTTCCTCTTCGTTGTGGTAGCGGGTGTTTTCGAGCAGCAGGCATTCACCGGGGGCAAGGGCGGCGCGCATTTCGGCGGCGGCGGGTCCGACGCAGTCGGGGGCGAGCTTCACGGTTTTACCGAGGATCTCACCAAGGCGCGCGGCGGCGGGGGCGAGCGAGTATTTCGCATCGGCGGTGCCGTTCGGGCGGCCGAGGTGCGAGCAGAGGATCAGCTTGGCTCCACCTTCGAGGAGGTGGCGGATCGATGGCACGGCGGCTTGGATGCGGGTGTCGTCGGTGATGACGCCTTCCTTGAGCGGCACGTTGAAATCAACGCGCATGAGAACTTCTTTGGAGGATACGTCGAGATCGCGGATGGAAAGTTTGGACATGAGGGCGGGTAGTCCAGTCGGGAGGGTGGTCGATGTCAAGTCTGGTCGACTTCCGAATCAGCCGATCGCCTCCTGCTTGAGCACGCCGACGTAGGGGAGATTCCGGTAGCGGCCTTGGTAGTCGAGGCCGTAGCCGACGACGAATTCATCGCCGATTTCGAAGCCGACGTAATCCGCCTCGACATCGGCCGCGCGGGTTTTGTGTTTTGCCAGGAGGACTGCGGTGCGCACGGCACTGGCACCCTCTTCGCGGAGGCGGTCCGCGACGGCGGCGATCGTGCGGCCGGTGTCGAGGATGTCGTCGAGGAGTAGCACGTCGCGGCCTTTCACCTCGGGGAAATGACGGTCGAGGAAATCCACCTTGCCGCTGCTTTCCATGCCGCCGTGGTAGCTGGCGACGTTGAGGCATTCGATTTCGAGTTGCCTGGGGACGCGCCGCAGAAGATCGGCTGCGAAGACCAGGGCTCCTTTGAGCAGGATGATGACGACGAGCGTGCCTTCGGGAAAATCGCGTTCGATTTTTTCGGCCATGTGGTCGAGGCGATGCTGGATGACTTCCTCGTCGATCAGGATCCGTTCGATGTCGTTGCGCATGGGCATTGGGTATCGAATGCGCATCTGATTGCCAAGCGGGATTGCTTGAATGCATCTCAGGTTTTCCAAAGCCGCGGCTCCGGGCGGAACCGATGCGGGGACGAGACCTTGATTTTTTGAAAATCCGGGTGCCTTGGGTTGATGAGGTAGTTCTGTTCTCCTTCGGTGACTGCGGAGGGCACGGCGAGAATCGCGCCTTTTGCGGTGCGCAGCCATCGGTCACCCACGGATCTCGCGGCGGCATTCGTTTCATCCGACTGCCAGCCGCGGGGTAGGGTGGCGATATCGATGGGTTCGATGAGTTCGGATGGAAACTCTAACCGCAGCCATGAGAAGAGCCGGTTGAAAACTTCGGCTTCCTCCAGGTGGACCATGATCTCCAGCGTGGCGAGAGAGAGTGAGGACGCCGCATAGACGACGGGAAGCCCTGGTGAGTTCCAGCGCCCGCCTGCAATGCGTGCGCCTTCCCCGCTCATGGTGCTCTCGAGAAAGCGGGTTTTGCAAATACGGAACGCCTGATTCATGAGAACACGCCGTGTTCGATGCGGGTGAGCAGCGCCTCCACCTCGCGGGCGCCGAGATCCGTGTCGCAGCAACGCAAGGGGGTGAGTCCGCCGAGGGCGGTCTTTGGCTTGGACATCCAGCGGCGTGTGGCCTCTGCATCTTCGAGGACATCGAGGGCTTTGCGGGTGACGCCTGCGACGCGCAGCAGCCGCTCGGATTCATCCGGTTTGAAGCGATCGGTGCGGCGTGCGAGTGTGCGGGTCGGGATGCCGAGGACATCGGCGAGCTCTTCGCTGGTGACACCCAATTCGCCGCGCAGGCGTTCGAATGCCGCGCGAGGTGCGCCCGCTCTTACCGCATCGCGCACTTGGCGCAACGTGCTGCCGCCAGCGGCACTGGTTCTCATGCCGAAATCCTGCAAGATACCGAGCCAGTGATCGACCACTTCGACCAAGGCGGGAACCGGATTCACGTGATAAACCGCCACTGGCGACTTTATTTCGCAGTGAGCTGCGGTCTCGGCTGGAAGATGTGGATCTTTTGCCATACGGCGAAAATATTACGCCATGTGGCTAATGATGCAAGCTTATTTATTGAAGCATCGTTGAGCTGCTTCCATCGGTCGGTCGTCGATCCACGAGTGAGCGCTGCCAGCACCACCAGCCGTAGATCCCGAGGACGAGGAAAAAGGCGTATTGGATCGCGTAGATCGGCAGGCCTTTGACGCTGTAGATGTGAACGCCCAAGAGGTTGACCATGAGCCATATGACCCAACACTCCATGCGGCGCATGCCTTGGAGTGCTTGTGCGAAATAGTTGAGGACGGTTGACGCGGAGTCGCGCCACAGCAGGTCCGGTTCGGGAATCCAGTCCGCGCGCTGTGCGAGGTAATGGATGGTGGTTGCCCATGTGGTGATTGCAACGGCCACCGAGCCACCTAGCCAAAACCAGATGCGGCGGGGCTGCCATGGGCGGGCTTGGATGTGGGTGGCGTCGGTTGAGGGTGACCGCCACCATGCGAACCAGCAGATCAGCAGAATCGGGATGTTGCTGGCATAGAGGATGGCATCCGAAACGAGTTGCCACTCCGTCCATGCCAGCCATGCGGAAATGGCCGCCCAGACGATGCCGAGCGGCCACCCGTAGATATTGCGCCTCGCCAGCAGCACCACGCCCGCGACCGCACAGATGGTGGCGGTGATTTCCCATGGGGTGGTACCGAGGAGCTGGAGGGCGGAGCTCAATGTTAGAATTTGCGGCTGAGGGTGACGCCGATCTGGCGGGGTGGTGCGAGGGATTCGTAGCGGGCTGTAGTGTAGCCGGTTCCCGGATCGTTGCCGAAGAAGAAAACCCGCTGGGTGTAGCGTTCGTCGAGCAGGTTGCGCACCCACAGGCTCACCGTCCAATCGTCGTGCGAGTAGCCGATGGAAGTGTTGACACTGGTGAAAGCATCGCGCTTTTCACGATGGTTATTAGACTCGAAATAATCGTTGCGCCCCGTCACGTCCACCGTTGCGAAAAATCCCGATTCATGGTTGTAGCGGGCACCCATGGACCAGGAATAGCTTGGAGTGTTGGCTAGGGTGCGGCCTCCGCCGGTATTGCCATTAGAAAGAGTGAAGGCATCGATGTTTGAAGACATCAGGGCAAGCGATCCGTAAAACGAAAGGGCATCGGTGGCGGTGATCGCGGTTTCCATTTCCGCTCCGGTGATGGTGGCTTTGTCCGCATTGTCCGTGAAGAAACGGTAGTTGCCGCCAAATCCCGCCGAGTCACGCACCTGGGTGTTGCGTCGGTCGAGATGGAAACCGGTGAGACTGGCCGAGATGCGGTCCCAGTTGCCGCGCAATCCGATTTCATAATTCCAGATTCGCTCCGTGTCGTAGGAGACCGGATCGCCAGCGCCGGGGTTGATGCGTGCGTCCACATTGATGCCACCTCCCTTGTAGCCACGGGCGACGGAAGCGAAGAGCATCAGATTCTCGTTGAGGTCGTGTTCCCATGCGAGTTTTCCGCCGAAGAGCGTGTCGCTGAAACGGCTTGAGAACGCGAAGGACGGATCAAAAGTTTCCGTTCCCTTACGGAACCGGTTACGCAGGCCGTCTCCGGAGCTTCGGATGTGTTCAAGTCGAAGGCCGAGGGTGAGGCGATCACGTTCGGTGAGGTCGCGCCCCGCTTGGCCGAAGAGCGCGAAATTTTTGGCGTTCAGATTGGTATCGAGGAAGCGGATGTTGCCTGGGTCCTCGTTGGTGTATGCGCTTTCCTCATCCAGAAGCGACGCGAAGAGACCGAGCGTCCAGCGGTCCACCCCAAGAGCGCGGGCTGCCCCGGGGGTCGAATCGATTCGCAATTCTTGCGACAAGGTTTCGCGCGTGCGCTCGAGATCGCTGAAGCCCATGTAGGATGCGGCGGTCCAGTCGTCGTCATAGCTGTATGTCGAGTCGGTATGCGTGGTGGTCGTGATCGAGGTAAGCGTCACGTTATCCCATCCAGAGAAGTGGGTGCGGATGCTTCCGCCTGAGGAGCGTTGGAGGTCGCGTCCGGGCATATCGCTGAACGTGAGGCGTCCATTGTTATCAAGCGCGAATTCATCGAAGCCGTTGTTGAGATCGGCATGGAACAAGGTCGCATCGATCCGGAAATCCGGATTGGGATTCCAAAGCAGGCGCAGGCGCGATGTCCATTCGTCGCGGGCGTTGGTGTTCTGGTTGAGTGTTGCGTTTTTGCGGAAGCCGTCGCTTTGGTGGTGGTGGATCGAAAAGCGGAACATCAACTCCTCGGGATCGCGTGCGATCAGCGGGCCACCGACGGCCAGGCCTCCGGCGAAGAGACTGTCATCGCCGGCGCTCATTTCATATCGCCCGGTCCAGAATGGTGTGGGCTCATTGGATACGAGGCGAATCAACCCGCCTGCCGCGTTCGCACCAAAAGCACCGGCTTGCGGGCCGCGAAGGATTTCGACTTGGCGTGTATCGAAGGTGGATGCCACGGAGGCGAGACCGGTGAAATCGATGTCATCGATCAGGAAACGCACGGCGGAATCGGGCGTTTCGCCTTCGTATTGGGAATTCTCGCCGAGGCCTCGAAGTTGGAAGTAGCGGGGTCTACTGGTTCCGCCGGTGAACGTCAGATTCGGCGTTCGCTCGATCAGGTCGGCGAAATGGGAGATTCCGGGAGTATCGAGGGTTTCTGCATCATAAACGGTCACGCTGGCGGGGAGTTTCGCGAGTTCGGACTCCCAGAGATCGGCAGTGACAACGAGAGGAGCGAGCGACTCCTCGGGCTTTTGAATCTCATCGGAGAATGCGGAAATCGGCAGGGCTAAGCATGCGGCAAGCACGCAGGTGATGGTGTATTTCATGGGCTGTGTGGTGGATCGTGGTGCTTCCGGAAATCCGGTGGCCACGGATCATCACAGCCGCCACACAGCCGGATTGGGCGTGGGCATGGCAATGGTGTTCGCGGCACCCGACTTCCTTCGGCGGTATTAACCGCATCAGGTTCCAAGGGTCCTTCCGGATGGAAGTCTCAGCGAAAGCCCGCTTGTTCGGCGGACAGACGCTCCCCTGTCGAGGATGCGGGGAAGCGATATCCGGAGCCCATCTTGGATGCAAGGGATAATTTATATCGTCCGGTTTTTGCCTGAGGAATTTGCCAGGGGGCTTGCATGAATCTTGCCATCTTCGTGGGGAGCGGGCAGTGTGATTGCGTGCTTGAGAATCAGGAAACCGCGCGCCGTTGGACCGGCTATGTATGCCCGGACTGTCGATTCGTGTTTCGCGTCGCGCGCGACCACGATGGGAGCGGCATTGTTTGTCCGAGCTGTCGTCGCCTGCTTCGGCTTCCCGGCACGGGTGACACCGTGCCCCCCCTGTTGGTCGAGCAGCTTTTGAGGAGTGTTGATTCCCCGGAGCAACCGGGAGCAGATGGTATGGATCGCGCCCCGCGCAATGTGCGACGGAAGCGCAAGCGAAAGCGCCGAGAGAGTGGCATGACCGCATGGGAGGAAAAGGCCGGGCATTCCCGGCGTGGGCGCGACCGTAACACGACGATGATTCTGGCGGCGGGGCTGGTCGCCCTGATCGCGATCGTCGGCACCGTTTATATGATGACTTTGCATGGTGAGGATTCACAAGCGGTGGATCATTCACAGGCCACGGAAGATCCCGGATTTCCGGAAGCGCCGACGATCGCATCCTTGCCGGACGGGAGTGCGGATTCCGGGCCGGAGCTTGATCAAGGGACGCCTGATCGCGATAACGCGCGTTTCCACACTGATGCGCACCCGATTGCACGCGCATTTCTTGAGGCGAAAACCGTCGAAGAGCGGCTGAAAGTCGTGGATCGTCCCGAGATCGTGGCCGAACGAATCAGGCGACATCATCCTGACGGCACCATTGAATCCGAGGGCTTGGGGGATTACAGCCACTTCAGCCAGATCAGGATGATCGGTTCCTATGCAATCGTTCCGTTGCGGACTAGGGATTTCCGCATGCGCATGATGACGTTTCGCGTCGATCCCGACGGGCTGAAGGTGGATTGGGAGAGCTGGGTGGGTTGGTCGGACATGGCGTGGGATGATTTCATCGAGCAGCGCCCACAAGGTGCGCACGCATTCCGGGTGAATCTCGCTGCCGTCGAGTATTATAATTTTGAATTCGCGGATGATCGAAAATGGCAGTCTTTCCGTGTGATTTCACCCGACGAGCAACATGCCCTCTATGGCTATGTTGAGCGGGACTCTCCGGCACATGTTGCCCTGAGGTCCACGCTGGATGAAGGGTTCACCCGGGCATTCATCGAGCTGCGATTTGCAGAAAACGCCGCGAACAGCGAGCAAGTGGAAATCACCCGCGTTGTCGCTGAAAACTGGCTGGATCCCGATCGTTTGGCAGAACCATGACGCAATCAACCTATGACAAGGCGCTTGAACTGAACCTCGACCCGCAGGTTTACGGCACCTTTGCGGAAATCGGGGCGGGGCAGGAGACTGCGAATCATTTTTTCCGCGCATCAGGCACGGCGGGATTGGTTGCCAAATCGATCTCTGCCTACGACATGACCATGAGTGACACCATCTATGGCCGAAGCGGACGCTATGTCTCTTCCGAGCGACTTGATGCGATGTTAGAACATGAATACGGCATTCTTCTTGAGCGCCTGGCACCGCACCGTGGGGAAGGCACCACGTTTTTCAGTTTTTGCAATACGGTTCGCGCGCGTGGGTGGCGGGATTCCGGCGAGTGCCACGGGTGGCTTGGGATTCGCTATCAAATGAAACCGGGAGCTCCGCCCTCCGACATCATTCTCCATGCCCGCCTGTTGGATTCTGACACCATCGACCAGATGGAAGCGCTGGGTATTCTCGGCACGAACCTGATTCATGCGGCTTTCCGGAAGCGCGGCCACCTTTGCCGGTTTGTCGAATCGCTGATGGACAACATCGGCCCCGGGCGGGTGGAGGTGGACATGTTGAAATTTTCCGGTGAAGGCTACGGATTTTTCGACAACCGTTTGTGCGCGCTGCAATTGGTCGAAAGCGGATTGACCGACGCGGCGATGTTCCTCCCCGACGGCGAGGTTGTACAGCCTGCCGAAGCCTTGCATCGGCGCCCGGTCCTCTTACTTCGCGGCAGCTTCAATCCCGTGATGAACCTGCATCTTTCGATGTTGGAGCGCTCGCGCGACGGTTTCCTTCAAATGCTTGCGACTCAGGATCCCGAGCGCGTGGTCGAGCTTTGTGAGATCTCGATTCACAACCTCCTTCGTGGCGAGGGTATCGGACCGATGGATTTTCTCGATCGTGCGGACGCGCTGCAGGCCCTGGGAAAATCCGTATTGATTTCGCGATGTTCCGAGTTCCACCGCATCGCCGCGTTTCTCCGCCGCTGCACCGACCGGAGGATCGGCATTATTCTGAGCATCGGTTTGCTCAACGAACTATTCAAATCGAAATGGTCGGAGAACCTCGCCGGCGGGCTTCTCGAATCCTTCGGGCGCCTGTTCAAGGAAGGAGTATCGCTTCATGTGTTTCCGTGGAAGAACCGGAAGAGTGGCGAAGTCGTCGCGGCGGACACATTCCGCGCGCCTGCCGACAGCACGCACCTTTATCGACACTTTTTGGAAAACCGGCGCATCATTCCGGTCGATTTTCCCGATGACCAGATTCCAACCCTTACCGGACGCGACATCTGCCGGATGATTCTGAAAAACGATACAACATGGCGCGAGCTGGTTCCGGAAGCCGCATGGAGCGTGGCCGAGCGCCAGGCAAGGCTGGCCCAGCCACCCGCGAACTGAGCCATTTCAGGTGCGCGGCACTTCGATGCGCTTGGAATACTGGTATGAGTTCTTGCGGATGAAATCATCCGAAATGGTGGCCGAGCCACGCATTGCATTCATCGCGTTGTCGGAAAGCACCGTGATGGAGATTTCGACAGCCGTGATACGACCGGATTCCCCGACCAGTGGGTTGGCGGGTGTCAATTCCATGCGATTGCCGAAGACGCGGACCGAACTTCCGGCGACCTGTGTGAGGGTTACCGGAATAGTGCGATGCATGAGGGTGGTCTCGTCAAAACTCTCGATATGCAGAATCACGGAAAACTGGTGGATGTTTTCACAAACGAAATTCGCCATTTCCTCGATATCGTTCTGATAGGTCGCGAAGGCCGCTTTGAGATCCGTTTGGCCCAGCAAGGGAGCGGCTCCGCGAAAGGTTTCGTCCGGATTCACCAGTTTGCGATAAAGGACGAATGTTTCAAAATTGGCACCGGCGGCGTTGATCGGGTCGTTGAACCTCAGGGAGTATCCCACTGTGGAGATGTCGCCTCCCAAATCCTCCGGGGTGCCGGTGCGGCCTTCATATCGATCCGTGGCTGCGGTGAAAAACACGATGTTCGCAGAGTTGGGGGATCTGTTTGCCGCGGGGCCCACTTGTTCCGAGCTCTCGGCAATGAGCCACTCGAAGTTGTTGCCCGGTCGCACGACCATGGCTTCGAAATCGCGGGCCATGATTTCCGTCATCGCCTGAGCCTGACGGGCGGCACGGACTTCGGAGCGACTGCGGTTCCACGTTTCCAGAGAGATCGAGGTGATGGAGATCAGGATCGTGACGATGATGGTCGTAATGGCCATGGCCACCATCAACTCCATGATGGTGAAGCCACGATTTGGTTTTTGCGGTCGGTTTTTCACTAGGATTTTCCTTTCGTGTCGAATCAGCGGCGCACCGCGAGGTTACGGGTGAACATGGGGCGGACCATGCGATCCTCGAAATAACTGGCGAATGAAGGGCCCTGGAGATACTGGGGGCTGCGACTCGGGACCAAGAAAAAGTCCGCCGCAAAAGTGAGCACGGCTTCCGGGTAATTCGCGGCAGTGTCCGCAGGGACTCCCCCACCCTTCGGATCACTGATTTGTCCGGGGACACCCCGCACCAGGGCGCCGTTCTCGTCATAGACAAGCTGGGTGCAGCGAACAACAAAGATCCGCCCCTCCAGGGCTTGGAGATCGTCGGAGAGAAGCGGGTCGGAAATCCGTCGCACCATCGAGACGGTGACGAAATCCGTCCCCGCGACGCCACCGGCATCATGCACGGGGGTGGGAGTATCGTCCGCTCGCTGGGCATTCAATGATCCCCGATATTGATAGATGAGTAGTGCTTGGTCGGGGTTATTGGAATCGCGGATGAATCGGAAAGCCTTTGCAAATCCTGTGTTCACGTCCGGCATTTCCTCGCCAGGGCGCAGGGTGACCAATTCACGTTCCAAGGTTGTGGTGAGGCGGCTCGCCTCCTCTGCGGTGATCGAGCGGCGAATGCCGTCAACCGCAGGGGCGAACACGGCAATGAACCCGGTGATCAGTACGGCGATTACACCGATGGCGATCACGGTTTCCATCAGCGTGAAGCCTTGCCGAACGGTGTTGCGGATTTGGTTTTTCATGATCAGAATGTTGTGACAGTGGATGGCATGCTTGGAATTTGGGCGGGGCTGCGGTAGAGCGAGGTACGGCCGTTGCGCCAGACCACAAAGCCGCCGAAATCCCTTTCCCCTCTCCGGCCGACCCGAGGTTGGGTGGTATCATTGGGTGCCCATACCCCGGATCCAACCACGAATCCGGCACCCGGCGTTGTCGAGATCCCTTCGGAATTGAATTCGTAAAAGAAAAATTCGCCACTGAAAGCAGCGGAAAGCCCGGTGATATTGCTTTCGCTTTGAATCGCAGTTCCTTCGGCAGTGCGACTGAACTCCTGGCTGAAAAAGACATCTTGTGGCAGGAATTCCCCGCGATCAGTCAATTCCCACTGGCTGGTTTCCGTATCGTAAATGGCGACGAGAATCCGGCGCAAATCGTCGGAATGGCGTGCCCCTGAGCCCGCAAGAGACTTGGCGATGAGCACGCGGGAACTGGTATTGTTGGCAACGGCGGCTTGTCGCGCGAAATGAAACATGGCTTCCGCCTGTGTGACGGCGCTTCCAACGCTTTTGCCACTCGACAGGTTCTTCAATCCGATCGCACCGGCGGTCATCAGAATCGAAACAACGGCAATGACGGTGAGGAGTTCCACCAGAGTGAAACCCTTTCGTCCGCGTCGGTTTGGGGATTGGGTGTCGAGGGTCATAAAGCAGGTTGGTTTATGGTAATAAAGCGGAAAAAGCGCCCAGCGACAAGCAGGAAATGTCAATACATCGCGATTACCGGAGCTTGGGTGCGGAATTTGGCGGAAAGCGCCCTTTGGATGGCCCGCTCATCCATGCCCATGCGGAATTCACCATTTCGCGGACATCCAAGCGCGCCGCTTTCCATCCAAGAATTTCGGCCGCGAGCGAAGGATCCGCGACGAGGGAGGGAGGGTCGCCCTCACGGCGGGGGCCATATTTGATGGGAACGGTTTTCCCTGTGACTTTCTCCGCGGCCTGGATGATTTCGCGAACGGAAACGCCGACCCCGGTGCCGAGGTTGCAACGCAGCGACTCGCCGCCGCCAAGGAGTTTATCCAGGGCAAGCGCATGAGCTTCCGCGAGATCGTCGACGTGAATGTAATCGCGAATGCAGGTGCCGTCCGGAGTCTCGTAATCCGTCCCGAACACCTCGATGCAGTCGATTTCTCCGGTTAGGGCCATCAGCACGCGGGGAATCAGGTGGGTCTCCGGGTCATGATCTTCCCCAATCCGGCCGTCCGGCGAGCAGCCGCTGGCATTGAAATACCGGAGGCATGCGCTGCGCAGGCCCCAAGCCTTGTCGCAATCCGCGAGCATCCATTCGACCATCAGTTTGCTGCGGCCATACGGGTTGATCGGGTTTTGCGGATTGGTTTCGCGGATCGGCAGGGACTGCGGCACACCGTAGGTGGCGCATGTGGAGGAGAAAACAAACACCTTGCATGCATATCGCTCCATCACTTCGAGCAAAGCGAGGGGTTCCGCGGTGTTGTTGCGATAATATTTGAGCGGATTGGTGACCGACTCCCCCACGTATGCGAAGGCCGCGAAATGAACGACCGCGTCGAACCGGTGTTTTTCAAAAAGTGCGGACACCAATTCGTGGTCCCCGGTATCGCCAACCACCAGCTCGACGCCAGGGTCGACGATCGCCTGGTCATGCCCGAAGACGAGGTTGTCGAGCACGACGACTTTGCGTCCTTGGGATGCCAACAGGCGGACAGTATGCGAGCCGATGTAGCCGGCTCCGCCCGTGACGAGAATACACTGGGGTTTTTCCATAATTTTGCGCCCCACATCAAACCGGGTGACGGGTTGCTGTGTCAATCCCCGCAGATCGTGTCTGACGCGAAAAACATTTGAATGAAATCCTCGCGGCACGGGTCTTAACAGACATGAAACACAAACTTCTCGTTTTCACGGGCATCGCGGTCACGGCATTCGGCCTCGGATCGTGCGGATATGGACCGATTCATGATGGCGGCGGATACTCGAGAAGCTCGGTGGCAGTGGGTTATGGATACGGCCACGGATATGGCGGCAATTCATTCAGCACTTCCTTTTTCTGGAGCACGGGTGATCCACGCTGGGGTTACGATCCCTATGCGCGCTGTTATTACGATCACCATCGCCGCGCCTACTACGATCCCTATCTTTATGGATACTACCCGATTGGATATCGCCCGCCCATCCTCGTCGGAGTGCCCCATCCATACGGATACCGTCAAGGCTGGTGCCCTCCGCCACGGCGTATCACCAACATTACGGTGGTGAATTATCGCCATCGGGAATCCGCCTACCGCAATACCAATCATACATGGTCGAAGAATGTGCGTTATGACAGCAAGCACCGCACGTCGAATAGCGATTTCCGCAGCAGTGAACGCATCGAGAGCTCCGATGGCAGCCGCACTCGCAACGGTTTCCGCAGCCGGGACGAGGGTCGTGTCCGCGATTCAGATCGCACCCGTGACATCCGGACGAACTGGACGGCCACACCGACGCGCAGCGATGCTCCGGTTTTTGCCAACACTTCACCCCGCGAATCCCGCGCCCGCCTCGATGGTGGCCATCGTGATACCGGACGAAATGCATCGGCCGCAGGGTGGCAAAACCGCAACACGGCACCGCAATTGCCGGAAGCCAATCCGTCTGAGCGCCCACGCCAACAGTTCGAACGCCGCGAACGCAATGACATCCGCCCGCCAGACGCATCCCCTCGTATGCCGCGCGGCAGCCGTGAGACATCCGATTGGGGCCGCCGTCAAGGTGCGGATTCGGTGGCGGCCACGCCCGCCCAACATCGTGGGCGCGGATCTGATGCCACCGCGCCAAACCGCGACCGCGCGAACTCGGCTTCCCGGAACGATTCGCAAAGCAGGGGCGTGCCCGAGGCTGCTGAACCCGAGAACCGGGGCGGCCGCCGCAACGAGTCCTCCGGATGGGGCGATCGCAGATGAACACCGCACCGGACCCTCATTGAGCCTCCCTGCGCTCACGCGCGCGGCGGAGGCTTTCAAGCGTGACGCGGTTACGTAAAACCCAACGCCCGCAAAGCCATCCGATGAGGCCTCCACCGAAGTGGCAGGCGTGGGCGATTTGAAACCATGAATTTCCGCCATGGTGGGAAATCCACCGGCCCGCATCCGAAAGCCAAGGCAATCCGAGTGCGGGATCGATCAGCGCGAGAACGCCTTCCGCCGTCAACAGACCCAGCCCCAGGGCACGCCCGCGCAAGGGAATCAGCCAGAGCCGGGAATCGGGGGATAAGGTCGTCAGCAACAACAATAAGGCCATCACCGCCGCGGAAAAACCAACGAGGATCGGGGCCTCGGGGCCGCTTTGGGAAACCACGAGATGGGCCAATCCGCCGCCCAGCAATCCCATGAGGCAAAGACGCAGGAATCGCTTTGGGCCAAAGATGTGTTCCACTTGCGAGCCCAGAAGCGCGATGCCGATGCAGTTTACGAACAGGTGGAATGTGCCACCGTGAAGGAATCCATATGTCAGCGGCTGCCAGATTCGCCCGCTCCAGAACGTCTCACGCTGCAATCCGAAACATTCGTAGATCCGATTGACGTTTGCCGGTTCGCTCTGCAATTCGATCACGAGATGCACAACCGCCAGCGCCAGGATGATTGCGAACGGCGCTTTCACTCGCAGCATCGCCACAAGGTGCTGGCGGGCGTTGCGGTGGTTCATGATTTCTCGGGTTCGCCCATGCTTATTGGACGACGTGCGCGCGGGGTTCGCGGCGAGCGATATCCGTTTCACCGGAGCTGGTTACGAATGGCCCGCCTTCGAGAGGAGCGACATCGGTTGAGGCCACATCCGGCATGTCGGTGGGGCGGCCAGCGAGCGGGAAATCCTTGCGCAGCGGGAAATACGGATAGCCCTCCCACATCAGGATGCGCCGAAGGTCCGGGTGGCCCGCAAAGCGGATGCCCATCATGTCCCACACCTCGCGTTCATGCCAATCCGCACCGGCCCAGATGTCGGTGGCGGTGGGCACTTCCTCGTCCTCGCCAACCTGGCATTTCACCCGAAGGTGGTTTGAGTCATTAAGCGTGGCTAGTTCATACACCACTTCGAAGCGCGGATCCGATCCGAAGTGATCGACGCTGGAAATATCTAGCAGCATCACATAGGCAAGGCCACTGCGGCAGTGGGCCAAGACATCGTGCAAGGCCTCAAGTTTCACCGTCACGGTGGTTTCCTTGCGGAAATCCGTAATGGAAATGCCTCCATCGGGGAAGGATTCCTTGAGTTTGGCGGCATCGGATGCGGCGGACATGGATGGGGGCTTGGTGGGTGAGGAGGTGTTTAGATGGAGTCTTCAAAGGCGCTGCGTTTCTGATCGAGCAGGGCGTGTTCCGTTTCGATTTTCTTTTGCACCTTCATCAATCCTTCGATCAGTGCCTCGGGGCGCGGAGGGCAGCCGGAAACATAGACGTCGACGGGAATCAGGCGATCAATGCCCTGCAGCACGGCGTAGCTGCGATACATGCCGCCGCTCGAAGCGCAAGCGCCCATGGCGATGCACCATTTCGGTTCGGGCATCTGGTCCCAGATCCGCTTCACCGCGAGCGCCATTTTGTAAGTCACCGTGCCGGCAACGATCATCACGTCGCTCTGGCGCGGTGAGAATCGCATCACCTCCATGCCAAACCGCGAGATGTCGAATCGGCTCGATGCGGTGGCCATCAACTCGATCGCGCAGCAGGCCAGGCCCATCGGCATCGGCCACAGCGAATTTTTGCGCATCCAGTTCATCGCGGCGTCAACGCGGGTGAAAATCACGTTGCCCTCGATTTTGGAATCGTAGGCGGCATGAGTGGGGGTGAAGGTGTTGGTTGGCTCGACCATGGTGGAGTTGAGAAAAAATGGGGATGTCGCCGGGTGCGACGCGCGATGCGCGGAACTTGGCCCCGCCCGCGCCCGCCCTCAAGCGGGAATTTCCCAAATTCGCCAGCGTTGTGCTCAACGCGCAAGTTCCGGCAGGCTCGCCGCGGCAACTGCTTGGCCATGACGCTTGGTTTTCTCGTCCGGCACGACCAGCTTGATCCGCATATCCGGAAACTCCCTTGCCAGCACGGTTTCGGCCTCATTGATGATCATCTGACCGCCTTCGCCGGACGTCACGCGACCGAGAATCAGGAGGTTCTCAATTTCATAAAACTCGGCGTAATGCGCGATCGTGTAGCCGAAATGGCAGCCAATGGTCTCGTAAATCGCCGCCGCGCGAGGATCCCCTTCCGCCATCGCGTTCTGTATCTGCACAAGTTGCTCGGGGAATGGCAGTTTGCCGAAATCAAAGCCTGCCGCAGGCGCGAGACGGGCCACCGCCTGTTGCGAGAAATACAGCGCCCCGCACCCGCGGTCGCCCGACCACTCGTCCACCGGCGCATCTTCCCGGTAATCGACAGGTGCGAAGGCGAGCTCGTTGAGCCAGGGCTTGATGTGGCCGCCGGCATCGACGTATCCGGCGGCCTCCGATGTGCCCATCGCCACGCCAAGCACGCGGTTTTTCCCAAGGCCCATGGAGCCAGCGAGGGCGGTCACTTCGCCATCATTGACCACCTCGAAAGGCACATGATTCCAGCGCTCGCGGAGCGTGAAGAAGATCCGGCGGATGTGTGCGTCGAAATCCGCGTCGGAGACGCCGCGGAAAAGCGAGGCCGCACGCACCTCGTTGTTCACGTACACTCCGGCGGAACTGCCGCCGATCGCATCGACGCGCGGCAGATGTGCGGCAGCACGCAGCAACGAATCGTGAATGCCGTCGATATGGTATTGGGGGTCGCTTTGAAAATACGGATCCCACACCACCTCCTCGGAATAGACGACCTCGCCGTCGATGATGGCAGCACATTTGCGGTCGGATCCGCCGAGGTCGAAGCCGATGCGGCATCCGTCAAGGTTCCTCCCGAGGGTCATTTTCCCGTCGTTCGCCTTCGGTAGATGCGCTGCTCTCGCGACGTTGGAAACCGTCACGGGCTCCCCAAAGATCTTCGTGCCGATGAATTCGCGGTCAAACGCGCGCGCGCCCTGGTCCGCATAAATTTCCCCGAGTGCGGCGGCCACCTCGGGCGCGCCGGCGACGAGCAGGCGGCTGCCACCTTTTTGCCAGAGCAGGAATTTCACGATCCGCTCGATGAAGCGCAGGGTGAGCGGGCCATTCGCACTGCTTTCGGAAAGCACCGGCCCGGCCCAGCGAAACGTTGTCCCGTCCGGCCTGCAAAGCGCGAGATGGATCTGTCTGGCCTTCGGGTCTCTCGCGACCTTGTGATGGTAAGCGCGGTTCCAAAGGACGGCCGGAACAAAATCGGGGTCTAGCATCGGCTTGAATGCCGCTTTGATCGGAAGGTTCATGAAATACGGGGCACCGCCGCCAACTTGTCCTAGTGTGGATTTGGAGTCCACACGAAACTCGGGATTTTCCTCCAATCGCGGCACCGCCGACGATTCCACGACCATCTCGACTGGCTGGATTTCAAATGCGAAATGATGCCGTCCCGAAATAGCTCAATTTAGATCTTGCCACACAAATTGCGGACGACTAAATTCGAAGATCGTTAAAGAGTTTGGATTCTAACCCTAATAGAAAACCCAACCGTGCTGTCAAAATGGTTCATAGCGTGCATGATTGCATCCAGTGTGTGGATTTATCTCACCGTGATCAGTCGTGACTTTCTCGGCAATCCGCCCGCAAGCATCGCATGGCTTCTCAAGCCATCTGATAATAATTGGGAGCAAACGCGGTTGGACATGGTCGCGAGCGGCATGCCATTGTCCGAGGTGATGGCCCAGCTTGGTAATCCTGACGAGGTATCCGAACCCCACGTCGGCGCGAACATCCAGCATCTCTATTACCGGAACCCCCGCCAATCCGGTCGCGTCATCGTGGTCACCATTGGCAGGGATGGAAATGTCATGAGCGCTTCGGCGGGCCCAAAGGGGCGCACCACGGAGTAGCGGTCAGAAGCGCCCCGCCGCCTGGCCATTCCCCCGAAAGGGAAACATGCCGGCCCGCAAACCTTGACCTTTACTTGTGCCTTTCGGGCGGTTGATATCGTCGCGATGACAACATGCGGAATCCGTCTGCTTATTTTCGGCATCTCCATTTCCGCGGGATGGCCGTTTGCAATGGGTGAGGAAGCGTCGCGCGACGCACCGCCTGTGGACATGATCACGCCGGTGCCCGCGCCGGAAATCCAGATTGGAGGGGTTTTTCTCGAAGAGGATTTCAAGATGCCCGATGGCGTGAATATCCGCAACATGGGCGGGCGCGTCGAAGGCAATTACAGCGAGGGCTGGCTGGTGTTCGGGGGGCCGGTGAAAATCACCACCGATACCGGCATCGAAATTTTCGCCAACCGGGCCCGGCTCGACACCAAGGATCAAACGGTGACGCTCGATGGCGACGTCAGCATCTATCAGGGCAACACGCTCCAGCGCGGAGCCCGGGCGGTGTATCACTACGAACGGAAATTTCTCGACACCAGCGGCCTGCGGGCATCCGTCGACCCGCTTTTGCTCGAATCCGGGAAATTCACCGTCGAGCACATCGGCGGGCGCGCGGTCTTCACGGGAACGGACGCGGGCCTGACCACCCACGATGATGAGAATCCGAACTTCTGGGTGCGCGCCTCCGAAACGAAGGTCTATCCCGGTGATCGCATCACGTTCCGTAATTTACGTCTTGAGGCGGGCGGTGTCCCGGTGTTCTGGCTGCCGTATTTCGCCCAGCCGCTCGATGCCGAACTTGGCTACCATTTTGTGCCCGGGGCCAGATCGAATTGGGGGCCTTATCTACTCAACACATACGGGATCATGCTTGGCGGGGATCGCGATCCGGCCACTGGAGAGAACCACGACGCCTGGCTGCTCTCGCGTTGGAAATTCGACGTCCGCACCCGCCGCGGGTTGGGCGTCGGTACAGATTTTGTCGATACCCGCGTCCTCCGGGAGACTCCGGAGATCACCGGGCTAAGCCTGTATTATCTCTACGACCTCGCGCCCGACATCACCCGTTCCGGCAGGCCCGCGCAATCCAAGGTCGATGAGAACCGCTACCGCGTCGAATGGAAACACCGCCACACCTTCGCCACGATGGGGGACGCCACATGGTGGGCGGATGCGAATCTCACACTGCTCAGCGATGATCGGTATCTCGACGACTTCGAGCCCGAACGCTTCCGCACCGATCCGGCACCGGACAATACAGCCGGGGTTTTCCGGCGTGACGATCACTCGCTGCTCTCGATCTTCGCGCGACTTCGGGTCAACGACTTCTACCGCGCCGATACCCGCACGCCGGAAATCGCCTTTGATCAATCGCGCCGTCCGTTTTTCGGGCTGCCGATCCTGCATGAAGGGACCACATCCTGGGCATATCTTGAGGAGAAAGCGGGCGACCCGACGCGCCGTGCGATCCTCGATCCCCTGCTAGCCATGGCCCCCGGCGATCCCGGCGCGCCCGCGCTGCTCAGGCAGCTGGGCGGCTACGAGCGCGTGGTGGCCGAACGCATCAGCGCGCTGCCGCTCGGGGACCCAAGGCGCGACGCATTGGCCGCCCAATTGCTCGATTTCGGTTTCGCACGATTCCACACGTATCAGGAACTCTCCATGCCCTTCAAAGTCGCCAGAGTGGTGAATGTGACGCCGCAGGCAGGGTTGGGATACACCCGATATGATTCGGTGGACGCACCGCTTGCGGATTTTGACCGCCTGCACCTGCATTTCTCCACCGAGGCCTCCATGAAATTCACCCGGCGTTACGACGGGATCGTAGATCCCGCATGGGGGCTCGATGGCATCAATCACGTCTTCCAGCCGTATACGCAGTGGTCGTATCTAGCAACCGACTCGACGGATTCGAGCTTTCTTGGAATCGATCGCCTCACGCCAAGCACGCGCCCGCTGCCCCTCGATCCGCTCCGCTTCACCGCCATCGACGGGCTTGCCGATTGGCACACCCTGCGCCTCGGCGGCCGCAACCGCCTGTTAACCCGCCGCGATGGTCAGAGCCATGAGTGGCTTTATCTCGACAGCTTCGTCGATCTGTTCATCGACGATCCCGAGCGCAATCGCGACGTCTCGAACCTCAACAACGCGCTGCGTTGGAATCCACTGCCCTGGCTCGGCGTCGATGCCTCCGCGCAATTCCCGATCGTCACGGGCGGCTCCGGATTCAACGAGTATTACACTCGCCTGCGCCTGATGCCGACGCCGGATTTGGAGATCGGCCTCGGCTACCGCATCCTCGACGGCCATCCGATCCTCACCGATTCGAATCGCGTCGACCTGTCACTTTACAAGCGCATCAACGAAAACTGGGGGCTCGGATCGCGGCACGTGCTGGAGGCGGACGATGGCACGCTTGAAGTCCAGCAATACACCGTGCACCGTAACCTCGGAAACTGGATCGTCGGTGCCGGCTTCACCCATCGCGACAACCGTGTAAATGACGAATACGGCGTGGTTTTCAGCATCACGCTCAAGGATTTTCCATCGATCTCCTTGCCATTCCGGATTGATGCGGAATAGTCCCGCACCATGACACTCCAATCGCAAGATCTGATCTCCGCCCTTCAGTTCCGATACGCCACCAAAAAATTCGACTCCGCGCGCAAGATCGACGCCGCCACCTGGGAGGCGCTTTGCCGCTCGCTCGTTCTCGCGCCATCCTCCTTCGGTCTCCAACCGTGGCGGTTCCTCGTGGTTACGAATCCTGGGATCCGCGCCAGTCTGCGCGAAGTCTCATGGAACCAGCCGCAAATCACCGATGCCGACCGCCTCGTCGTGATTGCCACCCGCACCGACATGACGGCTGCCGATATTGACGCATGGATGGCCTGCCTCGCCCAAAGTCAGGGGAAGCAGCCCGAAGAGCTTGCCGCGTATCGGGAAATGATCGACGGCTTCGTCGACGCGCTCGACGCCGAGACCCGGAAAAACTGGAACGCCCGGCAATGTTACATCGCGCTCGGCCAATTGATGACGTCTGCCGCCGTGATGGGCGTCGATACATGCCCGCTCGAGGGCATCGACAAAGCCGCATACGACGGGATTCTCGGGCTTGAGGGCTCCGGGTATGCCACGGCCGTGGCGTGCGCGATCGGTCACCGGGCCGCAGACGATGCTTATGCCACCGCTCCCAAGGCACGCTTCGCCGCGAGCGAGGTGATTCATGAAGTCGCCTGACGTCAATCCGCCCGCGGTGTCCGACGTGGTCGCGGCACAATGCCCCAGCACTCGCCGGTGTTCACCATAAATGGCGCGTGGTGCCACAAGGTCACATCGAAGGTGCCGTGCTCCGGGGATTCGCAATGAAGTTCTACATCCAGATAAGCCCCTTGGAAGCGGACTTTGGTGATGGTGCCGACGATGCCATCGGCAGGCGTCTTTTCGCATGCGACGAGTTCAAGATCCTCCGGGCGCACCCAGATGCCGGCCACGGCGGTCGGTTCGCTGGCGCGGGGCGGACCGATGTGGCAGGCGATGCGCGCGCCACTCGGGTGGGCGATGCCACGCAGCGGCAGGAAATTGCAGGTGCCGAAAAACGATGCGACATACGAATTCGCCGGCGAGTGATAGACTTCCGGCGGCGCACCCACCTGCTGGACCCGTCCCTTGCGCAACACGACGATGCCATCGGCGATCGAAAGCGCGTCGCCCGTATCATGGGTCACGAATACCGCAGTGGCATTACGCTCGCGGAGGATGGCGCGGGTTTCATCGCGCACCGATTGGCGGAGTCTGGCGTCGAGGCTGCTGAATGGTTCGTCGAGAAGCAGCAGGCGCGGGTTCGGTGCGAGCGCCCGAGCGAGGGCGATGCGCTGGCGCTCTCCCCCGGAAAGCTCGTGGGGGTAGCGTTTGCGGTATCCACCGAGGCCGACGAGGTCGAGCACCGACGGCACAACTTCCGCACGCTCGTCCCGGCTCAGATGGCGCAGTCCGAATGTGATGTTGCCTTCCACCGTGAGGTGCGGGAACAGTGCGTGGCTTTGGAACACCAGGCCGATGCCGCGACGCTCGGGGGCAAGCACACTTTTCGGTGAGGAAATCGTCTGCCCGTCGAGACGGATCACACCCACATCCGGAGTCTCCAGGCCCGCCAACATCCGCAGCAGCGTGGTTTTCCCGCTGCCACTCTCGCCAACAAGCGCGAGCAGTTTGCCTTCCGCGAGATCGAACGAAGCGCCATCCACCGCGGGCTCGTCTCCTTTGCGGTAGCGTTTGGTCAGATTTTCGACTTCGAGGCGGTTCATCATTTTCGCGAGGCGAGCCGCATCATGCGGGTCAGGGGAATCAAACCCAACAGGCTGCAAATGACCAGCAGCAAGCCAGGGGCCGCAGCTTCCGGAATGCGGCTTTCGTCGGTGAGCCGGTAAGCGAGGGTGGCCAGGGTTTCGAAATCAAACGGGCTCAAATAGAGCGTGAGCGGAAGCTCCTTGAACACATCGATGAATCCAAGTGTGGCTCCGGCAAGCAGCGCCGGCCATGCCAGCCGGAGGTCGATCGACCATAACGCGCGGATCGGCCCCACACCCAACGTTCGCGCGGCCTCCTGCAACTCCGGCGCGAGTTGTTCGAATCCGGCCGAGACCGGCTGCACCCCTACCGCGAGGAAGCGGATGAAATACGCCGTCATCAACCCGAATGCCGACGCACTGAGGGCGATGGCGGGAATCGACGCATTCAGCGAGGATATCCACGCTCCGACGCCCACCGCCACCAACGCGCTCGGATACGCGTATCCCAGCACGCCGATCCGCTGGAACAGGCGGGCGAGCGGGTGCTTCGTCACCCGCACCGCAGCGACCAGGAGCACCGCGCCGGTCACGATGATGGCCGCTGCACCAATGGCCATGGAAAACGAACGAGTGGCGGCGGTGAGGACGACTTGCCAGTCGAGGATATCCCGAGCCCGCCAGGCCCACGTCGCCATGCGCCCGCAGGGCACGAGGAAACCGATGGCAAGGGGCAGGCCGCAGACCACCCAGGCCCAGCAGGATCCGCCAAGGCCCATCGGTTTGCGGCCGAGCCAGCATGCCGACGGGTCGGAGACAAACCGCCGTCCGCCCCGCTGCCAACGCTCGAGCGCGAGGCCGAAGAGGACCAGCCCCATCAGGATCACCGCAAGGCGCATTGCCACTGCCGGATGGCCCTCGCCCCAGGCTCGGAAAATGCCTGGCGTGAGCGGAGTGAGACCGAAATAACTCACCACCCCATAATCATTCACCGCTTCCATGGCCACCAGGCTCGCCCCCGCGACCACGGCGGGGCGGGCAAGCGGAAGTGCCACGGTGGCGAAAACCCGGAAGCCCCCAGAGCCAAGCATGCGTGCGGCCTCCAGTGTGACTGCGGCCTCGCGCAAAAACACCGCGCGACAGCTCAAAAAAACGTAGGGAAACAAGGTCGCAGACAACACCCCGACCGCAAACACCCACGGCGTGATCTGTTGCACCCAGAGGAACGCGTCGATCCCGAAGGTCGAGCGCACCCAGACGTAAATCGGAATCATCCGCCCCAACAAATCGACATATGCCGCCGCCGCGACAAACCCCGGCATCGCCAGCGGCAACATCAACAGCCACTCGAATGCCCGCCGCCCCGGGAAATCCCGCACGGAAACCAACCAAGCGGCCGGCACCCCGAAAAGCACCGCAAACCCGGTCACCAAGGTAACCAACAGCAGCGTTTGCCACAAATAGGCCGCCAGATGAAACTCGGCGATGCGTGCCCATGCATCGCCCTGCGGCTCCCAGGCGCGGAAAATCACGACCAGCGCGGGCATCAACACCACCCACGCCGGAATCCCGCACAGCCCGATCCACAGCCAACGCCGCCAACGATCGGGCGCGGGCGGTTTTTGAGATGGCAGGTGGTCGGGCATGTTGGGGTGCGGCGAGCAAACCACGCGAATGACGATCCGTCAAAAGGATGACGCCGGCCATGCGTGCAATCCATCCTACAGCTGGGCGTGCCGCGGGTGAGGTGGAGTGATTGACCGACGGAGGAAAACAGTTAAAGTCCCGCCATGACACCTGAGGAAACGGCCCGCAAGATACTCGATACGATGCTCGGACATCTCGGCATCCCTGCCGAAGTGGAGATCGAAACCTGTGAGGAAGGCCCATGCCTGCAGATCCGCTCGCCGGAAAGCAAGCTCCTGATCGGGCGCGATGGCGACCGGCTCGACGACCTGCAATACCTCGTGAACCGGATTTTGCACAAACACGTACCGAAGAGCACGCGCGTGCGCGTCGATTGCGAGCATTTCCGCGCGATGCGTGAGGACAATCTGCGCGCCGAGGTGCGCGAGGTAGCGGAGCGGGTGAAAACGAGCGGCAGGCCGTTCGAGTTCCGCCCGCTCAATGCCTACTACCGCCGCATCGTCCACAACGTGTTGTTGGAAGATCCCTCGGTGGAATCGCATTCGCCTGATGGCGACTCGCGACTCAAGCGCATCACCATCACCGCGAAAGCGACATCCTGATTCCCTTCCCGATGAAAAAACTCCTCTTCGATTGTGGCACGCGCGACGCCACTGCCTCGCTGGGCCTGCTGTTTCTGCGGGTGGCGGTCGGCCTCATGATGCTCATTGGCCATGGCTGGGGGAAGGTGGAGAACTTCGCAAAACTCAAAGACGGCTTCCCGGTGCCGCAGTTTTTCCCGTTGTACCACATGTCGCCACCGGTGAGCCTGATCGCGACGATTGGCGCGGAGGTGGTGTTTGCCGGCTTGTTGGCATTAGGGGTGATGACGAGGATTTCGGCATTCATTCTCGGCTTTACCATGGTGGTTGCAGCCTTTCACGTGCAGGCGGCGCTGCCCTTTTTCTACAGCCCGCCGGATACGCTCGTCGCTAAGGAGCTTGCGGTGATGTATCTGATCCCGTGCATGGCCATCCTCCTCGCGGGCGGCGGCGCGTATTCGCTGGATGCGACTCTCGTGAAGGAAGGCCGCAGGAAGTTCCGCTAAGTTTGTTTCCGCACACCGCCATGGAAAACCACCGTCTCGTGCTGCCCGGCGACCTGAATCAATACGGGTTTCTGTTTGGCGGCAAACTGCTGGCCTGGGTGGATGAGGCGTGCTGGATCGCCGCGAGTCTCGACTTCCCGGGATTTCATTTCGTGACGGTGGCCATGGACCGCGTCGAGTTCCGCCAAAGCGTGCGTGAGGGCACCATCCTGACGATCCGCAGCGAACAGAACAAACAGGGCAACACCAGTGTGACGTATGCCGTCGAAGTGGTGGATCGTGAGCGGGCGGATCATGTGATTTTCGCTACCAACGTCACGTTTGTGAGAGTCGACGAAAATGGCGAAAAATTACCACTGCGCGCGGGAGGTGAGGATTCATGAACGGGCTGGAGGACGTGCGGACGGTGGACATCGAGCTGCCACTGGAACGATCCGAAGATGAGAGCGCCCGCCGCAAGGCCGTGGGGCGTGAACTCGGGGTGGGCGTGGAAAAAATCGGCGGCATGCGGCTGGCGAAACATTCGATCGATGCGCGCCAAAAGCACGTCAAGGTCCGCTTGCGGCTCGATGTGGCCCTGGGTTGCGAGCTGCCCGATCCGCCGCCCGCAGTCTGGTCCGCTCCACCCTTGCCGGCGAATGCTCCGGTCGTCGTGATCGTCGGATGCGGGCCGGCCGGTTTGTTCGCTGCGCTGCGTTGTCTCGAAACAGGCATGCGCCCGGTGCTCGTCGAGCGCGGCAAGGACGCCAGCGCACGACGCTTCGACCTTGCCCCGATCCTGCGCGAGGGCCGGGTGATCGAGGATTCGAATTATTGTTTCGGCGAGGGCGGTGCGGGCACGTTTTCCGATGGCAAGCTTTACACGCGGGCGACCAAGCGCGGACCGGTGGCGGACGTCTACCGGGTGCTCGTTGCCCACGGCGCGCCGGAGCGAATCCTCACCGACGCGCATCCACACATCGGGTCCAATCTGCTGCCCAACGTGGTCAAGGCGATCCGGCGATCAATCATCGACGCCGGCGGCGAGGTGCGTTTCCGCACCAAGGTCGTCGATCTGGCGGTCTCAGGCGGAAGGGTTCGCGGCGTCCTCACCGATGATGGCTCGGAAATCACCGGCGATGCGGTGATCCTGGCCACCGGTCACTCGGCGCGGGATATCTATCAGATGCTTGCGCGGCGGAGCGTGTTGATGGAGCCGAAGACATTCGCCGTCGGCTTCCGCATCGAGCACCCGCAGCCGGTGATCGACCGTGCGCAGTATCACATGGCGCCCGGCGAGCCGCGCCACCGGTTGTTGCCGGCCGCGCGATACCGGCTCGCGACGACCATCGGCAATGTCGGCGTGCACTCGTTCTGCATGTGCCCGGGCGGCTGGATCGTGCCGGCGGCAACCGAGAATGACGAGGTGGTGGTCAACGGCATGAGCCTTTCGCGCCGCGATTCGCCGTATGCGAACTCCGGGATGGTCGCCACGGTGGCCCCCGGGGATGTGAAGTCTTTTGCTGGCGAACACGGCGTGCTTGCGGGCATGGCCTTTCAAAAAATGCTGGAGCGGGCGGCCAAGCAGGCGGGCGGCGGTGGGCAGGTGGCTCCGGCGCAGCGCGTTACGGATTTCCTTGAGGGGCGGATTTCCGCGGATCTTCCGGAGACGAGTTATTTCCCGGGGGTGAAATCCGTGCCGTTGCACGAATTGTTTCCTGGATTCCTGATGAAGGAAATGCGCGAGGGCTTGCGGCTGTTCGGGAAAAAAATCCGTGGCTACATCTCGAGTGAGGCGCTTCTGATTGGATTCGAAACGCGCACGAGCTCGCCGGTCCGCGTGCCAAGGCGCGATGACACACTCGAACACCCGGAGCTCCCCGGGCTGATTCCGTGCGGCGAGGGCGCCGGATACGCCGGCGGCATCGTCAGCGCCGCCCTCGATGGCATGCGGGCGGCCGAGGCGGCAAAGGCACTTGCCGGAAAATGAACGCGCGGCGCGGGTTTTCAGAGTTCCAGCGCCAGATACGTTTCGATCTCACGGCTCGGGTCGTGCGCGCGCATCAGCGATTCGCCGATCAGCACGGCGTTGGCCCCAGCTTCTAGCACGCGCCGTGCATCATCCGTTGTCTTGATGCCACTTTCGGAAACGAGCAGAACGTCGTCGGGCACTTCCTCGGCAAGGCGGGCCGTCGTTTCGAGATCCACTTCAAAGGTCTTGAGGTTGCGATTGTTCACGCCGATCAGGTCGGCTCCCAATTCCAAGGCGCGCTCCATTTCGGGCAGGTCGTGCACCTCCACCAGCACATCGAGCTGGCACAGCTTCGCCTGCTCGTAGAGATGGCGCAGAGTGGCGTCGTCGAGCGCGGCGACGATCAACAGGATGGCATCCGCTCCGCTTACCGCCGCTTCGTGGATCTGCACTTCGTGGATCGTGAAATCCTTGCGCAGAAGCGGCGCGTCGGAGAATCGTGATATTTGGGTGAGGTAGGAAAGGGAGCCTTGGAAATACTTCTCGTCGGTGAGGATCGACAGACAGGAAGCCCCTCCATCCAGGTAGCGCTTCGCCTGGCGGACGGGATCGAAATCCGGATCGATCAGACCGACCGACGGCGAGGCTTTTTTCACCTCGGCGATCACCCCGAGGCGGTTGGGGCCGCGGTCGATTGCGGCGCGGAATCCCCCGAACTCATTGCGTTGAAGGGCTGCGGCGCGCAGGAGATCGGCGCGGGGCATCAGGGCGGCGACTTCATCGCGCTTGGTGGCCAGGATTTCGGCGAGCTTGTCGTTCATGTCTGGCAGGAACAAACCCTGGATCGCCCGCGTTGAACATGGAAAATTTCTTCAAATTTTCCCTTGCCCCGTGTCGGTGAAGGTGTAGAACTCCGCCCACGCAAATCGCGTCGCGGGCGTAGCTCAGTGGTAGAGCGCCACCTTGCCAAGGTGGATGTCGTGAGTTCGAATCTCATCGCCCGCTCCATTTTTTTCATCAGGTCATGTTTGCACCGATCCGCGGCGAAGGGCCGTTCGCCTCCCGCAATCCCCGTTTATTCGTCTGGTTCACGGTGCTTTACAACGCGCGGGCTTATTATCCGGTGCTTGCGGTGTTTTTCACCGATCTCGGGCTCACGCTTGAACAATTCGTGCTGCTTAATGCGGTGTGGGCGGCAACCATTGTGCTGCTGGAGGTGCCATCCGGCGCGTTGGCCGACACGCTCGGGCGCAAACGCCTGTTGGTTTTCGCTGCCGGGCTGATGGTGGTGGAAATGGGGCTGCTGCTCGTTGCGCCGAAAGACGCCGGATGGTGGTTGTTCGGCATCTGCCTGCTCAATCGTGTGCTCTCGGGCGCATCGGAAGCGGCGGCCAGCGGTGCGGACGAGGCGATCGCATACGACGCACTCCCGGAACAGGGCCGCCGCGAGGCATGGGATGTGGTCCTCGCCACCGCGATGCGATGGCGTGCGGCCGGATTTCTCATCGCGATGTCAGCCGGTGGCCTGCTTTACGACCCTTCATGGGTCAACCGCATGCTGCCGGATGCCGCGCACATTCCCATGGCCGTGGCCCGGCGATTGCCGGTGGCGCTGGTGTCTCTCCAGGCGCTCGGGTGCCTTGCGATCGCGCTCCGGTTCGAGGAGGCGGGCCGGGAACCTTCGTCGCGCGCCAGCTTCGGCGAGCGCTGCCAATCCGCCGCGCGGCTGACCTGGCGCACGGTGGCCATGGCGGTGAGCACCCGCAGTGTGGCCCTGGTGGTGGCGGGCGGCCTGATCATCGATTGCGTGGCGCGCAACTTCGCAACCATCAACAGCGGCTACTACCGGATGATCGGCATACCGGATTGGGCGTTCGGTTTGCTGGGCTCGCTGGTGGCGGTGGGCAATTGGTTTGTTCCGGGCATCGCCGCGAGGATGAACCAGAGATTGTCTCCCACGGGTGTGCTCACCGCAGGCGGCGTGATCACCATGGCGGCCTTGTTCCTTTTGCCTCCGGCATGGCCATGGGGCGGCCTTGTTCCTGCCATGGTGTTGATGATGATGCTGGGAATCGTCGGCTTCACCGTGAGCCGCCACCTACATCACGTCGCGGAATCCTCGCAACGGGCGACTCTTCTGAGCGTCAAGGGGCTCATTTTCAATCTCGGCTACGGCGGTGGGTCGTTGGTGTTTTCCGGCCTCCTTTACTCGGTGAAAGCCGAGGGGGACCTCGCCTTCCAGCAAGCCTTGCTCTGGCAGGCGGTGATTTTTGCCGGAGTGTTCGGTGGGTTCATCCTCGTGTGCCGATGCCGGGCGCTCAAAAAGGACGCATGATGATTGCGTGAAGTTGGGCGAGGGCAGCCCGCATCGATGAAGGCGCAGCTTGATCGAGCATCTTACTCACTGGCATTCGCTGGCGTTTCCGCCGGCGTCTTGAGGCCCGGAATGATCAATCGTCGGCGCGTCGGGCTGGCGGGATCCGCAGGCGGCAGCGGTGGCAACGGTTTGGCTGGAGCAGTTGCGGCAGGTGCTTCAGCGGCCTCAGGTGCCGGAGCTGCTTCCGGCGTCTCGGCGGAGGGTGCAGGTGCCTCTGGTGCCTTCACCCGCTGCAAGGCCGTCGTCGGCGGTGGAAACTGGATCGGCATGACCGTTGTTTTCCGTGGTGGAGCATCCGGCGATGGCGTAAGGCGGCTTGTCGGCGGTGCCATCGGCGGGCGCCTGACGACGGATTGGGGCCCCGAGGCGGAGCCCGGGTGGGCCGCAGCCGATGCACCACCGGTGGTTTCTGCACCGACGTTTTCGTCATACCGTCGGTATTTCGGATCGACCCGGTCGATCGGGATCGTGACGGCCGGAGGGGGCGTGATTTTGGCGTTGCGTGCGGCTTGCTGCTGGTAAATCGGGTGTTGCAAGTCCTCTCCGGGAACGGCGGCGAGTTTCGGCACATACACCGGGGTGGTGTGGCCGCTCATTTGAGCGTGCAGAAGTTTCGCCTCTTGGGCGTTGCGTATCATCCATGGCAGATCGCCGAGCGCGGGTCGGCGGTTTTTGAAATCCCCCCAGAGCGTTTTTTCGTCATCCACCCACAGCACGAAGTGTTCGAGATCGGGGTTGGCAAGCTCCGGATCGGCCTCCAGTGCGGCACCATAGAAACGCGCGGCCTGAAGGACCATGCCGTGATGCAGCAGCGCATTGGCCATGCCGAGGTTCTGCACCGCTTTGCCGCGGTTCTGCTCCAGCACTGCCGTGAGCAGGCGGATCGCCCATCGGGGTTTGGCTTTCGAGAGAACCCGCGCAGCAAATGCCAGGTCGATGTCGGTGCTGGGAATCGGATCCGCCTCCCAAACCAGCTCCGCAGCTTCCTCGAAGGCCTGCTTGTCATACAGATGATGGGCCAAGTGGCGGCGAGCCTGCCAATCGGAGGGATCCTCCCGAAGTTTGTCACGCAGGGATTGCTCGTCGGTTGCAGGAGAGGTGGAATTCATGGCGGACGTCGATTTAGGGAATCTGACAGACTTGCGATACAACCTCACATCCCAAGGAATCGCGCAAGCAGGAAAGTCATGAGGAAATCTTTCGCATGAAAAGAAAATCCGGTCAAACTGGAGATTTGCGCCAGAGGTCGATTTGACGTCCCATCACGCGAGGCGGTTTTCGAAATCCTCGTAGGCAAATTCACGGATGACTTCAAGGCTCCCATCCTCATGCTGCAGGACGATGGGCGGGTGCTTTACCCCGTTGAACATGGTCGTCTTGACCATGGTGTAGTGCGCCATGTCGTCGAAGACGAGAGTGTCGCCAGGCTTGAGCGGTCGGGGGAAAACGTAATCGCCGATGACGTCGCCCGCGAGACAGGTGGGCCCGCCGAGGCGGTAAACGAAAGGAGGCTCGGAATCGGGGATGGTGAGATTCGGGTCCCTTGCCCGGTGGTAGTACTCGTCGGGAAGAGTGACGGCGGGTTGGCAGGCCGAGGTCCCCGCGCTCCGCTCGACAAGGAAGACGTCGGGGCGGTAGGGCATTTCGAGAACATCGGGCATGTGGGCGGTGGCAGAGACGTCGAGAATGGCAATCTTGTGCCCGGCGGTTTCGAAAACATCCATCACGGTGGCGCGAAGGACACCGGTGTGGATGGCTGCGGCTTCACCGGGCTCGAGCCAGACCTCGACCTCGTATTTCGCGGCGGTTTCACGGACAAGGCGGATCAGAAGCTCCCGGTCGTAATGGGGTTTGGTGATCCAGTGGCCGCCGCCCATGTTGAGGTAGCGGATCTGCGGAGACGCGAGGAGAGCCCCGAATTTCCGTTCCACCGCTTCCAGAGTGGATTCAAGCGCGTCGGCCCCTTGCTCGCAGAGCGTGTGGAAGTGCAGGCCACTGATGCCCGTCAGGTCGAGCCCTTCGAGTTGCGCGGCGGTCGTGCCGAGCCTCGATCCCGCGACACATGGATCGTAAATGGGGGTCTCGCCGGTGGAGTGCTCCGGGTTGATGCGCAGGCCGCATTGCAGTTCGCCGGATTGGAACCGCGGATGCGCCATGATCCTCTCGCGGAAGCGCAGCCACTGGCCGGGAGAATTGAAATCGAGGTGATGGGTGAATTCGCACAGGGCGTCCACTTCCGCCTCATCGTATGCGGGCGAGTAGGTGATGATGTGTTTGCCGAAATGCTTGCGGGCGAGTGTGGCCTCCCAAAGGCCGGACGCACAACAGCCATCTAACAAATCACGAATATGCGGAAACGTTTTCCAACAGGAAAACCCCTTGAGCGCAAGCACGAGATTGCACCCTGCGGCGTTGCGGACGTCGCGCAGGATGGTGGCGTTACGCTTGAGTGCGGCGATGGAGATGAGGAACAAGACGGTGGATGTGGATAGGTGAAATGGGCAGCCATCAATGTTCCATCGGGTTTTCGCCGGAGGCGTCGCCGAGATGCTCCATTTCCTTGGGGAGGAATCTTTTGAAACGGGTTTTGTCGATGGCCTTCATGTAGGCTTCCTCGGGCGAGATCATGCCTTCGCGGAGCTTGGACCAGATCGATTCGTCCATGAACTGCATGCCCTCGCCCTTGCCGCCGGTGATCACGTCGTAGAGCTTTTGCGTGGCACCCTCGCGGATGATCGCGGAGACGGCCGGGGTGGCGAACATGATCTCATGGACGGCGGTGCGCCCGGGCTTGTCGACTCGCTTGCAGAGAAGCTGGGCGAGCACGCCGCGCAACGAGGCGGATAGCATCGTGCGGACCTGGGATTGCTGGTCGGACGGGAAGACGTCGATGATCCGGTCGACCGTCTTGCGCGCGTTGTTGGTGTGCAGGGTGCCGAAGACGAGCAGGCCGGTCTCGGCGGCGGTGAGTGCGAGCGAAATGGTCTCAAGGTCGCGCATCTCGCCGACGAGCACGATGTCGGAATCCTCACGCAGGGCCGCCCGAAGCCCGTCGGCGAATGATGGCGTCTGGATCGGAACCTCGCGCTGGGTGATGATGGAGCGTTTGTTCGAATGCACGAATTCAATCGGCTCCTCAATGGTGATGATGTGCCGCGAATAGTTGCGGTTGATGTAATCAAGCAACGCGGCGAGCGTAGTCGACTTGCCGGAACCGGTGGGGCCGGTCACGAGAATGAGGCCGGAACGCATCTCGGCGAAACGCTTGACGACATCGGGCACACCGAGCGATTCAAGCGATGCGATCTCAGTGGGGATCAGACGGAAAACGGCGGCCAGGCCATATTGTTGCTTGAGGTAATTGCAGCGGAAGCGCGATTCCTCATTCATCTCGTATGCGAAGTCGAGGTCGCCGCTTTTCATGTAAAGCTCGAATGCCTTGGGGTCGCAGATTTCCGCGAGCATTTCGCGGAAAGACTCACCCTCGAGCACCTCCTCTCCGGGAATCGGGCTTACAGCACCATGGACGCGGATTTTCGGCGGTTGCCCTTCGGAGAGGTGGAGATCCGAGCCACCGTTGGTGATGAGGTATTCGAAGTAATGGTCGATTCTGGCCATGTGATTGGATTGGCTGAAGTGGGAAATGCCGCGGCAGGCTTAGGAGCGCATGAAGTCGTCCATCTGCTTTTTATCCTCCGCACGGAAGAGGGCCTCCTGCTGGGAAATCTTCCCTTGGACGTAGAGATTCCGGAGGGATTCATCCATGGTGATCATGCCGACGGCCTTGCCGGTCTGCATGACGCCCGGGAGCATGAAGGTTTTTCCTTCGCGGATGCAGTTTGCTACAGCCGGAGTGTTGACCAGAAGCTCGAGGGCCATGATGCGGCCACTGCCGTCGATGGTGGGGATGAGCTGCTGGGAAAGGATGCCGCGCAGTGATTCGGAAACCATGATGCGGATCTGATCGCGCTGCTCGGTGGGGAACACATCGAGCACGCGGTCGAGCGTGCGCGGCGCGTTTCCGGTGTGCAGTGTGCCGAGCACGAGGTGCCCGGTCTCCGCGGCGGTGAGTGCGAGCTGGATTGTCTCAAGGTCGCGCATCTCACCAACGACGATGATGTCCGGATCCTCCCGCAGCGCCCCGCGAAGCGCGCGGGCGAACGAATCGGTGTGGGCGTGCACTTCGCGTTGGTTGACGTGGCACCCCTTGGATTCAAAGACGTATTCGATGGGATCCTCCAGCGTGAGGATGTGGTCTTCGCGATCGCGGTTGATGAAATCGACGATCGCTGCGAGCGTGGTCGATTTGCCGGAGCCAACGGAACCGGTCACAAGGATCAATCCGTTTTGGTAGCGCGTGAGCGGGATGATGTGTTCGAGCGGAAGGCCGATGGTTTCAATGTCGCGAATCTGCGTGTTGATGATCCGGAACACCATTTCCAACCCAAGGCGCGCGCGCACCACGGAGGCGCGATAGCGTTTGCCGTCGTGAGATTGGTATGCAAAGTCGACATCGCCTTTCTCATGGAGGCGCTCCCATTCGGCAGGACCGAGGAATGATTTAGCAAGTTTTTCGGTCTCTGCGGCGGTCAGGGGCTCATGGTCCTCCCAGATCGGAATGAGCTGGCCGAAGCGACGCCATGCGGGCGGGAAACCCGTTGGAAGGTGAACGTCGGAGCAGTCGTATTCCCGCCCGAGTTGGAGATATTCATCAACATGATCCAGAACTGTGTGTGACATAGGCTGACGTATGAATCAAAAGGAGAGCGGAGGTTGTGGGTTGGCGGTGCGGCGCGTCAGGTGATCCTTGATTTGCGCAAGCAGCCAGATTTTCACGGCGGGCATGGCGGCATCGGATGCCATCCTGAGCAGGAAAAACAAGATCGATCTCGGCTTTCTCACGCGGTTGGCACGCGGACGTCGGAACAGCAGACGACTCGCAATGAGCCCAGTGATCGTGCCGCCGGTCAGCCATCGCGCGGGGTGGCTGCGCATCGAATCGAGCAGGCGCGCGGGCACGTCGAGCTTCGCACGCAACTCTACGGCCGCCCCGGCAAGGCTTCCGCGCGCGGCATCGGAGCGTGCGATCAGCGCTTGGATTTCGGGTGTTGGAGGTCTCGCAGCCATGCTCGGTCTTTGTGAAATTCGGCAACTGTATATTCAAAGGCGGGTGTGCCGGGTGCGCGTGCGGCACGCAGCAATGCTGCCGCAGTAAGCAGGTGAATGGCAGCAAAAATCAGGCATGTCCAATACCAAGCAAATCCGGCCAGCACGTGAACGATGCCAGCGGTGGCGGCCAGCAGAAGCAGCCATGTGATCACCACGAAAAATGCCGCGACTGCCATCATGATCGCACGCCCGGCATTCCTTGAGGCCGCCTGTTTGGCCTCCAATTGAAAAAGAGCGATGCGGCTTGCAATCAGATCGAATACGTGGTCCGCCCATGATGGTACGGCGGCAGAATCGTGAGCGGACCCGCTCGGGCGCTGCGGATCTTGGGCGTGGATTTCTTGCGGCATGGATTTGCGCGGTGGTTGCCTTTTCCGCCGCAGATCAGGAAGTGCGGCGGAAGGCGAACGGATGCGTCAGCTCTGGATCAGCGGCGGACCAACAGGCCGATGAGAAATCCCACACCGAGGGCTCCGAGCACGCATTTGGTCGGATTCTGGCGGATGTAATCCTCAGCGGTGACGTGGATTTCCTTGGCTTTGACGCGAGTCTCGTCCCACTGCTCGCATGCGGTTTCGCGGAGATGGCGGGCGGATTCTCCGGCGCGCTCCCTGAGCTCGTCCGATTTTACTTTCGCCTTTCCGAGGGTGTCGCGGAATTTCTCTTCGGCATGATGAACCGCAGTGGTGATTTTTTCCTCGGCAGCCTCGCGGAGCTCCTTGGCAGCCTGCGCCACGGAAGTGTGTCCGGGGGCGGCGGGGGTGAATCCGGTCTCAGGCTCGATGTCTTTGGTCTTGGAGATTGTATTGCTCATGGTCGGGGTGTGGTTTCATCGCGCCTCATTGCGCGTTTCGTTAACAAACCATTGCAGGGATCTTCCTTTGGCGCAAGCAGCGACTGCCAGTCGCACAATGAATTTTCCAAAACCAGCTCTATTTCAACGTGGCAATAGGCACTGTGTTCCCATCCTTCCCGAGTTTCCCATGCACTGCAAAAAGCCAACCGACCTGCCAGCGGATTGTGGTTCATTTGAAAGAAACCCACAAGGTGCGGTGTATTTGGATTGCCATGATTAATCTACCGAAAAACATCACCGCCCTGTGCGGTCTGTCGCTGCTGGCGACGTCATCCCTCCATGCTGCGGATCTTCCGAAGCCGGACGGCAAACCCGCGGACATGTCGAAACCCGTCCAGGTATTCCTCATCATGGGCCAGTCCAACACCCTCGAATTCGGCAAGGTGACGGACAGCCTCAAGGAATTGTATCCCTTCCTCGCCGATGGCGACGGCTGGAGCACCCGCCAGGACGTGCGGAACGTCTCGGTGATGGTCGGCAAAGGCGTATACCGCAATGAATGGATGACCGTCGAGGGCAAGGGCAAGATCGGCATCGAGATGGGCATCGGCCATCAACTCGGCAATGCGATCGACGCGCCGGTGATGGTTCTCAAGAGCGCCATCGGCAACCGCAGCCTCGGCTGGGACCTGCTGCCCCCGGGCAGCCCGCGCTACACCTACGACGGCAAGGAACAACCCGGCTACCGCGAGTATCCGGACGGTGATAAAATCCTTCCGTTTGAGCCGGGCGTTTCAAAAGTGATCAGCACGAAAGGCAGAAACAAAGGCCAGGAGGTCGACCCATGGTATGCCGGCAAGCAATACGACGATGATGTCGCCAATGCCAAAAAGGTGCTCGAAGACCTCGCCGCCCACTACCCCGAAGCCACGACATTCGAAGTCGCCGGCATCCTCTGGTGGCAGGGCGACAAGGACATGCGCAACCCCGCCCATTTCAACAAGTATGAGGAAAACCTCGTCAATCTGATCAAGGCACTGCGCAAGGATTTCAACGCGCCCAACGCCGCCTTTGTCGGAGCCTCACTCGGCCAGACCCATGAGGACGACACCACCTCCGGCCACGGCGTGATCATGCAGGCCCTCAAGAACGTCGCCAGCGGCAAGTATGCTTCCGAACTTGGGAACAATATCGGATTCGTCTACACCCACCCGCTTTCCAAGGGCGGCAGCTCCAGCGGCCACTACAGCGGCAATGCCGAGACATACATGAACGTCGGTCTGGCCATGGGCGAAGAAATGGTGAAACAACTCAAAGCCAAGTAATCCGCTCCACACACACCTCCGATCCGTGTGCGGCGATGCCGCACACGGATTTTTTGTTCCCGTCCGCGCGGTTTCTGTCGTGAAATGAGACAGTGCAACTGCCGGCTCCATCATGGGCAGCGCCATTTGCCGTTCGAGATTGATCACCCTCCATCCCTCCATGATTTCATTGAATCTCCGAATGCATCTTGCCACCACCAGTCTCGCTTGGATCGCGACACTCACCGTCATGACGGCGGAGAATGCCGCGCCGGTTCTCTCTCCGGCGGCGCTGAACGATTACGTAGCGAAATTCAACCGGCACGACCACACCCACTTCGGCCAGGCGGTTTCCAACGAGGATGCGGCGCGATGGATGGAGCGCAATGTGCCGCGCTTCGATTGCCCGGACAAGCAGCTGGAGGAAATCTATCACTTCCGCTGGTGGACGTTCCGCAAACACATCAGGGACACGCCGGACGGATACGTCATCACCGAGTTTCTGCCCGAGGTTTCGTGGAGCCGGAAACACAACACCATCAACTGCCCCGGTGGCCACCATTTCCGCGAAGCCCGGTGGATCCGCAACCCGCGCTACCTCGACGACTACTCGGTCTTCTGGTTCCGCAAGGGCGGGCGACCGCGCCAATACAGCTTCTGGATCGCGGATTCGATCCACCAGCGCGCGTTGGTGCTCGGGGATTTCACCCTGGCCATCGACCTCTTGCCCGATCTCATCGAAAACCACCGGGAGTGGGAAAAATCCCGGCTGCTCCCCGACGGGTTGTTCTGGCAGATCGACGACCGCGACGGCATGGAATACTCCGCCGGCGGCAGTGGCAGACGCCCGTCCATCAACAGCTACATGTTCGGCGATGCCCGGGCCATCGCCGCGATCGCCAAGGTCGCCGGCCAACACGATCTGGCGGCGGAATTCACCGCCAAGGCGGAAAACCTGCGCAAGCTCGTCGTCGAAAAACTCTGGTGCTCGGATGCGAACTTTTTCAAAACCCTGCCACGCTCGGGGGAGGACGGTGAGCAACCGACGCTGGTGGACGTCCGCGAGTTGGTCGGATTTACCCCATGGTATTTTCACCTGCCGGATCCGGGCAAGGGTTACGAAGTGGCGTGGCAACAACTCATGGATCCCAAGGGCTTCAAGGCCCCGTTTGGGCCGACCACCACCGAACAGCGGCATCCACGATTCACCCTTTCCTACGAAGGCCACGAATGCCAATGGAACGGCCCGAGCTGGCCGTTTTCCACATCCATCACGCTCACCGCGCTCGCCAACGTGCTCAACGATTTCCCCCAGCAGGACATTTCGGTGGAGGATTATTTCGAGACGCTCCGGACCTACGCCAAATCCCATCGTTTCACGCGGGAAGATGGCACGGTGGTGCCGTGGATCGATGAAAACCTCAACCCGTTCACCGGCGATTGGATCGCGCGCACGCGACTCAGCACCTGGAAGGACGGCACATGGGATCCCGGCAAAGGCGGCGTCGAGCGCGGCAAGGATTACAATCACTCGACGTTCTGCGACCTCATCATCACCGGCCTCGTCGGCCTGCGCCCGCGGGCCGACGGGCAGGTGGAAGTGAACCCGCTCGTCCCGGACGGCACGTGGGACTACTTTTGCCTCGATCAAGTGCCCTACCGAGGCCACCTCCTGACCATTCTCTACGACCGCACCGGAAAACGGTATGGCAAAGGCATGGGACTCCGCATCTTGATCGACGGCAGGGAGATCAGCTCCGCACCAAGACTTCAACGCATTCTTGCGCCGCTACCAACAACATCGAAATAACCCGAAAGCTCGGGAGCATGACATCCGCCTCTACGGCTTTTGCGCCGCCGGTTCCCGCGATGGCACCATCCCGCTCAACCGCATCTTCCCCCATTTCATCACCATGCTCACCGGCGACCAACGCAACATCGGTGCCCTCGCCTGCGCCTACCACGGCAAGTCCCTCGGTACGGGCTGGAACGGCAGCGAATTCGCCAAACCTGATAAGAAGAAGTGAAATCCGCCGTAATTTACGGATCACAAAAACCCACCTCTTCGGTGTCCATCATGAATCCCACCAAAATCCCCATCATCCCACTCCCCGCCATCACCCTTGCGGGCTTCGCTACTTTCCTTGTCCTCACCACCCCCGCATCCGCGCAATTCCAAGAACACAAGGAGCGCCTCCTCGGGCCCTCCGGCATCTATGGCGTAACCTCGCCCGATGAGATCAAAATCGTGAAAATCGACCCCGGATCGCCCGCCGATGGCAAACTCCAGCCCGGAGATATCCTCACCGCCGCAGGCGGCACTCCATTCGGTGGCGATACCCGCAAACGCTTCGCCGCAGCCATCGATGCAGCCGAGGCCACCGGCACCCTCACCCTCACCCGCAAGGACGGCACAACCATCGACATTCCACTCCCCGTAATCGGCACTTATGCCGACAGCGCGCCTTACGACTGCCCGAAGACCGACCTCATCATCACCCGCGCCGCCGACTTCATCATCGAATCGAAAAAACTCGGACGCGATGGCTTTCCCATCGCCCTGCTCGGACTACTCGCCACCGGAGAGCCGAAATACATCGACTTCGTCAAACATCAGGTGCGCCAGGAAAAATGGGCGCAACCCGACATCAAACTCTCGATCGACAAATACGTCCGCTCCGCATGGAACTGGGCCTACACCGGCATCTTCCTCGGCGAGTATTATCTGCTCACCAAAGACGAATTCGTCCTCCCCGCACTCGAAGCCCACACCGTCGCCCTCGCCAAAGGTCGTGATGCCGGAGGTCTCTGGGGCCATGGCATCGCCTCGCTCGACCTCAACAAAGGCCAACGCCATGGCCGCCTCCCGGGCTACGCCCAAATGAACCAGACCAGCCTCGCCTGCTACCTCGCCATCCTGCTCGCCGAGAAATCCGGCATCCGCCACCCCGATATCCTGGCCGCCATCGCGCAGAACGACACGTATTTCTCCAGCTTCATCAATCGCGGCACCCTGCCCTACGGCGTTCACAACCCGAACGCCAAGGCCTTCAATAACAACGGCATGAGCGGCCTCGCCGCCATCACCTTTGCCATCAACGACAACCAGCCCGGCGCGGAGTTCTTTTCCCGCATGTCAGCCGCTTCCCATCAAACGATGGAACAAGGCCACACCGGCCACTTCTTCAACCTCATGTGGACCGCCCCCGGAGCCAGCCTCTGCGGCCCCGAAGTCACATCCGCCTTCTTTCGTGAAACCAAGTGGCTCTCTATCATCAACCGCAAATGGGACGGCGACTTCACCTACTCGTCTTCCGAAAAAGCCACTCCGGTCTACAATTACAGCAACCTCAGCGACGCCGGCTCCCACCTCCTCACCCATACCCTCCCCCGCCGCACGCTGCTCATCACCGGACGCGATGCAAACCCCGAGCTCCATCTCACAGGCGAAGCCGCCAAGGCCGCCGTCGTCCTCGGCTCCCTCAACGTGAAAACCCTCAACGACGCCCAACTGTTGGAAAACTTCGGTCACTCCATGCCGAAAATCCGCCAGGAATCCGTGTGGACGCTGCGTGCCCGCAAACACCCGCATGAACCAGCCATCCGCAACATGATCTTCGACGGCACGCAGGATCAACGCGAAAGCGCCATCGCCTACTTCGGCTACGGCTGCGAGAAGGAAACCGCCCTCGCCTCCATGCCAGATCTCGTCAAGCTCCTGCACGACCCAGCCGCCCCCATCGACCTCCGCGCCACCGCCGCCTCCTCGCTCTCCCACCTCGGTGCAGACGCCCACGAGATCTTCCCCGATATCCTCCGACTCATCCTAACAGAAAAATCCAACGACCCGCTTTCCCGAATCAACGAAACCCTCGGCCAGTCCCTCAACACCCTCACGCCCGATCCCTTTGCAGCCAACCTCGTCACCGACAAGGATCTTTTCTATCAAGCCATCGACCACCTCCTCCGCCACCCGCGTGCCAGCGGCCGCTCCACCGGCATGAGGCTCATTGCCAACATGCCCGTCGAGGATTTCCATCGCGTCGGCAGGGAAGTCGCCGCCGTACTCGCCGATCAGAACCGCAGCTACCACTCCTACCACAACCTCGATCCGCGCAACGGCGCGATGACTCTTTATGCCAACATTGGCATCGAAAGTGGCATCGACGCCGCCCTCGCCATCCTCGACGAGGAAACCGGCAAGTTCGGCTTCAAGATCCGCATGCTGATGGATGTGCTTCCGAAATACGGCGCCGCCGCCCAACCCTACCTGCCCAAACTCCGCGAAATGAACATCAAGGGGCGCTTCGAAAAACCCTGGAACACCATGATCAAAAGCATCGAAAACGCAGCCGCCGATGAATCAAAAAGCATCACTTTCGAAGAAGCAATGAAACAAGGCACCCCGTAACTTCATCCAGGCACCAAGATCAACCCACGCCCCACCCATCCCGCGCGCGGACCCGGAGATGCGCGTTGAGTTCAGGGCGGTTGATGATTTTCATGTTTTCCGCATCATATTCGATCCGCCCGCCGAAACGTTGCGCGATCACGCCAATCAGCGAGACTTCGGTGAGATCCGCGCCGTAATCAAAACTCGATCCCGGCAGCGGCCCATCACCGCGAATCGCTTCCGCCCATTCCTGGAAATGACCACCACGAATCCGGGGAATCGTTTTCGCGGTTGGATTGCGGCGGAAATCACGCCACGTCGCCTCGGGTAGAAGCCGCACGCTGTTCGGCCTTCCCCCGGTCATCAACGAGGCCTTGTCGCCCGTCATGATCATGCCTTCGCCCGGCAGCGATTCGAGACCCCACTCGGGATTGTTCACAGGCCCTGGACCACCTTCATGCGCACGAAGGACGACCGGCGGTCGCTCGCCACGCGCGGGAAATTCAAACCGCGTCACAGCCGCATCCGGCACAAATTCCGATGAACCACCGGATTTCGATTCGCATTCGACAACAGTCGGCATGCCCAGTCCAAGCGCCCAGAACGGGGCGTCGAGCGTGTGACACCACCAATCGCCTAACAGGCCGGAGCCGAAGTTGTAGAACCCGCGCCATTTCCGCGGATGATAGATCGGATTGTATGGCGTGTTCGCATCGCGCGGCCCGAGCCACAAATCCCAATCGAGATGCTCCGGCACCGCCATCGCAGGCGGCGGCATCACCTCCGGCCGACCGAAAAACCGGCTCTCGAAATGGATCGCGCCAAACCACGCCTCCACCTCACGCACCTCGCCGAGCACACCCGCCTCGGTCCACTCTTTCACAAATCGGATTCCTTCGGTGGCGTGCCCCTGATTTCCCATCTGGGTGATCACCTTGTGCTGGCGCGCCGCCTGTTTCATCAACCGCAGTTCTTCCACGCTGTGAGCCAGCGGTTTTTCGCAAAACACATGCTTGCCAAGCTGCATCGCCGCCATGGTCGCCGCGAAATGCGTGTGGTCCGGCGTGCTGATGACAACCGCGTCGATCTCGGAACCCATTTTCCCCATCATCTCGCGGAAATCGCGGAACCGTCTCGCCTTCGGATGCGCGTTGTAGGCCTCCGCCGCGTTGGAGTCGTCCACGTCACAGAGTGCGACGATGTTCTCATTCGGAAATCCGCCGAGGTTGACCAAGCCGCGCCCGCCCGCGCCAATGAAGGCAAGGTTGATCCGGCTGTTTGCCGATGGCCCCGGCCGCGCGATCGAAAACCTCGGGGCAACCCACGCCCCGGCGGTGATCGCGGCGGTGGAAGCAAGGAAACGACGGCGGCTCTGCGAATTCACCTCACGAAGCATGCACCCCACGGCGCGGACATCAAGACTTCAAAGAGAATCGACCCGACTTCCAGCCGATTTTGCTTCCAACCTAGCGTTCGCTTCGTTGGGATAAGGCCGAACCCGAACCACCCTATCCTCATGTCCCGTCCAGTCACACTCTTCACCGGCCAATGGGCCGATCTACCACTCACCGAACTCGCGCCGCTCGCCGCGGAAATGGGCTACGACGGCCTCGAACTCGCCTGCTGGGGCGACCATTTCGACGTCACCGCCGCGAACTCATCGAAGGCATATCTCAAGGAGAAATGGGAACTCCTCGCCGACAACGGCCTCACCAGTTTCGCCATCTCCAACCACCTCGTCGGCCAGGCGGTTTGTGATCCCATTGACGAACGCCACCAGGCGATCCTCTCGCCCGAAGTCTGGGCTGAGGGCGACCCGGAAAAAGTCCGCCGCCGCGCCGCCAAGGAAATGATCGCCACCGCCAAGGCCGCCCGGAAATTCCTCGACACCCGCCCGAAATCCCTCGGCAACTGCGGCGGCTTCACCCCGGTCGTCAACGGCTTCACCGGTTCGTCGATCTGGCACGCGCTCTACGCCTTCCCACCGACCTCGCAGGCCTACCTCGAAAAAGGCTACAAGGATTTCGCCAAACGCTGGACGCCCATCCTCGACGCATTCGACAAGGTGAACGTCAACTTCGCCCTCGAAGTGCACCCGACCGAAATCGCCTTCGACATCGCCACCGCCCATCGCGCCCTCGCCGCCGTCGGCAACCACAAGCGCTTCGGCTTCAACTACGACCCGTCGCACCTCGCATACCAAGGTGTCGATTACGTCCGCTTCATCCGCGAGTTCCCCACCCGCATCTACCACTGTCACGTCAAGGACGCATGGTGGAACCACGGCGACGGCACCGTCGGCGTGTTCGGCGGCCACACCGATTTCGGCGACGCCCGCCGGTTCTGGGATTTCCGCTCGCCCGGCCGCGGCGACATTGAGTTCGAGGACATCATCGTCGCCCTCAACGACATCGGCTACGCAGGCCCGCTCTCGGTCGAATGGGAGGACATCCGCATGGACCGCGTCCACGGCGGTGCCGAGGCGTCCGCCTTCGTCCGCAGCATCGATTTCCCACGCAGTGCACTCGCATTCGACGCCGCGTTCGACAAGAAGAACCAATGACGCACCGGCATCCGGAGGCGACACAACCCGTTGTGCGCTTCCGCAACCCGCGCCCAACCCAGCCCCATGCTCGCTCCAAATCCAAACCTCATCGATCTGGTGGCCGATGCCCGAGACGGCCATCAGCAGCGGTTCCAACAATCGCCGCAAATCGCCGCCGCCGCACCCGGCCGGGTGAACCTCATCGGCGAACACATCGACTACTGCGATGGATTTGTGATGCCGTTCGCGATCGACCGCTACATCGTGATCGTTGGCCGCGCCAACGGCGCCAACGAGGCGCGCGTCGCCTCCGCCATTTCCGAAGACGTGATCACCATCCCGCTCGGCACCCCGTTGCAACCCGGCGAGCAGGATTGGAGTAAATACCTCCGCGGCGTCATCCGCGGATTCCAGGATCGCGGCCACGCGGTGCCGGGCTTCGATTGTTTCATCGTCTCTTCCGTGCCCCACGGTGCCGGGCTTTCCTCGTCCGCCGCACTCGAGTGTGCGATGGCCACGTTCCTCGAAGGCCTATTGGACACGGTGCTCGACACCCGCGAGAAAGCGCTGCTCTGCCAAAAAGCGGAACACCAATTCGCCGGCGTACCCTGCGGCATCATGGATCAATTCGCATCCTGCTACGGCAAGGCCAACCGACTCGTCCTCATCGATTGCCGCTCGGCCGACCCCGAACTCGTCCCCTTCGATAACCCCGACCTCACCGTCCTCATCGCCAACACCAAGGTCCATCACGAACTCTCCGATGGAGGCTACGCCTCACGCCGGAAAAACACCGAAGACGGACTCAAAACCCTCGGCAAACCCTCGTGGCGCGACGTCACCGAAGCCGATGTCATGTCCCACTGGGACGCCCTCGGCGATCCGATCAACCGCCGCGCCCGCCACGTCGTCGGCGAAATCGCGCGAACCATCGCCGCCGCCGCCGCCCTCGCCCGCAACGATTTCGAAACCCTCGGCCCGCTCATGGCCGCCTCCCACGATTCCTTGCGCGACGACTTCGAAGTGTCCTGCGCCGAACTCGAAACGCTCGTCGGTCTCGCCCGCAAGATCGGCCGCAAAGGCGGCGTCATCGGCGCGCGCATGACCGGGGGCGGATTCGGCGGCTCCACCGTCACGCTCTGTGAATCCCGCCACGCCGACGACATCGCCGACTCCTTGGCCACCGGCTACGAAGCCGCCACTGGCATCGAGCCCGAAATCTTCGCCTCCCGCCCCGCCCGCGGCGCACATCTCGTGATCGGGTAAAAAAAATGCAGCCGCCCCCACCGCGCGAACGTTCGCCCTTGTGCGACTCGCACCGCGAAGAGGTGGCGAGCTTGTGGACGCATGCGGCGGGTGTCTTCTTTTCCTTTATCGCACTCGGAGCCATGCTCATGCTCGCAGGCTCCGAGCCGCGGAAACTCATCTCCGCTGCCGTCTTCGGCATTTCCCTGGTGGCGCTTTACAGCGCCTCGACACTCTATCACTTCTTCACCGGCCTGCGTTGGAAGTCGCACCTGCAAGCGCTCGACCACGCCTGCATTTACCTCCTCATCGCCGGCTCCTACACCCCCATCTGCCTGCTGGTCCTGCCCGGCGCATGGGGGATCACCTTGCTCACCCTCGTCTGGTGCATGGCCGCCGCAGGCGTGGCGGTGAAGCTGCTGCTCAAGTCAAAACGCGACCACTGGATCTCCACCGCCCTCTACCTCGCGATGGGCTGGCTCGTCGTGGTGGCCATCGTTCCGTTGTTTCGCGTCATGCCTGCGGGCGGCATGGCATGGCTCGTCGCAGGCGGCCTGGCCTACACCGGAGGCATTGTGTTCTTCGCATGGCGCCGACTGCCATACAATCACGCCATCTGGCACCTCTTTGTGCTCGCTGGAAGCCTCTGCCACGTGCTGGCAATCGTACTTCACGTGTTGTAGTTTATCTTCAGCCATGCCCGAGCTCCCCGAAGTTGAAACCACCCGCCGCGGCATCGAACCGCACATTTCCGGGAAAAAAATCCGCGAAGTGATCGTCCGCCGCACCGATCTCCGTCAACCCGTCACCCCGGGCATCGATGCCATCGCCGCCCAGCGCGTCCGCAACGTCCGCCGTCGCTCGAAATATCTCCTCATTGATCTCGATGCGGGCGCCACCCTGCTCGTCCACCTCGGCATGTCCGGCAGCCTGCGCATCACCCGCGAAAGCGACGAATGGCGGCGGCACGATCACGTCGCTATCACCTTCTCGCCCGACGTCCAACTCCGCTACCACGACCCCCGCCGCTTCGGCCTCATTCTTGTTCTTCCACCCAGCGCCGAAACCAGCCACCCGCTGTTGAAAAAACTCGGCCCCGAACCACTCGGCGCCACATTCACCACCGAAACCCTCGCCGCCGGCTGTAGCGGACGCACCACCACCATCAAGCAGGTCATCATGGATGCGGAGGTCGTCGTCGGTGTCGGCAACATCTACGCCTCGGAGGCCCTGTTCCGCGCCGGGATCCGCCCGCGCACCCGCGCGTCCCGCATCAGCCGCCCGCGTCTCGAAAACCTCGCCGCCGCGATTCGCCAAGTGCTCGCCGAGGCAATCGAGCAAGGCGGCACCACGCTCCGCGATTTCGTCAACTCCGACGGGCAACCCGGCTACTTCCGCCAGCGATTGTTCGTCTACGACCGCGCCGACCAACCTTGCCGCATCTGCGCCACCCCCATCCAGCGCTCCGTCGTCGGCCAACGCTCCACCTTCTGGTGCCCGCAGTGCCAGAAGTAGCCAAAACCAATCCCAACAACAATCACGACAATTATTTTCCAGTAAAAATATTATTGCCCGCATTTCAAACGAAGTCCCTTGGGCTTCAAATAGCAGGAGGCCGCTTCTTCGGCGTCGCCCAATGATCGACCGCGCTGTTCACCAGGAAATCCGATCCCAGCGCCTCGCGCCCGAGCAGTGCGCGGTGAATCATCGCCTTGCGGCTCACCAAACTCACCAAAATCCGCTTTTCAACTCCTGCGAGCCGCAACGTGGTTTCCACAAAAATCCGGCCGTGCCCCTGGCCGGTGCTGCTGCGCACCCGTTTGCGGACGCGGATCTCGTCCTCGAGAGTTACCAGTTTTTTATCTTTCCGGTCCAATCGCACCGTGAAACGCACACGCCCGCCGGGCAACTCCGTGATTTCGGCGCAATCGATCGCGCTACTTTTCGCACCGCTGTCGGCCTTCGCACGGATGCGGATTCCCCAGTCCGGGAATTCAACCCATTCCCGCCAGCCGATGATTTTTCCCGGTTCCATGCGCCCAATGATGACAGACCCTTCGCCCCGGTAAAACGCGAATTGCACCACCAAGCGGAAAGACCGAACATCCCGCCATGCGAAAACAGGAACGAGCCGATCACATCGCACGAAGGCTGGCGGAGCTCTACCCGGAAACACCAATCCCGCTCGATCACCATGACCCCTACACGCTACTCATCGCCGTGCTCCTCTCCGCCCAATGCACTGATGCCCGCGTCAACACCGTCACTCCCGCGCTCTTCAAACTCGCCTCCACGCCTGAAAAGATGATGAAGGTGCCGGTGGAGAAAATCCGCGTAATCATCCGACCATGCGGGCTTTCTCCACGCAAATCCGCCGCCATTTCGGAACTCTCCCGCATCCTCGTCGAATCTCATGGCGGCATCGTCCCCGCCGATTTCGCCGCCCTCGAAGCACTACCAGGGGTCGGCCACAAAACTGCCTCCGTCGTCATGGCCCAGGCATTCCGCGTTCCGGCATTCCCCGTCGACACACACATCCACCGCCTCGCCAAACGCTGGAAGCTCACACACGGGAAAAACGTCGAACAAACCGAGCGCGACCTCAAAAAACTCTTCCCCGCCGAATCCTGGAACAAACTCCACCTCCGCATCATCTTCTACGGACGCGAACACTGCAGCGCTCGCGGGTGCGACGGGAAAACCTGCCTACTCTGCCAGGAAATCCGCGAACCATCACAAAGGAAACCATGACCGCCAGTAAACAACCCACCCTCGTCATCACCGGCGGACACGGCGACCTTGCGCGTGCGATTTCAACGCGTTTCTCCATCGACAACTGGTATGTCGCCGCACCCGGCCGCGGTGACCTCGACGTCACCCGGCCTGACGCGGTCACCGCCTACTTTGCTCACCAACATCCCGACCTCCTGATCTGCAATGCAGGAGTGATTCGCGACGCCCCGATTGCTAAGCTAACCGAATCCGATTGGCAGCACGTCATCGAGGTTAACTTCCACGGCGCCCGTCGATGCGCGATCGCCGCAATCAAACGCATGCGAAGCCGCCAATCCGGACACATCATTTTCATTTCCAGCAATTCCGCCATCCACCCCCCACCCGGCCAGGCGGCATATGCCGCCGCCAAGGCAGCATTGTTCGGGCTCACTCGATGCCTCGCGATCGAAGCCGGTCCCAGCGGCATCAGGATCAATGGCATGCTCCCAGGCTTCCTCGAAACAAAAATGACATCTACTGTCTCCGATGCCCGCCGCGATGCCGTGCGTTCAACGCATACGCTCGACCGTTTCAACACCCCCGATGCCGTTGCTCAATTTATTTGGCACCTGCATCACGATCTTCCCCACACATCTGGACAGATCTTTCAGCTCGATTCTAGAGTCGTCTGAAATATAAATGCGCTTTCTAGGACGAATCGCATAAACTGTTATTACTGCGGGAGTTCAACACTCAGACACGTCCCTTGCGCTCCAAATGAACCCCGCGGCATCCTTCGCCGCGCCG
>JBLRWN010000013.1:0-61164 GCA_047921195.1 Luteolibacter sp. | reverse complement strand
TTCAAAGTCTCTTTAGGCATCCGTGTGTTGCGTATGCAGCATAAGAAATCGCTAGTATTTAAATGCCGGATTAATAAGATCGGATGCGATTTTTGCGAGCATCTTGTTTGGTGCGATGCCGGCGGATGCTCCAAGTGATGTTTCCTCGCGGATCTGGTTGCGGATCTCCCGCGCGATGACAGTTGCTTCGGTGCGCAGGTGGCTGACATCGAGGTAAGCTTCGTCGAGTGATAAGGGTTCGATTTTTTCCGTGAAGCGGTTGAAGACGTTGCGAATTTGTCGGCTTACTTCTCGGTAAATATCGAAACGCACCGGAACAATGACGAGCTCCGGGCACAATTGAAGCGCTTTGTATGCAGGCATCGCAGAGCGGCAGCCAAACTCCCGCGCACGGTAGTTCGCTGTAGTGAGCACGGATCGTGGCGATGATCCACCGACGGCCACCGGCTTGCCTCGAAGTTCCGGATTTTCGCGTTCTTCAATTGCTGCGTAGAAGCAATCCATGTCGATGTGAATGATCCTCCTCATTTGAGTGAGACAGCGATGGGAATTGCTTCGCAAACATTTTGCCATCCGGGGAAATTCCATGTGTTGGGGAACCCCGCGCATTGAGCGGGTTTCACCGCGTGAATACTGCAGGCATTTCCATCAAGCATGATGCATTCGTGGTTTTCTTTTTCGATCAAAGAAAGCCCTCGGCGATTGGTGCGAAGACGGGTGAATCGATCGAGAAATTCCGCGTCCGTCATGTTGAGAAATTCCGCGATCTTGGGAATTTCCTGTTCTTCCAAACGGACATCTCCCGGCCAGCGGCAGCAATTCGTGCAGCGCTGGCAGATATAACGAACACCGGGTTCGAGTACTGTGTCATGGTTCCCCGGACTGCCGTGGATTGTCTGCTGGCTTAGCGGGGTCATTGCATTCGCTTGTGATGGTAATCCACCCGTGCGAGAAAACGCCTCCATTTCGGTCCCGGTCTGCCATGATCCAATAAAAAATGCGGGCAGTTTTTATTCGGTTGTGAGGTTCCCGCCCGCGGCCAATGATAATGTGGCACAACATTTCGCAACGGGATGTTATGCTGTTTCATCAAGACGGCGGTCAGTTTTGCTGTGCGGTCCACGGTATTTCGAAGATCGCTACCGCAGTTCTCACACATTTCGATTCCAATGGAAAGACGGTTGCCAGGTCCGCTGAAGTCGGCATGTTCTCCTTGTTCGTTAACCGGCATGTGTTGGATCGCCATACGATCATCGGTCGTGTAATGCCAAATCAGATAACCAATTCGATTCCCTCCGGGGCGTTTGGGTGCGCGTAAGGCTCCTCTTTTCAGGGCCATGGAATGTCGCTCGGCATCCGCCCCTTGAGAAAAATTCTGGGTGCTGTGAATCGTGATGTAACGCGGCCTCATCGGCCTTACGACTTTTCGGCCATGTGTCCCGCGTGGCACCAAATCCACTTTCAGTCCCACTTCACGGAGCATCTGTGGAACAGTCACCATGCTGCTTGATTGCAACGATACTTGCTGGGAGCGCACGCCTCCCGGTCCAGCTGGTCCGATCGGACGACATTGCCACCCGATAAAAACAAGCAGGCCGATCGGCAGGATCATGCGCAGCGATTTCATCGGCGCAAACCTACTCGAAACAGGGGACGAAATAAAATCAATTTCTCGCAATATCGTGATCAATGACTCGGGACCTTTCACGCATGATGGATGGTGGTATTTTTCAATCATATAAAGAATTCATCACCTTCATGCTGTGAACAACCGGCCAAAACAAGTGTTCCTCATTGTTTTATCAGGCGTTCCACGGGAAGAATAACATGGTGGAAAGGACCGGTTGTCCGGAGCCGATCTTTTTTCAAGCTTGGTCAAGCGAACTTTTTCCCCATGGCTCTTCCCGGTTATTCACAGGAATTTCGTAATTTGTTCTATGGGCGAGATTCGCATGATTCAGACCCTTGCGGACGGTTCGATTCGTGGTCATGATTCCTCATATGAATACTAGTGCGGTCACTTGCCCGACGTGTTTTGAGATTTTTGAAATTCTGCTTCCTGCGGCGCATGAACAACCCGCGGAATTGGATTATGACTGCGAGATCTGTTGTCGACCCATGACAATTTTCATCGAGGACGACGTCGCCGAAGCTCATGGGTTGGGTGACTGATTTGTTTGCATGCGGATTTCCCGCTGTCGCATCGGCATGGCATCGATGCGTTGAAATAATTTTTCGATGGCAAATTCGGTCTTTATCCACCGGATCGTCGTCTTTCCATCTTTCCCAATCAGTAAAATTTCCTGGTTTCGCTGCTCGATTCCGAATCGTGAGGCAATCTCGAATCCGATCCCTCCCGCATCGCTATTTTCCATGACGACGAGAATGACGTCTCGTTCAGACAGCTCAATTTCAAAATGCTTTAATTTTGCAAGTATTGTTTTAGAAGATTCCGGAACAACCAGGATACGATGTTTCCATCGATAATCATCCAGAGATTTTGGTTCATCGGCCATGCTAATACAGGTTAACCAAGGCAGCAAAATGAGAAGAGGCAATTTCATGAGAGAAGCAAACACGCGAAGATGTTTTTACAAGGGGTTCTTCAGCATTGATTCGGATGCGGTTCATGCCTGAGAATCTCCGTGATGAGCAGCAATCGCCCTGAAATCGAGACCCGTGAAGAAGTGATGTTTTTTGATACGGATTGCGGAGCTGTAGTCCACAACTTGGCGTATTTGCGGATGATCGAAACCTGCCGCACTCGACTAGCGGCCTTGATGGGAATGGATTTGCGAGCCATGTCGGATACCCGGTTGTTTCCAGTGCTCACACGAACGGAAATCGATTACAAACGCCCGGCCCGACTAGGTGACAAACTCGTGATTCATGGGATACTTGCGGAAGTCTCGCGCGCAAGGTTTTGGTGCGAGTTTGTGATGATGCGCGAAGATGAACCAGAAGTCGTTCTCGTTACCGCACGGCAGGCGCTTGCTCTCGTGCAAATGCCGGAAGGACGGCCATCAAGACTGCCCGCAGAATGGGTCGAGCAATGGGGGGATTTGTGATGAGTTTCACTTCCAGCGATAATGGCCGGTGAGGGGGAACTTGGGTAATGCGTCGTTTTGGTGAGTCCCCCGGGAGCTGCTGTTATGAATCACCAATGGCAAGCCGCTATGACCCTTGAGGTGGCTTACAATCATCACGTGTGGCAAATTGGGTGGCACGGTGCAGGTGACAATATCACCGGGCTGGAAGGCTGTGGGGTCCAGTGGGGCATTCGGATCGAGTGGGATTTCACAGTCCCTGCGCTGTAGGAAAACCCGGAGATTCAAGACACGCCGATGATCAATATTGCGATCCGGCTTCGTGAGGCTCCAAGTTTTCGGATATGCGGAGAAATTCGCCCGCATGTCTTCATGGACAAGTTGTTGCAAATCCATGCCATGAGCATCACGCAATGCGCGAATGAGAACGTCGGAACAAACGCCACGATCGCGCGACACATCCCCGCCGGGATAATTCAGGGCGACGTATGATGGATCGTAGTTGGTCGTGACGCCGATTTGCCCCAAGGCAGCTGCAACGATCCTACCCCCCGGTGTGTCAGGAGGTGGTGGCGGCGGAGATTTGCGGTTTTCACGGCATCCTGAGGCGAAGATCGCCAACATGGTCAGAAATAGAGCCGCAATTCGAGAGCGGGAAGGCATGATGCGATTTTTCATAATCAGGATCCTTCGCGCGACAGTTTTTCCAGCCAAACATTCAGGATCGCAATATCTGCCGGGGTAATGCCAGGAATGCGTGCGGCTTGCCCCAAGGTTACAGGGCGGATCTCGGTGAAACGTGTGACGGCTTCTTTCTTGAGGCCGCGGATGGCAACATAGTCCAGGGTTTCGGGTATTCGCCGCGATTCCTGTCGGGACATGCGGTCAATCTGGGTTTGCTGGCGGTCGAGGAAGCCTTCGTATTTGAAATGCGTTTCAATGAGTGGCCAGAGTTCCACGTGAAACTTTTGCTGAAAATCCTCGGGTAGATTTCGCCAAGTGTTCTCCGCGCGGCGAAACCAATGGTCGAGTTTCAACCCTTGATGGGTGATTTTCCGACCCCAGGCCTCAGCATCGGAGAGCGCATCGATCCGGGCTTTTGCGCGACTTGCGCGTTCTGATGACACCAGACCAAGCTCTTCGCCGCGCGGGGTAAGGCGGAGGTCGGCGTTATCCTGACGGAGCAAAAGGCGGTATTCGGCCCGGCTGGTAAACATCCGGTAAGGTTCGGTGCAACCGCGGGTCACGAGGTCATCGATCATCACGCCGATGTAGGCCTCGTTGCGGGCGAGGACGAATGGGGCTTTCCCGAGCGCTTTGAGCGCTGCGTTGGCTCCGGCCATGAGGCCTTGGCCGGCCGCTTCTTCGTAACCGGATGTGCCATTGATTTGTCCGGCAAAGTAGAGCCCGGAGACTTGTTTGGTCTCGAGCGTGGGGGAAAGTTGGGTTGGGGGGCAGTAGTCATATTCAACGGCATAGCCAGGGCGCAGGATTTCGCATTTTTCCAAACCGGGAATGGTCCGGAGAAAGGCGAGTTGCACTTCGTAGGGGAGGGAGGTTGAGACGCCGTTGACGTAGTATTCACGGGTATGGCGGCCCTCGGGCTCCAGAAATACCTGATGTCTTTCTTTTTCTGCGAAGCGAACGACCTTGTCCTCGATCGATGGACAATAGCGAGGGCCGACGCCTTCGATCACACCGCAATACATCGGTGATTGATCGAGATTGCTTTGGATGATTTCGTGAGTCGCGGTGTTGGTGTAGGTGATCCAGCAGGGGAGTTGTTCCACGTGGAACGCGGAATCACCCCATGGGTTGAGCGTGAAAAGGTCGTCTGACCGGCGCTGAATTGTGTCGCGCAGGAAACTGAATGGTGGTACTGGGGAATCGCCATCCTGGCGCTCGCACTTCGAAAAATCGAGGGAACGACCGTTCAGGCGGCAGGGGGTGCCGGTTTTGAAGCGCTCGACTTGAAAGCCAAGTCGCTTCAATGCGTCGGAAACCGTCGAAGTTGCATCTCCCATCCGCCCGCCCTTTTCATTGCGTAGGCCGACGTGCATCAACCCGCGCATGAACGTACCGGCGCTCAGCACGACGGATTTCCCGGAAATTTCCATACCGAGCGTGGTGGTAACGCCGATGATGGCATCTCCCTCGGCAAGTATATCCGCGACATTCGCCTGATGGATGTCGATGCCGGACGTGGATTCGAGCTCATTTTTGAGCCGGAATTGGTAGGCTTTTTTGTCACACTGTGCGCGCGGAGCGCGGACTGAAGGGCCTTTCGAGGCATTGAGCATCCGCCACTGGATGGCGGTGGCATCGGTGTTGAGGCCCATAATACCCCCGAGAGCATCGATTTCTCGCACCATGTGCCCCTTACCGAGGCCGCCGATCGCCGGGTTGCACGACATTTGGCCGATGGTGTCGAGATTTTGCGTCAGAACCGCGACCTCGCAGCCGAGCCTGGCCGCGGCGAGCGCAGCCTCGACGCCGGCGTGGCCGGCACCGATCACGATGACGTCGTATGTCTTGGGATAGCGAAACATGTGTGGTGTGGAGAGTGGGGCGGGGTGGGGGAGGGATTTGACCACATATTTCGCAGATTACACGGATTTTTTCGACGCCTGTTCCACGTGGAACAGGGAGGGAGCTTTGGATAGATTCTGGGAGAAAAGCCTTGGCAGGCCTTATGTGGAATCTAGGATAGCGATCCTCCAATCGTTCTGCCGTTTCGTGGTTTTTCGCGATTTTGCAGCGAGATGGGCCTTTCAACTCAATCAACATTCACACCATGGAATTTATCTACTGGACCGTCGGCATTTTCATTTTGTTATTCGTCATATTGCCCGGGGTATTGATTTCCCTCTTGTGCATTCGAAAAATCCAACCCGGCCGCGCGGGACTGAAAACCGGCTGGGGAGGCCTGAAAGTCGCATTTGACTGGATGGTTCGCGTGCCATTGGTCCAGAGCTACCACATCATGGACATCTCCGTGAAAAAACTGGAGATTACCCGGAAAGGGCAGGACGGGCTGGTTTGTAAGGACAATATCCGTGCAGATATCACGGTGGCGTTTTACATTCGGGTCGAGGCGACGGAGGAGAGCGTCCGCAAGGTGGCACAAATGCTCACCCCCGAGCGGGTGTCCGACATGAACCAGTTGCGCGAGTTGTTTGAGGCGAAGTTTTCCGAAGCGCTCAAGACGGCGGGCAAACAGATGGAATTCCATGAACTTTTCACCGAGCGCTTGCGTTTCCGCGATGAAATTCAGACCACCATTGGCAAGGACCTTGATGGATTCCTGCTTCAAGACGTGGCCATCGACTACCTTGAGCAGACGCCGCTTGAAAACCACGATCCCAACAACGTGCTCGACTCCGAGGGGATCAAGAAGATCACCCAAATCACCCAGCGCGAGCGGGTTGTTGCAAACGAGTTCACCCAGCGTGCCCAAGTGCAGGTGGAGAAGGAAAATGCCGACGCCGACATCGCCAAGCGCGAGCAAATGCGCCGCAACGAGGAGGACACCGCCAAGCAACACCGCGCCATCACCGAGATTCGCGCCAACGAGGAAGCGGAGTCCCGTAAAGTGATCGAGGCCCGCCGGAACGAAGTGGAAACCAAACGCCTGGAGACGGAGGAGGCGATTCACCTGCGCACCGAAGACATGAACCGGGCGGTTCAGGAGCGTGGATACACCGTTCGCAAAGAGAAAGAGCGTCTCGAACAGGAGGCCATTCAGGAGGGTGAAGAAGCCCGCGTCCGTCGCGAGCGCACCGTGGCTCTGTCCACCATGGACAAGGAAGTCAAGGTCGCCGAAGCCGCTGTCGAGGTCGAGCGCAAGCGCGCGGTCGTCGTTGCGGAACAGAAGGCCGTGGTCCAGCAGGAGGAAGAGAAAACCAATATCGAAGCCCGCATGACTGCCGAGCGCGTCCGCGACGTCACCCTCATCGAAGCCGAGATGCTTGCGAAAAAGGATCAGGTCGAAAAAGTTGTAGCCTCCGAAGCCCAGAAGGAAGCCGAGAAAAACATCGCAGAGGCCGAGAAGATCAAGCTCGTCACCGCTGCGGAAGCTGCCCGCGAAGCCGCCCTCCGCGATGCCGAGCGCATGCAAACCCTGGCTGATGCCGAGGCGCTCGCCAGCGACAAAAAGCGCCACGCCATGGAGCAGGAAGCCGAAGGCCTAGCGGCCCACGAAGCCGCCCCCGGGCTCGCAGAAGCAAGAATCATCGAGGCAAAAGCCAAAGCCCGCCTTGCCGAGGCCGAAGCCACCCGCGAAAACGAAGCGGCGGTTGCCTCTGGCATCGAGGCCAAAGGCCACGCCGAAGCGAAGTCGATCGAGGAAAAAGCCAAGGCCATGAAGCTTCTACACGAAGCTGGTCAACAGCACGAGGAATTCCGCCTCCGTCTCAACAAGGATCGCGACGTGGAACTCGCCGCAATCGACGTCGAGCGCCACATCGCCAGCGCCCATTCCGAACTCGTCGGCGAAGCGCTCAAGCACGCCAAGATCGACATCGTCGGCGGCGAAAACGATTTCTTCGAAAAAATCGTCCGCTCCGTCGGCCGCGGCAAATCGGTGGATCGTATGGTGGCCAACAGCTCCACGCTCACTCGCATGCGCGACACGTTTTTCTCAGGTGCCTCGCCCGAGGATTTCAAAACCCGCCTGTCCCAATGGGTGTCCGACTTCGGCATCAAGAGCGAGGATATCAAAAATCTCACCATCGCCGCCCTGATCGGTCGCATGATCGCCGGCACCAAAGACAACGCCCTGCAAAGCATCCTTCGCAGCGCCATGGACAACGCCCGTGATGCCGGTCTGGCGGATGAGAAAGCGTCAGAAGTTCTTGGTATTGAATGATTTGCGTATATTCAACGGGGTTGGATAGCGGTGAAACGCTTAAACCTAATGATGGCAATTTGAACCACAGATTAGACAGATTACGCAGCAATCATTCAGTGTGACTCTCGCGATAATGCAGGCTTTGAAACCACGGAATCGCTGAGAACCACTGAAGCACAGAAAAATGAATGTTATTAAAACTCAAATTCCTCAGTGGTTCTCAGTGCCTCAGTGGTAAAACCATTCCACTTTTCCCAAAAAGACGCCCCACATCCTCCATCTGTGAAATCCGTGTAATCTGTGGTCAATCCGCCCGAATCACCGATTGACCGCCGAACGTTCCCCATGGCCGAAGAAAAACCATCACAGCCCGAAAGTGCAGCCGACGTCCCCAAGGCGGACGGTGCATCGGAGGCTTTGGGTAGCGCGACCTACGAGATCATCCGCCAGCGCCTCGCCGTCCAAGGCGAGAGCCTGCGCGAGCGCATGGCCGAGCTCGACTCCCGCCGCGCCGAGGTTTTCGGCTCGATTGAATTCAAGCTCCTCCAGGCCGATCGCATCGTCACCGAGCACAACTGCACGCCGCGCGACATGGTCCAGCTCGGCGACGACCGTTTCCTCTTCGGCTTCAACGTCCGCTTCGGCCTCAAGAAGGAAATGGAGTTCGCCGATGTGTTCGCCGTCTATCGACGCAACCCGGAGACCGGTGCGTTCCATGAAGATCCGTTAGACGTCATCGACGATCACCGATTTCTAACTGACTTCAAGCGGCTTTACAACGTCTACGAGCGCACCGCCTTTCGCAAGTTCGCCGTCCGCGATGGCAAGCTCTTCATGATCTTCGGGACTGGCGCGGCGGTCACCGATTTCGCCGCCTTTGTCTGGGAGTTCAACGACGGGAATTTGAAATTCCTCGACGGCCGTGCCGAGGCCGAGTTCCGGCGCATTGGTTTTCCGCCACCTCACGAGTTCCGTTGGCTCAAGCCCGACCGCGAGTCGTTCCGCTACGGCGACCACCCGCACATCTCGATCGAAGACCGCGTCTTCGTCGAATGCGTCGGTGGAGATCTAACGATCAAGGTCGAGGACAACACGAAAAATGGTGAAGGCATCTACAGCGAGCCGGTCGAAGATCGCCATCAGAAACTCGACGACGCCGAGATGGAATACGCCATTGTCGATCACCTCATCGTCCTAAAGGTCCGGCCATACAAGGAGCAGAATTTCCGCTATTTCATCTTCAACGAAAAGCAACACACCGTCGTCCGTGCCGATTCCATTGGTGAATCGTGTGTCTTTCTGCCCGAAGGCCATGGCCTGATATTTCCCGATGGTTACTACCTCGCCACCGGCGAATTGAAACAATTCGAATGCCGCGTCGGGGGTATGTTGATCGAGCGGGTGATTCAGGCACCGAACGGTGAGGACGTGATGTATGTCTTCTATAACCGCACCACCGGAGACTACGCGCTGATGCCTTATCGCCTGATCCAGCAGCGCATCGATGAACGCATCACCTGCCACGGCTTCTCGATTTTCCCCAACGGCCATCTGCTGCTTTTCCGCGCCGACTCCGAGCCGCAGAAGCACCACATGATTCAGCTCCGGCAAACGCCGTATCACCTGCCCGGATACGAGCCGGAGGGAAAACGCGACACCTTCCTCTATCAGGTCGGCAACCGCGAGGTCGTGCGCTGCCTCGCCGAATGCAACGAGGTACTCACCCTAGTCAACCGCGACGAACCCTATGCCGAACTCTACACCGATCTGGTTAGAAGATCCGGCGCGATCATCGATGCCTACCCATGGCTTTCCCATCAGGAGGGATTTGAAATCGACGCCGCACTCCGCGCCGTCGGCGAAGCGGCAGACCGCGCCGTGGATGAATTCGACCGCGTCACCCGCATGCGCCGCGAGGCAGTCGAGCGCGTGGCCAAGACGCGAAAGGAATGCGAACTCCGCTTCCAGGAAATCCGCCGCGCGAACTTCGGCACGCTCAACGACTACGTCCACAACCTCGCCGCCCTGCGCGGCCTGCGCGGCGAGCTGATCTCGCTGCGCGAGGTCCGATACGTCGATGTCGCCGAGATCGAGGCACTCGAAAACCAGGTCGTCGAGGAAACCGCCACGCTCTCCGAAAAGTGCGTCGATTTCCTGCTCCAGCCGAAATCCCTTGAACCTTATCGCGAAGCCTCCGCAGGCCACCTCGCCGCCGTCGATAAGGTCAAGACGGTCGCCGAAGGCCGGAAGATCGAAGAAGCCGCAGGCAAGGAAGGCGCCGAACTTGAAATGCTCATCGAGATCGTCAACAGCCTGCGCATCGAAGACGCCACGCAGACGACGCGGATCATCGACGGCATCACCACCGTCTATTCCACACTCAACCAGGTGCGCTCCGCGCTGCGCAACCGGCTGTCCGACCTCGCCGCCACCGAGGGCAAGGCGCAGTTCGCCGCGCAGATGAAACTGTTAGGCCAGGCGGCGTCCAGCTACCTCGACCTCTGCGACACTCCGGCCAAGTGTGACGAATACCTCAACCGTCTCTCCGTCCAGATCGAAGAGTTGGAGGGCCGCTTCGCCGGCTTCGACGAATTCACCCTCAGCCTCGCCGAACGCCGCACCGAACTCTACGAAGCCTTTGAACAACGCAAGGTCGCCCTCGTCGAAGAACGCAACCGCCGCGCCAACTCGCTTGGCACTGCCGCCGAGCGCATCCTCAAGGTCATCTCCAACCGCCTCGAAGGATTCAAGACACTCGAGGAAATCAACGCCTACATGGCGTCCGACATGATGGTCTCGCGCATTCGCGAAACCGTCGCACAGTTGTTGGAACTCGGCGATGTTCCGCGCGCTGACGGCCTCGACTCGAAACTCAAGAGCACCCAGCAGGAAGCCGTCCGCCGCCTCAAGGACCGCCAGGATCTTTTCGCCGACGGCGAAAATGTGATCCGCCTCGGCAAGCATGCGTTCAATGTAAGTACCCAGCCGCTCGATCTAACCGTCGTGCTGCGCGAAAGCGTGCAACACGTCCACATTACCGGCACGCATTACTTCGATCCCATCACCGACGACGAATTCGTCGCCACCCGCGATGTCTGGGACCAGGAAATCGTTTCCGAAACGCGCGACGTCTATCGCGCCGAATACCTCGCCTGGCAGATGCTCAAGGCATGGGACGGCGAGGCGCTTCCCGATGACGAAAAAGAAGTATTAGAGAAGGTCCGCCAATTCATGGGCCCGCGCTACGTCGAAGGCTACACCCGCGGCATCCACGACCTCGACGGCGCGAAAATCCTCACCGCGCTGGTGAAGACCACGCGGGAACTCGCTCTCGCCCGCGCCCACCCGGTTGCCCGCGCTATGGCGCTCGTCTGGTGGCACCGTTTCTGCCCTGAGGAAACCCGCACGCTCTGGTCGTCCAAACTCACCTCCTTCGCCCAGCGCAACAAACTTTTCCCTGGCGACCCGATCCAAGGCGAATACATCGCCACCCTCCAAAAACTCCTCCGCGACTTCGCCGATACCACCGGCCTCTATCCCGCCGAGCGCTCCGATGCCGCAGGCGAATACCTCTTCCACCAACTCGTCGCTGGTTGGCCCGCCACCGTCACCCGCGAGGCCGACCAACTCGTCACCGACTTCCACCGCCAGCTCTCGCACGGCGGTGCCGAAACCACCTTCGCCGATGGACGCGCCGCCCTAACAGATTACCCCGCCAGCGAACTTTCCCTCATCCGCGACTGGCTAAGAGGATTCATCGTAGCCGGAGTCTCCGACTCCGGTTCTTCATCCACCCCCGCCCCCGACTTCCGCCACCACGAGGAAGCCTGCGCCCTCATCTTCTGCGGCGATGCGCTCCAGCGCAGCGTCGTCACCGCCACCACCACCCACACGCTCAAGGGCATGAAAGGCGCCCACGCACGGATGCAAAGCGGCAATTACACCTTCGACCACCTCGATTTCCACGAACGCCTTCAACGCCACGAGCGTGAAGTCGTGCCGCGCTACGAGGCGTTCAATGCCCTCAAGCAGGCGCGCATCACCCGCGAGCGCAACGTCCTCAAACTCGACGAATTCAAACCCAAAGTCTTCTCCGCCTTCGTCCGCAACCAGCTCATCGACGACGTCTATCTGCCGCTAATCGGCGACAACCTCGCCAAGCAGATCGGCGCCGCTGGCGACAACCGCCGCACCGACCTCTCCGGCCTCCTCCTCGTCATCTCTCCGCCCGGCTACGGCAAGACGACCTTGTTAGAATACATCGCCGACCGCCTTGGCATCGCGTTCATCAAGATCAACGGCCCCGCGCTCGGGCACAACGTCGTCTCGCTCGATCCCGAGGAAGCGCCCAACGCCAACGCCCGCTCCGAGATCAACAAGCTCAACCTCGCGTTGGAAATGGGTGATAACGCGATGATCTGCATCGACGATATCCAGCACTGCAACCCCGAGTTTTTGCAGAAATTCATCTCCCTCTGCGACGGCCAACGCCGCATCGAAGGCATCTGGCGCGGACGCAGCCGCACGTATGATTTGCGCGGCCGCAAGATCGCCGTCGTCATGGCGGGAAATCCCTACACCGAGAGCGGCACCAAGTTCCAGATCCCCGACATGCTCGCCAACCGCGCCGACACCTACAACCTCGGCGACATCATCGGCAGCAGCGCCAACGCCTTCAAGGCGAGCTACTTGGAGAATGCCGTCACCTCGAACCCGGCCCTGGTTTCCCTCGCCAACAAGTCGCAGAAAGACGTGCGCGCGTTCATCCGCATCGCCGAGACCGGCCAACGCGAGGGCGTCAACTTCGAGGCCAGCTACTCGTCGCGCGAGATCGATGAAATCCTCTCCATCCTCACCAAGCTCGTCGCCATCCGCGACGTCGTGCTCAAGGTGAACCAGCAATACATCCACTCCGCCGCCCAGTCCGACGAATTCCGCACCGAGCCACCCTTCCGCCTGCAAGGATCCTACCGCAACATGAACCGCATGACCGAAAAGGTCGTCGCCATCATGAACGACGCCGAAGTGCGTGGCATCATTCTCGACCACTACCGCGGCGAATCCCAAACCCTCACCACCGGCACCGAGGCGAATTTCCTCAAGTTCAAGGAAATCATCGGCGACCTAACAGAAGCGGAGCAGAAACGCTGGAACGAAATCAAGACGACCTTCCAGCGCAACACCGTGGCCCGCGGCACCGGTGGCGAGGATGATCCCGTCGGCCGCGTCGTCGCCCAGCTCCACGGCTTCCAAACCGGCCTCGAAGGCATCCGTGGCGTGCTTACCGAGCAAATCTCAAAACCCGCGCCCGCCCCGCCGGAAATCAAACTCGATTTCACCCCCATCGGCAAAGCTATCGATGGCTTGCGCAAGGACCTCGCCAAGGCCAACGCCGAGGAAAACGACGGAGGGAAAACCCCGCCCAAGCTCCGAAGTGTGCTCCACGAATTGGAAATGATGCACAGCACCCTGGCCACCCTGAAAGACCTCGCCGCCGCCCAACGCGACCACCTCGACGGCGCACGACGTTTGTTAGACGAACGCGCCCGCCAAGGCTCCATCGAAATCGAAGTCACCCAGGACCTCCTCGCCAATGAAGCCGCATTCCTTGAGCACTTTCACACCGCCCTCGCCAACGCCCGCGCAGGAAAGTAGGGGAGCGCGGGCGTCCCGCCCGCTTTTCTAAAACTCCGCAGCGGGCGAGACGGCCCGCGCTCCCGAAGTTGACTTCCTCTAACACTTAATCCAATGAAAAAGCCTGTAGCGGCGCCTCTTCGAGCGCCGAAGCAATAGCCAGGCCAATGATTGCTCTGCGCGATTCCATTCAAATCGGCGGTCATAAACGCGCAGCTACAAACGGGACCATTGGCGAAGCTTGTAGCGGCGTCTCTACGAGCGCCGAAGCAATTGCCAAGCCAATGATTGCTCTGCGCGATTCCATTCACATCGGCGGTCTTAGACGCGCCGCTACAATCGGGACCATTGGCGAGGCTTGTAGCGGCGACTCTACGAGCGCCGAAGCAATAGCCAGGCCAATGACTGCTCTGCGCGATTCCATTCAAATCGGCGGTCATAGACGCGCCGCTACAAACGGGACCATTGGCGAAGCTTGTAGCGGCGTCTCTACGAGCGCCGAAGCAATAGCCAGGCCAATGATTGCTCTGCGCGATTCCATTCACATCGGCGGTCATAAACGCGCCGCTACAAACGGGACCATTGGCGAAGCTTGTAGCGGCGTCTTGCCCCATATGCTCACGAATAAGCCTACACGCTCAAAACCCAAACGCCCGCGCACGGTTCTCCGCGCTATCGGCGATCAGACCCCTCGCATCTTTTCCACCACGGCGAAGGATGGTTCCCATCTCTTTCAACACCTGGACTTCCTCATGTAATCGCGACTTGATGATGGCGGGTTGGATACGGTCGTCGAATGGCGACATGAACCGGCGCAGCGGGATGTATTCCGATGCGTGGGAAAGCATTTGAGTCTGCTGCTTGATGTCCGCGATCTGCTCCTTGAGCACCATGGCATACACCCGCAGTTTCTCGTCAGTTGCCTGTGCGAGGTTTCCCGCTTCTTCGCCCAGCCATTCCATCTCGATGGCGAGCATTTCCCGCAGGTCGCCATTTGAGTGGGCGGCCGTCAGCCGTTTCATCCATGCTTCCTTGTGGGACTTCATTTCGGCATCGGTCTCAAGGTCGGGGTGCAGCACTTTGGCGAGTTGTTTGTAGAGGGATTTGAAGTCGCGTCTCTTCGCATCTTCGGCTTCTTGCTTTAGTCGTTCGCGTTCCAATGCGGCCTTGGATGGCTTGCGTTTGCGGCGGGTTTGTTTGCCAGAATCCGCACTTTCGGCTGCGGCTTCGAGGCGTTCTGCCACGCGCTGCTCGAATTCTTCCGGGTCCATGGTCGGATCCAGCCCGCTGAGGTCCAGCTCGATTCCGGCATGGCGTGCCGCGCCTTCGAGCATGGCACGCATGGCTTCGAATTCAGCTTTCACTTGCCCGTCGAATTCATCCTCGTCGTCGGGATGCTCGTCAGGGTCAAGCGCATCGTAGAGCGCCTCCAACTTTGAAACATCCTCATCACCCAAGCCGATAGGATCTTCCATCAGCCCGGCGACTTTGCTGATAAGCAGATCCTCGAATGCCATGCGCCGCCGAGCGGTGAGCTTGAGCGTGCTACAAGCGTCCGCCGCGAGAAAGATCATTTGCAATTCTTCGCGGTTCCGCTTTTCCACCAAGGGCATTAGCTCGTTGCGGCAGATCTCAAGATTTTTATCGAGCCGCAATCGCTTGCGCTCATACGCCGCACGTGCTTTTTCCAGTGCCTTCATCCGCTTGTTAAACTCCTCCTGAGCCGGAGACAGCGGCTGCGAAGCTCCCTTCTTGATGGTTAAATCCATCTTTAATGACTCCTCCGACGTTGGCGGTGTTGGAAGGTCAATTTCGAACTCTTTTTGGACTTCAAGCGACACGGCATGGAGTCTGCGAAGCTTAATGTGGATGTCAAAGGCATCCTGCAAGGATGTGGCAAGACTGCATCAACCCACCTCGCCATACCATTTCCACCCCCACCCAAGTCTCACGAACTGGCCTACGCGCGTTATGAACGCACCTTGACACCATCATCAAAGTGACTACATTGACCACATGATTGCGCAGCTTCGAGAAGCCAAGGAACAACTCAGCGAACTCGTAAAGAGAGCGGCCGGTGGCGAGGACATCATCATCACCGTGCGAGGACAACCCATGGCACGCCTTTCATCAATTCACCCGGTTACTACCGGTGGGCGGAATCACGATGCCTTTGCCGATCAGCTTCAAAAACTGGCAGACGCGGCCCGCTGCGATGGTGGGCAAGTCACATCACAAGTCGTATGGGACGAAATCCGTGAAGAGCGTTTCTGAACCCTACAATCATGCCAGACGCAATTTATTGGGACACATCCGCCCTTTTGAAGCTCTACGCGCCGGAACCGGATTCCGAGCACTTTCGTGATTTGCTCCGCGAGCAGACGGACGCGATCGCCATCAGCTTTCTCCACCGCATCGAGCTGAATTTCGCGCTCTTCGCGAAAGAACAGCGGGGTGAAATCTCCAGTGGATCCGCAAAACGGCTTTTTGATTCCTTCCATCAGCACCGGGCAGAAGGTCGATTCTTAGAAATCCCGTGGGGTGATGATGTGGCCCGTCATGCGGGAAACGCTTTGGATCTCTCGGCTCAATCCGAATTCCCCGTTCTGCTCCGATCTATCGATGGCATCCACCTTGGAGCGATGCTCGCCGCCGGGATCCGCAAGCTCATCACCACCGACATCCGCCTGCGCAACGCCTCGGTCCACCTCGGTCTTGAGGTGATTTCATAGGTCATCTTCCTAACAACCCATTCACCAATCCCGCCACCTCGGGCCGCCGCTCCGCAACATTCCGGTTCCACCCAACCTGGAATGCTCGTCGATACTCATCCAATCCGGGTAGCTTTTGGGTTCGCCCCGCCCACAACGGCGCAGAACCGGTGGGTGATGATCGATTCACCTTCTCAATACCCGACCACCAGTAATCCCGGGATCCGGCCGAAGTGTTCCGAGTTGTTGGTGACCAGTGGCATGGCATGGGCAAGGGCGGCCGCCGCGATCCAATGGTCGTTGGCTCCAATCAGACGGTTGTTTCCCCGGAGATGACGCGTGGTGACCGCGTAGAGATGCGCGGTGGATGGATCCATAGGCAGGATGTCGAAGCGGGCCAGCATCGCGGCACAGGCCGGATGGTGGATGTCGCCAAAACCCTCGGCAAATTCTCCGGCAACCGTCCACGAGATGAAAGGACGCGAGGACGCGCGCTGCTGGAGAAACTGGTGGGCTTTCCCCGCACCACGGCGCATCTCCCGTTCAAGATCGATGAGAAAACAGGTGTCGAAAAGGTAGCTCTTCATGCCCAGGAATGATCCGGTGGAGCGTCCTGCTGCTGGGCGGAGTCCAGGTGCTGGATGACGACGTCATCCGCCACCGGCAAACTTTTCAAGGCGGACAGCAATCCTCCGCACGTTTTTGGTGCCTCATCCCACCGTGCACGGCGAATTACCTGGGAAAACGAATCGCCAGGACCTCGTTTCGCCGCTGCAAGCCTCTCATAGGCGACAAGGTCAATCGAAATGGTTTTTGTAGCCATGTATGCAGCATACACAGATACGGATGATGGTCAAATGGATCTACTGCTTCGAACCATCATTTCGACCCATCACGTACAGATTATTGATGCGGCCGCATCAATAATCTGTACGATTGCCTATTGCGAAAATCTCCGTACAACATTGATCCTCCTTGCAATTTCGGTAATTTCTCATAAAAACATTTTTATGAGAACCACGCTTGATCTTCCGGATCCGATTTTCCGCCGACTCAAGGCGGAGTCCGCGCTACGTGGGCAGAAGCTCAAAGACTTGGTGGCGGAGTTGATCGAAACTGGCTTGCAAGGCCCGCCAACGGAATCAAGTGCACGGGTCCGGAGCCCGTTACCAAGGATTCGCAAGGCCACGGGCCAGGTGAATGAGGCGCTGAGCAATCATGAACTGGATTCCATCCTCACCACCGGAGAAATCCATGGCAGACCTTGATGTTCCAGACCTGAACGTCTGGCTCGCGCTGACCGATCCGGATCACCAGCACCATGCCCGTGCCTCCCATTATTGGGATCATGAATCCTTGTCGGGCTTAGCATTCTGTCGAGTGACCATGCTGGGTCTTCTGCGATTGCTGACTCATCCGAAAGTCATGTCGAGAAATCCTTTCACGATCTCAGAGGCTTGGGAGGCCTACTCTGCATACGCGGCCTTGCCAGAGATTCAATTCATCGAAGAGTCGCTGCTTGCCGACCAGCACTTCATAAGGTGGACGCAGCAGCCCGGGTTCACCGCAACCCGCTGGACCGACGCATGGATCGCCTCCATGGCCCACGCTGCGAATGCGAGGGTGGTTTCCTTCGACGCGGATTTTTCGACAGTTGATGGGCTGCGTTTTCTGCATCTCAAGCCATGAGGCATGCACAAGGATGTCCCTGTGATGATGAAAATGCGGGCTCCGATTCGTACAGATTATTGATGCGGCCGCATCAATAATCTGTACATCTGGAAACCGCGAAATCTCGCGTGAATGGCGCACCAGTACGGCAGATCACCGTCTCATGCGGAGATGGGCGGCGGCTCTGAGGATGGCGTCGAGGGTGGTGTCGAGGTGCTTGGAAAGGTCTTCGGCGAGGAAGCGCAGGACGTGGCAGCCGTGTTCTTGGAGGAGGGCGTCCTTGCGGCGGTCACGGCGGTAGGCGGCGGGGTCGGAGAGGTGTTGGGGGCCGTCGATTTCGATGGCGAGCTTGAGCGGGGCGCAGTAGAGGTCGATTTCCATCTCGCTCCAGTTGTCGAACGGGATCGGGAGCTTGGTGTTGAGCTGGAAGAGGCCTTGGGTTTCTGATAGAGATTCGAGGCTGTGAACGGTGCGGGCAAAAAAGCTCCGGGCGGCATTGGAGTTTGCGGTAAAGCCGGCTCATGACCAGAGGATTTCGATGGTGATTCGTCGGCCCCGAAGATCTAAGCTGGGCAAGATGCGATCAGTCGGCCTTTGTTGCTTGAAAGAACTCTCCGAATCGGGACGAATCAAAACGATCACCTCATTGCCCATGACCCTACGCCCCATTGCCTTTCTCATTGCCCTTCAAAGCTGCCTTTCCGCCGAAGACGCCAAGCGCCCGAACATCCTTTGGCTTTATTCCGATGACCATACCCACCAGGCGATTGGTGCCTATGGCGGGCGTTTCGGGGACTTGGACCTCACTCCCAACATCGACCGCATCGCTAACGAGGGCATGCGATTCGACCGCTCGTATGTGGGAAATTCCATCTGTGCCCCGGCGCGGGCGACGTTGTTGACGGGCAAGCACAGCCACAAGAACGGCAAGTTCGACAACTACACCGAGTTCGACCACGGTCAGCAGCAGTTTCAGAAAATCCTGCAATCGAATGGCTACCAGACGGCGATGATCGGCAAGATCCACATCGATGGGAAGATGCAGGGATTCGATTATTGGGAAGTCCTTCCCGGGCAGGGGAAATACTGGAACCCAGAATTCATCACCGGAGAGGGTCGAACCGTCTATCAGGGCGAGCACTCGACCGACGTCATCACCCACCGTGCCCTTCATTGGCTGGAGCATGGGCGCGACAAGGACAAACCGTTCATGGCGATGGTCCACTTCAAGGCCCCCCACCGCGCATGGGAGCCGACGACGCGCTGGAAAGAGCGTTTCAAAGACAAGATATTCCCCGAGCCGGCAACCCTCTTTGAAGACCATGCGGGCCGTGGTTTTGCCGCCAAAAATCAGGACATGACCCTGTTGCACACGCTTCGGATGCGTGGCGACGTTAAGGCCCACCTGCCCGAGCGCCAAGCCGAGTTGGCGCAGATCGATCCCGACGACTCCCGTGCGCTGATCAAATTGAAATACCAATGGTACATGCGCGACTACCTTGCCTGCATCGCCGGCGTGGATGAGAGCGTGGGCAAGCTGCTGGATTACTTGGAAGCCGCCGGTTTGGGGGAAAACACGGTTGTGATGTACAGCGCCGACCAGGGGTTTTATCTGGGTGAGTATGGCTGGTTCGACAAGCGGTTCATGTATGAGATCTCGTATCGCACGCCGCTGGTGGCGAAGTGGCCGGGTGTGACGAAACCCGGCACGGTCAATAAGGATCTGGTGCAGAACATCGACATGGCCGGGACCTTTCTCGACCTCGCCGGAGTGGAAGCTCCGGCGGACATGCAGGGCGAAAGCCTGGTGCCGCTGCTCAAGGGCGAGACACCCGAGGACTGGCGCAAGAGCTTGTATTATCACTACTACGAATTTCCCGCTTACTGGCATGCCGTGCGCCGCCATGAGGGCGTCTCCACCCAGCGCTACAAGCTGATCCGCTTTTACGGCAACGACGTGCCGAATGGCGAGGAATACGAGTTCTACGATCTCAAGGTTGACCCGCACGAATTGACCAGTGTTTACAGCACACCGAGATACCAAGATGAAGTGGCTGAAATGAAACAGGAGCTGCTGCGCCTGCGCGAGCTTTACGAGGTCCCGGATGACGTCGGTGGACTTCCTGTAAGGGCACAAAGATCATCTGATTTTTAAAATACGAACCGCCGCATTCCCATCCGCTCCCTTGATGCTTCCCGGCTGCATTGCGGCGGGATGCGTCATGAGCTGACAGATGTCTTGAAAGACGTTGCGTGCGGACGCGTATGGGATGGCGATGAAATTGAAATCGATGCTCCTTTTGGCGGTTGCCTGTGCGGCTTGTGTGGGGTGGATGCACCGGCCTGTGAAAAGCCAGGAGGCCAAACGCGTGATCGGGCCGACGGAGACCGTGGCGATCGCGGATGCCGAGATCGGGTTGGTGGCGCGGGTGGATACCGGGGCAAGAACGACATCGGTGCATGCGGAGTCGATCGAGCTGATGGACGACGAGGTGCGCTTCGACTTGGTATGCCCGGATGGGCGGCGGGTGCCGATGCAGCGGCCGGTCGCCGAGGTGCGCACCGTGCGCAGCGCGGCGGGGAGCGAGGATCGGGTGTTTGTGGAACTCACCTTGGAGCACGATGGTTATGCAAAGCCGGTTTTGGTGAATTTGAAGGATCGTTCGCACATGGCCTATCCGCTATTGCTCGGGCGCAACTGGTTGAAGGATGATTACATCGTGGATGTTTCACGGGAGCCGGTGGTGCCAGCGAAATCGGCAGGGACATCGATGCGGCTGGTGTCGCGTGATTGAGCTGAAGTTGATCCGGTATATACGGATGGCTGAAAATAATTTCCGGAACCCGGATAAAAAGACCGGCACGACTGTTTGAATGATTACAAACGGGCGAATCTCGCGTCCGCACCCACTCCCCAACGAAAATTTTTGGCTTACGCCACGTTGGTTCGGATCCAACTCTACCCACCAGCCGGTGGCGGGTTTTCAGGGTTGGAAGAGGGGGAGAGCGCCGCCCGGATGGATTCGTTCGGGGACTTCGATGTCGAAGGTGGTGCTTTCGTCGATGCGGTATGGACCATATGCGATGGGGACGACGGTAAGCAGCAGCACGGGCTCATCGTTTTCGAGGACGCGGTCGATGTGGAGAATGGCCGCGCAATTCGGGCTTTTGCGGACATCGAGCATGTCGCCTTGGTGGAAAACGTCAGCCATTCCGACTGCAGGTGTGGGGAAGAGGTATTCGATGGCGACGGGGTATGGCGCGGCTTCGGTGAAATCGTCGGGCTTCACCATGGCGCGGGCGCGGACGACGAATCCGGGGGTTAGGACATCATTTTCGTCGAGCTTGCGGGCCTGCTCGACGCGGTAATCTCCCTGGATGTATGTGAGCATGAGCGGGCGCTCGAAGTTGGTGAGGTAGTTGCGCATGAGCACCGCGTTGAGGCGTTCGCGGGATGGCTCGTCGAGGGCGAAGAACCGGTTATAAAGATCGCGCGGGTCCAGTGCGGCGACGTTGGGCGCATCGAGCACAGTGTGGCGTTTGAGCACCGGTGCCCGGCCGATTTTTTCGAGGAACCGGTAATTGCGTGGAATTTCCGGATGGCCGAACACATGCAGGCACAAGGCCCAGGAGATCACGGCGAAGGACAAGGCCAGCGCGTTGGCCAGTAACCACCAGAAATACGGAGGGCGGCTTGGCGGGGGGGCGTCGGAGAGGCGCGGCACGGGATGATCGGGTCAGGAGTTGCCGCAATTCGAGCCATCGTCCTCAGGCGAGGATGGGGCCGGCTCGTCGCTGGTTTCAAACGAGGTGCCGCATCCGCAGGAGCGGGTGGAAAGCGGATTGTGAATCTTGAATCCGGCGTCGGTAAGGTCGTCGCTGTAGTCGATTTCGCAACCGCGGAGACGATCGATGCTATCGGCGGCGACGATGATGCGGGCACCACCATCCTCGAGGATTTCATCGCCCGGCTCGGCGTGGGCGACCTGCATTTCATATTGCCATCCGGCGCAGCCGCCGCGGCGCACGGCGAGCCGCAGGCCGGCATCGGGAGCGGCGCCTTTGCGTTCGAGCATGGCGGCCAATTCCGTGCGTGCGGGTGGGGTGAGGGTGATGATCATGACTTTGCTTGCCGACAACTTACGCTGGAACCGCTCAGGAGTGAAATGCGATTTCATGGGAAATGCATCCCCGCTCGACACTGCGGGATTCGTCCCATAATGTCACCGCGGACGTGCAAAAGAACAGTACGCCCTCATTCATCCATGATTCGAAACCTGATATACGGCACTTTCGCCGCCACCGTCGCGCTCAACCTCCACGCGGAAGAAGCCCCCGCACCCATGGACGCCGAAGCCGTTCGTGAAAATGCATCCTACGCGCTCGGCTACCGGGCGGGCATGGAATTTTCCCAGCAATTCGCGCAATTCGGCCTCACGGCCGCGGATTTGGACTCCGAAACATTCGCAAAAGCCTTTTTCAAGGCCATGAGTGCAGAAGAGCCCGCCGCCGACCCCGCATCCATGCAATTGGCGATGCAGGCGCTCGGCACCCAGCTGCAAGAGCGTGAGGAGAAAATCGCCGCCGAAAACCTCACCGCCGGCGCGGCATTTCTCACCGAGAATGCCAAGCGGGACGGCGTAACCACCACGGCAAGCGGACTTCAATATGAAGTCCTCGAAAAAGGTGGCGATGAGACCTACAAAGCCCCCGAGGGGGAAGGCGCGCCGCAAAAGCAATTCGTCGTCCACTACAAGGGCACCACGATAGATGGCAACGAATTCGACGCATCCGAAGAAGGTGAGCCGATGACGATGACGCTTGCTGTGATCGATGGATTCCGTGAAGCACTTACGACGATGCCCGTCGGCTCGAAGTGGAAATTGTTCATCCCCAGCGATCTTGCATACGGCGAGCGCCGCCAAAGCGCGAAAATCGGACCAAACAGCACGCTGGTTTTCGAGCTCGAACTGGTTTCCATCCAGGACGCGCCACCCGCACCGCAGGGTTTTCCGTTTCCGATGCCAGGCCAATAAGCCGCGCATCCGCAGCAAACCCGGATTTTCAAAACGCCATGGTTCACCGCCATGGCGTTTTCGCGTTGTTAGTCGTGCGTGCCGGGCGGTTGCGGATGGCGTGTCCTTCGCGAATAGGGAAAGATTCCCCAGCCGATAATCGTTGTGGTTTGCGGTCGTGGCCCTTTACGGTCGCGGCCGTCATTTCCGCGCAACTTTGAAACCGATGAAGCCACATTTCCGCATCCCATCCGCCCTTGTTTTTCTCGCTACCACCCTTGCCCCGCACGCCGCCGAACCGGTTTATCTGGAACAATCGTGGGAGCACCGCGCCAGCGGCATCAATCTGATCCAAATTCCTGATGGACCAACCCTCGCCGTGGACGATACCGGATCGCACCTCGTTGATTCCTCGATCATCCCGCCCGATGCGAACCCACGTTTCCGTTTCGAGACGCTCCAGCGGCTGGTCGACGGTTTCTATCTGGCGCGCGACATGGGTGGCCGCGGGTTCGACTGGATCCGCATTGGCGATGGGGAATCATTTTTTGGAAAAACGGATCTCGAATCCGCACCGCGCGCCACCTTCAACACCCCGCGGATTCTGTCCGACGTTGATCCGCTTCGCGGTGACCTCGGCGTCGCTTGGTTTCCCGGGGGAAAAATCGCGCTCTATTGCGCACGGGAGTATCCGTCCGACCACCGCATCAGCGGAGTGGTTCCGGCTTCTGCCGAAGGCGATCCCGCACCTTTCGCCGCGAAGGACGAAGCCACCCTCTACATGCAGACGCCCTTCGTCTCCAGTGTGCGTGCTGAAGATTTGCCCGACCGCGTGATCCTGCATGAAGACGGCAAAGGTTTCTGGTATCTTGGCAGCCTGATCAGTGGAGGCCCCCGCAAAATGATCCTCGGCCATGCAAGGCCCGGCATCCAAGCCGATGGTGCCCGCAATTTGAATCTCGATCCGATTCTTGCCGTCAGCGACGATTTCACGCGCGACCGATTCGACACCGCCGTCACCCTGGGCCGGGATGTGATGCTCCTCATTGCCCGCGAAGACGCATCCATCGGCGGCTGGCTCCCGGCGCGCCGCCTGCTCCGCATCTCGCCTGAAAACGGCATCATCGCCGAAACGGAAATCTCGTTCAATCACTTCACCGCCGGCGTCCGCGCCACCATCGCCGGCGAAAATCTCGTTCTCCACAGCCCCGGTGAAATCGTCCTCATCGACACCGCCACGCTCGAAACGAAGTGGCGTAAATCCGCGACCGACCTGCTCGGCGGCAACCCGCAAGGCCACCGCATCGCTCGCATTGCCGCCAACCCGGCGGGCGACCTCATCGCCATCGCGTTCGACACTCCGCTGCGCCGTGCCGACGAGCCGAACCAACTCCTGGCCCTGACGCTCGATGGCTCCACCGCTTGGGTCACTACTGCCCGCCCCGCACCCATCGACAACCTCCGCTTCACCGCCGACGGCGGCCTGCTCCTCTACACCAGCAACTACACCGCCGTTGTTGGCGGCGATGCTCCGATTGCCGAAAACGAAAAAGCCGCCATCGCGAAGGCCATGACGGCCTCACCTCCAAGCCAAGCCATGCCCGAGGTCGAGGTCCCGTTGGCAATGTTCACCAACACCCCGCCACAAGACCGGCACAAACTCTGGTTTGACAAACCGGCTCCCGGATACGGCCGCCAATCGCTCCCCATCGGCAACGGCCACCTTGGTGTCATGCTCACCGGCGGTATCGAGGCGGAATCAGTCACCTTCAACGTCGACAGTATGTGGCAGGGCGACGACCGCGACATGGGCCAATACCAGGCGTTCGGCCTGCTCACCCTCGCGCTCGGCCACGACCCGGAAAAAGTCACCAACTACCGCCGCGAACTCGACCTCCGCACCGGCCTGCACACCGTCACCTACCAGCACGATGGCATCACCCACCGCCGCGAAACATTCGCATCCTACCCGCACGGCGTGCTCGGCATGCGCCTTTCCGCCGACCAGCCCGGGGCGCTCTCCGGCTCGCTTGAATTGCAGGCGATGCACATCGCGCGATTCACGAAATCCGCTGCCGGCATTGAATTTCGTGGCACCCTGCCAAACGACCGCGCGTTCCAAGCCACCCTGCGCCTCGTCACCCGTGGCGGAAAAGCCCACCCCGAAAAAGGCGAGAGCGGCACCCGTTCGGTCCGCTCGTTCCGCCGCTTCGCGACCAAGCCGTTCGACAGCATCGTCCTCGAAAATTGCGACGAGATCATCCTCTATCTCGCCGCCGATACCGATTTCGCATTCGATCCCGAAAACCACTTCTTCGGCACGCCGCCCGCCGAAAAAATCGCTCCCCGGATCGCCCACACCGAATCCCTGAGCTTCGACGAACTTCGAGACGCCTCCGCCGCCGATGTCGCCGCGCTTTTCGACCGCTGCACCATCCAGGTGGCCACCACCAACCCGGCGGCCGAAGCACTCCCCACCGACCAACGCCGCGCCGCGTATGCCGAGGGCGCGGATGACCCCGGCCTCGAAGTCCTCGCCTTCGACGCCGTGCGCCACATGATGATCGCCAGCTCGCGCCCCGGCTCGCTGCCCGCCAACCTTCAAGGCATTTGGAACGACAGCAACTGGCCGGCCTGGACGTCCGATTACCATGCCGACATCAACCTCCAGATGGCCTACTGGTTTGTCGATCCCACCAACCTCGCCGAGTGCAACCAGCCTCTTTTCGACTACCTCGAAAGCCAGATCCCATTCCGCCGCCGCGCCGCCAAAGAAGTCTTCGGCGAACACGTCCGCGGCTGGACGGTCGATTACATGAACGGCATCTTCGGTGGCGGCGGCTACGCCAACTACCCACCCGGCAGCGCTTGGTATGCCTGGCATTTCGCCGATCACTTCAAGTTCACCCAGGACGCCGGTTTTCTGAAAAACCGCGCCTACCCCGTGCTCAAGGAGCTTTCCGAACACTGGCAGGATCTCCTGATTGAGCGGCCTGACGGCACCCTCATCACTCCGCGCACTTTTTCGCCTGAACATAAACCGATGCAATATGGCCTCAGCCACGACGCCCAGCTCGTACACAGTCTGTTCACCGACTTCATCGCCGCCTCCAACCGCCTTGGCAGCGACGCCGGATTCCGCGGCGAAGTCGGCCAAATGCGCGGCCGCCTGCTGCCCATGCAAATCGGCCGCTGGGGCCAGTTCCAAGAATGGGAGGCCGATCGCGACTCGCGCTACTGCGTCCACCGCCACATCAACCACCTCATCGCCACCTACCCCGACAACCGCATTACGCCCGACACCGCGCCCGAACTCGCCCAATCCGTGATCACCGCCCTCGAGGCCCGCGGCATCGGCGGCACGGGATGGTCCAAAGCCTGGCGCATGCCGATCTTCGCCCGACTGCGCGAACCCGACCTGCTCGGCCGCCAGCTCCGCGCCGCCTTGGGGGATTTCCACGATCACCTCATCTGGGAGAGCTACTCGCAGATCGACGCCCCCGCCGGCTACACCGCCGGCATTGCCGAGGCCCTGCTCCAAAGCCACGAAACCCTGGCGGAGGACGACAGCCGATTCGTCATCCATCTGCTCCCCGCGCTCCCGCCGTCCTGGCAACACGGCCGCGTCAACGGCCTCCGCGCCCGTGGCGGATTCGAAGTCGATCTCGAATGGAAACACGGCAAACTCACCCGCGCCTCCATCCGCAACATCGCCAGCCCGGTTGCCACCGCCACCGTCCGCATCGGCGATGATACCCGGGAAATCGCCGCCTCCCGCGGAACAGAAGTCGAAATCGCCCCATAACCCCATCGGGCCGAAGGCGGCAGAAACAACCCGTCAGCGCCACACGCCCCCCCCAGCATACCGCCGCCGTCCCCGGGCGGCCAGCGACAGATTATTGATGCGGCCGCATCGAAGATCCGTTCGTTTAAGAAAATTTCTATTTTCCTTTACTTCCGAAACTTTCAATAAATACTGAAAACATGAACGGCGACGCGCGCCCCACCACGCCTGAGCAAAGGTTGCTGAGGCTGGCGGATGGACGGGTCGCTTTTCATTTGCCTCAAACTTTCATAATTTACTGAAAGTTCGATAAAATAAAAACAACAAAGAACCAAGAAAGAACCAAAGATCATGAATGCCACCGTCCTGACGTATGGATTGTATTTGCTCATCGCCTTGCCGCTGACCGTGTGGGTGGCGCGCAGTTTGTTTCGCAACGGGCGGGTGTTTCTCGTCGATTGCTTCCGGGGCGACGAGAGTCTCGCGGACAGTGTGAACCAGTTGTTGGTAGTCGGGTTTTACCTGATCAACTTCGGTTTTGTCGCGCTGTATTTGAAGATGCCGGGGGATGTCGCTGCGGCACGCGGTGTGTTTGAAGCGCTGAGCGGCAAGATCGGGGTGGTGTTGCTGGTGCTCGGGGCGATGCACTTCTTCAACCTGTTCGTGTTCACGCGGATGCGCCGCCGCACGACGCTGAATCAAGCGCCACCGCCGATTCCGCCGCAAGGATACGCTGTGCCGAAAGCCTGAGGACCTCAGCCTGCCACCTTCATGAGAACGCTCACGATATTCCATGACCCGCGCTGCGGGCTGTGCCGGAAATTCAGCCTGTGGCTCACCGCGCAACCGCGCTGGGTCGAAGTCGAGTTTATCGATTGGGCGTCGGACGAAGCCGCGCGCCGCCTGCCCGGCATCCGCGAAATGAACGCGGGCAAAGACGTCGTCGTCCTCGCGGACGACGGCGCCTGGTGGCAGGGGGATGCGGCATGGTTGACGTGCCTGTGGGCGACGCGGGAATACCGCCCGTGGTCTCACCGGCTGGCTTCGCCGGCCTTGCGGCCGTTGCTGCGCCGCGCGGTGGGGTTGCTTTCGGAAAACCGGCTGACGCTCTCGCGGTTGCTGCATTTTTCCGGCGATGAGGTGGTGGCTGATGCGATCGATGCCGCTCCGGGGCCGACTTGTTTGGATGGCGAGTGCCGAGTTTGATTTCGAGATTGTTGGCGACAGGAAATCAGGAATCGCGCATAAAGCCGCTGGCTCATGACCATCGATTTGAACATCGACATCGGCGAGGGCGGCACCTGCGATGAGGCGCTGCTGGCGCTTGCCACGTCGGCCAATATCGCCTGCGGTGGCCACGCCGGCGGCGGGAGGGTGCTGCACGAGGCGCTCGCACGGGCAAGGAACGCGGGCGTGGCGATCGGTGCGCATCCCGGGTATCAGGATCGGGCGAATTTCGGTCGGGTGGAAACCAGGGAGGATGCCGGGGTGATCGGCATGGAGGTTCGGCGGCAGTTGATGGATTTTTGCGATGCCTTTGGTGCGCCGCCCCATCACGTGAAACCCCATGGAGCGCTCTATCATCGTATGGATCGTGATTCCGAGGTCGCGCGGATTTTTTGCCGGGTGATCCGAGATGTCGCCCCCGGAGCATGGGTGTATGCGTTCGCGGGTGGCGGATTTTCGAAGGCTGCGGCGGCGCTCGGGCTGCGGGTATGCGGCGAGGGATTCATCGACCGTGGTTATGGGGCGGATGGCTGTTTGATTCCGCGGGGGCAGGCCGGTGCGGCACTCGAATCGCCGGAGGAGGCGGCTGCCCAAGCGGTGCGGCTTGCGGGCGAGGGCAAAGCGCGCACGCTTTGTGTGCATGGCGACGGGCCGCGTGCGGTGGAGGTGCTCACCAACGCACGAGCCGCGCTGGTGGCGGCGGGTTGGTGCATCGGCGCGCCAGGGGTTCCTTGCGAGTGAGCGGACCCACCGACCGGATGAATCCGGTGATCCGTTAGAAAATCACCTTTTTCCAGCGGGCGATCTCGGAGCGCACGTTTTCCACGGATGGTGCGCCCGGGTTGGTGCGGGCGGCGAGGGCGCGGTCGAGCGAGAAGACGTCTTTGGCGGAGGCGTCGTATGCGGGGTCGATTTTTCCAAGGTCGAGCTGGTCGAGCGGGGTGCCGGTTCGGATCGATTCGGCGACGGCCTTGCCGACGAGGTCGTGGGCATGGCGGAACGGAACGCCGGATTTCACGAGGTGGTCGGCGAGATCGGTGGCGAGGAGCATGGGATCGGCTGCGGCTGCGCGGCAGGCGGCTTCTCGCAGTTCGAGCGCGGCGATCATCTCGGTGTTGACGGCGAGCACGAGTGAAAGTGTGTCGACCGAATCGAAGAGCGGTGGTTTGTCTTCCTGGAGGTCGCGGTTGTAGGTGAGCGGCAGGCCTTTGAGGGCGACGAGCAGGTTGACGAGGTTGCCGGTGAGGCGGCCGGTCTTGCCGCGCGTGAGTTCGCAGACGTCGGGGTTTTTCTTCTGCGGCATCAACGAGGATCCGGTGGTGTGCGCGTCGGACAGTGCAGCGAAACCGAACTCGGTGGTGCACCAGAGGATCAGGTCCTCGCTGAGGCGCGACAGGTGCGCGCCGCAGAGGGCGATGGCGAAGAGAAGCTCCGCGATGTAATCGCGGTCGGCGATGGCATCCATCGAGTTGGTGGTCACGCCGTCGAATCCGAGCTCCGCGGCGATGGCTCGGCGGTCGAGGTTGATGGTGGAGCCGGCGAGCGCGCCGGAACCGAGCGGCGAGATGTTGAGACGGCGGCGGCAATCGGCGAGGCGCGATTTGTCGCGCTCGAGCATTTCGATGTAGGCGAGGAAATGGTGACCCGCGGTGACCGGTTGGCCGCGCTGAAGGTGGGTGTAGCCGGGAATCACGGTGGCGGCGTATTTCTCCGCGCGGTCGAGCAACGCGCGCTGCAGGCCGGTGATCGACTCCGCGAGCGAATCGATGGCGCTGCGGCAATACAAACGGGTATCGGTGGCCACCTGATCGTTGCGCGATCGGGCGGTGTGGAGTTTCGCTCCGGCGGCACCGATGCGGCGGGTGAGTTCCGCCTCAATGTTCATGTGGATGTCTTCGAGCGAGGTTTTGAATTCGAACCTCCCGTCGCGGATGTCCTGCTCGATTTCGCGGAGCCCGGTTTCGATCGAGGTGAATTCCTCCGCGCTCAACAATCCTGCGTTGTGCTGCGCGCGGGCATGGGCGATCGACCCGGCGATGTCGTGCGGGAACAACCGCCAGTCATACGAGATCGATTCTCCGAACTGCTGGACGAGCGACGAGGTGTCTTGTGCGAAACGGCCTTTCCACATGGTGATGGGTGATTCCGCAGAGGTTGTGACTGCGGGCGCGTTGAATCTCTCACCCCCGGCTGTTCCGGCAAAGCCGAAAAAATCCGGCGGATGGTGCTCGCCCGTGCGGCGTTATTTGCCCCAGAGGTCGAGCAGCGTGCGGGCCATTTGATCGGGCGTCTCGGCCACGGCGATGCCGCATTCCGCTAGAATCTTCTTTTTCGCTTGGGCGGTATCCTCCTCACCTCCGACGATGGCGCCGGCGTGGCCCATGCGGCGGCCAGGAGGCGCGGTCGCTCCGGCGATGAATCCGGCGATCGGCTTTTTGCAGTGTTCCTTGGCCCAGCGGGCGGCTTCGACTTCGGCGGTGCCGCCGATTTCGCCGATCATGATGATGGCTTCTGTCTCAGGGTCTTGGTTGAACATTTCGAGGACGTCGAGGTGGGAGGTGCCGTTGATCGGATCGCCACCGATGCCGACGCAGGTGCTCTGCCCGTATCCGAGCGAGGTGAGCTGGAACACGGCCTCGTAGGTGAGTGTGCCGGAACGCGAAACGACACCGACGTTGCCACGCTTGTGGATGTATCCCGGGGCAATGCCGATGCGGCAGCCGCCGTGGGATTTCTCACCGTGGCCGGGGGTGACGAGCCCAGGGCAGTTCGGGCCGACGAGGCGGGATTTCGATCCGCGCAGGCCTTCCTTGACGCGCATCATGTCCATCACGGGAATCCCTTCGGTGATGGCGACGATCAAATCCACACCCGCATCCGCGGCTTCAAGGATGGCATCGGCGGCGAATGGCGGGGGCACGAAGATGGCAGATGCGGTGGCTCCGGTTTCGGACACGGCTTGGGCGACGGTGTCGAAAATCGGCACCTGGCCCTCGAATTTCTGTCCGCCCTTGCCGGGGGTGACGCCGGCGACGAGTTTGGTGCCGTATGCGAGCGAGAGCGACGCGTGGCGCGCGCCGAAGCTGCCGGTGATGCCCTGCACGAGGACCTTGGTGTTTTCGTCAATGAGGATGGCCATGGGAGCGGAGTTTGCTAGATTTCAGTTGGAAGTTTTCAATTTTTCTCAGGCGACGGCGGCGACGATTTTCTTGGCGCCGTCGGCCATGTCGTCGGCGGCGACGATGTCGAGACCGGAGGCGGCGAGAGTGGCCTTGCCAGCATCGACGTTGTTGCCTTCGAGGCGAACGACGAGCGGGATCGGCAGGCCGGTCTCCTTGGCCGCGGCGATCACGCCTTCGGCGATCACGTTGCAGTCCATGATGCCGCCGAAGATGTTGATCAGGATTCCCTTTACATTCGGATCGCCGAGGATGATCTTGAAGGCGGCGGAAACCTGCTCTTTGGAAGCGCCGCCGCCGACGTCGAGGAAGTTGGCGGGCTCGCCGCCGAAGTGCTTGATGATGTCCATGGTGGCCATCGCGAGGCCCGCGCCATTGACGAGGCAGGCGATGTTGCCATCGAGGCCGATGTAGTTGAGGTCGTATTCGGAGGCGGCGACTTCGCGCGGATCTTCCTCGTCCTTGTCGCGCATGGCGACGATCTCGGGGTGGCGGTAGAGGGCGTTGTCGTCGAAGCCGAACTTGGCATCAAGCGCGAGCACGCGGCCGTCGGGCGTGGTGACGAGCGGGTTGATTTCGACCATCGCGCAATCAAGCGAGATGAAGAGTTTGTAGAGGTTCGAGACAAGCTTGCCGAACTGCTTGCCAAGGTCGCCGGAAAGGCCGAGGGCGGCGGAAAGTTTGCGGATCTCGTAGCCTTGGAGTCCGAGCAACGGGTGGACGAATTGGCGGATGATTTTTCCCGGTGTATTGTGGGCGACGTCCTCAATGCTCATGCCGCCTTCGGTGGATGCGACGATGACCGGGCGGCAGGTGGCGCGGTCCATCAGGATGGCCAGGTAGTATTCGTGGGTGATGTCCACGGCCTCGGCGATCATCACCTTGCGGACGAGCTTGCCTTCCTGACCGGTCTGAATGGTGACGAGCGTTTCATTGAGCATTTTTCCGGCGAGCTCAGCAGCCTGCTCGGGGGAGTCGATGAGGTGAACGCCGCCTTGGAAGCCGTTTTTGAAGTGGCCCTTGCCGCGCCCGCCGGCGTGCACCTGAGCCTTGATCACGAGCTTCGCGCCACTGAACTCCTTGGCGGCCGCCGCAGCTTCTTCCGGGGTGGATGCGACCCGCCCGATCGGGCTGGGGACGTTGAATCGATCAAAAAGCTCCTTGGCTTGGTATTCGTGGATGTTCATGGGAAAAAGATTCGGGACGAGTTTGAAAGGCGGCGGAGCTATGCACGCCGATGGCGGCCGGGTCAAGGCGGGGTTTGTTGATCTTGCGAGGCGATCGCCGGCGGTATGCGGGATTCGATTTGCAAAAATCGAGAAAGCCGAATCATGATTCCGCGCACACAAGCCTCCATGAGCAGCCTCCTTCAGAAAATCGCGCCGATTGGCGAAGCCCGTGACCGCGAAATCCTCAAGGACGCCGAGACCTACATCTATGCCGAGCGCGACGAAGGCCCGGTCACCGCGCACCTTTTCGCGCCGGCCAAACGCATCGACGACCGCCCCGCGCCGATGGTGGTTTTTTTCCATGGCGGATTCTGGGATACGCCGATGCCGACTCAATTTGTCCCGCACTGCCTGCATTTCGCCTCGCGCGGTGCGGTCGCCGTGGCTGCCGAGACGCGGCTGTGGTCGAAACACCGCACCGGTCCGCTGGAGGCTGTGGAAGACGCCCGTGAGCTGATTCGCTGCCTGCGCCGCAACGCCACAGCTCTGGGCGCGGACCCGGAGCGGGTAATCGTCGGCGGGGCCGGTGGCGGCGCGATGCTTGCCTTGCTCACCGCCATGCCCAAACCGAAGCAGATGCCCGCGGCAGAGGATGGCGTCGATTGCCGCCCTCAGGCGCTCGTGCTTTTCAGCAGCCTGCTCAACCCCACCCGCAAAGCCGAAATCGTCACGCGCTTTCCCGATGCGCGCACCGCGAAACGGATGTCGCCATTGAACCTGTTACGCCGGAAGCTACCGCCGATGATGCTTTTCCATGGCAAGGCGGATCGCATCACGCCGTTCGCCGATGCCGCCGCCTTCCGCCGGGGGATGAAATGGCGGGGCAATCCTTGTGAGTTGATCGATTTCGAGCGCGAAGACCACATGTTTTTCAACTTCAATGTGAACCACCGCTACTTCGAGCTCACGGTCGAGGCTGCGGATGATTTCCTCGTCCGGCACAACCTGCTGGATGCTCCGGAAGTTCCGGACCCGTTCAGCGATTGAACAACCGCCATGCCGCTGATCCCACAGTCTGCATACCGTCCTCCCTGCTGGCAGCGCGGTGGGCACATGCAAACGATCATCCCGAACGCATTCCGTCACGTGCCAAGGATCACGCGCGACACAGAACGACTGGAGCTTGCGGATGGCGATTTTCTCGATCTCGGCTGGTATCGCCGTGGCGGTGGCCGCCTGGCCATCCTTTCACACGGCCTCGAGAACCGCCACACCTGCAACTACATGCAAGGCATGGCACGCTCGCTTGCCGCACGCGGTTGGGACGTTCTCGCCTGGACGATGCGCGGGTGTGGTCCGGTGCGCAACCGCCACCTCGCCTGCTACAACGGTGGCGACACGCGCGACCTCGATGCGCTTGTCCATCACGCACTCGCAACCCACCCGGCCGGTGAAGTTGCGCTCGTCGGCTTCAGCCTTGGGGGCAACCTCACCCTCAAATACCTTGGCGAAGCCGCGCGCGACCTGCGGATCCGCGCCGCCGCTGCCATCTCCGTGCCCTGCGATCTCGCGGGCAGCGCGCGCCGCCTTGCCGAGCCGGACAACCGACTCTACATGATCCGATTTCTACGAAAACTCCGCCGCCGCATCCGCGATAAAGCCGAACGGTTTCCAGGAAAAGTCGAACTCACCGGTCTGGATGGCATCCGTGATTTTCAAACCTTCGATGGTCGCTACACCGCGCCGCTCCATGGATTTGGCAGCGCCGAGGAATACTGGGAAAAATCCTCCTGCACCCCGTTTCTCAAGAACATCCGCATCCCGGCACTGGTGATCAACGCCCGCAACGACCCATTTCTCTCCGCCTCCTGTCACCCGGTCGATGCGGCCTCTGCGAGCGAATTTGTCTATCTGGATTGCCCAGACGAAGGCGGCCACGTCGGATTCGCCCTCCCCGGAACCTTGCGCGAAACCTGGGCAGAACAACGAACCGCCACGTTTTTGGCTACTCGTCGCGGCTGACTTCCGCCGCAACAATTATTTTCCTGGAAAATAATTGTGCATGATCTGTGGCTTGCTTGGTAGGGGTATCGGGCTAGATTCCGCCATGGATTTATCGGAATTTCGCAAGGAATACAGTGAGCGCGGGATGACGCGTGAGGATCTCGCGGCGGACCCCGTCGAGGAGTTTACGAAATGGTTTGGCCACGCGACCGAACTCGGGGTGGCCGAGCCGAATGCGATGACGCTGGCCACGGTGGATGCCACGGGGATGCCGTTTCAGCGGACGGTGCTTTTGAAATACTTTGATGGCGAGGGGTTTGTTTTTTTTACCAATTACGAAAGCCGCAAGGCGAGTCAGATTGCGGAGAACCCGCGGGTGTCGCTGCTTTTCCCGTGGGTGACGCTGGAGCGCCAGGTGATCGTCCAGGGCCGGGCGGAGAAGACGACCGCGGCCGAGTCGCTCAAATACTTCATGAGTCGCCCGCGCGAGTCGCGGATTGGTGCGTGGGTGTCGAACCAGAGCGAGGTGATCACCTCGCGGAAATTCCTGCTCCAGAAGCTCTCCGAGATTCGCGAGAAATTCCACAACGGCGAGGTGCCGCTGCCCTCGTTCTGGGGGGGCTTCCGGGTGGTGCCGGAGACGGTCGAATTCTGGCAGGGTGGCCCGGCCAGGTTGCATGACCGATTTCTCTACACGCGCGAGCGAGAAGGGTGGAAGGTCGACCGGCTTTCACCCTGATGCGAGGCATCACGGCGTCACAAGCAGCCGCTCGCTGGGCAGCTCGCCTTCAAACAGGAAGCCATTTTCCTTATATGTCTTGAGGCGGAAATGGGTCGCGGTCGAAAGCACGCCTTCCAGGGTGGAGAGTTTTTCCGAAACAAATCGCGCGACTTCCCGGAGGTCGGCCGCTTCGACGACGACCATCAGGTCGTATCCGCCGCTGGCAAGGTAGCAGGCGACCACTTGATCAAACCGTGCGATGCGGGTGGCGAGGCGATCGAAGCCGCCGCCGCGTTCGGGAGTGAGCTTCACTTCGATGAATGCCGAGACGCTGGTGTCGCCGGCGCGCTCGCGGTCGATGACCGCGTGGTGGCCGAGAATTACGCCGTTTTTTTCGAGCGATTGGATTTCGGCGGAGACTTCGGCTTCCGCCAATCCCAATTGGTCGGCGAGGTCGCTTGTGCTTTGGCGGGAGTTTTGGCGGAGCAGGTCGAGCAGGGCATTCATGGTCGGGCAAGAGATGGCGGATCATCGGCTGCTTGGCGAGCGGATATCACTCGACGCCGGATGGCTCCGGTTCGGCTGCCGATGTTGGCGGAGATGGAATTTCCGGCAGAAGGTCGGCAAGGCGGGCGAGGGCATCATCGTCGAGCGAGGTTTCACCGGCAAAGACCGCGGCGAGGGAGGGCATCGCCAGCAAGGTTTCGACACTGGCATGGGTGATGCGGGTGTTGAAGAGGTTGAGGGAGGCCAGCTCGGCCAGATCCGTGAGCGCGCGCACCCCGGAATCTCCAATCGCGGTGTGATCGACGCGCAGCCGCCGCAGGCCCGGCCAGGATGCAACGGTGGCCATGCCGCCATCCGTCACGCCGGTGCGCGAGAGATCGGCCTCGACCATGAACGGGGCGAGCGGGGCAATCGTTTCGAGGTCCGCATCGGTGAAGCTTTCTCCCGCGCCCGCAGTGGTGAGCAGGAGCCCGTCGGCCGGGTTGCGGGAAATGGGGACGATGCGGCCGGACGAGAGTGCGGCATTCACGGCGGCAAGCTCATCGGGGTTCCACGATGGCAGCGACTCGGTTGGCTCGGCGGATTCGTCGGCGGGCAGTCCACTGGTAGCGATGGCATCCTGGATCGCGGCGAGGATCTCGGCAGGGGCATCCTTGACGTCGACCGCAAGGGTGTCGCCGGGGATGCCGGAGCTAATCCACCATTCGAACCAGGCGATCTGCGTGTCGGAGAACCCCTTGCGGCCATCCGGCGGCATGTGGAATTCATCGTCCTTGGGCAGGGTGATGCGGGTAAAAAGTTCGCTGGCTTCGAGATCGCCATGGACGATGGCGGGGCCGGATTCGCCGCCTTCGAGGATGGCCTCGAAGGTGTGCATGAGCAGGCCGCCCCGCACGCGGTCGGGTTTGTGGCAGGCCACGCAGTATTGGTTGATGGGGCCGGCGAAAACCGCGTCGTAAAGCGTGAGGTCGGCGACGGAGATGGGCTCGGCGGGCGCGGGGAAGCCGATGAACTCGCGGATGGGTGCGGGGAGCTTCACCAGCGATTCGCGCATCGGCTCGGGCATGTATTCGATGAGGTATTCGCGGCCGTGGGTGATGTTTCCGCCGAGGTGGCTGGCCCCCATGAGGAGGAAGAGGGAAACCACGAGCAGCCCTTGGTAGCAAGTGCCGGTGAGAAAGCCCGGAGCGCGGGCGATGAAGGCGCGCACCGGAATGAGCAGAAACATCGCGATGGTCAGATAGACGCCGGCCCAAAGGTGGCTCTCGACAGTATCGAGAAGCACGCCGGAGCCCGCCGCAAGCAACACGCCGTGATAGACAGCGAGCAATGCGCCGATGCACGCAGCAACCAACAGCGCCGGCACCGCGCGGCGAAGGTGCGCAAGCGGGCGGATCACCCCGAGCCAATCGAATACTGCGGCGATCACCAGCAGGCCGATCGGCAGGTGGACGGCGAGCGGGTGGAACCGGCCGAGGAAGAGATACCATTCGTTCACCTCGCCGGTGCGCTGTTCGATGCCGAATGCCGCGTAAAGCACGGCGGCGATGCCGAGGATGGCGAAAATGACAGGCCCGGTGAGGCCGGGGGTTTCCTTCGTGGTGGCAGGCCCATCGGTTGTGGCCGGTTCCGCATCCGGTTCTGGATCAACCTCTGGCGCGGGCGGTTTCTCGGTGGACAGGTTGAAAGTGAATTCAACGTCGCCGAGCATCAAGGTATCGCCGTCCGCCAATGGGATTATGTCATGGCGTTTGCCGTCTTTTTTGATGCCGTTGGTGGACCCTAGATCGCGCAGTTCGTATTCTCCATCGACGCGCACCAGCTCGGCGTGGAGGGTCGAGATCGACGCGCAATCGATGATGATGTCATTGCTGCTACCCCGGCCGATCTGGACGTTCTCGCGGTCCGGTTTGAAGATGTAAGGCTGGGCTTTTTTCCCCGGGGGGGTGATGGTGATGCGCGGCATGGCTACTTATAATCAGATCGATGGGTGGATTTATCGCCGGATTTCCTCAAATGTCCATCCGTAGGTCAATCCGTGACTGGCGGTGCCGGCTCGGTTTGGATCGCGATCTCTCTGCCGGTATTGCGCTGGATGGTGTTGTCGCGGTATGCGGCGGCGGCCAAATCCTTATCGAGCAGGAGGCCGGGGCCGGTGTTGGAAAAGATCTCGTTTTCGGCCAACCGGGTCATGGTTGCGGTGCGGCGGATGGCGATGCCACCGAGTTGGTTTTGGTGAACCCGGTTTTTTGAAACCCGCCCGTCCGCCGTAGCGGTGAGAACGATGCCGAATTCGCGGTTGGCGAGGATATCACAGGATTCGATACGGATATCGTTCGCCGTGGTGTCGATATGCGCGCCATTGCCGGTGTTGCCTTCCAGGCGGCATCGGGTGAGGGCGATGCGTGCGCCGCTCCAGGCTTCGACGCCATGGCCGAAATTTTCATTGGCCTGGGAATCCGCCACATTCACGACCGTGCCATTGCCGGTGGCCGCGATGCCGTTCCAGCCATTCTCACGGAATCGCGAGCGCCGCACGTCGACCTGCGCGCCTTCGATCACGGCGAGGCCGTGGCCGCTGGCCTGGATGAAATGGCAATCGGAAAAAACCACCGATCCACCGCGGACGAGGGCGGCGGAGTAGCGGTCGGTTCCGGGATCGAATTCGATGTGGCGGAAGGTGATTCCGGTGATGCGGGCTCCCTTCGCATCCGGGCCGAGGGTGAGGGCACAGCCGGCGATGGCGGGGCATTCGAAGATGGTTTCCTCGGGCCCCGCGCCTTGCAGTTCGATGGGTAGGTTGATCACAAACACGCCCCGCCATGTGCCGGGGCCAAGCACGATGCGGTCTTTTTCCCGGGCGTTGGCAAGTGCTTCTTCGAGATCCGCGACATCCTCGGGGACGCGGATGGTCCGGGTGTAAGACGCCATTTTTTCCAAATGCCCGGCAATCTCCGCATCCTGAGGTGCCAGCAATGCCGCCTCGCGCAACCATTCGAGGGCTTCGGCGTCGAACTCGCCGGTGTCGCGGGCGCGGGCTTGTTCAAAAAGCATTCGGGCCCTCGCCTGATCCGCCCGCTGCCGCTCGAGTGAGGTGCGCGCGCGGGTGGCGAGTTCGGAAATTTCGAGGTCCGCCGGGTGTGCGGTTTCCAGCACGCTGGCGGCGGCGAGTGCGGATGCGAATTCGCCGCGGTCGAGCAAGCCGGTGGCCGCGGCAACAGCCTCGCGCCTTGCTTCCGCGCGCTTGGCCCCGGCGATGTCGGTGAGCACGGTGACGGCATCCGGTTGGTCGGGAAACCGTTCGAGCACTTTGCGGGCTGCGGTTTCTGCATCGTCCCATCGGCCGGAATCGAGCGCGGCGCGCGCCTCGCCCGTCCAATACCCGATGAATTGGGAATGCTCTTCGGCGATGCCAACTCCGATGCGCGCCAGCCCAAGCCTGCCGGTCGGACGTTCGGGAGCCAGGCGCTGGATTTCATGGAAGGCGACCGCCGCTTCGTCCCAACGCCGGTTTTCAACATGGGTGTTGCCGATGGCATCGAGCGATGCGATGCGCGCCTCGAATTCCTTGGCTTTCTGGTCCTCGTTTTTCAGGTAAAACCAGATCCCCGGTGCCGCGGCGGCCATGGCGAGGAACAACAAAACGGCAGCCACGCGCAGCCATGGGGAGCGGCGGTTTTTATCGGGAAATTCCAGCTCGGTCGGTGGTTCATCGGGCGGTTCCGGCGTGACCGGTAATTTTTGCAGCCCGAGCGCATCGAGAGTTTCGCGCACGGTGGCGAGCGCACGATCAAAGCGCACGAGGTCGTCCTGGTGGCGCATGGCGAGCGGTTCATTCGGCGCGTCGCGCACCATCGCGGCGAGGTTTTCCCGCTCGGCGCGGAGACCATCCATCCATGGCCGCGGATCCTGGTGCGGGCTCAGTCCGAGAATTTCGCGAGCCTCTTGAAGTGTCATGGGGATTCCGTTTTGATTCCCGTAGGACGGCTCTCGATCATTGCGGGGGGCACCAGAAAAACCAGGTGACCGCCCTGCGCGGGCGGCGTGCAGTGGATGCAGGCGAGCGCGCCTTTTTTCACCTCGATGCCGCCCGATCCGGTTTCCAGCAGCCATTCCAGCAACGAGGAGAAATCCGGTTCGTGACCGACAATCAGGACGCGGCGGAACTCCCGGAAGCCCGCAAGCTCGGCAATGGCCTCTGCCGGGCGCATGCCGCAGGCAAGCCACGGCTGGATCAACGGTGCGTCGAGGCCCGCCGTGGCGCAGAATGTCTCCGCCGTCTGTCGCGCCCGCAATACCGGGCTACTCAGTACCAGATCCGGCAGCCGCCGCGCCGCACTCAACAGGCGGGCGGCGTGGCGTGCCTGGGCATGGCCCTCTTCCACCAGGGCCCGTGCGAAGTCGCCATCCGGGTGGCCGTGGGAGGCGGCTTTGCCGTGGCGGAGCAGGAGAAGTTCCATGGTGGAAAATCGTGGGGTCACATCGTCATGCCGCCATCCACCGCCAGCACCTGGCCGGTGATGTAGCGGGCGGCCGGGCTGGCGAGAAAGGCGACGGCCACCGCGATGTCGCGCGGCTCACCGAAGCTGGCGAGCGGGATTTTCCCGATCACCGCCTCGCGCACGGATTCGGGAAGCTCATCGGTCATGTCGGTGGTGATGAATCCGGGGGCCACCGCATTGCAGGTGACGGCGCGGCCGGCAAGTTCGCGGGCGACCGCCTTGGTGAAGCCGATCAGGCCCGCCTTGCTTGCCGAGTAGTTCGCCTGGCCGGCATTGCCGATCAGACCGATCACCGAGGCGATGTTGATGATGCGGGCGTTTTCCGATTTCATCAACGGGCGCATGAAGGCCTTCACGGTGTTGAACGCACCCTTGAGGTTGGTGTCGATCACGGCGTCCCAGTCTTCCTCTTTCATGCGCATCAGCAATCCGTCGCGGGTGATGCCGGCGTTGTTCACCAGAATGTTCACGCCGCCGAGCTCATCGAGAATTTGTTTGGCGATGGCCTGCACGGCATCGTGATCGGCAACGTCTACCGCATAAGCCGCAGCCATGCCGGGATATTCCGCGTTGATCGCATCGGCTGCCGCGCCGCAGCTTGCGGCATTGCGACTCACCACCGCGACGCGCGCTCCGCGAGACGCGAGCTCGCGCGCCACTTCCTGCCCGATGCCGCGTCCGCCACCGGTCACCACCGCCACTTGATTGGTTAAATCCTGCATGGCCACCAGCTTGGCGGGAGCCCCCCGGAGGTGTCAATCCTGAGGCGCGATGCGAAAGGCCGACCGCCAAGAATTACCCTAGACAGTCGGCAAATAACACCGGTAACATGCGCTTCGCGGCATTCACAAACCCCTACGCCGCGCATTCCGCCACGGCCATGCGAATCGCGTTATTTGGAGACATACATGCCAATCTGGAGGCGTTGGAGGCGGTGTTGGCGGACGCGCAAAGCCAAGGCGTGACGGATTACGTATGCCTTGGCGACGTGATCGGATACAACGCCGACCCGGTCGCCTGCCTTGAGAAAATCCGCGAGATGCAATGCCCCACAGTCAAAGGGAATCACGACGAAGTGGCGTCAGGCAATCACTCGCTCGACAACATGAACCCCACCGCGGCAACCGCCCTGCAATGGACCCGCGATCAGCTCAGTCCGGACCAGCGCTCATGGCTGGCAAAACTCCGCATGGTCCGCCAGGTTGCCGATTTCACCGTGGTCCACAGCACGCTCGACCAGCCAGCGGCATGGAATTACGTGACGAACCGGTTTGATGCGATGGCGAGTTTTTCCTATCAGTTCACCCGGGTTTGCTTCCACGGGCACACGCACGTGCCGCGGGTTTACATCAAGAGCGACCGCGTCATCGAGGCGGAACCCGAGGTGGTGGAAGTCGAGCCAGATGCGAAATATTTTGTCAACGCCGGCTCCGTCGGCCAGCCGCGCGATGGTGATTGGCGCGCCTGCTACGTGATTTACGATCTGGAAACACGGATGCTGCGCTTCCGCCGCGTCGAATACGACATCGCGACAACCCAGCGCAAAATCCTCGCCGCCGGGCTTCCGGAATCGCTCGCCGAGCGCATCGCTGAAGGGCGCTGAAGAATTCGGCATTGCCCGGACCGCCCGCTCCGGTGTAGCAAACGGGATGAAGCAAACCATTTCCGTTTTTGCGGGAGCCGCCATGCTCGCTCTCGTTGTTTCCGTTAAACAGGCCGCCGCCGAGGTGGAACCCCTTGTGCCCTTGTTTGACTCGCCCGTTTTCCAGGGAGACGCGCCCGATGAGACGCATCCATGGGCTGTTCACGATCGCAACCGCCCGCAGCCTCCGCGCGTGGAGCCGGGCGCATTCAGCAGCCAGGAAGCACCCGGCCAACCGCCGTCCGATGCGGTCATCCTCTTTGATGGTGCCGAGGAATCTCTGAAAAACTGGGAGTCCACTCGCCAGAATGGTGCCGCGCCGATGGGATGGAAAGTCGAAGACGGCACGCTCGTGATCGTTCCCCGCACCGGCAACATCCGCTCGAAACAACATTTCGGCGATGTCCAACTGCACCTTGAATGGCAGGTCCCCGTGGGCACCAAGGGCGCCAGCCAAGGGCGCGCCAACAGCGGCGTCTTTTTCGCAGGCGAAACGGAAATTCAAATTCTCGCGAATTACAACAACCCCACATACGCCGATGGCTTTGCCGGCTCGGTCTATGGAGTCAAGCCGCCGATGGCCAACGCCCTTCGCCCGGACGGCGAGTGGCAGACCTATGACATCGTCTTCCGCCGCCCGGTTTTCAAAGACGGCGTCGAGGTCGATCCCGGCCATTTCACGGTATTCATCAACGGCGTGCTCGTGCAGGACGCGACACCGCTCGAAGGTGGCGGCGGCTACATGAAGCGTTCACGGTCGCGTGAATTCCCCGAAGCCGGCCCGATCATCCTCCAGGATCACGGCGACGTCCTGCGCTTCCGCAACATCTGGGTGCGCCCGCTGCCGCCACGCGCGGTCGAGGGTGGCACCGATGGCCAGCTCAGCCCGGAAGCCACCACCGCCAAGCGTGCGGAAATCGCCGCCGGCATCCGCGCCCATGCCGCCACGCTCGAAGGCCGCCCGCAAATGATGCGCTACTTCGAGTCGCTGGCATACGAGGTGAATGAGTCGGCGTTCCAATCCGCCTCCCTGTTGGCCGCTGCGGAAGTGATGAAGATCCAAGGGTTCGATGCCGATGCCTTGGAAGCCAATAAAAAGGAGATCCTGGAATTCGAACGCGCGCTGAATTACCTCGCCCGATTCAAGGCGATCCCCGAAGACGATCCAGCCCGCACCACGATCAAGGCGCTCGTCGAATCCCAAGGGTGGAATAAAAAGTGAATCCCGCGCCCGATCCCGCGTATCCATTCGGCATGACGAAGGGATTACTCCATGCGCTTGCTGCCCTTGCATTCGCCTGCACGACCGCAGCGTCGCCCGTGCTCAACGGCATCGATGTGCTGGTGCGCACCGAATTTGCGGCGCTTGACGGGCTTCGCGTGGGCCTGATTACCAATGCCAGCGGGCACGACCGCACCCGCACGTCGACGATCGACCTGTTGCATCGTGCGGAAAATGTCGAGCTCGCCGCCTTGTTCGGCCCCGAGCACGGCATTCGTGCCGATCTCGATCAGGAAAAAATTCCCGACGGGCGCGATGAGGCGACAGGCCTCGTGATCCACAGCCTTTACGGCGAGCGGCGCAGCCCGTCCGCCGATCAACTGGCAGGTCTCGATGCGCTGGTGTTCGATGTGCAGGACGTGGGCTGCAGGTTTTACACCTACCTCTCCACCCTCGTCATGGCCATGGAAGCCGCCGCACCTGCCGGAGTGCGTGTGATCGTGCTCGACCGCTTGAACCCGATCGGCCCGCTCATGGAAGGCCCGGTCCTCAGCGAGCCGAGGTCGTTCGTTGGCATTCACGAGGTCCCGCTTCGCCATGGCATGACGCTTGGCGAACTCGCCACGCTCGTCCGTGCCGAGCGGGTGCCGGATTGCCAACTCACTGTGATCCGCTGCGAAGGCAACCCGTTGCAGTGGTTCGACGCCACCGCCCAGCCATGGACTCCCCCATCGCCAAACCTGCGGACGCCCACTCAGGCGCTGCTCTACCCCGGCGTCGCCATGCTCGAATTCTGCCAGGTGAGCGTTGGGCGGGGAACCGACACGCCATTCGAAATCATCGGGGCCCCATGGATCGCATGCGATGTGGCGTTGGCCGAAAAACTCCATGCGATGGCCGTCGCGGGCGTCACCTTCACGCCGGTTCGCTTCACCCCCGCTTCCTCGGTATTCGCCGGAGAGCTTTGCCGTGGCGTGCGCATGGCGGTGACGGATCGCCAGGCATTCCGCGCGATGGACCTCGGGCTCGCGCTCGCCATCACCTTGCACGCGGAAAACCCGGATGCCCTCCGCGTTTCCGAATCGATCCGGCTGTTAGGCGACCGGCCCACCCTCGATGCCATCCGCGCCGATGAGCCGGTCGATCAAATCCGGGCAAGGTGGCAACCGGCGATCGATCAATTCGAAATGCGTCGCCGCCCCCACCTGCTCTACCCGCGCTGATCTGATCAGGCGGTTACTCTTCCTCGAATCCGGCCGCACCATTTCGAGCGGAATCCTCCAGCTGTTCCGCCCGTTGTTTGAAAAAATCACGCGCCCGCACCGCCTCGTCGAGTTGGCGCTTCAGGGTTTCGATCTCACCCACCGGCGAGTTGTCGAATAACTCCGCAATCACCGTCCGGGCTTCGGTTAGCTCGTCGGCAAGACGTTTGGCGCGCGCCTCCGCCTCGGCCAACTCGCTTTGCATGCGCGCCGAGCCCGCAGTATTTGTCTGCACCCGGGCGAGTTGCTCCGTCAGCGATTCGCGGACCTGCTCGGAGCGGATGAGATCCATGTTTTTCTCGGCAAGCGCACGATCCTTGTCGGCAATCAATTGCTGGTAGCGGTCCACCAAAGACACCAGCGTCTCAGCATCCTTTCGCAGGCGCGTGGTGATCGCCGTCACATCCTCTCCCTGGCCCGCCAAGGGCGGCAGGTTCAGCTCGGCGCGCTGCCGGTTCAATTCCGCACGGCGCATTTCCAAGTCCGCCCGCATGGCCGCGAGATCCGGATCATCCGCATTCAAGGCCGCCTTCTTCGGCGCCAGATTCACCAACATCGAAACAATCAGCAGAAACGTCAGCCCGCCGATCGCGATCCACAAGTTGCGCACCGAACGCCAGTCCCTTCGCGGCACCGGGGGCGGGGCCCAATGCTCGCTCTCCTCCAATGCAACGTGCTCCTCCAGACCTTCGACTTGCGTCTCTTCGGTCGATGATGGCTCTTGCGGCTCGGCGGATGTCATGCCGCGAAGGTGGTGTGGCCGACCACCGCCTGTCAATGCCACGCCCATTTTCACGCCATGCCGCATGGCCGTATGGCTGCAACAATTTTTTTCCTGGAAAATTATTGTTATTGCCAGTGCGGGTGGGCCGCGAACCAATAACTATTTTCCAGGAAAATAATTATTGCGGCTTTGAAACTTGTGGTCTGCAGGCCAACGCGCATTTTCGGGGGCTGTGTCCACGTTGATTTCGCCGATGAAGCCACTTTTTCTTACTGCCGCATGCTCCGCGTTGATGTTTATCCTCGTCGGCCAATCTCACGTTTCGGCGCAGGAGGTGCGCCAGGCGCGCCCGCCCAACGTGGTCTTCATCGCCGTCGACGATCTGAACGACTGGCTCGGCTGCATGGGAACGCATCCATTGGTCAAAACCCCGCACATCGATGCCCTTGCGGCGCGCGGCACGTTGTTTACCAACGCACACTGCAACGCGGTGCTCTGCAATCCCTCGCGGGTGAGCCTCATGACCGGGCTGCGCCCGACCACCACGGGGATCTATGGCTTGTTGCCCTGGCTTCGCGACGTCCCCGAATTTGCCGATCTCGCCACCATGCCGCAGCATTTCGCGAACCACGGATACCGCACGCTCACAGCCGGGAAAATCCACCACGAGTGGCGGCGTCCGAGACCGAACGACAAGCATGTCGAATTCGAAGTTGTCGGCCCGGCTGGCGGGCTTGGGTCGCGCCCACCCCAAAAGCTCATCGGCGAAACACCCTTCGGCAATCACAGCTTGATGGACTGGGGAATCTGGCCACCGGATGACGACGATACGAAAACCGCCGACTATCAGGTCGCCCGCTGGGCCGCCGACCAGATCACCTCACCCCCGCAGGATGACGATCGCCCGTATTTTCTGGCTGCCGGATTTTTCTTCCCCCACGTCCCGTGTTACGCCACTCAGAAATGGTTCGATTTGTATCCCGATGACGAATCGATCCTTCCGGAAATCCCCGAAAACGACCGCGCCGACACCCCCCGCTCCGCCTGGTGGCTCCATTGGTCGCTTCCCGAACCACGGCTGCGCTGGCTTCAGGAAAACAACCAACACATCCATCTCGTTCGCTCCTATCTGGCTTGCATCAGTTTCATCGACAGCCTGGTTGGGAAAATTGTGGCCGCTGTCGATGAAAGCGGCCAGGCGGACCGCACGATCATCGTCCTTTGGAGCGATCATGGATATCATCTCGGCGAGAAGGAAATTTCCGGGAAAAACACGCTCTGGGCGCGATCCACGCGGATTCCGTTGATCATGGCCGGGCCGGGGATCACGCCCGGCCAGCGCTGCAACCGGCCGGCGGAACTGCTGGATTTATATCCCACCCTTGCCGAGCTTGCCCGCCTGCCCGACCCGGAGCACGCGCTTGAGGGTCTTAGTCTCGTTCCCCAGCTTCAGGATGCGGACGCTCCGCGTGAACGTCCGGCGCTTTCCAGTCACAACCAGGGCAATCACGCCGTGATCACCGAAGATTGGCGCTTGATCCGATACGTCGATGGCTCCGAGGAACTCTACGACATCCGCAACGACCCCCACGAATGGCACAACCTCGCCGCCGAAAAACCCGAAGTCCGCGCACAGATGCGCAAGCACCTGCCGGTCGTCGACCGCGGTCCCGCGCCCGGGAGCCGTGCCCGCATTCTCACCTATTATGATGGTATACCCGTCTGGGAGGGCATGATCATCGGCAAGGACGACCCCATCCCACACGACACGCCATGATGCGCAATCCGCACTGCAATCATGATTTTCCTGGAAAATAAAGACTCATGATCATTGCGGCGCGGGAATCAGGGTGATGCCAATGGAGTCGTGATCCACATGAGATCTCCATCCTCGCGATTTCTCGTGGGCATCCCGCTTTCGTCCACGCCATTCGGACCGATCGACCAGACGAGCGGCGTGGCATCGGCATCGTCGCGGCGGCGGTAACGAAGCGGTTGGCCGTCGTATGGATCGAGCGGAACGGACGGGATGAATTCGGGAACAAGTGCGCTCAGCGAGTCCGGATGCGCTCCGTATTTCAGACGGTAGCGCTCCAGGGCGATGCCGGTTTGAAGGAGGGCGGCGGAGGTGCGATGTTGGAAATCACGCTCGATCAAACTCGAAAGTATCCAAACGAGGTTCGGATCGGTTTCCTTCGGGTTCTTGCTCTCCAGCTCGGTGCGGCGTTGCCGGATGTGCTCAAGATCGTCCATGGCAAAAGACGCTCTGGGAGCGCCTTCTCGGATCATGGCGAAATCAAAAAATTCCCGCGCATCGTCCACGTGGGCTTTGAGAAGGAAGCCGCGGGGAATCAAAGCCGAAGCAAAGATGCGCCCCGTGCGTTGTTGAATCTCATCGATTTCCCAAACCCAGTTTTCAAATGGATTAGTGATCACGAGCGAGCCCCCCGCCTTCATTTGCCTGAGGAGGCCCGCATGGTGTCCCATTTCGGTGCTCAATACTCCCAAGAAATCCATTTCATTCAGGCTGTTAGTCAGCATCGCACCAAAATCACGGAGTGTGGGATCACTCCAGCATCCCCGCCGGATGCCTTCCCGAATCGATTCCGTCCAGACATCGAAATAGACCGTGGCGAGCAGAAAGTGGATCACCGAAGGTGCATCGCGCGTGCTATGGAGATTCGCATGATGGATCGCCGTTAGAAGCCGGGCCGCAGATGCTTCATCGCCGAGAACCATTGCGAGAATCGCATGATCCTGAAGGGCGCTCACCATCTTGCGGATCTGGAAAAGGTCCGGGTAATGAAGCAATTCGAGTCCATCATAATACTCCCGTTCGGCACGCCAGCCGGCTTTGGGGCGGGCGAATGCGTCTGCGATATTCTCCAACCGCTCGCGCTCTGGAGCGAATATCCTCCGCAATTCGCGGGCGGCTTCAGCTTCGGTTTCATGCCGCACCGGATCGAAAAAATTACGCACATCGGTGGCTTCACCCGCCCAGAAACCAGGCCGGCGCAAGCCACCTTCCGCTAATCCGTCCACTCGGTGTTCATGAGCGTAGCCGTTGATGCGATCGAGTTGCTCGTGGTCGGGCCGCCCGGTTTCGGCGATCATGGCCGGATGGCTCATCATTTCATGATCGGAGTTTTCCGGCGCGGGGAAAAGCTCATCAAAATTTGTCGGGATGTCCGTGGATTCGAGAAATGCCAGGTGCTCGTCGACCTTTTCTCCCGCCCAATGGTTCACCACGCCATGCCAGATCGCCAATCCGGGGATCGGCATGAAAAGCAGCAGACCGAAAATTAGCGATTTGCGCTGCGTGCGTGACATCTCCTTGAGTCTTCGGACGATCATTGGGTTGAGGAAGAAAGATCCGGCGGCAGTGAATCACCCGCGTTCGAGCTTGGTGTGATCCCCAGAATTTCACATCGACCATGATTCACGCGGAAGCGAATATTGTGGCCGCAGAGGTGGGCACCGTGGGTGGTCGGGGATTCACCGTCTTCGGAGCGGCCCGCCGGGCGGGGGTCGAGGGTAAGTGATTCGCGGATCAGCGATTGGGCTCGTGGCGGGAGGGCGGCGAATGCATCGGCCGCAGGCGGTGCGATATCCACCGGCAATCGAGGGATCTCGCCCCCGGCGTAACCGGCGGCGGCATCGGAATGGGATTCCGCGTAGGGCAGGTAGGGCTTGATGTCGAAAATCGGAGTGCCGTCGATGAGGTCGATCCCGCCTAACAGAATTACCGGAGCTTCCGCGCATGCGGTGTCGACGCCTTCGATGCGCGCGAGGGAGAGGCCGAGCGCGTTCGGGCGGTGGGTCGACCGGCTGGCGAACACGCCGACACGCTTGTTGCCACCCAGCCGGGGCGGGCGCACGGTGGGAGACCATCCGCGCCCGGCGGTTTGGTGGAAATGCCAGATCAGCCAAACGTGGGAAAATCCTTCGATGCCGCGCAGAGCGTCGGGATTGCGAAACGGCTCCTCAAACACCAATCGTCCCCACGCGCTCGGGCAAAGGCCCGGTTGGCGCGGGACACCAAATTTCCCGCCAAAGCAGGTGCGGACGATGCCGATCGGTGTGAGCGTGGTCGCCATCAAACTTGTGGGTGGATTTCGTCGAATTCGGCACCAAACGCATCGCGCGCGGCTTCCGGTGTGGGGTGAACGCCCGCGCCGGCAAATGCGAACATCGCCGCGCCGAGCACCGTCGTCTCCGGCTCGGTGCGGACGCGCACCGGACGGCAGATCGCGTTGGCCCGCAGTTGCGTCCAGAATGCGTTGCGGGTGGCGCCTCCGACGAGGATGATGGACGGCGCGGAAAACCCGCCGACGTGTTCGAGCCGCGCGAGCTGGTTGGCAAGACGCGCGCTGAGCGCCTCCAAGGCGGCACGGTAGATGTGACCGCGCGTGTGGCCGAGGAGCAGGCCGTCGATGCGACCGCGAGACGGCCCCGATGGCAGGAAATCCGGAGCAAAAGAAACTCCCTCGCAGCCGGGAGGCACGGCGGCGGCCTCGCGGATCATCGTTTCATAAACCGCGGATCCGACACCCTCGCCGCGGTAGCAACTGTCCCGAATCCACTCGAGCACGCCCGAACCGAGCCACTGCAGGCCGGGATTCAGCAACCCGGGCGCGGCGTCATACTCGCAAGTCGCGCCTGCGGCGAAATCCTCAACGCCCAGATTCGCCGTGGCCGCCCGCACCATCAGGATTTCCCAGGTGCCGGAGCTCAAGACGGGCTGGTTCTCCTCCGCACCGGAGCCGAACACCGCGAATTGCGTGTCGTGCCCGGCGCTCACCACCGGCGGGCAATGGCCGCCGAGGCCGAAGCGCTGCGAGGCATCGGAGGTGAGATTCCCGATCACCTCGCCGGCGCGCACCATCCGAGGGAAACTCGCGCGGTCGATCCCAATGGCAGCCAAGACCTCGGGCGAGAAATCACCACTCTCCAAATCGGTAAGCTGGCTGGTGCCCGCCATGCTGTGATCGGTGGTGAACTCACCAGTCAAACGGTGGTTGATCAGCGAGGAAATGAACAACCACGCCGCCGCGCCCTCGGCGACTTCTGGCTTATTGCGCTGCAGCCACAGCAGTTTGTAAATGGTGTTAAACGCCATCCGCCCGGTGCCGGTGATCTCCTGCAGTCGCTGCATCGGCATGACCTCGCCGATGGCATCCATGATCGGTGCCGTGCGCGGGCATTTCCAACTGATCACCGGATCGCGCAGCGAGCCATCTTCATTCACCCACGCGCCATCGCAGCCGAAAGTCGTGACCGTGACGGCTGCGATTTGTTTCGCATCGCGCCCCTTGAGGATCTCATTCGAACACGCGACGAGGTCGGCCATGATGCGATCGAAATCCCAGTGGTGGTATCCCGGGCCGTCCTCGCCCACAAGGGTCTCGCTCGGGCGCGAGGCATGCGCGATGATCCCGCCCTCCGCGTTGAGAAGGATTGCGCGCAAGCTGGTCGCCCCGCAATCGAGTGCGAGCACCAACGGGGAATTCGGATTCGGGCGGGATTCACTCATGGCGGGGCCAAGATTGCGGCAGCGGGCCTTCCGAATCAATCGCGCAATCGTCAGCGCATTTCCTCACAGCGCATTCCCGGGCATGATCCCGCGCCGTGGACTGGATGCCGGAACGCCACCGATGCTATACTCCCTTATACCTGTTGAAATGAAGCGGGGTTCATCCGCAAAGATTCTCCACCATCCCGGCAATTTTTGCTATTTCCTCGCATTTTTCGCGTAAAAAGCCACAAGCAAAACCACCCCGCTTTGCCAAACTTGCGCTCCTCGCCTTCGAATTTATCCCCATCATGGCCCGGCGCGCAAATCGACCAATCATACGAATATGAATAACAACCCCCGCCTCGCGCGATCCGCCAAAACCCTCCTGCTCAGTGCCCTCGCCGCGCTGCCGCTCCATGCCGCCGTGATTCCGGTCGACCTCCCCCCACCCGATCCCAGCGCCGCCGGCGTCAAAAACAAGCCGGTCAAGGTCTACATCCAATCCGGCCAATCGAACTCACTCGGTTTCGGCGCGGTCGAAGGCGCGTCGCCGTTCTACTCCCAGGTCTTCCTCTCCGCCGATCCGGCGGTCACCGAAGGCACCATGCCCGGTGAAAATATCGCCGTCATGCGCTTCGGCGTTTTCCAATCGGAAAAGCCCGACGCCCCCACCGGCGGCATCGCCAAAAATCTCCCCGGCACCCCCGTCGTCGCCCTTGGCACAGTGGATGCCAAACTCCCCGAATCCTCGGGCTCGCAACCCATCGTCGTCGATGCCTTCCTCGATGTTCCCCACGACGGGACCTATCAACTCCACCCAGGCACCGGTCCCAGCGCGCATGCCATCGCTACCGTCAACGGCACCGAAGTCTATCGCAAGGAAACCGACGCCCCCGCCACACTCACGAAAATCGAACTCCAAAAAGGCAAACGCCACCCCATCCAAATCACCTTCCTTCAAAGCGGATCCCCCAGCCTCTGGATGGAAATGGTCGACCTTAAGGGCATGGGCGACCTGCGTTTCGTCGTCAACCAACTCGGCCGCTTCCCCTACCTAGTCGATGCCGAGGGCAATTGGACCGAACGCATGGACGTGATGCTCAATAACGCATACATGGGCAAAGGAGCCAGCAAGCCACTCAGCCCGGGCACCATCGGCAAAGCCTTCGGACCCGAACTCGGCTTCGGATACGTCATGGGAACTTTCCACGACGAACCCGTCATCATCCTCAAGGCCGATATCGGCAACCGCAGCCTCGGCTGGGACATTCTACCGCCCGGCAGCAAAAGCTACACCTTCGAGGGCAAGGAACAGCCCGGATACAAGGAAATGCTGGATGCCGACGGCAAGGTGATCCCGTGGGACGGCAAGGGCTGGTATGCCGGCAAACAATACGACGACTACACCGCCTCGATCCGCGCCGTGCTCGACAACTTCAACGAGAAATACCCCGAATACGCCGATCAAGGATTCGAGGTTGCAGGCTTCATTTGGTTCCAAGGCCACAAGGACGCCGGTAGCGCCGCCCACACTTCGAAATACGAGGAAAACCTCGCCAACCTGATCCGCGCCTGGCGTAAGGAATTCAACGCGCCCAACGCCAAGTGGGCCATCGCCACCGGCTGCGGAAGCAAGGGCGATGAAGGAAATGCCAAGCTCGTCTTCCAAGCCCAGCTCAACGTCGCCGACCCCGAACGTCACCCGGAATTCGCCGGCAACGTCAAAACCATCGACACCCGCCCGTTCTGGCGCGACGCCTCCGTTTCCCCGCGAAACCAAGGATATCACTATAACCACAACGCCGAGACCTACATGCTCGTCGGCGATGCCCTCGGCCGCGCCATGGTCGAACTCCACGGCGGCAAAGCCGAATATCCCGACCCCGCCATGCCCGACAAGGTCGCCGCCCTGCCGACGCTCCCCGCGCTTGCCGGCGAGGCGCTCAATTCCTCGCGCATCGCCCTGCGCCCGATCGTGCTCGACAAGCTCCTCCCCGAATACGCCGCCGCCGCCCCGAACTTCCCGGCCCACCGCCGTGGTGGAATCGGCCTCACCAGCTTCGTAGCCAATGAGCCGTTGGAAAAACCCACCGCCATCCTCGGCAGCCAACTCGACAAGGTGATCGCATATTACCGCCTCGTCGGCATCGATGACTACTCGTGGAAGCCCGCTGTGTCCGACATGCAACTCGCCGAGTGGCAATACCTCAGCTTCGACCCCGCCGAGAAAAAGACCGACGCCAAAGGCAACCGCTACCGTCCGATCACACTGCCCGCCGGCATGGAAAACTGGGCATCCCCGGATTTCGACGCCACCAAGGCCGGATGGAAAACCGGCCAGGCACCCTTCGGCCAGAACAACGGCAAGCTCGAAGCCCTACGCAGCCGTTCCAGCAACCCCCACTGCGGCAGCCACATCACCCCGAACACCCTGTGGGAAAACGAAGTCATCCTCATCCGCCGGAAGTTCAAGATGCCCGCATTCGAGGAAGGCAAACGCTACCGCATCATCGTCGGCGGCGGCAACCACCTCTGGTCCGGCGAAGGATTCGCCCTCTACCTCAATGGCGAACCCATCGCCGAAGCTACCGGTGGATACTACAAAAGCGGCGGCTCCCCGCGCGGTGCTTATCTATTCGGCGGCATGGCGAAACAAATCTCCGGCCAGGAAGTCACCATCGGCGTCAAAGCCTTCCTCCGCATGAATGCCCATGCCAACAAACCCGCCCCACCCAGTGGCCACCTCAGCGTCTGGCTCGAAGAAATCACACTGCCGCCCGCCCTCAAGTAGAAGGTGCCTCCGGCTCCTTTTCCCGAATGGCAGCCGCCGGCGGATCCTTCACCGCGACATCCACATCCTGAATTCACAAACTCAAATCCAGCTTCAATGAAATACGCTCATCTAACAGCATTTCTCTTCGCATCCCCCCTCCTCGCCGCCGACCCCGCCACCACGCTCTGGTATGAAAAGCCCGCCACCAGTTGGCAGACCGAGGCCCTGCCCATCGGCAACGGGCGCATTGGTGCGATGATCTTCGGCGGCATCGACCGCGAACGCATCGCCCTCAACGAGGAGTCCGTCTGGTCCGGTTCGCGCACCAATTGGAACCGCGAAAATGCTTCCCAAAACCTCCCGAAAATCCGCGAGCTCCTGCTCGCCGGCAAAAACGATGAGGCCGAAGCGCTCGTCAACCAATCCTTCACCTGCACCGGCGGTGGATCGCGAGGCGGTGCCAACGGCCCATGGGGATGCTTCCAGGAACTCGGCAACCTCAACATCACCTGGGCGTCGGACATCCAGTCCCTCCCCCTCAACGACTGGAAATACACCATGATCGAGGCCCAGGACGACGACATCCGCGCCCAACGCAACGAGATCCTCCAGAAAATCTCCGATGCCATAAAACCCGAATCCTCCACCCGCGGATGGTCCGATTACACGCTCGCCAATGGCAAAGCCGTGAAGGGCGCGCGAACCCTCGTCAAGGACGACCGCGTGGTCCTCCGCCACCAACTCAATCTCACAGAAAAACAACTCGCCGAGCTCAGCGTGCTGCGTATCGACGCCGCCGCACGCCAGGGCCAGGTCTATGTGAACGGCCAACTGGCCGGGGAACTCCCGGGCTGGCAGGCCCTCGGGCACGACAAATTCGAACGCGACATCCACCACCTGCTCAAACCGGGCGACAACGTGATCGCCATCTATTGCTCGAACTACCGCCGCCAGGGGCAGATGCCTGTTTCCATCTTCCTCCACCCTCGCGAAAACGCGCAGGAATACCGCCGCAGCCTCGACCTCCAGAACGCCGTCTCCACCGTCACCTACAAGCAAAACGGCGTCACCTACACCCGCGAGGCATTCGCCAGCGCGCCCGATGAAGTAATGGTGTTCCGTTTCACCGCCGATCAACCCGGGAAAATCTCGTTCGATGCCACACTCAACCGCCTGCAAAGCTTTGAAACCACCGCCGACGGCACCCACGGACTGCTCATGACCGGCCGCACCGCCAGCGGCCAGCAGAACGTGCCGGGGATGCAATTCGTCGCCCGCCTCCACGCCATCAACACCGGCGGCAAGCTCACCGTCGATGGCGCGAATCTCACAGTCACTGCCGCCGATGAAGTCATCCTGCTCGTCGCCGCCGCCACCGATTACCAAGGCTTCGCCGGCCGTGGCACCGCCGATCCGCTGGCCGCCACCGCCCAAGACATCGCCAAGGCGAAAACCAAAGCATACCCGAAACTCCGCGCCGACAGCATCGCCGACCATCGCTCCTACTTCGATCGCATGACGATCTCGCTCGACGATGGCAGCGCGGAAAGCAAAGCGAATGCCGCGCTCCCCACCGATCAGCGCCACGCCGCTCTCGCCAAAGGCGGCAGCGATCCCGCGCTCGCCACGCTCTATTTCAACTTCGGCCGCTACCTGCTCATCAGCAGCTCGCGCCCCGGAACCATGCCCGCCAACCTCCAAGGCATCTGGGCCGAGGGCATCCAGACGCCGTGGAACGGCGACTACCACCTCGATATCAACGTCCAGATGAACTACTGGCCCGCCGAAGTCACCGGCCTCGGCGATTGCCACACCCCCCTCTTCAAACTCATCGAATCGCTCCAGGAACCCGGTGCCATCACCGCCAAGGAATACTACAACGCCAAAGGCTGGGTCGCTCACGTCATCACCAACGTCTGGGGATTTACCGCACCCGGCGAATCCGCTGCTTGGGGAGCCACCGCCACCGGCACCGCCTGGCTTTGCGACCACCTCTGGGAGCACTACGATTTCAACCGCGACAAGGAGTTTCTCACCTACGCCTATCCCATCATGAAAGGCGCCGCCGAGTTCTTCCTCGACATGCTCATCGTCCACCCAGAACACGGCTGGCTCGTCACCGCGCCATCGAATTCACCGGAAAACACCTTCATCATGCCCAACGGCAAGACCGCACGCATCTGCATGGGTCCCACCCACGACAACCAACTGCTCCGCGAGCTCTTCTCCAACTGCATCCGGGCCTCCGAAATCCTCGGCACCGACGAGGACTTCCGCAAAAAACTCACCGAAGCCCGCGCCAAACTCCCGCCTAACAGAATCGGCAAACACGGCCAGATCATGGAATGGCTCGAAGATTACGACGAAAAGGAACCCACCCACCGCCACGTCTCGAACCTCTACGGCCTCCACCCGCACGACGAAATCAGCATCATCCACACCCCCGAACTCGCCGCCGCGGCCAAGGTCACCCTCGAACGCCGCACCGACGCCAGCACCGGCTGGTCCATGGCGTGGAAATCCAACTTCTGGGCCCGCCTTCACGACGGCAACCGCGCCCACAAGCTCCTCAACATGCTCATCACCAAAGGCGGCAGAAACCTCTTCTGCCTCCACCCGCCGTTCCAGATCGACGGCAACTTCGGTGGCACCGCCGCCGTGGCGGAAATGATCCTGCAATCCCATGGCGACACCATCCACCTGCTTCCCGCCCTGCCCGACGCATGGCCCCACGGCAAGGTCACCAACCTCCGCGCCCGCGGCGGACACCACGTCGACATCGAGTGGAAGGACGGCAAGGTCACCCACTATCAAATCCGTTCCAAACAACCGGCCCAAGTCACGGTGAGGCTCGATGGTGAGACGAAATCCATCCTCACGGAAAAACTCTGACCCGCTTCCCCACATGAAGGCCGCAATCATCACCGGACTGGCTCTTCTTGTTTTTGGATCCGTCACCGCCAACGGCGAAACCGACCGCGACACCCGCATGGCATGGTGGCGCGAGGCCCGCTTTGGTATGTTCGTCCACTGGGGGCTCTACTCCGGCCTCGCCGGCACCTGGGACGGCCAGCCGATCGCCGGCGACAACCTCGAATGGATTCAGCAACGCGTCGGTGCCGACAGCCATGATTACGCCCGCGCCGCGATTCCCAAATTCCGACCGAAACCCGGCTTCGCCAAACAATGGGCGCGCCTCGCGAAGCAGGCGGGTTGCGGCTACGTCGTCTTCACCACCAAGCACCACGAGGGCTTCGCCCTGCACGACTCCGCCGTCACCACCTACGACGCGGGCGACGTCCTCAACCGCGACCTCGTCCGCGAGATCACCGAAGCACTCCGCGAAGAAGGCCTGCGCGTCGGCTTCTATCACTCGCTCATCGATTGGCACCACCCGCAGTATGATTTCGCCAATGCCGGCGGCCTCCCCTACCCGGAACGCGCCAAACTCCTCAATCCAGAAACCCGCAACCACCAGCGCTACATCGATTTCCTCCACGCCCAAGCCCGCGAGCTGATGACCGGCTACGGCCAGGTGGACATCGCCTGGTGGGACTACAGTTGGCCCGGCTTCGATGGCGACAAGGCATGGCGCGCGTCCGACCTCATCGCGATGTGCCGCGAACACCAGCCAAACATCATCATGAACAACCGTCTGTTCCGCCGCCCGGAAGCAGGCAGCGGGCTCGACGGCAAATCCGATCTCACCCGCCCGCTCGACCCGAAATTCGGCGACTTCGGCACCCCGGAGAAATACATCCCCGCTGGCGTCGAACTCAAGATGGACTGGGAATCGTGCATGACGATGAACGACACCTGGGGATACAGCGAACACGATCAAAATTGGAAATCCCCGCAAACCATCATCCGCCAGCTCATCGAATCCGCCAGCAAGGGCGGCAACTACCTGCTCAACATCGGCCCCACCGGCGATGGCTCCGTCCCGCAACCCAGCATCGACATCCTGACCGCCGTGGGCAAATGGATGGACACCAACGCCGAGGCCATCCGCGGCACCACCAAGTCGCCCCTCGCCGAAATCCCATTCAACGGCCGCATCACCGCCAAAGGCGAAACCCTCTATCTCCACATCTTCTCCCGCCCGCATGATGGCACCATCGCCGTCCCGCTCTCCCGTAAAAAAGCCACCCTGCTGGAGGACGGCAAATCCCTGGAAGTCGTGCCCGATGACGGACGGACCCTCATTCGGCTTCCGGAGGCATTGCCCGACCCCACCGCCACCGTCATCCGCTTGGAATGATCCGCATGACCCGTAGGAACATCATCGATCCGGGAAAAAACAAAGCGTAACGACAGTCGCAGGGCACCTATATTTGAATACGAGCCTTATTTGAAAACGGTATTTTGAACCACAGATTACCCAGATTTTCATGATCTTAGAATGCCTACGATTCAGATCATCCCGGAAAATCATGTTCTGAACGAAATCCAATCTGTGAAATCTGTGTAATCTGTGGTTCCCCGACCACCTTGTTTTGAGAGCATTTTCCCAATGTAGGTGCCCTGACGACAGTCGCCGCAACGGCGGCTCGGTGCTCAATCCAACCCGCTGAGGCATCGTGATGCCCCAACCTCAGACCCGGGTAGTCGCGCTCGATCTCGATCAGCCCGATGTATGATTTGTCAAAATCACCTTCAATCTCGACAAATCCCGACTCTGCCTGAATGAGTTTGTGGTGAAAACCCCCAACCACACAGGTGCATGATGATTGAGCAAGGTCATCGATAGATTCTCAGGCATCTACGGAGAAAAAGAAGGTGCGGCCAACCGGATTGGCCAACGAAATCCCCATTCCGAAATCATCGCGCCAAATGGGAACGGAAAGGAAAACCCGACGCATGTAAAATCAAAGACGCGCATCACGTATCTCATGAAAATCATCCCTTGAACCGTCGCCCCTTCCTCAAACTCACCACCTTCGCCGCCGCCGGGCTTAGCTTCCGCGGCATCCCCGCATTCGCCACATCCGACGACGCGTCCGCAAAACTCTACGCGAAATTCATTCCCGCAGAGAAAGGCCTGCCCGCCGATTGGATCACCTCGCTGACGAAGCGCGACCACCCGCTCGACGCCGCGATCCGCCACTCCAAGGCCGAGGGCAACCTCGACGTCATCGGCATGACCGTGGGCGGGATCGGCTGCGGCACGATCTATCTCTCCGGCGACGGCCGCCTCTGGGTGTGGGACATTTTCAACCAACATCACGAAGGCGTCGTCAAAAACCGCGTCCCCATCCCCGAAGGCCTCGGCAACATCGGGGCGAACAAAATGGTTGTTGAACGCGACGGCGCGAACTTCCTCGCACCACCGCGCGCGGCGGATCACCTCAACGGGCTGGATAGCGGCTTCACCCTCACTGTGGGAGGCCATGATTATCCCATGGACGCGACCGGCTGGGACAGCGTCACTTTCACCGGTCGCTGGCCGATCGGCGTGGTGGATTACGCATCGGAAAACATCCCAGCCAAAGTCCGCCTCGAGGCATTCAGCCCGTTCATCCCACTCGACCTGAAATCCTCGTCCCTTCCGGTCACCATCCTCGATTACACCATCGAAAATCCGACCAACGCGCCTGTCGAAATTCAACTCACCGGCCGCCTCAACAACCCGGCCGGGCAATTCTCGAAACTCGAAGCCGCCCGCTTCACCGAAAAAATCGAACCCGATGGCACCATCGGCCTGCAACACGGCCTCCGCGGTAACACTCCCGAGATCCGCGACGCGCTCGACTCCGGCACCCTCGCCCTCAGCCTCCTCGGCAAGCGCGTTGCAGAAGTCCGCGAAAACACCGTCGCCACCAAGGCGACCGTCCAGCCCGGTGCCACCGTCACCATCCGCTTCGCCATCGCCTGGCATTTCCCGAACCTCAACCCCAACCATCTGCCCAAAGGCGTCAAACGCCACTACATCAACGATTTCAAAAACGCCCGCGACGTCATCGCACACGTCGCGAAACACCAGGAGCGCCTCGCAGCCCGCACCCGCAAATGGGTCGAAACATGGAACGATTCGACCCTCCCGCAATGGCTGCTCGACCGCACGGTGCTCACGGCCAACACCCTACAAACCCAGAACTGCCTGATCTTCGACAACGGCCGCTTCTGGGCATGGGAGGGCATCGGCTGCTGCCCGGGCACCTGCGGCCACGTCTGGCAATACTCACAGGGCCACGCCCGCCTATTCCCCGAAATCGAGCGCACCCTCCGCGAAATCACCGACTACGGCCCCGGCCTCCAGCCCGACGGACAAATCCACTTCCGCGCCGAAAACAACAAAATGTCGGCCATCGATTCCCAGGCCACCTACATCCTCCGCACCCTCCGCGACCACCAACTCAGCAACGATCCCCATTACCTCAAGCGCGTCTGGGAACCGACGAAAAAGGCGATGGATTATCTCGTCGAGTTCGATCGCAAGGATCCGCGCGGCGGTCTGGACGGCCTGCTGGACGGCAAGCAGCACAACACCCTCGACGCCGAGTGGTATGGCAAAGTCCACGTCCTCTGCTCGCTCTACCTCGCCGCACTTCGCGCCGCCGAGCAGCTCGCCATGGCCATGGGCGACACCGCATACGCCGAAACCATGGCCGCTATCCACGCCAAAGGATCGCAAAACATCGAGAAACTCTACAACGGCGAATATTACATCCAGGACGAAGACCCCGAACACCTCGACAAAATCGGCGTCGGCACCGGTTGCTACATCGACCAAGTGATGGGGCAGTTCTGGTCAAACCAGCTCGACCTCGGCCGCATCAACAACGCCGCTCACCAGAAGTCCGCCCTGCGCGCACTTTGGAAATACAACTTCGTCCCCGAATACCACGCCTTCCGCAACGGCTTCCCGCTCGGCCGCCACTACGCCAAAGGCGGCGACGCCGGGCTCCTCATGTGCACCTGGCCGCAAGGCGGCCTGCGCGACGACTTCATGCGCCACTGGCAATACGCCTACTTCAACGAGTTCATGACCGGCTTCGAATACCAAGCCGCCGCCCACATGATCGCCGAACGCGACGACGACCTCGTCGAATACGGCCTCGCCATCACCCGCGCCATTCACGACCGCTATGCGCCCACCCGCGGGCTCAACCCCTACAACGAGATCGAATGCTCCGATCACTACGCCCGCGCCGGGGCCTCCCACGCCGTGTTCCTTGCCCTGTGCGGATTCCATTTCGACCAATCGAAAGCCCTGCTGCGCTTCGACCCCGTGATCCAGAAGGAAAACTTCAAGGCCCCCTTCACCACCAGCGAAGCCTGGGGCACCTACACGCAAACCAAAGAAACCGCATCACTCACCCTCACCCACGGCACCCTCCGCCTGAAGACGATCGAGCTCCCCGCCTTCAACGGAAAAAACCTCAAACTTACCCTCAACGACAACCCAGCCCCCGATGGCGAGCTCGTCATCAACGAAGGCGACACCCTGCGCTGGGCATGACACCAAACTCACCCAAATTTCCATTCCATCATTCAAAAAAAACCCCCACTTTTTTCACTGACACCCCCCCACACAGTCCATTAAAAATCCCTTATCTTCCATCCATCACCCACAGGTCATTGGCAAAAATCGCCTTTTCGACCAAGGGCGGCAGCGTATCAACAACCATCCCAGATGCAAAAACCCGTAGCTGGGACATCCTGTCCCCAGCCCCCCTCCTCCCATAGGCGCGGTTGTAAAACCGCGAAAAACGTAGCCGCGATCACCGGTCGCGCCCCACTCAGCGACCGCCAAAGCCCTGTAGCGGCGGTCCGCGACCGCCGAAGCCCCGCCAAAGCCCTGTAGCGGCGGTCTGCGACCGCCGAATCCCCGCGAAATCCCTGTAGCGGCGGTCTGCGACCGCCGAAGCCCAAGCGTCACGCCAAAGCCCTGTAGCGGCGGTCTGCGACCGCCGAAGCCCCCGAAAAGCCCTGTAGCGGCGGTCTGCGACCGCCGAAGCCCCCGAAAAGCCCCTCCGACCTCCGACCTCCGACCTCCGACCTCC
>JBLRWN010000012.1:0-61513 GCA_047921195.1 Luteolibacter sp. | reverse complement strand
GAATTCGCCCGCCTCACCGAAGACGAACTCACCACCGCCGCCCCCGAAGCCATCCTCGGCGCACCCGTCCGCTTCGACATCATCGCACCCCACCTCGCCCTCACCTCCACCAGCACCATCGACGCCTTCGTTCAGACCGAATCCGCCCGCAAAACCGCTGGCATCACCGACGGCACGTTCAACATCAACGTTCCCGGCACCCTCCGCCTCACCGGCAAACTCACATCCCCATCCCTCAACACCCCGCCCGGCTACACCCTTACCCGCGCTCCCGTCGCCAGCGCCGCACCCGCCATCGACGAAGGCCGCTTCGCCTTCGCCATTCCCGTCACCCTCGGCCCCGCACCCGCCCGCAGCTTCGCCACCCGCGAAGCCCGCGACCTCCCCGCGTCCGACCTCCCCGCCACCCTCGCCGCCCGCGATGGCGAAATCATCCACATCGGCTACGCCTGGCAAGACCCCGACAACAAAGTCCACTGGAAAACCACCACCTTCCGCGTCACCTCCCACGCCTTCCTCGACGTCATGGAAAGCGGCTACACCGAGCCACTCGAACGCCTCCATATCGGCGAACGCGCCACCATCCGCCTCATCGCACCAGGCCTCAGCCGCTCGGATAAAAACGACACCGCCACCGTCAATCTCACAAACTCCAGCGGAACCAAAGCCCCCCTCGAACTCTACGAAACCGAACCCCACTCCGGCATCTTTACCGGAGCCTTCAACGTCCGCATCGCCGCCAAAGACGAACCCGCCACCCTCCCACCCGTCGCCGGCCACGGCTTCCCCGCCGCCTACGGCGACACCCTCACCATCACCCACGCCGACCAATCCCACACCCTCGCCATCAACCTCGGAGCCGACGGTGCCATCGAACCCTTCACCAAACGCTTCGCCGGCGACGAAATGGCCGTCCAAACCAGCTTCGTCCTCGCCGAGGCATACTTCGAACTCGCCAAAAAACACAACGAGATGAACGAGGAAAGCCTCGCCCGCCGCCAAATCGGCCAGGCCCACCGACTCCTCGCCGAAGCCCTCGCCCACCACCACGACGAAAACCTCAAGGCCCACGCCGAATATCTGTTAGGAAACCTCGCCATGGAATTCGCCGAACTCGCCCAAAACGACGAAGCCCGCACCCCGATGTATCAGGACGCCCTCGCCCGCTTCGTCCTCATCACCGACGACTTCCCCGACTCCGAATTCGCCCCAAAAGCCCAACTCAAAATCGCCCAAACCTACGAACTCATGGGCGAAATCTCCAGCGCCATCGAGGAATACGTCAAACTCGCCTACAAATTCCCCGACCACGAACTCATCCCCACCGTCATGGCCCGCCTCGGTGCCCACTTCCAGAAAACCGGCCAGGGCCACAAAGAACAAGCCGACCCCCTCCGCGAAAAACAAGACCCCGAATCCCTCGCCGAAGTCATCCGCCTCGACGCCCTCGCCACCGCCGAATTCCTCAACGCCGCCAACGTCTACGCCAAACTCGAACGCCGCTTCCCCAACGACGCCCTCGCCGGCCTCGCCTCCCTCGGCGCCGCCCAGAACTTCATGCGCGCCCACCGCTACAACGAAGCCATCGCCCAGTTCCAGCGCGTCACCGACAACTCCACCTACGACGGCCCCTCCCTCCGCGCCCAAGCCCTCTACTGGGCCGGCCTCTCCCACGAACGCCTCCTCGCCACCTACTCCGAAGACAACTGGCGCGCCAGCGGCAACGCCCGCACCGCCGCCTACCAACTCTACCGCCGCGTCACCTTCGACTTCCCCGACTCCAACTGGGCCAAATTCGCCCGCGGTCGCCTCGCCGACCCCACCTTCGAAAGACTCGTCAAGGAAGAAGCCGAACAACGCGCCCGCATGATCGAAGAAATCAAAGAACAACAAAAAAATCGCCGCAGATAAATCATAAGGAGCGCGCTCGTCCACCCCGCATCCCGTGGCGGCGGTTTGCAACCGCCAAGCCCCATAAAGTCAATCCCGTCAATAAAGTCAGCCCCGCCAGACAAGCCCGCCACCCCATGCACCCACAAACCACCCACAAAACCCGCACCCGCATCGACACCGGCCGCTGGTGGCGCCCATCCCCCATCCACCTCACCCTCACCGAATCCGAGCTCACCCTCCACGCCCCCGGCCCCCGGCCATTTACCGCCACCGTCCCGCTTGCCGAATGCCACGCCAGCCGCTACCACCACCCCACCGGCGAACTCATCCTCGAACCCGCTGAAGCCCTCCCCATACGCAACCTCCGCATCCCTCCGCAAGAAGCTCTCCAAATCCTCCGTTTCATCCAACCTTCACCAACCACCGAACCCGTATGTTAGAACACATCCTCAACGGCGGTCCACTCATGGTCCCGCTTGTCGCCTGCAGCCTCATCAGCCTCGCCGTCGTCTACGACCGTTGGTTCGCATTCCGCGACAACCGCCGCATCGACACCCGCTCGCTCTCCGCCAAAGTCCTCGCCCACCTCCGCGAAGGCGATCCCCAAGCCGCCATCTCCGAATGCCGTGCCACCGGCGGACCCGTCGCCGCCGTCCTCCTCGCCGGCCTCCGCTCCTACGACCACCTCCGCGACAAAAACGAAAAACCCGAAACCATGCGCCTCGTCGTCGGCCAGGTCATGGAAGACCACAGCGCCCAGGCCATGTCCGTCGTCAACAAACGTCTCGACGTCCTCACCACCATCGCCGTCGCCGCCCCACTCCTCGGCATGACCGGCACCGTCACCGGCATGATCGCCTCCTTCGCCGGCCTCGCCGAAGCAGGCAGCATCGGCGGCAGCGGCGGCGCCGTCGCCGCCGGCATCTCCGAAGCCATGCTCACCACCGCCGTCGGCCTCATCGTCGCCCTCGCCGCCGTCATCCCCCAATCCGTCTTCAACCGCTGGTCCGACGAAATCGAACTCGAAATCGAAGAAATCAACAGCGAGTTCGTCGAGTTCATCCTCACACACCATTAAAAAATACCCAAATACCCGAAACACCCGAAAGAAAATCAAAATACCCAACCACCCAAATACCCAAAGAAAACCTGAAAATTCAAAACGCTAAGACAACGCCCTTGTGAGCATTCACCGAATACAAACTCGAAATCCTATGCAATCTAACGCATCTACAAATCGAGAAACTACCAAACATCTCCAAAATTTCGCACGCCCCAATGCCTTCAGCGATTTCTCATTCTCAGGTATTTTAGGTATTTTAGGTATTTTAGGTATTTCCTTCGGGTATTTGGGTCGTTCGGGTCTTTGGGTATTTCCTTCGGGTATTTGGGTCCTTGGGTAATTGGGTATTTCACCACTCCGCTCGCATATGAAACGCCACCGCGAAAAAAAACACCGCTCGGGAGAAATCCCCACCGGCTCGTTCTCCGACATCGCGTTCCTCCTCATCATCTACTTCCTCGTCGCCACCACCCTCGTCAAAATCAAATCCATCACCGCCGATCTCCCCTCCGGCCAGACGTCAACCGCCGCCCAAACCGACAAAACCCCCACCATCAACCTCAGCGCCACCGACATCTTCTTCAACGACGCCAAAGTCACCAACGACGAACTCAACGAGCGCCTCGCTGAAATGAACCTCGCTGAGCGCGAACCCTCCGCCCGCGTCATCCTCCTCGAGTCCGCATCCGGCACTCCCTATCAGAACTACTTCCACGCCCTCGCCAGCATCAGCGCCCATGGCGGCGTCGTCGCACTCGTCGAAGAAGAATAGCCTGCCATGAAACGCATCTCCCAACGCAAGAAACGCAAGCCCATCCCCGTGCCCATCGCGAGCATGGGCGACATCGCGTTCCTGCTCATCATCTTCTTCATGGTCACCAGCGAGGCCGTCAAAGACAACCGCAACATCATCCTCACACCGCCACTCTCCGAATTCGTCAAAACCAACGAAGCAACCCTCGCCGCCCGCGTCTCCCTCGACGAAGTCGGCCAAATCCACTTTGACGGCGTCCTCGTCGACGGCCCCAAAGACATCGAATGGGGCGTCCGCGCCGTCCTCAACGACGCCACCACCGACGACCAGCGCCGCGTCCTTTTCTCGTGCCACGAATCCCTCACCAAGGAAACCTTCGAACCCGTCCTCAAAGCCATCGCCGAAGCCGGCGGCATCATCGAAGCCGTCGGCGAACTCCCACAATAATTCTCACCCACCGATATCTCCATGTCCGACCCCACCCAAGACACCACCCCCGACGAACTCATGCAGGCCTTCCGCGGTCGCAGCCTCAAGTCCATGCTCGTCTTCACCCTCATCGTCCACGCCGTCTTCATCCTCCTCACCAGCCTCCCCGGCGTCGTCAAAAACCTAACGGGCGACGGCAGCAGTGAAGAACTCACCACCGAAGAACGCGCCGAACTCGCCCTCAAGGAAGCCCGCACCTCCCTTCAGGAAATCGCCCAACGCCACGGCCTCACCGCCCAGGACCTCAGCGCCCGCTTCGCACCCACCACCCCAAAAACCACCGCCACTCCGGAAACCCCGGCACCTCCACCCGGCACCCCCGAACCTGAGGCTCCGAAATCCGCCATCGAACAACAACTCGAAACCACCGCCGATGGCCCCACCACCCCACCCATCCCCGCCACCGACGACGAAGACCTGTTCAAATAACAAAACACCAAAATACCCGAAGGAAAAATCAAAATACCTAAACACCCAAATACCCAAAGAAATACCCAAAATCTAAAATACAAAAATCACAAATCTCCAAGGTCCTGCAATGACCCGCTCACGGTTCCGCTATATGAATCTCAAACACATTACCCTCTCGTCCCACAAATCTTCGCATGACGCGTCACAAAGTTCTCGCGTATTTGGATCCTTAGGCATTTCCTTCGGGTATTTGGGTTCTTGGGTCTTTGGGTATTTCCTTCGGGTATTTGAGTAATTGGATATTTGGGTATTTAAACTCTTACCACCTCATGCACCCTCCACACGACACCGCCCCGTCCGCCCGCAAGGCGCGTGTCGTCTGCACGGCTGTCACCCTCCTCGCCCCCCTCGCCTACGCCGCCTGGGCCTGGCTCCCGCGCGGCCTCGCCGTCTTCCTCTCCCAAAACCCCGACGCCGCCGCCTACCTCGCCTCCCACGGTGCCATCACAGCCCTCCACACCTGCTTCAACGCCTTCGGCATCCTCGCCATCCTCAGCATTCTAACAGGATTAGCCGCCTTCCTCCCCAATAAGTTCACCTACCTCGCCCTTCGTCTCACCCTCTTCGCCGTCACCGCCGCCCTCGCCGCCTACCTCTACCTCACCTGGCACGCCCTCTTCGGCCTGCTCGCCGCCGAAATCGAATACAACGGCCAGGAACACGACCGCGCCACCACCTTCAAATTCTGGTGGTCCGTCGCCTGGCCCGCCCTCGCACTCGTCCTCTACACCGGCTGGCTCCACGTCATGCTCCGCAGCCGCCCGGTCTTCGCCCGCTTCACCGGCACCACCGGCGACCCCATGGCCGGCGACCACATGCTCGAAAACGTCCGCACCCACGGGCGCGATCCCCGCCACCGCCGCAGCCTCTACGCCAGCACCCTCACCCACCTCACCATCCTCGTCCTCATCCCGTGGATTCTTGGCCTCGGCGGATGCGTCGAAGCCTACCGCGTCCCCAAAGGCAGCGGCAACCCGGTCGTCGCCATGGTCACCATGGTCCAACCCAAGAAAAAGGAAAAGAAAACCATCACCGTTCGACCCGACTCCGCCATCATCTTCGACATCCCCGACCTCGACGAAACCGAAGTCGACCAAGTCCTCCAGGAAGTCACCCGCCAAACCTACGAATCAAACCCCAACGCCCTCGCCGGCCAAATGGGAGCTGGCGGCGGCACCGAAGGCGGCTGGCCCGAAGGCATGGACGACTACCGCATCCGCTTCATCCACCTCGAACACGGCGGTGTCGGCTGGGACGACGGCATGGGCGAAAACTCCGGCTCCCTCAACTTCCTCCGCCACTTCGCCCAGGTCACCGGCTTCCGCAACATCGCCACCGGTGCCGAAAGCCACTCGATTCGCCTCCTCGAAAAATACCCCGACGACGGCTTCCCACCCTTCGTCTTCCTCACCGGCAACGGCGCCATCCGCGGCATCAGCAACGACGACGCCCGCATCCTCCGCGAATACTGCCTCAAAGGCGGCATGATCTTCGCAAACGCCGGCAGCCCCGCCTTCCACCAATCCTTCCTCCACCTCATGCGCCAGGTCTTCCCCGACCGCGCCCTCGCCGACATCCCCGACGACGATATGATCTACCAGCAGCCCTTCCGTTTTCCCAACGGCACCCCAGCCTTCTGGGCCCACGGCGGCACCCGCGCCCTCGGCGTCCGCCACGAAGGCCGCCTCTGCGTCTTCTACCACCCCGGCGACATGAACGACGCCTGGCGCGACCCCAAATTCATCGACGTCACCCCCGAGCTCCGCCAAACCGCTCTCAACCTCGGCGTTAACATCCTCTACTACTCCTTCACCCACTGGAACGATGCCGTAGCGAAGCAGAAGAAATAAAATAAAACTACCCAAATACCCAAAATACCCCAACGAAACACCCAAACACCCGAAGCAAACACCTAATTCGCGAATCCTATTCATGATACACACCCAGCTACTATCAGTCTTTGAAAATGGATTTGCGAATTCGCTTTTAGATTTTCAATCAGAGCATCATTGCATCTCTGTTTTAGCTTCGATTTTTGTATTTTTCACAAATTTGAATTCCCTACAGCTATTCGGGTCTTTAGGCCTTTCGGATTTTTTTCGGGTATTTGGGTATTCGGGTAATTCAGGTGTTTCCCTCGGATCTTTGGGTCTTTCGGATTTCTTTCGGGTATTTAGGTCATTGGGTATTTCGGGTATTTCCTTCGGGTATTTTGGGTATTTGGGTATTTCATTCATCGCAGCCGGTCTCCTCCTCACCGTGTTCTATCTAAAGCGTCCACGCCGCATCACCCCATGGGCCATCTTCACTTGCTTTCTCCTCTCCTTCGCCGCCGCCCACCTCCACTCCACCCGCCACACCACGCGTCTCGAAATCGAGCGCACCGCCCTGACCGGCTCCACTGAAGAAGAAAAATTCTCCTACGCCCGACTCCTCGCCGCCCGTGGCGAAGACGTCGCCGCCGTCCGCTTCGCCGAAGACACCCAGGCCGATACCATCGACCGTGCCGGCCTCACCGAAGCCGACCTCGCCTACTTCGATTCCGTCGCCGAGCGCCAACCCGCCCCACCCACCACCACCACCGAACCCGAAACCGCCGCCGGCCCCGAACCCATCGTCACCGACGAAGCTACCTTTCATCTCGCCCACCGCCTCGCACGCTGGAACCTCAATCTAACGAAATCCCTGCTCGCACTCGCCGCCTTTCTTCTTGGTTACGACTACCTCCGCCGCTTCAACGATCCCAATAATCCCTCCTTCCCGCTGCCTCTCCCCAGCGCGCTCCCAAATGCCATCACTCCGCTACCTGCCTTTGTCATCACGGGGCCGGAGCAAGACGATCTCACCCGCGAACTCGCCCGTATCGCCCAACGCGGCGATACCTTCCTCTGCCTCACCAACGATTCAGAAACCGCCGCTGCCGCCATGAAATCCGTGGTATCCGCCGCGAAATGGCGTCGCCCCAGCGGGCTGATCCACATCCACGAGGAAACTCCGGATATCTCCGACGAATTCATCTTCGAGGCCCTCTGGTATGGTCGCAGCTCCTTCATCGTCGATCATCCCGGGCGCATCGAATCGCTGATCAATACCACCCTTGCCGCCTTCTCAAATCGCAAAGCCAGCCGCGCTCGTGTGCGACAATCTTTTCACATCGTCTGGAATCTCAACGAGAATCCCACATTGCTCCAGCAACGACAATTCATCCACTTCGCCAAAGCCACCGGCACCTCATTCGTCATCCTCTGATCCGTCCGATCAAAAATCTCACCCCATGCACTCCGCAATCTCTCCACGCCGCCGCTCACACAGCATTTCGGGCCATTCATCCTTCCAGTCCTTCCTTCGGGTATCTGGGTATTTCGGTATTTCGGGCATTTTAGCTCTCGCCCAAGAACGCACCCACACCGAGGAACAGCTCCAACAGCTCGAACAATCCGGCGTCCTCGTCGAGGAAGCACCCACCCGCCCCGCCAACCTCCCGGACCTCACCCAAGGCGAGCTCCTCCGCAGCAAAAACAAACCGTGGAGCCTCGGCCCCACCGGCATCATCGCCACCAAGTCCGGCGGCTTCCCTGGCGACCAAATCCTCGTCCACGCCACCCACCCGGGCTCACCCGCCCACGGGAAAATCCTCCCCGGCGACGTCATCACCGGAATAAACGGAGAGAAATTCCAAGCCGGCGGCCACCTCGGCATCCTCATCGGCAACGCCATCATCGAAGCCGAACGCGAAGCCAACGCCGGGAAACTCACCTTCCAAATCTGGCGCGATCGCAACTACCTCACCCGCAACGCCGCCCTCAACGTCGCCGCCATCGACATCGACCAGCTCATCAAGGAAGCCACGGATGACAACACACTCTACGATTGGCAATCCGACGAACAACGCGCCGAATCCGTCGCCCAAGCCGGCTTCGACAAACACCCCATCGACCCCGAAACCCTCGCCGTCGAGCTCACCCTCCGCACCTTCCCCGACTACGCCGACACCGCCCCCTACGACTGCCCCAAGACCACCGCCATCCTCGAGGACGCCTGGAAAAACCTCGCCAAATCCTTCATCGTCGATCCCAAAAATAAAAACAGCGGGCGCGGCGGCGTCATCGAAGCGCTTGCCCTCATCGCCTCCGGCAAACCCGAACACCGGGAACTCGTCCACCAATGGGTGCGCGGCCCCCACTCCCCGTGGAAGCCCCCCACACAGCCCATCGGCGCCATGTTCGAGCCTGATTACAAAGGTCACAAAGGGGCCCTCAGTTGGCATGCCGGCTTCGTCGGCCTCACCTGCGCCCTCTACCTCGAGGCCACCGGCGACGATTACGTCCGCCCCGCCCTGGAGAAATTCGCCATCGAAACCGCCATGGGCCAATCCGCCCTCGGCACTTGGGGCCACACCTTCGCATTCCCCTCCTTCAACGGCGGACAACTGAACCAGGCCAACCCCGGATACGGCGCCCTCAACGCCGCCGGCAACCGCTGCTTCTTCCTCCTCGTCCTCGCCCGCAAACTCGGCATCGATGACCCCCGCGTCGACATCGCCATCGAGCGCTCCACCCGCTTCTTCCGGTCCTACGTCGATCTCGGAGCCATCCCCTACGGCGACCACGGAGCCGCCGGCACCGACGACAGCAACGGCAAAAACTCCGGCATCGCCTTTGCCATGCACTTGTTAGGCGATGACCACGCCGCGAAATTCTTCGCCACCATGTCCGCCCACGCCTCGTTCACCCGCCGCGGAGGCCACGGCCACGACTACCACGGCAACTGGTCCTGCTGGGCCGCCACCCTTTGCGGACCGGAAGTCCGCACCCTCGCCGAGCGCAACATGCGCTGGCGCCGCACCCTCTGCCGCCTCCACGACGGCACCTTCGTCTATCACTCGCCCACCGAGAAATACAAAACCCTACGCAACCCGACCGCCACCGAAGTCCTCCACCAGGCCGCCGCCTTCGGCCAGACGCTCATCACCGGCAAGGGCACCAACCCCGATCTCTATCTGAAAGGCCGCGACCTCGACCAATTCCTCCTCAGCGCCCGCAGCCAGTTCAACGACGACGCCCTCATCGCCCGCGTCGGCAAACCCTGGGACGAACGTCCCACCCCGGAAGTCTTCGATATGCTCGATATCTTCCAACCACGACAGCGCGACCGCGTCGCCGAGGAACTCGGCAAACGCTTTCAAACCGGCGAATCCGAAATTCCCGCCAAGCTGCTCGAACTCCTCACCCACGAAAACCCGCGCTTCCGCGACGGTGCGCTCGCCGCCCTCCGCGCCTGCGGCGAAAACATCGTGCTCGAAAACCTCACGAAAATCATCCCGTTGTTAGACGATACCCATGACTTCGTCCGCATCCGCGCCTTCAAGGTCATGAGCCACGCCAGCGGGAAAAAAGAAGTGCAAAGCGCCATGCTCAACGCGCTGCAAAACCCGGGCGGTCTCGTCGCCCCCAACAGCCTCGGCAACACCGCGCAATCCATCCTCTTCGCCAGTGACAGCGACCTCGCCAATTCGCCGTTCACCGCCGGGCTCGACCCCACCCTGGTCCGCAGCGCCCTCGAACACGTCCTGCTCCTCGACCCCGCCGGCAACCGCCCCGTGCTCGGCACCCGCCTCAACACCTGGGACAAGCACACCCTCATCCCCATCGCCGGCGCGCTCACCTACACCGCCGAGATCGACCAAGTCGGCGACCAGATGTTCAACGGCCGCTCCCGCCAGGCCCGCGCCATGCTCGTCAAGGCCGGCTTCCGCGAAGGCTACGAGGGCAGCGCCCACCTCGCCCGCGAACTCGCCGCCGTCCGCCGCGACATCCGCCCCGTGGTCCACTTCAAACGCCCCGTCATCGACCCCGATATCGCACGCGAAAAACCCGGCGCGTTCAAAACCTTCATCCCTTACCTCCAGACCATCCTCCTCGACCAGCCCACCATGCGGCTCGAAAACCTCGAAAAGGAAACCTTCTCCGCCCAAGCCATCCTCGATCAAATCGTCGCCGCCAAAGACACGAACCTGCCGAGCCTCGTCGCCGAAGTTGGTAAACACTTCCAACAGGAACTCGACGAACTCGACGGCGCGGGCGCGCAAATCCGCCACTGCCGCGCCGAGCTCAAGGACACCGCCAGCCGCCAATACCTCCGCCAGCTCGCCGCCATCACCGCCCTCGCCGAGTTGATGGGACCCGACGCCATCGAAGACCTCGTGCCCTACCTCGGCCACCCCTACTGGCGCGTCCGCGAACACGCCATCGCCACCGCCGCCCCCCTGGCCAAAGCCGGCGGAGCCGCCCACCTCACCGCCGAATTCACCAATCACGCCAACCCCGCCATTCTAACAGGGATTCTCGAAACCCTCGGCCAGGCCCGCGCCACCAACGCCCTCGCCACCACCCGCGCAGCTCACAACCACCCCGCCACCGCCATCCGCGCCGCCGCCATCCGCGCCACCGTCGCCATCGCCGGCCCGGATGCCATCGCCGAAACCCTCGCCCACCTGGCATCCGCGACCACTCTCGACGACCTCATCGCCTGCGAAGAAGCCCTGCTCACGCTGCGCGACGACCCCGCCGCCGCCACCGCCATCCGTGAAGGCATCGCCAAAATCCTCCCCACCGCCGAGGGCGAAACCCAACGTCCCGTCGCATTCCACATCCTCGCCAAACTCGGCGACGACGCCTCCATCGCCGTCCTCGAAAAAGCCGCCGCCACCGATAGCGTCGCCGAGTTCAACCAAATCGTCCACGCCCTCTCCTACGCGCCGAACCGGAAAGCCGATACCATCCTTCTCACCCTCGCCGCCGCCAGCCCGGCCAACGCCAAAGCCATCGCCTCCCACGCCGTCCGCCGCCTCGTTGTCGGCCCCAAAGGTTTCGGCGACATCACCGCCGCCCAGCAAATGGACTTCGCCGAGCCCATGCTCAAACACGCCATCGACCGCAAGCTCGTCAATTACCTCTCCAACATCCGCGAAGCCCGCGCCCTCCGCGCCCTCGTCTATTGCCTCCAACAAGGCCAGACCAACGCCGCCGAAAACCTCGTCCTCATCGCCGAATCCCTCGACGGCGACAAGCTCACCCCCGCCGACCGCGCCGTCGCCGTCGAAGCCATCCGCAACGTCATCGAATACATCGAAGTCACCCGCCTCCGCGGCGGTCCCGAAGCCCGCATGGGCAAAGACGACAACTATGCCGAATGGAAAACCCTCCAGGCCCGCGCCGGCAAAGCCCTCCTCCAGATCCACAAACCCGAATCCGCCCCCATCCCCACACTCGATCCATTGCTTCTGGATTAGATCGCATTTCTCATAGCCATGGAGAGGCGAAACGCGTTCGCCCACACCCATGAGCTGACCATGAATTGAGCGGATGGCGCTTTCCATGCGCTTCCCATGGGCACGGCGGACACGTTCCGCCGCTCCTTGCCAAAGCCTTCTGCTACGCGATTCCTTCTGGATCTGGTATTCCGGAATTCAGCGGGTGGCGACGACTTCGACGGTGATTCCCTTGAGGTATCCGGTTTCAGGCAGGGTGATCATGACGGGATGATCGGCGCGCTGGGTGTGCTCGCGGATCAGGCGGAGGGATTTCTTTGCATCGACGGCAGCCTCCGCGAGGTTCTGCCAGAACAATTCGCGTGAGGCATGGTGCGAGCAGCAGAAGGTCGAAAGAATGCCGCCTTTTTCCAGCAGTTTGAGTGCGCGCAGGTGGATCTCCTTGTAGCCGCGCATGGCGTCGTTGAGCGTCTTCTTGTTACGCGTGAAACTGGGGGGATCGAGGATGATAAGATCGTATTCGGGATCCGCGTGTTTGAGGAAATCGAAGACATTGTGGACGCGGACGTCGATTTCCACATTGTTGCGCACCGCATTCGTGCGAGCCGCCTCACAGGCGGATTCGGAAATATCAACCGCCGTCACCTTCGATGCCCCGGCTTTGGCGCATTGTAGTGCGAAGCCTCCCTGATTCGAGAACGCATCAAGAACCCGCCGGCCGCTTGCGAGTGCGGCGACTTCCACGTGGGCATCAAGCTGGTCGAGGTAGAGACCGGTTTTCTGACCGTCCATCAGATCAATGCCAAATTCGATGTCGTTCGCGCGGACGACGAATATGCCGGGGTTTTCACCATGCATCATCCCAATTTCGCAATCCATCCCCTCGGCACGGCGCGAAGGGGAATCATTGCGCAGGACGATCGACGCGGGGCCGAGCTCTTCGACCAAGGCATCGCGTATCAAATCACGGCGCTGATCCATCGCCAACGTCAGCAATTGCACGGCAAGGTGGTCGCCGTAACGGTCAACAATCAGTCCCGGGATGCCATCCGATTCACTCCAGACCAGGCGCGCGAGCTTCGGATCGATGCCCCGTTCTTCGCGATGACGGACGGCTTGCGCGATGCGGCGTTTGAAAAATTCGGCGTCGAGATCCTGTTTCCTACGCGAAAACCGCCGAGCAACGATCTGGGACTCCGGGTTGTAAATCGCACTGCCCAGCGGGCGGTCGCGGAAATCCTTGAGGCTGATGACATCGCCCGGGACCGGGTTCCCGAAGGACTTTTTCACTTCCGAGGCATAGACCCATTCGTGTCCTTGGAAAATGCGTGCGCGCGGTGCGATGATCAAGCCTGCCATGCGCAGGCAATAAGCGCACATCGCGCTGTTGTCGAATCCGAATCGGACCACCCGGTTGAGCCGGTTCCGGGATCAATCGAGCCGTATCACTTCCTTCAATGCGGTCGAGATCAGGATGAGCTCGATTTCCGCGCCGGGGTGGATCATCGCCATTGCCCTTGCATAGGCCCGGAGTTGTTGTGCGTGGCGAGTGACCAATGCGTCGGGATCGGTGACGGCATCCGACTTGAAATCGATGATTTCGATGCGCGTCACCGGCATCCCCTCGCCTTCGCGGTGCACATGCATCCGGTCGATCACGCCGGAAAGCCATTGCCCGTCGAGGATCGCATCCACCATTTGCTCGCGGTGCAGCGCAACATGCCCCGTTGGTTTTTCGAAAACCGCGACGATTTCATCGATTTTCATCATCGACGCCACCAGCCGTCCGGCATCGGATTTTGGCAACACCGCGGCATCGAAATCCGCCAGCCAGCCGATGCGTTCGAAGCATTCATGAACCTCCGTGCCAAATGCCATGCCGGACGGATTCAGAGCGGGCGCATTGGACGTCGGTTGCTCGTCGGCGTGGTGCGCGCTGGGCCGTGAGCGGCGGCGGCGTGGCAGCGCACTCGCCAGACCGGGCAACGCGTCCAACGAGCCGGCTGCGTCGCGGGGCCTAACACCAGCGGCCCACTCGAAGTCCCCACACTGGAAAATCACGCCCGGCGTGGCATCCGCGCCCAGTGCCTGAATCATCCAATTGGTGAGTGTGGGCGAATCGGTTGATGCCCCCCCCCCTTTTTTTCCCAAGTAAACATAAAGCCCGCGCTTCGCCCGGGTGAGCGCGACGTAGAGTTGGCAAAGCGCCTCGTATCCCTGATCGCGCCCCCAGATTTCCTCCGCCTTGCGGATTTCCGGAAAAAAGCGGCGCGCCCAAGCCGGTGGCACCTCACTGAGCCAATCCACACCCTCGGCGACCTTGAATCTCTGGGTTTCCGGAATCGCCCGATCCGGCAACATGGGAAGAAACACGACGTCAAAGCCAAGCCCTTTCGACTTGTGGATCGTCATCACCTGAACGGCGGCCGCACCCGGGCTTTGCGCCACCTCGTGCCGCTCCAACCAGTGGGCGGCAGCGCATGCGCCGTCTTCCGACCCAGCATCGAAGGCGGCCAATGCCTGGATCACCTCGGCGAGCCGGCGTTTCCCGTAATCGGATGTCACTCCATTCAGCGGCTGAAGGAGGACCTCGATCATCCGCGCATAACCTTGCTCCAATGCCATGCCATGCAGGTTTTCCCATGCCTGATACCAGGCCATGGAATCATCCGGCCTCACCACCTTTCCAAGAGGCGACATTTCAACCACGCGTCTCGCGTAGCCATCCTCCGGATTTGCCATCCACCGCAACAACTGCCACACCGCCACCCCTGCCGGATGATCCCTGGCCGGGGCGCGCACCCCGTCCTGAACCACATCGAAACCCGCCGCCCTCAGGGCGTCGGCGATCACCCGGCCATCCTCGTTGCGGCGCACCAACACGCCGCATGTGAGATCCTTCTCCCCAATTCCGAGATCGCGCATCCGCTCGATCATCTTGAGCACCCGGGGGTCATCAGAGGACTCCTCAACGCCATCCGTTTCTGTCTTTTCGCCATCCTCCGAGGAAAGATCAACGACCTCGACACAGGCCTCGCCGGCATCATCCGGCTTGCGCAATGGTGGCGCGCTTTCGTGGGCGTCCCACACCCAGCGTTGTGGACCGATGCCGAACATTCCATCAATGAGATCCGCATTGCCGCATACCCGGTTCACCAGATTCAGAACTTGCGGGCACGACCGCCACGACTCGGCCATCGGCACCGAGCGGATGCCGCCGCGGAATGTCGCCTCCACCTCGTCGAAAAGCGAGACGTCCCCGCCGCGCCAGCCGTAGATCGCCTGCTTGCGGTCGCCAACGATGAAAACACTGCCAACCCCACCGTCCTGGACCGCTTCCGTCAACAATGGCAAAAGACCGTTCCATTCCTCGCGACTGGTGTCCTGAAATTCATCGAGCAGCCAGTGTTCATAGCGCGCGTCGAGGCGGAAGTCGACCATCTCCCGGCGCAGCCGTCCGGCCTCGCTGCGGCGCCACTCGCCCATCAATCGCTTCACCTCATCGAACCCGAGCAGACCACGCCGACGCAATCGTTTTTCGGCAAGCTCATCGTATCCCGCCACCACACCGGCAATCGCCCGCGTGCGCTCGACAGCCGCGCTCATTTCCGCCGCCGCCGCAAGCCTCACCAGCTCGCCGATGGCCTGCAACGCCCTTGCAGGCAGCGTGAATGGCTTGTGATAGCGCAGCTCAAGGTCCCCTTGGTGGCCCTCCTCGAGCGCATTTAGGATGCCCGTTGCGATTTGGTTTTTCCCGGGAAACCCACCGCCGGACAACTCATATGTTTCCACCGCATCGATGAAATTCTCCAGTTGCACGAGCTGTCCTTTGCGTGTTTCAAGGATCCCCACACACGCCTCGCGGGCGTCATGCGCCATGGCGTGCTTGTGTTTTTCCCAATCCCCCGGCTTCGCGGAAACCAGGAAATCCGGGCCCCACACGCCATTCCCGCCATGGCAGAACCTGCGATGCCAATCATCCAGAAACCCGGCAAGGCTTGCGCGCACCGACACCCCCTCGCGACCGGCGGTGGCTCGGCGGAACGCGCGGGCGAAGTCGCCCGCGCTACCATCATCCAGCGCCCTCCCTAACAGATCACCCAGCAGGACGTCGCGCTCCGCCGCCGCGCGCGGGCCTTCCAACAAATCAAACCGCCCGCCCGTCACGCCCAACTCATACTGGAATCCGCGAACCACCCGCGTGAAAAAACTGTCGATCGTCGTAAGCGTGAATTTCGGCAAAGCCCTCACGATCGTCTGAAGCACCGGATCAAAATCCGCATCCTCCCGGCCGAGATCATCCGCGAGTCCGCGCGCCTTGCGCGGGTCGAGCGTCGCATCGGCCAATTTGCCCAGCACCGAATCCGCGAATTCACCGGCTGCCTTGCGCGTGAAGGTGAGCGCCACGATCTTCTCCGGTGCCACCCCCGCGGCGACGCGCCCGATCACCCGATTGCCGAGCTGATACGTCTTCCCCGAACCCGCCGAAGCCAGAATCAGAAGGTTGCCATCAACGACGTTCATGCTGCGAATTTATGGAACCCGGAAGGCGTCCACAATCCACAATTCCAAATTCAATTCTGCCCGCTGGCCGCCAGCGAACTCAACTTGGCTTCCGCCATGCGGCGCAGGCCTTCCATGTCCGCCTCCTCGAAATCATCCTCGACCATGAATCGAAGCATCTCCAATGCCTCCTCGCGGATCCCGGCAGACGAATGATTCATCAGATTCATGTAAACCTCGATCTGCATCGCAGGATTCTCATTCGAGTTGATCACCCCCCCAAGCAATGCCTCTGCAAGCTCCGCTGGCAAATCAGATTGCGCCGCCAGATCCGCAAACGGAGGCACATCCAAAAGCAGGCCGTGGCCCATTGCTTCCGAGCGAACCGGAAGGGAAAGGCGTGTGTCCGCCGCAATCTCACGAAGCCGCCCGACGACATAATCATCCTCCAAGGCGGGATTGGACAAAAGGTGGTTCACCTGAGCCATGGCCGCTTCTGCAGCTGGCTTGCGCTCCAAGCCGCGGGAGGCTCGCGAAGCAGGGTCTGAAGCCCGGTCCGTTGATGTCTCGCGCGACGAGACCCGCCCCGTTGCGTCATCGGTCTCTATCGTCGAGTTGTTACCCTGCGGCGGCGAATCCCCATCCGGCCAAACCAACCACAGCACGATTGGCAAGGCGGCGATGAGAGCGAACAGCAGAAGGCGGTGGTTTTTCATATGGAAAGGTTGTTTAGGCAGGTTTTGCCCGAAGTTAGGCTTCGACCTTATTACGCGAAGCTGCCATCCGGAGCATTCCGGATGGCAACATCAACATTTGAATTGAATCGAGAATACGTCAGCGGAAATCCTGAGTCACCTTGTGAGGAATCCCGGCAATTTCAATCGACGTGTCGCGAGTGTTGCGGGTTCCATTGAGACCCACCGTCACCTCGACCGTTCCACGGCCAAAGCCTCGGAGGACAAGTTCGGTGCTATCTGGATCATTCGGATTGGTCGGTCCGACCGGCTTATCCGCATCCGGGTCCTCCACATTATCCGGATCATCCGGATCCGGCGGATCAACCACACCGCCAGCAATGATCGTCGCACTTACCCATGCGGCATCGGCGGGCAGGCGAATTTGCCATGCACCGGGCGTGCTCACCTCGACCAAATATTTCCCACCGGCGGCAGCCGTCGTACGGCTAAGTGGCGAGATGATGGTGAGAGGTGGAATCGTCCCGTCGTTGGGAATGGACGTCAACTGGCCTGTTGAGAACGGGCTGGTGTAGAATCCGCGGATTTTCGCCGGGCGCTGGAGGGCCACTGCGAAACCATTCGCACGTGTGCCATTCAATTGCCGCTCTTCGTCGGTGAGCGTATATTGCACGGATATGAGACCGGTTTTTGGCGCGAATTTCGCATTAGTGCTATCCACCGGAGATCTTGGCACCGTGATTCGATTGGCGGCGTCCCAAGTTCCGATTTTCGAAATTCCGCCGAATTCGCCACCCGTGAAATTGAAGCGGGCATTGAAGATGGTGGTGATGAATCCATCCACCGGCATGAAGCCACGGGAGGGTGGCATGTATCGCGAGCCAAACACCGTGCGGCGCTGATCGAATCCGCCGATGAACTGGCCTCTGGAGAATCCGCCCGGCGAGTAATATCTGAGCTGGCCGTCAAAGTCCCGATCCGTCCGGATCGACACCGTATCAACCGGCCCCACAAGGCTGGCGGGGATACCCGAACCGTATGCCGCGTGAAACGCCAGCACATCGCTTGTCAGGATCGAACCCTTGAAGCTCGCTCTCGCACCATCCGGAAGATTCAGGCGGAGATTCGCCTGGCCGTTGCTATTGATACTGCCCGTGACGATCCCATCGCCGCGCGGAGGGGAGATTCGGGCACCCGTCAACGGCAAGCTCATCGTAATGGCACCTGGTGTCGGATACGGATTTGCCCGTCCATACATCGGGGTACGGAGCTCAAAGCCGAACGATTGGCCGGAAGCGCGGTTCATCACACCGAGAACCACCCACACACCGGGCGCTTGTTCGAAAAGTCGCATCTGCACGTTGACGACATCCGAAAGACCACTCGGACCAGGGCCTGTGAACGAGCCGTCGCCACTGAATACTCCCCGGCCATTGGCCCGGGTATTTGCGAGCCCCTGATAGCGGTAAGTGAAGCTTCCCCGATTGTTGATTTTCATGGTCATCCCCGCGATATGCCCTTGGGCCGGGTCGAAAACCAAACCTTCGTAGTTTGTCGCAACCGTGCTGTTTGCAAACGGCACAAGCGGCCCGGCCGGAGGAAGCATTGGCACGCCGGTGAAGGAATTCGCCTCCGTCGGGTCGGTTCCATTCTGGATTTCATCGAAATCCGAAATACCATCTCCATCGGTATCGGGGTTGAAAGGATCGGTCCTTGGATATTCAATCAGGTATCCGCGACGTTCGCTCATGGGCCGGTCTTCAAAGCGGAAGTCACTGCGCAGGATCAAGCCATCGGCATTATTCAGGTTATCCGGCTTGCCCACGGCCCACGGGACCAAGGGGGAGGGGCTGTAATAGGCCGACCAGCTCACGACAGGGCTTGGCGTGCGCCATTGTGAGAGCACGAGGGGCGTGCCATCGAGCCATCTCCATTGTGACTCGTTGACCTCATCCGTGGCGCCGAGCCACAGATTGAAGGTGCCGGTATTCCGGAAGCGCCACTGAAGCGCGGTGTAATCATCATGATTGGTGATCACCGCGAGCCTGCCGCCCCGGGCCGTGGCATCGGCTTGTGCTTCCTCCCAAGTGAAGTTCCCGTTGATGACGTAATAGGGATAGAGCTCGTCACCATCACTCAAACCGTCACCATCGGTGTCGAAAATAAAGGGATTTGTTCCGACGAGGTTCTCGATCAGGTTTGGCAAACCATCGCCATCACTATCCAGATTGATGAACTGGACCAATCGGTAGGTTCTGATGCGCGCAATGGTGGCGGTCGCCTTTTCCAGTGTTGTAAAGCGCCAGAGCAGGAAATCAGGAGTGAAGGGTGGCGTATCCAGCACGAAGCCGCCCGAGATCCTTGACGAGAGATCGGTGAAGCCTCCTGCCGGATTCACCAGCTCTCCATTGGATTGTTCGTAGTGGTGCACATTTGCATTATTCAAACGGCCGAAGGAATCGACCGCATCCCGGGCATTGGCCCAGGTGACAAGTTCATTGCGTTGGACAAAGAGCGGCCTGGAACCGTCGGAATTGGGAATGACAATCGCGTTGCGGAGCGCGTTGGCACCATTGTTGACCATCCACAGCAATTCCGTGCCATCCGGATCGATGATCGCGGAGCCATCCACCGGATTGAGTTTGCTCACGAGCGCGTCTGAATTGATTTGATATCCAGGAGGCAAATTCGCGCGGTAAACTTCTTCCAGACCGGTATTGACCAAGCGATACACGATCACAGAGCTAGCCGTGGTATTCAGCGCGAAAATCCAGCGGGTATCCCCCTCGCGCGACTGGATGGAATTTCGCAGGAATTCGCCGAATCCTGGCGGGAGGTTGAGGGCGGTGTCGGAAGTCAATGCGCCATTCTGCAAACTCCGGCGCGCATCCCTAAGAGTTGAAGTCTCGAACGTCTGATACACCACTCGTGTTCTGGAAGTAGCCAAGACGCGGGGAGGGAAGTCGCCGGTGCCCAGGTTCGCAATCAGGCTGCCAGCCGACAATTCGGCAATGACGCCGGTGGGACCGGGCTGAGCGCCATTGACCCAGTAGATCCGACGATGGCGGATGACGATCTCACTGGCCAAATTGGTCAACTTAACTTGACTGGGTTCATTGTTGTAGATGAATCGTCCATCTGCATCAACAGCTATGGGAATAAACCATGCAGTCGGGTCGATGGAAAAGACCACTGAGCCATCGGTTCCATAACCAACGCCACGCGTGTTGAATCTCGCAGCAACCCGATTGTCCAAGTTTGGAATATCAATCTGACTGATCAGCTGTGCATTCCCTGAAAATGTGAGGCGATACACGAATGCGGTGGTGCCGCCATCGGCCTCGCTTCCACGATGTTCGAATGAAACGAGGGTGAATGGCTGGGTGGTGGCTGTGATGATGGCGGTGGGCAGGATATCATCCCCTTGGACCGGAAGGATGATGGGATCCGCAACAACACCCGTCTCAGGATTCACTCGATAGAGGGAAATGCGTGCAGGCTCGGCATCATCGGACTCGATGAGCCTTGCAGGATCAAAGGCGTTTTCCCAGACGATCGCCTCGCTGGCGGAAACGAAGAGCGGCACGGCGAATTCACTGTTAGGAAGCCTGCGAACGAGTCCCTGTCCATCCTGCCACAGCAGCACGCCGCTCAGATCGAGAATCATGGCGGAGCCATCATCGCCGAAGCGATTGAAATCGCTGCGATTGCCGAACGGCGAGAAGCTCACGGGAATCGACACATCGTCCTGCTGGCGGATCAGCTCCACCTGATTGTGCATCAGCGGATTGATTGGCACATTTGGCACGCCGGAGCCCGGGGTGCTCGTAGGATCCAGCGGATCAGATGGGGGTATCGCGTTGATCTCATCAAAGTCCGTGTAGCCGTCGCCGTCGGTATCGCGGTTGTTCGGGTCGGTTCCGTGAATCAACACCTCATCCCCGTCGGAAAGTCCGTCGCCATCGGTATCGGGGTTGAGAGGATCAGTGCCATAAATCATGACTTCTTCGTAGTCCGTGAGTCCATCCCCATCGGTATCAACAACCAAGGGATTGGTTCCATAGATGAAAAGCTCTTGATAGTCGGTAAGGCCGTCGCCATCGGTATCGGGATTGAGTGGATCGGTGGCGGGGCGCTCGAGAATGTATCCGAACTTGGACGTGACCTGGGTGGTTCCCCATTCGAAGCCGGTGCCCGGGAAGAGGAAAATGCCTTCCGCCACGTTGTTGCGGTTGCCCGGGAGGATTGTGTTCCAGTTGTTGTAGGTTGCCGGCTCGGCAGGCGAGTAAATCCTGCCGGCGGGGACAAACATCGTCGCGGTGGCGGTGGCTCCGGCTCCATCGCCGATGAGGGTGATGGTGGGCGCGGTATTGTAGCCGGAGCCCGGGTTCACCACGGTGATGGTGACGACGCCACCACCGCTGATGGTGGCGACAGCGGTCGCATCGACCTCGGCATCCCCACCGGAAATATCGACCACGGGTGGCGTGGTGTATCCCGTTCCCGGGTTGGTGACGGTGATGCTGAGGACGCTCGCCGTGCCTTGCGCGGTGAGCACGGAGTTGGCAATGGCGCCGCCGCCGTTGCCGCCGTTGAAGTAGACGTCCGGTGGATTGAGGTAACTGCCCGCATTGGTCACAACCACCGATGTGACTTGCCCGGTGGTTGGGTCGATGATGGCATCCGCCGTGGCGCCGGGCGGATCGAACACCACCGTCGGTGGCGTGGAGTAGCCTGTGCCACCGCTGACGACGACGACGTGGCCGACGCCCGAGGTGAAATCCGCATTGACCGGATTGCTCAAGGTTGCGGTGCGGGCTGCGGTATTGATTGCGGTAATGGTGGTTCCCGCAGGAATGCCCGAGGCCACGATCGGACGGCCGACAACAAGCGAGTTCACGTTAACGATGTTGCTGATCAGGTTGCTACCGGACACCAGGCGGGCGAAGAAAGCGGAGCCGATTTCCGGCCCATCGAAGGTGCCATCGTCATTGTACCAGCGGAATAGACCGTCGGTGGTGGCGTCCGTGCCGCCGATCCAGAATCTCTGGGCGAGATCGACCTCAGGAACGTAATTGAACGGCAATACGACAAACGGATGGGGCTTGTCGAGCAGGCCGCGGCGGACTTGATAGAGTTTTTCGGGAGAATCAATGACGGCAAGGCGGCCACCCTTGGAGCGGGCATCTGCCATGGCATCGGCGTAGCTGAAAGAGCCGGGCACGATGTAATACGGGAAAACCTCCTTACGATCGATGATGAGATCGCCGTCGGTATCCGGGTCGAAGGGATCGGTGCCGAGCGCGATTTCCTCATCGTCGGTGAGACCGTCGCCATCGGAATCGCCGGGCGAGCCGGCCAATCCGGCTTGTGGGATGTTACCGACGACCGAGTAGGAGCCGATGCTGCCGTATGGGCCGAATCCACCGGTGGCCCATGCGCCTTCCGCGCCTGCGGCAACCTCAAGGAAATAGATACCTTCCGGGAGGGAGAGATTGATTTCCGCGCCGAGAGAGTCCGGAGGGTTCACGTCCGCGATGGCGATATTGTCTTCGTTTAGAATCCGCGCGCGAATGTTGATGTTGTGGGCCTCAGGCAAGCCAAGAGGTTGGATCGAGAAATTGACATCACCGCTGCCGATGCTGAATGCGAACACATCCTTATCGTCCTCGTTGGAGATGATGCCGTTGACGGCCACATCCCCTTCTTCATCCTGTTCCAAGATAAACGCATTGAAGATGCTATCCGGATAATCATCAGCGATCAATGAGACGCGCGATGCGATGAGCGCGATATCATTCTCCTGATTGTTCGCCTGCGGATATTCACCCCTGCTCCATTGGGTGACCGGCGCGTTGAATGGCGCACCCATGATGGGGCCCCATTGTGCGGTGCCTTGGTAATATTCCTCTGGCGGGGAAATCCTGCCATCGTGCTCAAGGCCGAAGGCATGGCCAATTTCGTGGGACGCCGTCAAGGCGGCGACGCGGACGCCTTCATTCCACGTCCACGAAGGATCGTCCGAGCCATCGAAAAAGCTGTTCAGGTAGGCGACGCCACCGGCGACACCACCACCCAGAAACCAGCCGTCGGTCGGGGTGAAAATGTTCATGTGCCGACGCCCGACGGCGGCGGCATCATATTTGGCACGGTCGGTGGTGACGTTGACATTGAAGCCACGGAAATCCTCGGCGACGATGGCCCAGATGCGGGTGATTTCCTCAGGGCTGTAGGTGGTCGCGGCAGCGACGATGGGATTGCCGCCATTGAATTGCGTATTCCAACGGGTACCGGTGACCGTCTCGCCATCGAAATCGAGGTAGAGCACATTGGTCGCGTCGGTCGAGCTGTTGAGTTTCGGAACCGATTCGAAGCCAGAAGGAATCCCGTTTGTGACCCGCGGCAAGCCGAGCACTTTCCCTTCTTTTTGATCAAAATCCGCACAGAGCAATTGCGAAACGGTGATACGGGACAAGACGAGATCCTCTCCTTGGTCTCCGGAGATCCGGTAGGCAACCGGATGGCCCGGCATCACCAAATCGCCTTGCAGACTGCCGTTTTTGAATTCGAACAGATGGAGGTTGAATCCCGCGTCCATGAGGTCGAAGCCAAACGACCGGGTGCCATCGCGGCGGGTCTCCCGCAAGGTCAGGCGCGCATCAAGGGATACTTGATCTCCAAAATTCAGGCGAAGCACATCGCCGATCTCGGCGATAATGGCTTGGCGGGGAACGATTTCGTTTTTTCCGATGGAGAATCCGCTCCACCATTGCTCTTCGGTCACATCGGCAAAGTGCGCGGAGATGGCGTCCGGTTTGGCGTCCTTCATCGCTTCGCGAATGGCGAGCGATGTCGGGTGCACGCAGATTTCACAACTGTGGCCCGGCTCGCCATGCGCCGGATTGTGCGACACGAGTTTCAGCCCGGCATCGGACTGACGGTTTGATTTCGTCTCACCCGGAGGGGCGAACGTCGCCGTCGATTCCGGATTGTGTCCTGACACGCTGGCCATCCACCAGAAGCCGACCGCGAGAAGACACGGCAGGAGGAGAATGGTGAGGTTGCGCTTGGACTTAGGGTAGGGTTTGTTTTCGGAAATATTCATGTCTCAAAAGGCTAGAAAGAGAAGGCGGCGAGGTGAATGGCAGGCGAGAGGATGGAACATGCGGGTGAATGGAAGATCAGAAGCCGACTGGGATCGGCGGGAGGACGCCGGGTTCGAAATCCATTCCGTCGGCGGCGAGCGGTTGCTCGATGGCATCGGTGCCACGGAGCGGGCGTCCGGTGGCGTCGATGATCTGCGCGGTGACGAAGATGATGAGGTTGCTCTTGATGCGGTTTTCCGCCTTCGATTGGAACAGGCGACCGATGATCGGGATGTCTCCGAGAATGGGCACCTTGTCTTCGATGTTCTGGACATCCTCACGCATCAGGCCGCCGACCGCGACGGTGTAGCCGTCGTAGATGGTGAGTGCGGTGTTGACGCGGCGGGACGAGAAGACCGGCATTTCGATGCGGTTTTCGGTGATGACGAGCGGGACCGCGTTGCCGAGGGCGTCGACGGCGTTCGTCTGGATCGGGCTGCCGTAGTTGATGAATCCTTCGAATTCAACGATTTCCGGAACGAAGCGGAGGTCGATCACGAAATCGTTTTCCCCGATGGTGGGTTCGATTTCGAGGGTGACGCCGGTGTTGCGGGTTTCGAAGGAGGTCGGTGTTGCGGGCGTGACCGGGAAGCTCGCGGGTTGGGGAACGGGATTTCCGGTAATCGGGTCCAGAATGCCGCCGCCGCCGCCGCCTTGGTTGTTATTGCCGAAGGACTGGGGGATTTCCGGTGGATCGTATTCCGTGGGGTAGATGAATTCGCGGATGATCTCGATGGTGGCTTTCTGGCCGGAACGCGCGGTGACGGAGGGCGCGGTCATGAGGTCGGTGCCCTTTTTCTGGGCGAGCCCGCGCATGATCATTTGCACGGCACCGTCGGAGAACACGCCGGTGATGGAGGCGATACCGGGTGCGACCGAGGTGTTTTGCGAGCCGCGGTTCGGATTGTTGAGGATCGCATCGATGCTGTTGCGGTTGAGGCCGGTGTCACCACTGCGGAGGCCTGCAGTGACGATGTTGCTGACATTGCCACCGCTGGTGGGAATGCCGGGGATGGCGGGCAATCCGAAATCCGCCCCGGTTCGCGGCACGCCGCTGCCGATGGTGCCCCCGCCGACGAAGTAGTTGCCGGTGGCGCTGCCGAACGGCGAGACGATCCAGTCGAATCCGAGTTCATCGGTGTTTTCCTGGGTGATTTCGACGAACTTGGTGGTGATTTTCACCTGTTTCGGCTTCATGGTGCCGGACATGTCGACGAGTTGTTCGACTTTTTCGAGCTCGAGTGGCGTGTTGGTGACGGTGAGCACGCCATTGGCGGTGAGCACGGCGGATGTGCCGTCGCCAAAATTGACGCCCGCGCTTTGCAGGACGTCCTTGATCGGCGGCTGGGCACCGAGGAAGCGGGGACCGGTCGGTGCTGCCGGCGCGAACGGATCGAGATCCGCAGGTGCGGCGCCACCACCACCGCCCTGGCTGATGATGGAGCGGAAATCCGGCGGCACGATGAAGCTACGGGAGGTGACGTTGGCATCGGTATCCGATGCGGGAACGAGGGTGACGGCGAAATCGTCAACGCGGTAGCGCAGGTTGGCGGCATCGCAGATGTATTGGAGGGCGACGGCGAGCGGTACATTGCGCAGGCGGAGTTCGCGGATCGGGCGGGCACCAAGGTTGCCGCCGCCGGTGGGCAGGCCACCGAAGCCGCCGGGATCGGCATCGCCACCGCCATCGCCCGCACCCGGGCGGCGGATCACGAAGTTGACGCCCTTGCGATCGGGGTCGAGTTCGATGTTGTCGAGCTCGCGGCTGCGGAGGCGGAGGAAATCAATCGCCTCCTCGACGGTGGTGTCTTCGAAGTTGATGCTCGGGATGATGATCCGGCGGAGTTTCTCGGTGATGTAGATCGATCCGCCATCCGGTCGTCTCGGAGTCATGGTATCCGGCAAAATGGGGGCCTCGACGGGGACAGCGAGTTCCCATGCTTGGTCGACCTGCATCAGGAGTTCGGCGCGGGTGTGATCGTATGCTGCGCGATAGTAATCGGACTTGCGGGCGGCGACGCGCTCCATGCCGCGGCGCGCGGCCCGGTTGTAGGGGTCGATGCGGATGACCTTGTCGTATTCTTTTTTGGCGTCGTCGAACTTGCCGAGGTTGTAGTGGCCTTCGGCCATGTAGAGGTGGCGGCGAACTTGATCGACGTTCTGGGTGTGCTCTAAGGTGAGCGCCGGATTGGTGCGGATGGGGTCGTCGAGATAATCGAGCTCGCGTTTGGCGAGCGGGTTGGTGGCAGCAAGCGGTTCGAGGACCTGGCGGGCCTCGGTGTATTTGCCGACCTTGCGGTATTGTTGGGAAAGCGCGACGGCGGCATCCGAGAGGTGGGCGTCGATCTCGCTGCGGCGGTCTTGGACGAGCGGCGCGTCGGGCAGCTTGCGGCTGGCTTCGTTGTAAAGATCGAACGCTTTCTGATAGTCTTTTTCCTTGTAGGCCACGCGGCCTTGGTCGAGCAATGCCTCGGCCTCCCTAACGGCTTCCGCGCGGCGGAACATTTCGCGTTCGGCAATATTGCTGTGACCGGAATTCGAGAATCCAGACTGCTGCGCGGTGGCAACGGTGGTCGTTGCGGGCATGGAAGCTGCCGCCGCCATTAGGGCGAGCGCGGTGCGGCTGGATCGGTGCGTTGGCGTTTTTTGCATGGTGACGAAAGGATGTTTGACGGAATTTCAGGGTTTCGTGAAGCCTATTTTTCAGGGAAGGATGGATTACATTTGCGGGAGCGAGCCCTTGGGAATGGTGACGTTGCGGACATTGCCATCGGCATCGGTGTATTCGACGACCGCGTGCTCGGGGGTAACGGAGAGCAATTTGTGGGTGGGACCCTCCCCATCCACCGGGAGCGTAAAGGTGGTGAATTCCTCGATCTTGAACTCGACGCCATTGCGGCCGATCGCCTCCAGGGTGAAGACCGCGGTGCGGTCATGTTGTTGGTGGAGCTGGACGTTGGCCTCCGGCAGTGGTGCGGGGAATTCGTAGATGGTGCCTTTTTTGTTCGGGTGCTGGTCTTCGATGCGGGCGAAGGTGCGCAGCTCATTGGCATTGGTGCGTTCGTTGAATTGTTCGCGGGTTTCATGGCCCAACAGCTTGAACCTGCCTTCTGCGGCACCGCTTGCGAAAAACAGCCCGCCGGGAAGAACCGGGTTCGCGGCTCCGGTGTTGTTGGTGCGTCCACGCGGTGCGAAATCGTCGTAATACCGGAACGTGTTGCCGCCGTTTTCATCAGGATGGCTGGGGCGGAGCGCCCAGGACAGGCTTTCGACGCTCAGGTATTTGAGCTTGGCAATGAGCGGCGGGTGGGATTTCGCGTTGTTCGGATCAGTCCCGGCGAGATATTCCTCCATGTTGGTGAAACCATCACCATCGCCATCGAGGTCGGGGGAATCCTGGAAACCCGGATCGATGCGGTTTTCCAGCCACCAGGTATTCGGGATCGGCGGGTGAACGGGGGCATCGCGCATCAGATCGATCGGCCGCGTCGGCGCGCTCTGGGTGACGAAGAGGGGGATCGAAACAAACAGATCGACCGGCCGGTCGTCGAATTGATCGCGGGACCAATTGCGATTCAATGCGAGCGACGAGATGGAGTTGATGACCGCGCCTGCGGATGCAACGTCGGTGTCGCTGCTGCCACGGCCGCGCACATTGCTGACAAAATCGCTTTCCACCCGGTTGAGCGCCTGCCAGCCGCCGTAGGCGAATGCAAGGGTGCACACCAGGGCGCCGCCAAGGACGGCCTTATCGTAATTTTTCGCGAGCCAGGACATGGGATGAATGGGATGATTTGCAGGATCCGGAAGCGGGTGGATCAGGATTCTTCGGCGGTTTCCTTGGTTGGCACAGGCAGGAATTCCATGACATCGAAACGAACGAAAACCCGAACCAATTCATTACCGGCGACCTGGCCGAGGATGCGCGTGCCACCCGGCTGGGGCGCGGCGGGCTGGGGCGCGGGCGGCAGCGGGACGGCGATCCCCGGGGCTTCCAGACCTTCACCTTCCTCATCATCCGCCGCGTCGGCCGCAGGTTGATCATCAAAGAAACCACCAAACAGGCCATCGAAAGGCGCGGCGGGGCCGACTGCGGCAGGTGCCGACGCGGCGAACAGAGCACCGGTGGACTTGGGCGCGGACGAGGATTCGTTGACGATGCGGAGCGTGCGGATGATGGCGAATCGCTTGTTGGTATCGACCAAGCTGGTGACGAATGCCCGGGCGGAGGCTTCGGTGCCTTCAAAAGTGAGTTCAAATGCGTGCGGGCGGGCAACGGCGTCTTTTTTCGGTTCGAAAGCCGCGCCGCCTTCCTCGGGTTGCCTGTCGCGCACGAAGTTGATGAGGCTGGCAGGCTTTGCGGCCGCGAGATCGGCCAGGAGGGCCTCGACGATTTCCAATTGATGGCTGAGCACTGGGGTGGCACCGCTTTGGGCAAATGCCCCGGTGTAATCCTCGAACCCGCCATAGAAGCCGGCGGGCGTGGCGACATTGGCCTCGGTGAAGCGGCTGGCAATCCTCTCGTTGGCGGCGACGAGACGGTTGCCGAGCTCCTGCGGCGAGACGCGCTCGCTGGCCGGGGTGCGGAATTTCTCGAATCCCGCCACCAGTTCGCCGATCGTTTCTTCGTAATCGGCAAGCGCTTTGGTTTTGCCGTCGAGGTTTTCACGACTCGGGTAGAGGGCGAGTCTTTCGTAGCTGGAAACCTGTGTGGTGGCTTCCTGGAAGGCGGCGACCGATGCCTGATAGCGGGAAGACGCCCTGCTGCCGGCGTAGAGCAGCAGCCCGGCCAACACGAGAGTGCCGGCGAGCAAGGTCGCGGCGAATTTGTTTTGCAGAATCCAGCTCATGGGAGATGCGGTAAAAGTGAGGGTGAAAGATCAGCGGATGGCGATTTCGCGAGCCAGTGGCAGGATGACTTGGAAGCGGTATGCCAGATCTCCGTCGGCTTGGGCGACGGTCTGGATCTCAGTGATGATGTCCTTTTCGTCGAGCGGGGTTTCCTTGCCGCGCGCATCCACCGTGGTGAAACGGAACATCGACGAGCGCTCCTTGATCGAGTTGACGATCTCCGAAACGACGTTTTGGCCTCGCGGGTTATCACGCCAGAATCCAGTAACGCGGACGGCATTGATGGTGGGTTTCGGCGGGGCGGCCTGCGGCCTGCGGGCGCCCCCGGCGGGCTCGGGCGTGCCAAGCTGGACGTTGGCAAGCGGGCTGGCCCGGAAGGCGGTGGAGGGGAAATTCGCACGGACAACGGATGTGCCGGTGGATTTGGCTTCCCCGGGGCCCGGGTTGAAGCCGTGAAGCGGTTCGAGATCGACGAGCCAGAGGACGTCGCTCGCAAAGGCACCGCTGAGCTCGTTGATCACGTCGATCCAAAGCGAATGCTCGGCCTCGATTTGCGTGTAACGGTTTGCGGCATCGCGGAGGCTCTGCTCCTTGCGAAGCAGACTGGTGATCTGGCGATGGTAGGGTGCCAGGGTGTCGCGCGTTTCGGTGATCGTGCGGAGCTCGTCACCGGCTTTCCCCGCGGCAACCACCTGCATGCCCGCCCATGCAGCGCATCCCGCGACAAAGACGGCCGCGGCTGCGACCATGAACGGGCGGCGTTTCTCATCAGCACGCGCTTGCTCGACGGCGCTCGGCACAAGATCGATGTTGACGGCCGCTTTTCCAATCCCACGCAGCCCGAGGCCGATCAGATCGCCAAGCGTCAAGCCGTCGCTCTGAAGGCGCTCGGCATCGACCGCCTTGCCGATCGTGACATTGTGCATCGGGTTGAAGAACCGGACTGGCAGATTGAGTTTTTCGCGGAAAAATTCGAGAGTGTAGGGAAGGTTCGCGCCACCGCCGGCGATGTAGATGTGCTTCGGAGCGGACCCGCCATGCTGGCTGCGATAGTAGTTCGTGGTGCGCGCGATTTCGGCAGGGAGACGGGAGAGCGCATTGCGGATGACCATGGCAAGCGCGGCGAGAGACTCATCCAATTGTTCGGTGTGGCCACCACCAAGGGCGACCAACCCGTTGGTCGTTTTTTGTTCCTCCGCCTCCGGATATGAAATCCCGTATTCCTTGGCGATGGTGGAGGTGATGGTGCTGCCACCAATCGCGACGCTGCGGGTGAAAAAGGCCCCCCCATGCATGTAGATGAGGTTGCTGGTTTTCGCTCCAATGTCGATCAGCAGGGTGGTTTCCTCCGGTTTGCCGTAGGAAGAAACAAAGGCGTTGTAGATCGCCATCGGTGAGACATCGACCTCCAAGGTGCCGAGGCCCGCATCGTGAACCGCGGAGTTGATTTCATCGAGCGCGTCGGCCTTGATCGCCACGATGACGCACTCTTTGTCACCCTCTCCCTCACCATCGAGGAGTTCGTAATCCCAGATCACCTCGTCGAGGGGAAACGGGACGTGTTGCTGTGCTTCAAAGGTGACAAGTTGCTCAAGGTTGTCCTCTTGAAGCGGGGGTAGACGGACGAAACGAATGAACACGGTTTGGCCGGAAATGGCGTAGCGGACCTTTGCCTTGGTGACGCCGAGGCGCTGGACGAGTTCGCGGATGGCCACGCGGGTCTGCGCGGCGCGGGCGGCCTCCATGCCAGGATCGGCGGTAAGAACCTCCGAATCGTATGCCTTGAGAATGAGGCTGCCGGATTTCGCGGCCTCAAAGACAGCCATGCTGATGCGTTGCGAGCCGATGCTCAGGGCGACGGAGGTCGTGGAGTCTGCCATGGGAATGATGGGACGGTACTTGTTGAAATCAATCGTTGATTGCTGTGAATCAGCAAGGAGGAATCGCCGGAGCGATTGGCGGATGTTACTTTTCGACGGCGACTTCCGCGTAACGGTCCCACCACATGGCGGCGAACGGAGTTTCCGGCTTGGTCAACAAGGGAACGCTGTCGCTTGCGGAGATTTTCGGCGATGCGATGGACCACCAATTGTCGGTCGCACCGCGATTGGCGGCGACGCCGATGACCTCTCCGTTGAACAGAACTTCGCAGCCGATCATCGCCACGGCCTTGTCGGCGTTGCGAAAATTTCCGGTGATGCGACGCACCGAGGATGGCGAAAGGTAAACCGAGGAGAAAAATTCCTCGTCAATCGGCACATTGACGTGGGTGACCTCGCGGCTGAGAAGGAAGTATTCCCCGCGTTTGTCGGGATTGGAAATGGCTATGTACCATTTCACGATCAAACGGTCGACCATGCCCGAGGGTGGCACGGGGCGGGTCTCGAGCTTGACCGCGGCCTCGATTTCGACCCAGTCGCGCGGGGTGAAGCGTTTTTGACGGGTCTGGCTGGGAATCTCAGGCGACTGGAGTGTCGAGGCGGCGGGTTGGGCGACTGTGGCTCTGGCTGCCATCTGAGCTTGTGCCTCCACCTCCTGCGGAAGCAGGAAGGCCGCGGCGATGGCGATGCTGAAAAACGGAGTGATTCGCTGCATGGTGATTGTTGGGTTTTCCGAAGGATAAAAATTACATGCCCGCTTGGCCAGTGAAAAAAAGGCCGCAATTCCAAAAAACAAGCGCCATGCGAATGTTTTTCCATGGATGCCGATGTTGACGCGGCGGGCGTTCGCAATGCATGAGTGGGCATGGCCAATTCCACATGCGATTTCAGCAACACCCGCGCCCGGATTGTCGGCAGCATCGGGGATGCGGCGATTCTGCACACACTGGATGGCGCATCCGCTGCGGCATCGTGCGAAATCGTCGAACTGAGGCTCGATCTGCTCGACGGACAAGCCGTGCCCGCCGATTGGTCGCACCTACGCAGCCTGCCAGTGTTGATGACGGCCCGCCGGGAGTCGGAAGGCGGAGCCAAAGGCCTCGCGGACACCCGCCGCCTCGAAATGTTAGAACTGGCGCTGGTGGATGCGGCACTGGTCGATCTGGAAGTCGCCAGCATTCCGGCGGCAGCCTTACTGATCGATTTGCTCAACGCGTCCGGCACACCATGGGTGGCATCATTTCACAATTTTGATCGAATGCCGGATTTGCAGGAACTGCGCGACAAGGCGGCGGCGGCGAAAGAATCGGGGGCTGCGGTATTCAAGGCCGCCGCGACGCTTCATACTCCCGGCGATCTGGCGCGGCTTGCGGATTTCCAACTCGAAGACCACGGCATCCCGACCGCTACCATGGGCATGGGGCCGATGGCCGTGGTCTCGCGACTGCTGTGCGCGCAGTGCGGCAGTGTTTTGAATTACGGCTATCTGGGAGAATCACCAACCGCTCCCGGACAGTGGAGCGCCGGACAGATGAAATCGGCGGTCGAACGCCTGCCACGGATCGGAAATTGACCGGAGCGAAAACCATCCCCACCCGCACGCACATGGCGGTATCCCGAGCGACGGCGCGGGAGATGGCGGCCATGAAGCGCGGACACGTGGATTGAGAGTTGCCGGTTGCAAATGATCGTTGCAAATTCGGCGCATGATTCAACATGCAGCGACCCGGACCATCCGACAGGCAGCAGGCACAATTCTTCTCGCATGCGCCTCGACAGCAACGGCCGCCATCGGCGACATCGCAACCGTCAAGGTGGCCGATGGTTTTGAGCGCCCGGTGTGGGCGGGCATGCCGAAAGGTGACGATGACACCTTATGGGTGATGGAGCAGGCCGGGCGCGTCTGGCAAGTCGATTTGAAAACCGGCAAGCGGGCGGACTCACCGTTTCTCGACATCGCCGGCGACGTCAGCCGCCGTGGCAACGAGGAGGGCCTGCTCGGCCTGGCATTCGACAAAAATTTCATCGAAAACGGAATCTACTACGTGAACTACAGCGATCACGACCAACACACGCGCATCGTGCGCTTCACCAGCACGGACCGGAAATCGACCGATCCCGCCACGGCCGAGCTGATCTTGAGTTTCAAGCAGGATTTCCGCAATCACAACGGCGGCTGGATCGGATTCGGCCCCGATGACATGCTCTATATCGGCAACGGCGATGGCGGCTCGGCGAACGACCCGAAAAACCGCGCGCAGGACCTTGGCAGCCTGTTAGGAAAAATGTTGCGTATCGACGTTTCTGCGGGCGGCCCCGGATACAAGGTCCCGCCTGACAACCCGTTTCTCGGATGCAGCAACACCCTGCGGCCGGAAATCTGGTTCTATGGCCTGCGCAACCCATGGCGCTGCTCGTTCGACCGCGAAACGGGCGATCTGTGGATGGGCGACGTCGGCCAGAACCGCCAGGAGGAAATCAATTTCATGAAGGCCGGCGAAGGCGCGGGGGCGAACTTCGGATGGCGCCCGCGCGAAGGCGAAATCGCCACCCCCACCGGCCCCGAGATCGGAGGGCCACGCCCGGAAAACAATATCGACCCGGTCTATGTCTATTCCCACGGCAACGGCCCGCTTCAAGGTGTGTCGGTAACCGGCGGTTATGTCTATCGCGGGCCGATTGAATCGATGCGCGGCCGCTACCTGTTCGGCGATTACCAGAACCCGAGGATCTGGTCGTTCATCCTCCGCGATGACAAGGCCGCCGACCTGCAAGACCACACCGACGTGCTCCAGCCCGAAGGCGGCCGGATCAACCTGATTGCATCTTTTGCGGAGGACAACCAGGGGAATGTCTTCATCGTCGATCACACCGGACCGATCTATCAGATCGTGGAGCGCAGCGAAAAATGAATATCATCCCGTGGCTCGAATCCGCTCCCAAGCGAGCACGCTGCCTCGTCGGCGTGTCCGGCGGTGCGGATTCGGTGGCGCTGCTCCATCTGATGACGCGTGCGGGCTTCCGCAATCTCATCGTCTGCCACCTCAATCACCGGCTGCGCGGGCGGGCCTCGACGGGGGACGCCCGGTTTGTCAAGGCACTTGCCGCCCGACTCGGCCATCCATGCGAATGCCACGCCGTGGACGTGGCCAAGCTGGCGAATGGGGAATCGCTCGAAACCGCCGCCCGGCGCGCACGCCACGCGTTTTTCGCCGAATGCGCGCGCAAATGGAAATCCCGCCGCCTCATCCTCGCCCACCACGCCGACGACCAGGCGGAAACCGTGCTCTGGAACCTGCTGCGCGGGTCGCACGGCATCAAGGGAATGGAACCGGTCAAAGCGATGCGCGCCGGGCGAATCACACTGGAAATCCACCGCCCGCTGCTCGAAACCCGCCACGCGGCGCTGGTGGATTGGCTACGCGAAAACCGATTGAAATGGCGGGACGACGCGACCAACGCGGACCCCTTCACCATCCGCAACCGCCTTCGCAACGAGGCCATCCCGCTACTCAACGCCATCACCGGCCGCGATGCCGTGGCCTCGATCCTCGCAATCACAAATGACTCGCGCGACTCCCTCGAAATCCTCAATTGGGCGACAACCCACGCCAACGCGCTCGACCCGGCCGGGCGGATCCATCTGCCGGTATTGCGCCAACTCCCCCACCCGCTCCGCCGCGCCGTGGTCGCCAGATTCCTCGCGGAACACGGCGTGGAAATTTCGCGCGATCTCATCCACCGCTGCCTCGCAATGGCCTCGCCCGATGGCCCTCGCGCCGCAAATCTACCGGGAAACCGCACGATGCGCCGCCGCGCCGGGCGGATGTGGATCGACGAATGAGCGAAAAATTTCGCACACGCCGCACGTTTGGGATGGCATCCGGCGGGCGAACCGCTGCATAACTCGCCCCCCGTGGAAGCCGAATCCTACAAAGTCCGCCTCGACATCTTCGAAGGCCCGCTCGATCTGCTGCTCTATCTCATCAAGAAAGACGAGGTGGACATCCACGATATTTCCATCGAGCGCATCACCAAACAATATCTCGATTACATCAACACCTTCAAGATGTTGAACATCGACCTCGCCGCCGAGTTCATCGTGATGGCCGCGAACCTGATGTATCTGAAAAGCCGCACCCTGCTCCCCCGCCCCGAACAACCACCCGAGGAGGATGCCGAGGAGGACGATCCGCGCTGGGAGCTGATTCGCCAGCTCATCGAATACAAAAAATTCAAAGACGCCGCCGGATTCCTCTCGCTGCGCGAAATGGAACTCGAAGGCCACTTCGCACACCAGCCCGACCTCGGTGAGAAACCCACCGAGGAGCCCGCACCTCTCGCCGATGTCTCCATCTTCGATCTCATCCGCGCGTTCCAGAACGTCCTCAAGCGCTTCGAGGAATCCCACGATTTCGGCGACATCATCGACGACCGCTACACTGTCGCCGATAAAATCGAGTTCCTCCTCAAGGAATTCAAACCCGGCGAGGAACGCCGTTTCGACGCGCTTTTCGCATCCGCGACGACGAAGTCCGAGGTCATCGTCACCTTCCTGGCCATGCTCGAACTCATGAAGCTCAACCAATTCGTTGTCCGCCAAAGCACCTTGCTGGGCGAAATTTTCGTTGAACGCCGGAGCACACAGGCGCTCGCCGCCATCGAGGCGGAGGAAACCGGCACCGATCCGGATTAAGCCGCCCCACCTGTCAGAGACGGAAGACGATGCGCGCCTTGGTCAGGTCATAAGGCGACATCTCCATCTTCACCTTGTCCCCCACCACCAAGCGGATGAAGCGCTTGCGCATCTTGCCGGAAATATGAGCGAGCACTTCGTGGCCGCTGGCGAGCTTCACGCGAAACATGGTGCCGGCAAGAACCGAGGAAATCTCCCCCTCGACTTCGACCGCCTTGTCCTCGCCTTCATTGGCTCGTTTTTTCGGCGGGCCGTATCGGCCGCGACCACGGCCACCGCCTTGGGGGCCGCGTGATCTGTTTTGAGGACGTGCTGGCATAGAATCTTGGAATCAACCGCGAATGAAATGAAGCAACCTGCCGGATGCCACGCCATTCGGCGGTGGCGGACCCTAATGGGATTGAAAGTCCTTCGCAATGCTTAATTTCTGCCACATATCGCCGCTTGCCTCAGGCGGAGTCGTCTGGTTGGATGCGCCCATGGTCCTCTGCAAATGGTCTGCCATCCTCACCGCCGTTCTTGTCGCCGCGTGCGCTAGCCCTCCGCCACTCAAGGTGACCACCCACGTCGTGCGCGATCAAAACCATAACGGCGAGGGCAACGACCCGATGGCCCGCAACGAGAAACTCCGCAGGCTCCATGGCGCGGTAAGCATGGAGGAGCGCAAAAATCTCCTCGGCGCATATTACACGATCCACTGGAAAGACGCCGACACCAAGCTGGGCCCCGCCTCGATCGCCTTCGAATATCAACAGGGCGCAACCGGTAGCAGCATCAAGACCGTGCACCGTGATTTCCCGAAACATTCGACCTCCGGCAAAACCGAAATCGCCATCATCGGTGACGACTATTTCCAAGGCGGGCGGGTGCTCGCATGGCGCGCGACACTTCGCCGCGGCAACCAGATCGTTGCCACCCGCCAATCCTACCTCTGGCAATAAGCAACGCCCTTCCAGCGAAAATCCCGGGAAGGGCGATTGACGTGGCGCACCGACGGGTTATGCTAACAACGTGCGCGAATTCCCCTGAGCATCAGACTTTTCAGTGAAAACAGACACCCAGATTTCGGTCGGTAATTTTGAAGGCTTCAGTTGGATCCGCTGCGTGGGCAAAGGCTCGTTTCTCGTCAGCCCGACCATGAAGCAATTCGGTGATGAACGAATCAGCGCGGGCGAATCTCGGCTCGTCATCGATCTCGGCGACTGCACCGGCATGGACTCCACATTCATGGGCTGCCTCGCCGGCATGGCCGTCAGGCTCGCCGCAAGCGGTGGCGTTCTGGAAATCTGCGACATCGACGCCCGCGGCCGACAATCCCTCGAAGACCTCGGGCTCGACTGCATGATGGAAATCTGCCCGCCGGACGCGCCTTGGATCGGTCGCATCGACACAATCCGCACGGCACTCACCCCACCCCGCTCCTCAGCCGCTCTGCCGGAAGTCCGGGATCGCGCGAAACATGTGCTGGAGGCCCATGAAACACTCGCCGAGGCCAACAAGGAAAACGCCGAACGCTTCTCCAGCGTCATCTCGATCCTGCGCGACGAAGCCGCAACACCGGCAACAGGCAAAGAGCCGTGATTTACTCCAACCCGGCAGTCCGAACGCCGCATCACTCATTTTGAATCACCCATGAACGATCCGGCCCACATCCTCGTCCTTAGCGCGATGATGGTGATCATCGGATTGGTCGCCGCACTGCAAAACCACCGCCGCCAGTCGAGACGGCTGCGCAAACGGTTCAAGGACTTCGAGGGTGAGGAACAACGCATGTTCCAGTTCCTTCACGATCTCGGCCACGCGATCGAAGGCGAGCCCTCCCCCGGCGCTCTCGCACGCATCATTGTCGATGGCATCGACAAGGTCGTCTCCGCCCGCGGCGGAGCCATCTACCTTTTGGGGAGTGAGCCGGGCTTCCTCCATCCCGCCTACATTTCCGAAGACTGCCCGCCGCTCATCGGCATCCCGCACGAAATCCGCAAGCGCGCCGAACGCGACCCAAAAGCTCTAGAAAGCCACCTCCGGCTCTCACGCATCGCGATCGACGAAGGACTGCTCGGCAATTGCCTCGGCACGGGTGAGGCCGAATTCGTGCCCGACGTGAAAAACCACCCGGTCTTTCGCGACCAACTCGTCCGCTACACCGACAATGTATCCGCGCTCATCGCACCCCTGAAACACGCGGGACGAGATCTCGGCGTGCTTGCAGTCGCCCGAAGACACAATGACGGTGCGTTCAATGCCAATGACTTCGCGGTCTTTCGTGCCGTCGCCGAGCAATCCGCCTTTGCCATCGGCAACGCCCACATCCACCGCGAAGCCAGTGAAAAACGCGTCTACGAACGCGAACTCAACAACGCCCGCGAAGTCCAGCGCGTCCTGCTTCCCGAGACCGACCCGGTGGTTCCCGGTTTCCGCATCAGCGGAGTGAACCTCTCAGCGCGCATCATCAGCGGCGATTACTACGATTTCATCCGCGTCGGCGATGGAAAATTCGGCGTCGCCATCGCGGACGTCTCCGGAAAGGGTGTTCCTGCAGGATTGCTGATGTCCATGTGCCGCAGCACCCTGCGCGCCGTCGCCAAAGGCGAGCTCTCCCCCACCCGCGCCCTTGCGGCCGTCAACAGACTGCTCTACCCGGACATCCGCGAGGACATGTTCATCAGTTTCTCCTACGCCATTCTCGACGAGCAATCCGGCACCGTCACCCACGCCCGCGCCGGACACGATCCCGCACTGCTTTACCGCCGCGCGACCTCCACTGTGGAACGCCTGCGCCCGCCCGGCCTTGCGCTCGGCATCGATGCGGGCACTGTCTTCGAGCGCGCCACACGCGACGAGACGATCGAACTCTCAACCGGCGATTGCATCCTCTTCTACACCGATGGCGTCCGCGAGGCGCTCAACGACGAAGAGGAGGAATTCGGCCTCGACCGCATGTCCGCCGCATTCCGCGAGGCCGCCCCGCTCGGCGCAGCCGCCGTCATCTCACAAATGCGCGACACGCTCGCCATGTTCACCGACGACGGCCCTCAAATGGACGACATCACCCTGGTCGCCATCGAAAAACGCTAATCCCGATTTTCGTTTCCATCGTCCCGGCTCCGCTCCTATGCTTCGCGTGCCGTCACTCCGCCATGAGCACGCTCCTCCAGCAAACCATCGACCGATGCCGCAGCGCCGGCCTCCGCCGCACCAAGGCACTTGAAGAACTTCTCCTCACCATGATGGAGAAAAACCGGCCGATGACCCTCTCCGAACTCGCATCCTCACCGCGCCTTACCGACCAATGCGACAAAGCCACCGTCTTCCGCCTCCTTCAGCGCCTCGCCAGCCACGGCCTGGTGCGCCGGCTCGGCCTCCACGAACGCGCCGCCTATTTCACCCTGTTGCTTCCCGGTAAGCATAGCGACTATCTCATCTGCACCGAATGCGGCCGGATCGAGGCAATCAACGCCCCATGCCCGGTCCACGATTTGGAGGACGAAATCCGCGAAAAAACCGGATACAAAAACCTCTACCACGAGCTCGAATTCTTCGGCACCTGCCCCGCCTGCACTGCGTAAGCAAATATCCTGGGTTTTCCGGGAACCGGATTGCCGCGTCGCCGTGAGTGGACGCAACACCGGTTCATCCGATCACTTCCGAGCCGAAATACGGCACCAGCGCCAGCGGCAAAAGGATCGACCCGTCCGGCTGTTGGCACTGTTCGAGGATCGCCACATAAAGCCGCGGCAGCGCCGTGCCGGAACCGTTCAAGGTATGGGGAAAACGGTTTTTGCCATCCGCATCCTTGAACCGCAGCTTCATCCGCCGCGCCTGGTAATCGGTGAAACACGAGCAGCTCGACACCTCGAGATATTTCCCCTGCCCCGGCGCCCACACCTCGATGTCGTATGTCTTGGCCGAGGAAAATCCGATGTCGCCCGTGCAAAGTTCGATCACCCGGTAGTGCAAACCGAGCTTTTGCAACACGGCCTCCGCGTGACTCGTCAGCTCCTCCAAAACCTCAAACCCGCGATCCGGATGAACCACCTGCACAAGCTCCACCTTGTCGAACTGGTGCATGCGGATGATCCCCTTGTTGTCGCGGCCCGCCGAACCCGCCTCGCGGCGGAAACACGGGGTGTAGGCGCACATGCGCACGGGCAAATCCGCCTCCGCCAGCAACGTGTCGCGGTAAAGATTGGTCACCGGCACCTCCGCGGTCGGCGCGAGGAACAAACGGCTTGATCCATCCTCGTCGAGGTCCGTTCCATACATGTCGTCCTCGAATTTCGGCAACTGCCCGGTCCCCTCCATGCACTCGCGTTTCACCAAGTGCGGCACGTTCACCTCCTCATAGCCATGTGCGGCCTGCGTATCTAACAGGAAGCTGATCAGCGCCCGCTCCAAACGCGCTCCCGCTCCGCGATAAACGACAAATCCGGATCCCGCCACGCGCACCCCGCCGTCCCAATCGATCAATCCGTGGCGCGTCGCCAGCTCGACGTGGTCGAGAGCGTCCTCGATTTGTGGTTTTTCACCCCAAACGCGCACCTCGGGATTGGCCGCCTCGTCGGCACCCACCGGACAGGCTTCGTGGGGCAGGTTCGGGATATTCAGGAGCAGCCCGGCCTGCCTTGCCGCCGCCGCCTCGGCGGCGGCATCCAGTTTGGTGATCTCCTCGTTGATGCCGCGCACCTCGCTTTCCACCTCCGCGGTATCCTCGCCCTTGCCACGGCGCATCCCGATCTCTTTCGAGAGCGTCTTGCGCTGATTCTGCAACTGCTGCTTCGCCGTCTCCGCGGAACGACGCTCCTCGTCGCACGCGAGCACGTCGTCAATCAGGGCATGGGCGTCTCCCCCGCGGGTGAGGAGGCGGGTTTTCACAAATTCGGGGTTTTCGCGGATCACGCGGATGTCGAGCATGGCGGGGCGACTTTCATCCGTCTCCACGGCTTCAAGCAACGCCAAAAGAAGGTGAACCTCAAAGTCCCGGCGGATCACCACCCCAGCCCAACCCGGAGAGGGGCTGAAAGCGCACTTCTGCGAAACTCTCCGGCCGATGGAAATCCGGATCACCCAAACCCAGCGGAATGGCCGAAAAAAACCGTTGCTCGGGAGTGCCGAGAATCATGCACACATTCATCCGGGTCGCCGCGCCGAAACCGATCCTCGCGCGCAACACGTCGAGCGGCACCGCCATCGCCGCGAGCCAGGCCCCATCCGGCGAAAGATCTGCCCACGTCCGCACGCCGGGCACCGCCACGTCGGCCGAGTCCGCACGTTGCCTTGCCGCCGTAAACTCACAACTCCACCACGCCGCGTTCGCGGCGAGATTGAATTCGAGATACCTGCCGCTTGCCGGATCCAACAAAAAAAACTCGGCCACATCGTGCACCCACAAATCCGCACAAAACAACCCCGGGCGCGAATCCGGATGCGACCGCGCCGGCGCGCGGTGGTGTGCCACAAACCAAAGGTGCCCGGGGTCGCACGCCAGCGCATAACCAGGCACCGGCTCCATCGGCGCGCCATGCCAATCACAGCCGATCCCGAGCATCGGTAAATCCAGCGCCCCCCACTCGAGCGGCGTGTCGCTTTCAAAAATCATCATCACGCCGGAAACGCTTGCCAGCGCCGCTTGGCCTGTCGAGACGGGAATCCACGAATCCACCGTGGCGAAATCAAATTGAAGGAATCAAAGGCCGCCCTTGTCCAACCGCACATGCAACGCCATCATCCTTCCATGACAAAACATTTCCTCGCCACTGCCGCCGCGGTTCTCACCGCCGTGATGCCAGCGACCGCCCAGGCCCCCGATCCCGTAAAGATCATCGAAGGCGCCCGGATCGCCGCTACTCTTACCGAGCTCGAAGGCCCGCTCGATGGCTCCCTTTCTCGCAGCGGCAAGCGCACCCCCATCGCCCTTTTCCTCAAAGGGCAGGACATTCAGTTCCAATACGCGGAAAACCGCAACGACTGGAATGTCTTCCACATGCGCCTTGGCGACGAACAATTCGAACTCTTCCGCATGATCAATGGCCGACAGGTCAAATTCCCGCGCGAGCAACTCATCGAGCCGATCGCCAACACCGATCTCACCTACGAAGACCTCGCGTTCCGATTCTTCTACTGGCCGAACCCGAAATTCGAAGGCGAGGAAAATGTCAACGGCCAAGCGTGCTACAAAATCCGCCTCGACAAGCCCGTTGGCACCCCGGGCCGATACGAGGCCGTCTACGTCTGGGTGCATAAACGTTTCGGCGCGTTCATGCGCATCCGCGGCCACAACCGCGAGGGCGGGCTAATCAAGGAATTCCAAGTCGAGGACGTCATGCAGGTCACGCGCGACGTTTGGACGCTCCGGCGCATGCAGGTGTCCAGCCACAATCCCGCAAATGGCCGCCGCACATCCATCACCACCGTCACCTTCGACCCACCCCGCCTCGCCAAACCCCGCGCCCCCCGCTAAGCCGGACCGCCCGAAAACCCCAAAAACCAGGCGCAATAATAATTTTCCTGGAAAAATAATTTACCCGAAATGCCATTTGCATGAAAATGTGCGAAGTCTGCCGTTGTCTGGCGAGACCCGATGGCATGGAATCCCCGGCGTGAGAACGCAATCCGCTCCCGCCGAATTTTTCACCCGCAATCGCGAAAACCTTCGCGCGATGCTCAAACCACGCAGTCTGTTGATCGCGCATTCGAACGACGTGATGCCGACGAATGCCGACGGCGTGATGCCATTCCGCCAGAATACCGACCTCTACCACCTCACCGGCATCCACCAAGAAGAGACGATTTTGTTGATCGCCACCGGGCTGCCTGCCGATCCCGATCACACCGAGATTCTCTTCGTGCGTGAAACCAATGAGGAAATCGCTGTCTGGGAGGGACACAAGCTCGACAAGCAGGCAGCAACCGCCACATCCGGCATCCAGCGGGTGTCCTGGACCCGGGACTTCGAAGGCCACTTCCACCGCGTGGCTCCGCAATGCGATCACATCTACCTGCTCACCAACGAACATCTGCGCGCGGCCGCCATCGTCGAGACCCGCAACGACAGGTTCATCCGCGAGTGCCGCGAACGCTATCCCCTGCACACCTACGAGCGCCTCGCACCCCTGATGCAGCGGCTGCGCATGATCAAAAGCGACGAGGAAATCGCCATGTTGCAAAAAGCCTGCGACATCACCGGGGCCGGATTCCGGCGCGTCCTCGGGTTTGTAAAACCCGGCGTCGGCGAGTGGGAGATCGAAGCCGAATTCCTGCACGAGTTCGTCCGCTCAGGATCACGGGGGTTTGCCTACCTGCCGATCATCGGGTCAGGAAAAAACGCCTGCGTGCTCCACTACAACGAGAACAACCAGGTTTGCAACGACGGGGAGATGCTGCTGATGGACGTCGCCGCCGAGTATGCCGGCTGGAACGCAGACCTGACCCGCACCATTCCGGTAAACGGCAGGTTCACGCCCCGCCAGCGCGATGTCTACAACGCCGTGCTGCGCGTCCTGCGCGCCACCAACGAACTTCTCCGCCCGGGCAACACCCCGGCCAAACTTCAAAAACAGGTCGTCGCATTGATGGAGCAGGAGCTCATCGGGCTCGGCCTGATTGACGCTAACGAAGCGAAAAAACAGGGACCGGAAAAACCCCTCGTCAAACGATACTTCATGCACGGCATCTCACACCATCTCGGGCTCGACGTTCATGACGTCGCACCGCCGAACGAGCCTTTCGCCCCCGGCATGGTGTTCACGATCGAGCCCGGAATTTACATCCGCGAGGAAGGCCTCGGGGTGCGCTTGGAAAATGATTTCCTCATCGGGAAAAACGCCAACACCGACCTGATGGCGGCAATCCCCATCGAGGTGGAGGACATCGAATCGCTCATGAACGCCTGATTCTCCGCGCCACGCGGAACAAATCGAACTTTCCAGCTTGTCTTCACGGAGGGGCCGGGCTAATTTTTCATCATCCCGGGAATGATAGCCATTTAAAGCACTCGGCCCCGGGCCATCATAACGGGCGATTGCCCATCCATAAGAACAACAAAACCCCATATAAAATGAACATGCACCGAAAACTAAAAGGCGGTTTCACCTTGGTGGAACTGCTCGTCGTCATCGTCATCATTGCCGCACTGGCGGGCCTCGCAGCTCCCATGGTCATGCGCCAACGGAAAAAAGCCGACCAAACGCAGGCCCTCAGCAACGGCCGCCAAGTCGGCATGGCCTTGCTGGATTTCGACAACGAATACGGCAAATTCCCCGACGCAAGCACCTCCGCCTCCGTGGCAACGAATACCGGAACCAGCGAAGTGACGCCCAGCGGCAATTCCAATTCGTATTTCCGCCAGCTCTTCGCCGCAGGCATCACGAACTCCGAGGAAATCTTCTATGTGAAGACCACCTACACGATTCGCCCGGACAACGTTTACAACCAGGAAGATCCTACTGATGCACTTGCCGCAGGCGAATGCGGGTTTGGATACATTCTGCGCAACGCGACCAGCGCGCAAAGTGCATCGGGCAACCCCGGACGTCCCGTGATCTGCGCGCCTCTTCTTGAGGGCAGCACCACGGATTTCGATCCCGATCCGTTCGATTCGCGCGCAGTGATTCTGAAACTCGACCTCAGTGCCGTTTCCATCAACATCGACAACAGTGGCAAAGCCATTCTGAACGGTCAGGACATCCTGCAAACGGGTTCAAACTCCGTTTGGGGAACAGGCGGTTCGCCAACGATCGTCGCACCTGAGCCGAACTAAGCCAGCGGATCCATTCGTATCCACCCATCAAGCCGGAGCCTCCACCGTGGGGCTCCGGTATTTTTTTGCACGACTGCCACGCATCCCACAACCACCGAATCGCATCGGCCTCATCGGATCCCCCTCAATGTCGCCCGCCCGCGTTGCTTGGCCTCCTCGTCATCCTTATCGCGGCTCGGCATTTCCAATGCCACAACAAGCAATTCACGAGCCTCGGCCGTGCGCCCCATGATCGCAAGGGTCCTCCCATGCTCGATCTTGTGAATCAAACGATCCGGCCGCAGCGCCCTGGCACGCTCGAAATGCCGCACCGCGTCTTCATAACTCGCGCTTGGCACTCTCCCATAAATGAGGCGCGCCAATGCCCGCGTCGCCCCACCGACTCCCGCAAGCTCCTGATGCCAGCGGCCAAGCATGTGGTGGGCGTAATCACACTCCGGGTTGAGTGCCAGCGCGCGCTCGGCATGCTGGCGGATTTCGCGGGACGTTTCGATTTTCTCCCGGTTACCCATGAACTCGGTCTTCTTCCCAAGGGAAATAGCGACCGCAAGATGCGCATCGCTGTGGCGCTCGTCGATTTCCAGCGCCCTCCTTGAGAATGCCAGCGCCTTCAACGCGGATGCCTTGCGAGCTGCGGGCTCCCGTTGTTCCGTCATCAAGTCGCCGTGCTGTTTGGCGATGCGAACCAGGATCTCCGGGCGGTTTGGGAGCAACTTGTCGGCTTCGACGAGCGCCGCAAGAGCTTCCTTCGTCTGCCCTTGTTGCTCGAACCGATCGGCCTTGACCAGCCACTCATCCGCCGACGAGGCGGATGACCTTCCAGACAGGACGATTCCCAAAAGCAAGATGGATGGCAAAATTCGGGGCATCGTGATACTCATAACATCAACCGCGGAAAAAGGTAGGGAGAATTAAAAATCTAGCTTTGTTCCGGCCGTGGATCCCGTGTCAGCAGGTCGCGCATCGCCTCGGCGGCGGGCTGGTCCTCGTAAAGAATCCGGAAAACCGCGTCGATGATCGGCGTGCGCACCTCGTTGCGCCGGGCGAGTTGGTAAATCGATCGGGTATTCGGCACCCCCTCCGCCACCATTCCAAGCGAGGCCACGGCGGCTTCGAGCGTGCCACCCCGGCCGATCGCGAGACCCACGCGATGGTTGCGGGAATGCTCGGAAAAACAGGTGACGACGAGATCCCCCACGCCTGAGAGGCCCGCGAATGTCTCGGGGTTCGCGCCGAGTGCGGTGCCAAGGCGCGTCATTTCCGCAAGCGCGCGGGTGACCAATGCCGCCACGGCGTTATCTCCGAGCCCGAGTCCGTGCGCCATGCCGGCGGCGATGGCATAGATGTTTTTGATGGCTCCGCCAAATTCAAGCCCCGCCACGTCGTCGCTGGTGTAACTGCGAAAATGAGGGAACATGAACAAGTCCTGCAAACGCCGTGCCAGCTCGCTGTCCACCGAACCGATCACCGCGCACGTCGCCATGCCGCGCGCGATTTCCTCGGCGTGGTTCGGCCCCGAAAGAACCGCAATCGGATTTTCCGGGAAGACTTCCTGGAGGATTTCCGACATCCGCTCGCCGGTCTCTAACTCAACCCCCTTGGCGCACGAAAGCAACGGCACGTGAGCCGGAAGGCCGGCCACGGCAAGCGCCTTGGCCGCTTCGCGGGTGACGGAGGTGGGGACCGCGAAAATCACCAGATCCGCGTCCAACGCCACATCCATCCGGGTGCCGGCCACAACATGCGGGGCAAGCTCGATCTCCGTGAGGTAATGCGAATTGCGATGCCGCAGGTTGATCGAATCCGCCACCGCCTGCTCCCTGCCAATCATCCGAATGGTTGCACATTTCGGCTGAAGCAAACGTGCCATCGCCGTGCCAAATGACCCGGAGCCGACAATTGCGATATCTTGGAATTTCAAATCATCCATCGGTGCGTTTTTTCCTCCATTCAAATCGGTTTTCCGTGCCGCTGCGAAGCCGTTGCAGGTTCGAACGATGTTTCCATACCACCATGGCCGCGATCAACACCGCCAGCACGAAGAGCGGCTTGTTCCAGTTACCATCCTGGATGCGACCATGGGTCCACGAACCGTAAAACGTCATCAACGGAAGCGAAACCGCCGCCGCCACACTGGCCAGCGAAACATAACGGCTGGTGAGAAACACGATCAGCCAGACGACCAGCAGGCACAAGACACCTACCGGCATCAACGCGAGCAGGACGCCCGCGGAGGTCGCAACGCCCTTGCCGCCCTTGAAGCCAACCCATGGCGAATGATTGTGACCGATCACGGCCGCAAGTGCGGTGAGGATATGCACGAGCTGGGCCCCGAGCGCGCCGGATTCCGGCACCACAAAGGCCATTGGCGCAAGCAAGTCGATAGGCAACTGGATCGTCCGCCCATCGATCGGTAGCAGGTTCACAGCAAGGACAACGGGGATGAATCCCTTGAGGAGATCGAGCACAAGGCAGGTGATGCCCGGTTTTTTCCCGCAAACCCGGAGAACGTTGGTGGCACCGATGTTTCCCGATCCGTGCGCACGAATGTCCACTCCGCAACCACGTGCGATCAGCAGGCCGAATGGCACCGAACCAGCAAGCAGCGCGATCAATGGACACAGCCAGTAATAGATCGACCCCGCCCCGATCTGCTCCGGCTCCGCTGGCGATGCCACCATCACCGCCGCGGATCGAATGGTCACCGGTTCAAGCGGAACGTCTTGCGCGCGTATCGGCAACGGCGCGCCGGTCTCCGGGTCGCGCATCACCAGCATGGAATCCCCGGTCTCGACGCCTTGAATCCGGTCGACAACCTCCATCCCTCCGACCACCTTGCCGAACACGGCGTAGCCGCCGTAACTCGGGAAATCCAACGCCGGATTGTCCGCCACGTTGATGAAAAATTGGGACCGCGCGCTGTTAGGATCCGCCGTGCGTGCCATTGCGATGCTGCCCCGGAGATTTTTCAATCCGTTGTTGCTCTCGTTTCGAATACCCTCGCCGGATGCCTGACGCTCGACCCACATGCCATCCTCGAGGATGAATCCTCCCCCTTGGATCATGTAGCCGTCGATCACACGGTGGAAAACCGTATCATGATAATGCCCTTCACCCACATATCTGAGGAAGTTTTCAACCGTGATCGGAGCATTCAATGGGTCGAGCTCCAGAACGATGACTCCGTGGCTTGTTTCCAACTGCACATGATTAGAAACATCCGGCGATTCCCCCGCTCCGGCGAAAACCGGGGCGGCCAGGACACACGTCAGGAACAACGGAAGAAAACGTGGCATGCGCGCCATGCCTAGGTTGTGCTCCGCGCGATTGCAAGTGCCGAGCACGGAATCGCCACAAGCCCGCCGATGCGCCGGACGCGCAAGTTAAACCGGTTTTTTAGGGTGGCAAAACACCCCGGCACCACCCATTCTAACCCAATTAACGTCATAACCGATTCGCCAGCATTGGCACATTCATAGCTTACACCCCCCCGCAAATGCCCACCATCACCAAACGCGAACTCGCCATCCGCATCACCGATCAACTCGGCCAGGAAGGTTTTGCCGTCACCCAGCAAGTCGTCGCAGAGATCATCCAGCGCATGATCCTCGAAATGAGCGAATCCCTCGCCCAGGGCGACACCGTGGTGATGCGGAATTTCGGCACGCTCGAAGTCCGCGAAATGAAGGCGAAAGTCGGCCGCAACCCGAAAAACCCCGGCAAAGACGTGATCATCCCCGCACGCGCCGCAGTGAAATTCAAGCCCGGCAAGGAACTCAAGGAAAAGGTCGCCGCCACCCTGCCGCTGATCCGCGAGAAGAAATCCTGACTCACGCGGATTCGAAACTGACGGGAATCCACCTTGTTCTTGCGCCGGACACCGCGTATTGCTACCAACCGCGCCGCGTGTGAATCGGTCCCGTGGTCCAATGGATATGACGATGGCCTCCGAAGCCGTAGATTCAGGTTCGATTCCTGACGGGACCACCACCACGCAAAACAGCGGCAAGGCTTTGCACCCATGAAGATCCGATCCGCCGAATTCATCACCAGCGCCGCCGAGGTCACGCGCTGCCCGGCGTGGGATCATCCGGAAGCCGCCTTCATCGGGCGCTCGAACGTGGGAAAATCCTCGCTGATCAACATGCTGGTCCACCGCAAGCATCTGGCGAAGGTCTCCGCCACTCCGGGCAAGACACAGTTGCTCAATTTCTTCCTCATCAACAACGTGTGGTCGCTGGTGGACCTTCCCGGTTACGGATACGCCAAAACCTCGAAAACGGGAAAACATGAGTTCAACGAGCTTGTCGCAAACTATCTGGTAAATCGGAAAAATCTGATCCACACCTTCGTACTCATCGACGTGCGGTTGGAACCGCAGAAGATCGACCTCGCCTTCATCGAATGGCTGATCGGCACCCCCGCGCCATACTCGCTGGTCTTCACCAAGGCCGACAAGCAATCACCCGTGCGCAATCGCGCTTCCATCGAATCCTTCCTTGCCGCGCTCACTCACCTGCGCCGCCCGCCAGCCCGTGAGTTCCTTTGCTCCAGCACCAAGGGCACAGGCCGCGACGACTTACTGAGGTTCCTGGGCGACGCCACAAAACGCTGACCATACCCACACCCCCTGCCACCCCAAATGACAGGCATTTCAAATAATAGGAGACTCCTTTTATTATTGCCGGTAGATGAAAGAAGTTCTGTTTTCATGGTTTGCGGAATTACAGGGCCGAATGGCTTTGGCTCTGCGACCATTCGGCGAGCGCCTCAACGTCGGCGACGGATGCGACATGGCAGAGTTTTTGGCGAAGTTCTCGCGCACCCGGGAAACCCTTGCAATAGGCCATCAGGCGCGAGCGCATCGCGGTGAGCGTATGTTTTTCATCGCCATAGCGGCCGCTTTCGATTGCCAGTCGGCAGTGGCGCATCACCAGCGCCCAGCGTTCTTCGATCGGCACCGGGGGGAGGATTGCGCCAGTGGCGATGAAATGTTTCGCCTCACGGAACACCCACGGATTCTGCATGGCGGCGCGGCCGATCATCACGCCGGAGACGGCGGTTTCGCGGCGGCGGCGGGCGATATCCTCGCCGCATGCGATGTCGCCATTGCCGATCACCGGCACTGAGACCGCGCGGGCCACCGCGTCGATCACCTCCCAATCCGCCTCGCCGCCATACCCTTGGGCGCGGGTGCGGCCGTGCACGGTGATCGCCTGGATGCCGCAATCGACGAGTGTTTTGGCGACCTCCACGGCATTGACCGTCTGCGCGTCCCAACCGATGCGGATCTTCGCGGTGACCGGCACGCGGCCACCGACTTTCTCGACCACGCCGGTCGCCACGCTGGCCAGCAGCGGGCAATCGCGCAAAAGCGACGAGCCGCCATTCCTTGCGACCACCTTGTTGACCGGGCAGCCGAAGTTGATGTCGATGAAGTCGGGCCGTTTCCAATCGATGATTTTCAGGGCCGCCTCGCCCATCCGCGGGCCATCGGCCCCGAAGAGCTGCACGCCGACCGGGCGCTGTCCGTCGGTGAACTCGGTGTATCGCCGCGTGCGGTCATCGCGTTGGAGGATGCCCTCGGCGGAGACGAATTCGGTGACCATCACATCCGCACCGAGCTCTTTGCAAATGTGCCGGAAAACCAGATCGGTCACCCCGGCCATCGGGGCGAGGCAGATCGGGAAGGCGCCATTTTCAAACCAGGGAAGCATGGATATGAAGGGTGGAGGCAAGCGAGGCAGGCTTTGTTTATTGCGGCAGGCCTTCCGGAATTCGGTAGTGGGTGCGTGTGGCTGTGTAGCGGGCTTTCATTTCAGCGAAAACCTCGGTGTATGCGGGATCGGCGTGGACGCTGTGCATTTCGTTGGAATCCTCGACGAGATCGAAGAGCTGCCATTCCTTTGTGCGTGGCAGGTAGAAAAGCTTATAGCGCTCGGTGCGGACGCCGTCGTGGGCGGCGACGGCGTGGGTGTCTTCGCCGGTGTAGAAATAGTAGATCGCGTCGCGCCAGTCGTCCGGAGTTTGACCCTCGTTTTTGAGAATGGGAAGGAGACTGCGGCCCTGGATGTCGGCGGGGATTTCGAGACCGGCTGCATCGAGGAAGGTGGGGGCGTAGTCGATGTTCTGGATCATCGCCTCGGGACGGATGCCGGGTTTGACGACGCCGGGCCAGCGCAGAATGAAGGGCATGGTGAGGGATTCCTCGAACATCCAGCGTTTGTCATACCAACCTTTTTCGCCGAGGAAAAAGCTCTGGTCGGATGAGTAAATGACGATGGTGTTGTCGGCGAGGCCGGCTTCTTCGAGATATTCCATGAGACGACCGATGTTCTCGTCGACGGCGCGGATGGTGCGCAGGTAGTTCTTGATGTAGCGCTGGTATTTCCAACGGGTGATGTCTTTTGCGCTGAGTTTCCCGGCGGCGAGGTCGTCGAGGAATTTTTGCTGGCGCGGGCCGTATGCGAAGTCGAATGACCGCTGCTGGAGCGGCGTCATGCGCCTGTATTCGTGATTGATGAGGCCATCCATCATTCCAGCGGCTGCGGGCGGGGCTTCGTGGAAGAACATGTCCCACCCCCAGAAGAAGTGGTCGGAAATGGTCATCTCCTGTTTTTGCAGGGCGACGCTGCGATTGGCATAATCGTCGAAGAGGGTTTCCGGTTCGGGCAGGTCGATGCCCTCGAAGAGCATGAGGTGGCGTTCGGCGGGCATCCAGTTGCGGTGCGGGGCCTTGTGCTGACTCATCAGGAAAAAGGGCTTGTCCTTGTCCTCGCGGTTTTCGAGCCAGTCGATGGTTTTGTCGGTGATGATGTCGGTGACGTATCCTTCGAAGCGCTTCTTGGTGCCGTCCATCTGGATGAAATCCGGATTCCAATAACTACCTTGGCCGGGGAGGACTTCCCAGTGGTCGAAGCCGACGGGCTTGGTGACGAGGTGCCATTTACCGATGACCGCGGTCTCGTATCCGGCGGCACCGAGGTATTTGTTGACGGTGGGCTGGGAGCCATCAAAGCGCGAGCTGTTGTCGACGAAGCCATTGTGGACCGAATGTTTGCCCGTGAGAACGCATGCGCGCGACGGGCCGCATATGGAGTTGGCGCAGAACGAATTCACAAACAACGCTCCATCGGCGGCGAGGCGGTCGAGATGGGGAGTTTGGAAATGCTCGGCATAACGGCTGTTGCCATATGCGGTGATGGCTTGGAGAGCGTGGTCGTCTGAGAAAATGAATAGGATGTTCGGCTGCTTCGGTTTTTCCGCGAGCAGCGGAGCAGTCAGGAGGGCGAAAATGGCAAGATAGGTCGGTAGTGGGCGCATGGTCGTGATGAGTGTTTGGGGAATGATCGAAGTACGGGCAGCCATTCAGTGGCAAGGGTTTCCGGTATTCAGGCAATCTCCCACTTGTAAGGAGCGCTGGAAATTTTCTCGCAACCGCCTTTGATGATGTGGACGACGTCCTCAATGCGGCAGCCACCGAGACCGCGGTAGTAGAGGCCCGGCTCGATAGTGACGACCATGCCTTCCTTCAACTTCGGCTTGGCATTGGCGCGCAACACCGGCTCCTCGTGCACCTCGAGGCCGATAGCATGGCCGATGGCGTGGAAAAACCCTTCGGGCTCACGACTGTTGCGGATGGTTTTGTATCCTTCTTTTGCGAAGAAATCATCGACGACTTTCTGGACAGAGCCTCCGGTGGCACCGGGTTTGCAGGCCTTGATGCCGAGCTCATGGCCGCGTTTCACGGTGCGGACAAGGTGCCGCTGAGCATCGCTGGCCTTGCCTTTGAGGAATGTCCGGGTCATGTCGCCCCAATAGCCGTCATGAAGGCGGCGCGGGAAGATGTCCACGACAATGAGCTCGTTGGCGCGAATCGGGCCGGTTCCGGCCTCGTGGCAATTGCAGGCCTGATCGCCGGCGGCGGCGATGGTATCGGCGGCCACGGCACCGTGCTGGATCACCGCCGAGAAGATGATCTCGCGGAGACGCTCGGAGGTGAGCTTGCTGCCCTGATGGATGACATATCCATTGCGGATGGTGGCCCCCTCCAAGGTCTTCGCAACGGCATAGTGGCCGGCGGCGCTGGCCTTATTACCCATGCGCAGCGCGGCGATCTCATCTTTCGTCTTGATGGCGCGCTCGGGAAGCAGCCCCCCAGGAGGGGCCACATCGAGCTTGAACCCGGCGGCTTGCAACTCGAGCGCGAGCCCGGCGGGAAAACGGTGGCCGATTTGAAATTCCTTGATGCCGTAGAGCTTGGCGACATACTGGACGATCTCGGCATCGGTCGGCTGCACACCATTCGTCAATTTAAATTGTCTGGAAGCCCCTTCGCGGAGTTCGGGGAGCAGAAGCACATCGTCGTATGTCGACTCATTTTTCATGCGGGCGAATTCCATCGGTATGCCCACACCGATGCGGCGCCCGTTGATGCGGAACGCGAGGTAGGGATCGCTGGCGTGAAAGCGGCTGAAATAGAGCATGTCCGGATCATCGGAGGATGCGTGGAGCAGGAGATTGGATGGGCCTTTCCCGGCGGACTTGCGGGCGTTAGAGGGTTTGCGGATCGCCATGACGAGGCAGTGTTTGCCGATGTGGCTGCGGCGTCAATGGAAAGCCGGCCTCGCAAGTGTTGCTCCGCTTCCGAACTGTGGTTTTTTCAGCCGATGGATGACTCGGCATCGGATATCTCTAGGCAAAGCGCGTTTTCCGGGCTAGGGTATTCGCCATGAACGCGACATTAGCACTCATTGGCACGCTGGGAGCGCAAGAGGTGATTTTGATCTTTTTGGTCCTGCTTCTGCTTTTCGGCGCAAAGAAACTACCCGAACTTGCCCGCGGCATCGGCAAGAGCATGGGCGAATTCAAAAAGGCCCGTGAGGAATTCGAGCACGAAATCACCCGCGCCGAAATCGAGACAAAAAAAACCAAGCCCGCACCTGGCAATGAGGCGGCAAAAGAAAAAGAAGCCGATTCCGACAAAGCTTGATGGCGGTTCGCGGCATTCCGCGCTGATACCCAATCGGGCGGGCTCGCCGCCCTAGCACCATCGAAGAACCCATTTGACCCGTCTTTCGTGAACCCGGCAGGTCCGACCCATTGCGGATCACTTGAAGTTTATGGCTCTCCGCGCTTTTTCATGATTGCCTGATAATCAAGAAAAGTTTTCTTTTTGGCGCAGAAATACACTCCGTGTCCAATTCAAAGAAAATTCTCATCGCCTGTGGTGGCACTGGCGGGCACCTCTTTCCCGGCATTGCCGTGGCGGAGTCCCTGCGCGCCGCCGGGCATGACGCGCTGTTGCTCATCTCGCGCAAGGAAATCGATGCCCGCGCAACCTCCGGCCACGATCACTTGAGTTTCGAAACGGTCCCGGCCATCGCCAAGCCGCCGACGTTCTCGCCGCAGACGCCGGCGTTTCTCTGGAAATTGTGGTCATCGATCCGCCACGCGAAAACCCTGATCCGCAAACATCGGATCGATGCGGTTCTCGGCATGGGAGGATTCACCTCGCTGCCTCCGGTTTTTGCCGGCCACCGGCTCGGGCTGCCGACGTTCGTGCACGACTCGAATGCCCGCCCCGGTCGCGCGAACATCCTCACCAGCCGCTTTTGCAACCGCGTCTTCGTCGGAATGGAAGCCGCCCGCCCTTGGTTCCCGAGATGCGAGTCCATCGTCACCGGCACGCCCGTCCGCCCGGAAATCCTCAGTCTGCCCACCCGGGAGGAAGCGGCAAACCATTTCGGACTCGATGCCACGAAGGCAACGCTGCTGATCACGGGCGGTAGCCAGGGCGCGCGACGCCTGAATGAAATCGCCTCGGAGGCCGCCGGCCGCATTTCCAAATCTATCCAGATCCTCCACATTGCCGGCCCGGCCAACGAAGCCCAAGTCACCGCCGCACTGGCAAGCCGCCCCGGCGCGGTCGCGCTTGGATTCTGTGATGCGATGCAAGCGGCCCTCGCCCTCGCTGATCTCGTAGTGGCGCGATCCGGCGCCTCGTTTCTCACCGAGGTGTCGGCGGTCGGCCTGCCCTCGATTCTCGTCCCCTATCCATACGCGGCGGACGACCACCAAACAGCCAACGCCAAGGTCTTCGCGGACGCCGGAGCCGCCGTGCTCGTGCAGGAACGCGATCTCAACGCCGAATCGCTTGCAACCCTCGCCCAATCCATTCTGGAAAACCCGGAACGCCGCTCCACCATGGCCGCCGCCGCGCGCGGCCTCGCCATCAACGATGCCGCCGAACGCGTCCGCGACGCCATCCTCGCGACGCTCCGCCTTACCTACCCATGAACGATTTTCCCCAACGCCTGCTCACGGCGGACCCGCCGCTCCACGTCCACCTCATCGGAGTCGCGGGCTCGGGAATGAGCGGGCTTGCGCTGCTTCTGTTAGGCATGGGCCACCGCGTGAGCGGTTGCGACCGCGTGACGACTGCGGAGACCGAGCGCATGGCATCGCTGGGGCTGCGCTTCTCATCACCACAAACGGCCGAATCCGTCGATGGCGCGGAACTGGTCGTCTACTCCTCCGCCATCCGCCCGGAAAACCCGGCATACGCGGCCGCAACTGCGGCCGGCATCCCGCTGTGGCGGCGCGCCGAATGCCTCGCCGCGATTCTCCACACCCGCAAGGGCATCGTGGTGTCCGGCACGCACGGCAAAACCACCACCTCGTCAATGGCCGCGCACATCCTCCGCGAGGCCGCACTCGATCCAAGCCACTACGTCGGCGCCGAAATCCCCATCCTCGGCACCAATGCGAAATGGTCGAAATCCGGCGAATACCTGGTTGCCGAAGGCGACGAGAGCGACGGCACACTCGCCCTCTATCAGCCGGAACATGCGATCATCCTCAACATCGAGGCCGAGCATCTCGATCACTACCGCGACATCGATGAAATCCGCGCGGTTTTCGCCAAGCTCGCGGACCAGACGAAAGGCCGCATCATTTACTGCGCCGAAGACCCCGTGGCCACCGAGGTTTGCGCCGGACGTCAAAACGCCGTATCCTACGGCTGGGAGGACGCCGATTACACCACCAGCGAAATCCGCGACCTCAAGGGCTCCTCCGCCTTCACCGTGCGCAAACGTGGTGAACCTCTCGGCGACATCGAGCTCGGCATTCCCGGGGCGCACAACATCCTCAACTCACTGGCCGCGATCGCCCTTGGCGATTTGTGCGGGGCCGAGTTTCCGCACATGGCGCGCGCGCTATCGACGTTTGCCGGGGCCAAACGGCGGTTCGAAACGAAATACCTCAGCGCAACTTACCGCATCGTTGATGATTACGGCCACCATCCCACCGAAATCGCCGCCACCCTGCAGACCGCGCGCTCGCTCAAACCGTCGCGCATCGTCGTCCTCTTCCAACCACACCGGTTCACACGCACGCAGCTCTTGGCCGATGATTTCGGCCGCGTCCTTCAGGCCGCCGACCGCGTTTTCGTGACGGATGTCTACCCGGCTTCCGAGCCGCCCATCGAGGGGGTTTCCGGCCAGACAATCGTCGATGCCATGGCCGCACATGGCGATATTCCAGCGGATTTCCTTCCCGATCTTGCCACCGCCCACCATGCCGTTGGCAACGCCCTGCAACCCGGCGACCTGCTGATCACACTCGGCGCCGGCAACGTCCACGAAGCCGGCACCCGCATCGCGAAGGACCTCAAGGTGCTTGAGGAAATGCGCGCCCTCATGCCCGACGGCGAAATCGACGGCCGCCTCTACGAGCCGATGCGCAAACACACCACCCTGCTCGTCGGCGGGCCCGCCCAATACTGGCTCGAACCCCATGGATTCTACGGATTCGCGTTTCTCGTCGATTACTGCCGTCAGCGCGGCATTCCGGTGCGCGTCGTCGGTCGGGGATCGAATCTCCTCGTCCGCGACGGCGGCATCCGCGGAGCCGTCATCCACCCGACGGGCGGCGCGTTTTCGGACGTCACCGTGGATGCACACAACCTCGTCACCGCCGGCGCCGGGGTGCGGCTCAAGAAGCTTGCCAGCGTCGCGGGAGCCCACGGAATCGGCGGCTTCGAATGGATGGAGGGCATTCCGGGAAATGTCGGCGGCGCCCTGCGAATGAACGCCGGTGCCATGGGCATCGAAATGTTCGATCAAGTCGTGCGCGTCACCTTCCTCGACGAAGACGGCGTCATCCGCACCCGCGAGCGAGAGGAGATCGTCTCCCAATACCGCAACGTCGCCGAGCTCCGTCGCAACTTCGCCCTCCAGGCGGTCTTCAAGGGAAAACGAGACACCGCCGAGAACATCAAGGAACGCTGGAACGCATCGCGCGAAAAACGCAAAGCCAGCCAGCCCGTCGCCGCCTCGGCAGGCTGCACGTTCATAAACCCGACGGAAATCCCGGCTGGCATGTTGATCGACGCGCTCGGCCTCAAGGGCATGCGCCACGGCAACGCCGCCGTCTCGGACGTCCACGCCAACTTCATCTGCAACGAAGGCCGAGCCACCGCCACCGAAATACTCGCCCTCATCGAATCCATCCGCGCCAAGGCCCGCGAGGAACGCGGCATCCAGCTCGAACCTGAAGTCAAAATCCTCGGCGAAGACGAATACACGTTTTGAAACCCAATCTGAAATGCGATGCAATTGAGTGAAATCAACATCTCCGTCCTAATGGGCGGGCCGGGATCCGAACGCCAGGTCTCCCTCGCTTCCGGCCGTGCCGTCGCGGAAGCGCTCCAATCGATCGGCCTCCGCGCGACCGCCGTCGATCTCCCCACCGCGTCGCTCGATGGCATGCCCGCAGAGACCGGGCTCGCATTCAACACCATCCACGGCACCTTCGGCGAGGACGGGCAGCTCCAAGATTTGTTAGAAAAACGCGGCATCCCCTATACCGGAGCCGGCTCAATCACCAGCCGCACCGCATTCGACAAGCATCTCTCCAAAGCCGCGTTCGTCGCCGCGGGCGTGCCGACTCCCCGTTCCGAAATCCTCGACCTCTCCAAGCCAGGCGCCACGCCGGGGTTACCGTTGCCGCTCGTCGTCAAGCCCCCGCGCGAAGGGTCCAGCGTCGGCGTCCACATCGTGCGCGAACCGGCACAACTCGCCGCCGCACTGGAAGACGCCGCCCGCTTCGGCACCGATGCCCTCGTCGAGGAGTTCATCGAAGGGCTCGAACTGACCGTCGGCATCCTCAACGATCAACCCCTCCCCGTCGTCCACATCATTCCGCCCGACGGCGTCTACGACATGGCCAGTAAATACCCGTGGCTCTCCGGCGCGCAGGGCAGCCAATACATCTGCCCTGCCGATCTCGATGAGGCCACCACCGCCGCCGTCCAGCAAGCCGCGCTTGCCGCCCACCGCGCGCTGGGTGTCGAGGTCTACTCCCGCGTCGATGTGCTGCTCGAAGCCGCAACCCATAAGCCATGCGTCCTTGAGGCCAACACCATCCCGGGCATGACGGCCACCTCGCTGCTTCCCAAGGCCGCCGCCGCCTGCGGCATCGCTTTTCCCGAATTGTGCCGTATCATTGCCGAACAATCGCTGCTCACACCGCGCCCATAACCCCCCACACTCTCACCACGCCGTGCCCCGCAAACCATCCAGCATCCTCGAAGTCCGCGTCAGCTCGCCGCGCCTCGCATGGCTCGGCTTGTGCGGTATCCTCGCCCGTTTCATCAAACTCGGCTTCGCCGCCGCCGTCGTCGCCGCGATTGGTTGGGCCTTGCACCAGGGATACAAACGCGTCGTGCTGGATAATCCGGATTTCCAACTGCGCGTCATCGACCTCAACGATAATCCGGTAATCGACGAGCTCGCATTGGTCGAACTCACCGACCTTGATCTAACAAGCAACATCACGCGGATCAATTCCGCCGCGATGAAACAGGTGCTGCTAGACCAACCCGCCATCACCTCCGCCATCATCGAACGCCATCTCCCGGACACCCTTGTCGTCCGCGTCACCACCCGCGAGCCACTCGCATGGCTCGCAGTGCGGGAGGCGGGTGCGATCCCCGATCGCGCGATCGGCGGATTGTTGGTCGATGCCGACTTCGTCCCCTACCCGTGCCCGGAACTCCAATTCGAAAACGCACTGCCGCTCCCCATCATCGTGCTCAAGGAAGACCCGGACCACCCAGTCAAGCCCGGCAAACCGCTGCGCCATGACTCCCTGCGGCAATGCATCGCACTACTCGATCAGGCCGCCACCCACACGCCCGATCTCATTGCCGCCATCCATACACTCGACCAGCCGTCCCCATGGTCGGTCCGCGCGGTGACGCATGACGGCACCGAAGCGATGTTCGGCCTCCGCGACCACCCGCGCCAACTCGCCCGCCTCGGAGCGGCGCTCGACCATGCCAGAAACACCGGGCGCGAACTCGCCACCATCAATCTGATCCCGCGCGAAAACATCCCGATCACCCTGAAATCCAACGACCCTCCCCCACCCCGCGCCATCCCGGTCGAAGAGCCCGTCACCCTGATCGACGCCCGCCGCGACCGCCGCAATGCGGATTTGGATTCGCTTCTCAACCGCCACTAATTCATAACCCCCTCAGCGCAATTTCCCCAACACCATGGCCAAATCGAAAATCCACGTCGGACTCGAAATCGGAACCAGCAAGATCTGCCTGGTCGTCGGCGAGGTGAAACAGGACACCGCTGTCAAAATCCTCGGCATCGGCAGCACCCGCTCGGTCGGCGTGCGCAAAGGCGAGATCTACGACTACTCGAACGTCTCGCAATGCCTGAAAGACGCGCTCGCTCTTGCCGAAGATGCCAGTGAAGTCGAAATCGGCAGCGTCTACCTTTCCGTCACCGGAGCCCACATCCAAGGCATCAACCACTGCGGCACATTCCGCCTCCCCGAAGGCGAGGACACCGTAACCCATGAGCACATCGAGGAGGCCCGGAATATCGCGCGCAACCCGCCCATGCCCGAGGGCAACGTCCAGATCCACCCGATCATCCGGCGCTACATGCTCGACGGCCTCGAACATCCCCAGCCGCCGGTCGGCCTGTTCGGCACCACCGTGGAGGCGGATTTCCACATCATCCACGGCATCGCGAACCGCATCCAGAACAGCATCAAACTCGTCCGCGAAGTGCCGCTCGAAATCGACGACGTCGTCTTCGCACCGATCGCCACCGCCCAAATGGCCCTCGACCGCAGGCACCGGCATGATGGCGCGCTCGTCATCGACATCGGTGCGGGCACCACCGACTACGCGCTTTACTTGGAAGGCTCCATCATCGCCTCCGGCTGCATTCCGGTGGGTGGCGAACACGTCACCAACGACATCCACCTCGTCACCGGTCTGCCGTTTTCCAAAGCCGAAAAACTCAAAATCCTCGAAGGCAACGCATCGCCAGACCCCGCGAAATCCATCGGCAAGGCGAAGCTCGTCGATCAGAACGGCTTCGCCGAATCTGAAGTCAGCCGCGCTCTGCTCAACGAAGTGATCCGCCAGCGCCTTGAGGAAACCCTCCGCCTCGTCGCGTCCCGCCTGCCCGCCGGATCCATCAAAAAACTCGGAGCAGGCGTATTCCTGACCGGCGGCACCAGCCAGATGCGAGGATTCGACAGCCTCGCCGCCGAGGTGTTCGGTCGTTCAATTTTCCGCCCGGAGACCAGCGAGCTGAGTGGCAGCCAGGCCAGTTTCAAGGACCCGCAGTTTTCCACCGCCATCGGCCTGATCCGCTACGCGCAAATCATGGAAACCGAAAAAAGCCCGCCACCCAGCAAAGTCAAACGCGTCATTACCAGCTTCTGGCCGTTCGCCCGCTGATCCACCGCCCCGCAACCACCCACCGCCCCGATCCCGCCATGATTCCTTATCCACGCGAAACCAAAGCTCCGATCCCGCCATCCACCGTGAAAATCATCGGCCTCGGCGGGGCCGGCACCAACATGCTCGAACGCATCGCGCTTGATGGCACCGATGCCGCCGAATTGCTCGCCCTCAACACCGACCTGCGCACACTCAACGCCAGCATTTCGCGCGACAAAATCCAACTCGGCGCCAACCTCACCAAAGGCCTCGGCGCCGGCGGCGACCCCGAACTCGGCCAACATGCCGTGCTCGAATCCGAACAAGCCGTCCGCGAAGCCCTACGCGGACGCCGCATCGTCTTCCTCTGCACCGGCCTTGGTGGCGGCACTGGTTCCGGCGCGGCACCCATCGTCACCCGCATCGCCCGCGAGGAAGGTGCTTTCGTCGTCGTCTTTGCCACCATGCCATTCGCCTTCGAAGGCCGCCGCCGCCGCGATCAGGCGGAGACCGCGCTCAACGAACTCGCCGTTCTCGCCAACGCCCTCGTCACCTTCGACAACAACCGCATGGGCGAACTCGTTCTCGCCAAACAAGGCGTTCACGAAGCCTTCACCGCAGCCGATAAAATGGTCTGCGAATCGATCAAGGCGGTAATCCGACTTGTGGCGCGGCCGGGGCTCATCAACGTCGGCCTCGACGACCTCGTCACCGCCCTGCGCGCCACCCGTTCGCGCTGCCTGTTCGGCTCCGGCATCGCCGGTGGAAAGGACCGGGCCACCGCCGCCCTCCGCAACGCACTCTCCAGCCCGCTCCTCGATCAAGGCGCCCTGCTGCGTGACGCCCAATCCATTCTCGTTCACCTCAGCGGTGGAGAAAACCTCACGCTTTTCGAAATCGAGCTGCTCATGCAGCAACTGCAAAAGCATGTCCCGGAAAAAGCACACATCCTCTTTGGTGCGGCGATCGATCCCGCCATGGGAGATCAACTCTCTATCACCCTAATCAGCGCGCTGCCGGAAGACGCGCTTGCCAGCGCTCCTCGCGATTCCCTCAGCCGAGCCAATTCCGAGGAAGTCAACCTCCTCGATCCATCCCAGGGATACACCCTTGAGAAAAATCCCGAACCGCAACCCGAGCTTCTCATCCAACCCGAGCCTGAGCCTGAACCTGAAGCCGAACCCGAACCCGAGCCCGAGCCCGAGCCCGAGCCAGAGCCAGAGCCAGAGCCAGAGCCAGAGCCAGAGCCAGAGCCAGAGCCAGAGCCAGAGCCAGAGCCAGAGCCAGAGCC
>JBLRWN010000011.1:0-61768 GCA_047921195.1 Luteolibacter sp. | reverse complement strand
GGTTAGGGCGAGGTTGTAGCCGGTGGTGGTGCCGGGGGCGGTGAGGAGGGGGGGGACGGTGTTGGCGTTATTGACGTAACTGACGGCGGTGAGGGTGAGGGTGAGTGTTTCGGGAAAGGGCGGGGCTTCGCCGAGGGTTGGTCGGACGTCGAGGAAGCGGGTGCCTTCGGGATCGCGGCGGACGGACCAATCGCGGATCCCCTCCCCTGCTACGGAGACGACTTCGCCTTCGCCGGTGAGTGGGAGGGTGAGGGTTTCGGGGCGGCCTTGGTGGATGCGGAAGGTGATGTTGCTGGTGATGTCTGCTTTTTCGAGAGTCGCGTGGATTCGGGTGTCCACGGTCGCGGCGAACATGAGGGGGGGCGTGGGTGGAGTCTTGTCGCCTTGGAGGACGATGATGCGCTCTTCCTGCGCGGCGGCGAGGGAGATGAGTGCGAGGAGGAACGTGAGGATGCGCGTTTTCATTGGGGTGAGGGTGACAGGAAGTTTGTGAGCGGTTTGTAAATTGGGGGTAAATTTGATCGTGGCGGCGGTTTGTAACCGCCATGCCTAGTTTTGGACTTTTTCTGTTGGACTTGGCGGTTGCAAACCGCCGCCACGGGACTAACGATCTGATAGGGCGGAGATCATTTCGAAGAGTTCGTGGGCACGCGGGTCGTGGCGGTAGTGGTTGCTGAGGGCTTGGATGAGGGGGCGGTGGGTGGTGAGGTCGATGGAATCGCCGAGCGGGCCGCCGCGGAGTTTTTCGGCGGTGAGTAGGGCCAGGGTTGCCAACTGCATGGAGGGGCGGGCTTGGTCGAGAGCGGGGGCGTTGGCTTCATAGGGGAGCGGCCATGAGCGTTCGACGATGCTGCCGGTGGTGGTGTCGCGGAAGCGGATGAAGACTTCGCCGATTTCGCCGCGGCCCTGGGGCAGGGTTTCGACTTGGTAGATGGCGACCCCGGCCTCTTCGGCGGCGAGTTCGGCGGCATCGACGGCGTCGTTGCGGAAGTCCTCGGTGTTGAGGCGGTGCTCTTCGAAGCCGATGAGTTTCCATCCGCCGACGCGTTCGGGGTTGAAGACGACCTGGACTTTGACGTCGCTGGCGGCGGGGCGGAAGGCACCGGCGAGGTCGCGGGCGAGGCGGTCGCCGGTTTCGGGGGTGACGATGTGGTAGCGTCCGTCGCCGTGGCGGGCGAGTTCGGCGAGGAGGGCGTCGTTGAGTCCGTCGCTACCGATGCCGGCGATGTCGGTGGCGATGCCTTGCTGGCGCATTTCGGTGATGCGTTCGGCGAGGCGGGTGGGGTCGGCATTGCCGAGGTTGACGGCGCCATCGGAGAGGAGGACGACGCGGTTTTGTGCGCCGGGTTTTTGGTGGCGGGCGGCGATTTGTTGGGCGAGTTCGAGGGCGGCCTCCATGTTGGTGCCACCTTCGGCGGCGGATTGGTGGACGAGCGTGCGGATCTCGGAGGCGCGGTTGCCGGGGAGCGCTTCGGCGATGAGGCGCGGCTGGCGGGCGAAGCCGATGACGTGGACGGTGTCGTTTTCGCCTAACAGACCGGTGAGGGTGTTGAGAGCGTTGTCCATGGCGGCGCGGCGGTCAGCGCGGACCATCGAGCCGGATTGATCGACGAGCAGTGTGAGGTGGAGCGGCTGACTGGCGGTGCGGCCAGTGCTACCGACGCGGGCGGCGATGCGCACGAGGTTGCGGCCGGGAACGACGGGGTGGGCGGTCTGCTCGATGTGGGTGGCGACGGGCTCGCCGGCGGCGGGCGCGGGATCGCCGTAGTCGAGGGCGTTGTAGAATTGTTCGACGCGGATTTGTTCCGGGGCCGGTCGCTCGCCACGGCGGATGGCGTCGCGAGCGAGCACGAAGGCAGCGTCGCTGACGTTGAGGGAGAAGGTGGAGAACGGGTCGGTGGCGGCGGAGGTTTCGGTGGTGGGGACGACGGGTGGGGCTTTGGGTTCTGCGGCGGCTTTGCGAAGGCGGGCCTGCATTTCTTCGAGGCGGCGGAGGTCGGCTTCGTAGGCGGCCTTGGCTTCGGTGTAGTCTTGGGCGCTGAGGCCGCGTTGGATGGCCTGATCGCGGGCTTCGTTACGTACGCTTTCGACGCGGGCGAGGCGGTCGGTGGCGAGGTCGAGTTGGGCGCGGAGGGTTGCGCGGAGGTTGACGACCCCTTCGTTCATCTGGGTACGAAGGGTGTTGAGTTTTTCCTTCATTTCTCCAAGTTCGCGCGAATCGGCACCGTCTAACTGTAGTTTGGAAACTTGGAATTGGAGTTCGAGATATTTGGGGGTCAGTTCCCTAACTGTGTTGTCGGGGAGATTGAGGCCAGCGGCGTAGGTGATGAGCTGATCGTCATCATAGCGGAGGAGGCTTTCGATCTGGCTTTCGATCTGTAGTTTTTCCTGCTCTAGCTGATGGTAGGTAGACAGGGCGGTGCGCGCGCCTGTGTCTTCTCCAGTGTAGGTGATGCCCTTGATGCGCACAATCTGTGCGAGGACCTTGCGGCGCTCTTCGACGGTTTCTGCGAGTTCTCGGAGGGCTTGGACTTCTTCGGGGGTGGCGGCGGCTAGCTCGGCGGGGGAGAGTGACGTTGTTGACAGGATTGACGGGGCGGTGGTGTCAGCGTCTTCGGCGGGAATTGCGAGTTCCCAGGCATTTTCCACTTCCATGAGCAACTCGGCGCGCGTGTGGTCGTAGGCGGCGCGGTAGTAGTCGGATTTCCTGGCGGCGACGCGCTCCATGCCGCGGCGGGCGGCTTGGTTGTAGGGGTCGATGCGGAGGGTTTCCTCGTAGGCTTTTTTGGCGTCGTCGAATTTGCCGAGGTTGTAGTGGCCTTCGGCGAGGTAGAGGTTGCGGCGGACTTGATCGACGTTTTGGGTGTGCTCGTAGGTTAGGGCTGGGTTGGTACGGATGGGGTCGTCGAGGGATTCGAGTTCGCGGCGGGCGTCGGCGTCGGTGAGGGCAAGGGGTTCGAGGATGGAGCGGGCTTCTTCGTATCTTCCAGTGCGCCGAAGTTCTCCGGCCTGTGCAAGAATGCCGCCAACTTCGCTTTGATCCGCAGGGATTGCGCCATCGGCGCCCAGGTTGGCACCGCGATAGACATACTCGGAGCTGTAGCCGGCGCTGAGGTTGTGTTCGATGGCGACATCGGAGTCTTCTCTAGCAAAAGGCCGGCCGGAGGCAGGCATGTCTGCTGGGGCGGGAGCGACGTTCTGCGCGAGTGCACCCCCGCCCCATCCGCCGCCGAAATCTTCGGCATCGCCGAAGGCGATGGAGGCTTCGGCCACGGCAATTTCAGGGACGGGGATCGGAGTGGGAGAGGCGGTGGTTCCGGCAATGACTTTTGCTTGCGCCGATGAGGGTTGGCTGGCCGCGCGGCGGGGCTGCTCCCTTTGCGAGAGAAGGCTTTCCGGGTTGATCGGAACCGGGGTGCCTTCGATGTATTCCGAGGGGTAGTCGGTTTCGAGCATCATCATTCGGGCTTGATGAGCGGCGACCCCTGCGTCGGATTTTTTCCGCTGCCTCATGGTCATGGGAGCAAGTAAGCCTGCCAGTGCCACAAGGATGGCGAGGGAGGCGGCGGCGGAGAGCCAAGCGCGGTAGCGGCGCTTTTTCGGGAAGATGACATGGATGGGTTCGGACGCGGGGGCACCCAAGACGGCGTTAAGTGCGTCGCGTTTTTCGGAGGAGAGTTTCCACTGGGGCGAGGAGGCTTGTTTTTCAGCATCGCCGAGGAGGCCGTGAACGGCGTGGATGCGGCGGCGGAAGATTTCGAGTTCGGGGCGCTCGGCGCAAAGGCGCTTGAGTTCTTCCGCCTCGAAGGGCGAGGACTCGCCCAACACCCATGCGACGATGCGCGCTTCGAGCGCTTCGTCGCCGTGGACATGATAGTGGGGAGTTTCTTCGGACATGGTGGGAGAGTGGATGATTTTAGCCTTCGCTGGATTCGATGCCGAGGTGGCGCATGGAGTCGGCGAGGTGGTGGAGGAGGTGATGGAGTTTGTAGCCGACGTTGCCGACACTGAGGCCGGTCTGGCGGCTGATTTGATCGTATTTAAGGCCGTGGTGGTATTTGAGGCGGATGAGTTTGCGGTCGGCGGGTTTCATTTCGGCGACGAGCATGCGCAACATGCCGACGGCTTCGTGGCGGCCGAGGGCTTCGCTGGCGTCGGGGGCGTCGGTGGTGGCTTCGGGTGCATCGTCGAGGTCGGATTCGCGTTTGTGGTCGCGGAGGTGGTTGAGGGCGAGGTTGCGGACGGCGCGGAACAGCCAGGCGCGCGGGTTTTCGACATCGGTCCAGTGGTTGTGGAGTTTGAGGAAGGCATCCTGCACGAGGTCTTCGGCCACTTCGCGCCGACCGACGATGCCGTAGGCGAATCGCAACAAGGGCGATTCCTCGGCATCGAATACCTCGCGCAGCGTCGGCTTCTCGGCTTCAGCTGCCCGGGGCAACATCGCGACCGCTGAATCGGCTTCAGGCGGGTCGCGCTCGGGTTGCGCGGGTGGGTTCATTCGGACTCTGTGACAGGCTTCCAAATGGGATGACCCGCGGGGAGAAAAATCCTTGGAATTTTCTCCGGAATTTTTTTGTGGGGGTTCGCAGAAGAAAATTGCATCGGCGTGTCTGTGACCGCTGATGTGCCCGTGAACCTCGCAAAAAACATGAGCGGGGAATGCTGCGAACGGGACGATACTCCGTACAGATTATCGATGCGGCCGCATCGATAATCTGTCATTCAATTGACTTTAAGTGTGTTATGTAAAATCAATTTTGTCGATTTTTCTGATGTGAGCGAAGTGGGAGGCTAGGTTAGTTCCCATTGGTATGCTCGATTGCTTCTTCGCTCACAGAGTGACGAAGCAGGGCTTTTGCAGGGGCTTCGGCGGTCGTAGCCGCGCGGCTACAGGGGCCTTTGGCGGATCAGCGTGTTCGTGCGATGGCCTCGATGATTTCCTGGGGTTCCGACATGCGGCCGATGCCTTGGTATCCGCAGGCGAGATCGCCGGAGGCGGGGCCGATGATGTGGCAGCCGTCGCTTTTAAGGGTCTCGAGGTTGCGTTGGGTGGCGGGGTGGAGCCACATTTTTCCGTTCATGGCGGGGGCGAGGAAAACCGGGGTATTGCGGGGCAGGGCGAGGTAAGTGGAGGAGAGCGAGTCGGGCGCGAGGCCATGGGCGAAGTTGGCCAGGGTGTTGGCGGTGGCGGGGGCGCAGAGGAAAAGGTCGGCGTGATCAGCGAGGTCGATGTGGCCGGGTTTCCAGGATTGTTTTTCGTCTTCGAGTGAGACGAGGACGGGGCGGCGGGTGAGTGTCTGAAGGGTGAGCGGGGTGACGAACTCGGTGGCGTGGCGCGTCATCACGACATCGACGGTGTGGCCGAGTTTGACGAGTTGAGACGCGAGCTCCGCCGCCTTGTAGGCGGCGATCGATCCGGAGATGCCTAACAGGATTTTTTTGGGTTCCATGATGGAGGGTTTTTCTAACGGATCATGCGGAGCGCCTTGCGCAGCGCGGTGTCGAATTCGGCGACGTCCTCGGAGGTGTTATAGAGGGCGAACGATGCGCGGATGGTGCCGCTGATGCCGAAGCGCGCCATGAGCGGCTGGCAGCAATGGTGGCCGGTGCGCACGGCGACGCCCATTTGATCGAGCAGGGTGCCGACGTCGTAGTGGTGGGCATCGGGGAATCCGAAGGAAAGCGCGCAGGCGCGATCGGCAGGTCCGTAGAGGCGGATGCCATCGATGTCGGAGATGGCAGCGGCGGCTTGTGAGAGCAGGGTTTCCTCGTGGGCACGGATTTCCTCGAGACCGATGGCGTTAACGTATCTGAGAGCGGCGGCGAGTGAGAGCGCGCCTTCGATGTTTGGGGTGCCGGCTTCGTATTTGAAGGGCGGGTCGTTGTAGGTGGTGCCGTCGAAGGTGACCTCCTTGATCATTTCGCCGCCGCCGCGCCATGGCGGGAGTTTTTCCAACAAATGGTGTTTTCCCCATAGCACTCCGATGCCGGTGTTGGCGTAGACCTTGTGGCCGGAGAAGACGAGGAAGTCGGCGCCTAGCGTGGTGACGTCGATCTCCATGTGTGCGATGGCTTGGGCGGCGTCGACGAGGGTGATGGCGCCCGCGTCATTCGCGAGGGTGACCATTTCCTGCACCGGATTGATGGTGCCGAAGGCATTCGAGATCCAAGTAATGGCGAAAATTTTAGTGTGCGGCCCGAGCATTTCGCGGAACGCGGCTTGGTCGAGGAGGCCGGATTCGTCGCACGGGATGATGCGGAGGCGAGCGCCGGTGTGCTGGCAGAGCATTTGCCAGGGGACGATGTTCGAGTGGTGTTCGAGGGTGGAGATGAGAATTTCGTCGCCTTCGCGGATGTCGCCAGAGAGACCGAGGATGTTGGCGACGAGGTTGATGCCATCGGTGGTGCCAGCGGTGAAGATGACCTCCTCGGGACGCGGGGCGTGGAGGTGGGTGGCGACGGTTTTGCGCGCCTCTTCGAAGGCTTCGGTGGCGGCGCGGGCAAGGTGGTGGGTGCCGCGGTGGATGTTGCTGTTGAGCGTCTCGTAGTAGCGGCGTGACTCGTTCATCACGGCGAGTGGCTTCTGCGTGGTCGCCGCGTTGTCTAGGTACACCAAGCGCCGGCCTTCGATGGGTTGCGAGAGGATCGGGAAATCGGCGGCAATGTTCGGGGAAATCGGCATGGTGACGGCTGCTGCGAGACGATGCACCAGCTATCCCGGGATCGCAATGCCTGAGTCGTGAAGAGATTGGGGAGGAAAGTGCACCAAGGTGTCAAATTTTGGGTTTTAGGTACACTGAAATCGAGAATTTGAGAAAAATGGATGAATTTGTTGGTGGGATAGCTCTTATGGGCCTCTCGGGAGGGAGGGGGAGTCATGCGGTTTAAATCGTTGAATCCATTCAATTTATTGGAATTTTTAGGGCGTTTAAAAAATTTTTAAAAATCAAACTTTTCCCTTGTCCGCTGGGTGTATTTTAGTGTACTCCATGCAAATCTTCGCAGGCAATCTGCGTCGGATTTAGCCGTGAACACCTATTTCCAACGATACAAGGGCTACCACACCTACAAGGTGGACGGGAAGTTTCGCGTTTCGGTTCCGCCGGGTTGGCGGCCTGAGGCGGGTGCGCCGTTGTATCTGCAGATCTCGGCGACTTCGCAGATGCCGATGATCAAGGCGCTGAGCCAGGAGGCCTACGACGACCGCGTGCAGCGCGTGGTGGACAGTGATTACAGCCCCGGCAAAAAGCAGGAGCTGCTTGGCAAGCTGGCGATGCACATCCGCGAAACCTCGCTCAACGAGCAGGGCAAATTGCTGATCCCGAAGGAGCTGAGCAATTACGCCGGAATCGAGCCCGATTCCGAGATTCGCCTGGCCGGCCGCGGCGGGCACTTCGAGATCTGGAGCAAGGAGAAGCATCTCCGCCAGATCGAGATCGAACTTAACACGACGACTCCGGAAGAGGACGAGCTCGGATTGAATTAACTGAATTTTCTAAAAAACTTTCTCATTCCCCATGCAATCCACCTTTCCATCATCCATCGCTCCGCACCCTTCGGTGGCGGCTGCGGTTGGCGTGTGGGCGGGTGCGTGGAATCAGGTATTTTCCTCTGGCATCATCGACCGCAAGGGACGGCGCGTCGCGATGCTGGAAACCAAGGACGCCGCAGCCGCACCTGGCTGGTTGGTGGCGCGGCGTCCGGATTTTTTCCAGGCTGGGCGGAAGGACTCCCTCGGGACAGGGATTCTTTCGCTGATCAATAGGATGGGCCGCGTCGCTCCTGGCTGGTTGTCGGCGCGGCCCTCTTTTGAGGCTTCTTATCAGACGGATTCGCCGGAGCTGCCGCACTATCACGTTTCGGTGATGCCGGATGAGGTGATCGCGGCATTGGGTTCGCTTGAGGGGAAATTCATCGTTGATGGCACGCTTGGTGGCGGTGGACACAGCGAGTTGATGCTTGAGGCCGGTGCGCGTGTGCTCGGGATCGATCGTGATCCGGAGGCGCTGGCGCACGCGCGTGCGCGGCTGGCGCGGTTTGGCGATCGATTCGCCACGTATCAGGCGAATTTTTGCGAGATCGATACGATCCCGGCGCTGCAAGAGGGTGAGAAGCCGGATGGTCTGCTGCTCGACCTTGGTGTTTCCTCACGCCAGCTCGATGCCGCGGAGCGTGGGTTTTCGTTCATGCGCGAAGGTCCGCTCGACATGCGGATGGGGCCGAATGCGCCACAGACGGCGGCCGAGCTCCTTGCGACCATTGACGAATCCGAGCTCATCCGCATTCTCCGCCAATACGGCGAAGAGCCGCGCGCCCGCCGCATTGCCGCCGCGATCATCGAGGGACGGGGGAAACAACCGCTCGCCACCACACTCGATCTGGCCAATCTGATCGAGCGTGCGGTGGGTCGAAATTCGCGCACTCATCCGGCCACCCGCGCATTCCAAGCGATCCGCATCGCGGTGAATTGCGAGCTCGAATCGCTCGAAACCGTGCTCGCCGCCGTGCCTCGTGTGCTCAAGCCCGGCGGGCGGCTCGCCATCATCACGTTCCACAGTCTTGAGGATCGGCTGGTCAAACACCACCTCCGCGAGCGCGCCACGCCGACCATTGATCAACCTGGATGGCCCGAGCCGCGGCCGAATCCGCAACTCCAATACCGCCTGCTCTCACGCAAGGCCATCGCACCGACCGCCAAGGAAATCTCCGACAACCCCAGGGCCCGCAGCGCCAAGCTGCGGGTCGCCGAGCTTTTAACCCCGACGCCATGAACCGCAAACGCAACGACTCCCCGAAAAAAGGCATTCACCCGACCACGGTGATCGCGATTTGCCTCGCGCTTGGCACCTCCGCCTTTGGTGGTGTATGGCAGGCGTGGCTGAAAAACCGCCAGATTCAGGTGATGCGCGAGATCGATCAGATCGAGCGTCAGGCCGGTCAGCACCAGCTCGACATCCGCACCACCCAGATGCGGATGGACCAGTTGCTCAATCGCTTTGCGATCCGCCAGCAGCTCTCCGACCTCGGCTCCACACTCAAGCCCATCCCGATGGGTATCACCGAGGAAATCCCGCTTTATCCGGAAGCGGAAAAAGAAACCCCGATCGCCGCAGTGCCCTGATATCCCCTCTGTGAATTACGCTTTCCAGAACCGCGCTTATGTCGTTTGCGTCGCATTCGTCGCGGTTTTGAGCGCGCTCTCATGGCGGGTGATCACCATCCAGGTGGTGGATCGCCAGCAATACGCGAGCACTGGCCAGCGGGCGTTCCAGCGCACCGAAACGATTCCCGCGATCCGCGGTATGATCGTCGATCGCCGCGACGAGACGATCGCGAAAACCATTCCGGTCGCCAGCTTGTTCATCGACAAGAACCACCTCAACAACCCGAATCTCGCGGCGCTCGCGTTGGCCTACCAAGAGGCGATCACCGCCGAAGACTGGTATGAACTCGACGACAACAACCGCCGCCGCCGCGTGCGCGCGCTGCGCGGTGAAATCCTCGCGAGTCACGACCCCGAAGCGATCACCACCAAACACCTTGCTTATGCCATCGGCGTGCTCGCCCGGCCGCTCGGGATGAAGCGAGAGGAACTGCGCAACCGCATCGAGACGAGCCGCGGCGTGTGGGTGCCGATTGCGAAAGATCTTCCCGAAGACATCGCCGAGCGCATCCGTGAAGCGGTCGACGCCCATTGGCTCCAGGGGTTCGAGTTCGAAAACTCGATCAAGCGCTGGTACACCTCGCCAAACCAAGCCACCCACCTCGTCGGCTTCACCGGCGAAGTGGAAACGCAAACCGAAGATGGCAAGACCCGCTACGAGCAGAAAGGCCGGTTTGGCATTGAGGCGGCGATGGAGGAATTCCTCGCCGGGCGCGATGGCTGGCGCAAGCACCAGCGCGACATCCGCGGGTTGTTGATTCCCGGCGACGCCGAAAGCCTGATGCCGCCACGGCCCGGCCTCAACGTTCGACTCACCATCGACATGGGCATTCAGGCGATTGTCGAAGAAGAGCTCGACGCCGCGCTCGCCGAGTTCAAGTCCGTGCGCGGATCGGTCATTTTGTTAGAAGCAAAAACCGGCGACGTCCTCGCCATGGCGAGCCGCCCGCATTTTGATCTCAACCGCCGTACCAACATCGCGGAGAACGGTTTCAACTACGCCATCCAGGGGATTTACGAACCCGGCTCCACCTTCAAGATCATCGCCGCAGCCGGCGCGCTCGATGCCGGATTGGTGACGCCGCGGACGTCGATTTTCTGCAACAACGGCGTGTTGCTAGAAGGTGGCATCCGCATTCCCGATCACCATCCGTATGGCTACCTCACGGTCGAGGGGATCATGCAGAAATCCTCGAACATCGGCAGCTACAAGCTTGCGCGGCAGCTCGGTCCGCGCCGGTTTTTCGATTACACGCACTCGTTTGGATTCGGCAAGCGCCTGGGCATCCAGCTCGGCGGCGAGTCGCGCGGCGTCGCCCGCAACTCCGGCAATCCCACCGACTTCTCGCGGGTGAGCTACGGCTACGCCATCAGCGTCACCCCGCTGCAAATGGCCGCCGCCTACAACGTGATCGCCTGCGAAGGCCGGCTGATGAAGCCCCGCATCGTTGATTCGCTGATCGCCAACGACGGCACCATCGTTGAAGAATTTCCGCCCGAGACTCTTGAGCAAACGCTCAAGCCCGCGACCGCGAAGACCCTCTTGAGCATGCTTGAATCCGTGACGGTGGAAGGCGGCACCGCCACCCGTGCGGCGGTCCCCGGATTCCGCGTTGCGGGCAAGACCGGCACCGCCCGCAAGCACAACCCGGACGGGCGCGGATATCTCAGTGATTCTTACATTGTTTCCTTCGCAGGTATCATGCCCGCGCAAGACCCCGCGTTCACCTGCGTCGTCGTGATTGACGACCCGCGCACCACCGAAGTACGTCGCTATGGCGGCACCATTGCGGCACCCACCTTTGCGAAAATCGCCACCCGTGTTGCGACCCGCATGAATCTTCAACCCACCGAGCCCGTCCCAGAAGACAAGCTCGCGAAAGCCAACCCATGATTCTCCGCCAACTCATTGCCGAACTTTCCAGAGTGACCGTTTCCGGTCCGCTCGATACCGACGTGCTCGCGATCACGGAAGACTCGCGCGCCGTCGCGCCCGGCACGCTTTTCGCAGCGATCCGCGGCCACAGCGTCGATGGTCACAAGTTCATCCCACAGGCGCTCGCCGCAGGTGCCACTGCGATCCTCGCCGAGACCGCGCCGCCCGCCGATCTCGATGCCGCCGTCGCGTGGATTCACATTGGCGATTCCCAGCGCGCCCTCGCGACGCTTGCCACCACTTTTCGCGACCATCCGGGCGACAATATGAAGCTCGCGGGTGTGACCGGCACCAACGGGAAAACGACGACCACCTTCCTGATCCACCACATCATGAAGACCGTGTGGCACCGTGCGGGCCTCGCCGGCACCATCATCACCGACGACGGTGAAGAAGTGAAACCGGCGACCTACACCACCGCCGGGCCGTGCGAGACCCAGGCGTTGCTCGCGGCCATGGCCGACAACGGCTGCCGGGGTGCCGCGTTGGAGGTTTCCTCCCACGGCATCCACCAATCGCGCGTTGCCGACGTCGCTTTCGACGCCGCCGTCTTCACCAACCTCACGCAGGACCACCTCGATTACCACGGCACCATGGATGCCTACTTCGAGTGCAAAGCCTCGTGGTTTCATGATCTCGCGGCCAACCCGCGCGGGAAAAAGCCGACCGCCATCATCAACATCGACGATCCGCGTGGAGCTGAGCTTGCCGAATCGCTCGACGGAAAAATGCCGGTGATTCGTTGTGGTTCCGGCATCCGCGCCGATTTCCGCCTTGGGAATTTCCAACAATCGCGCAAGGGCATGGAATTCCAGCTCACCGCCAAAGGCCGCGAATACCTTGTGCGCGCGCCGCTGATCGGGCGCTTCAACGAGCACAATCTCGTCGCCGCCATTGCCGCCGCCGCCGCGTGCAAAATCCCGATCCGCCAGGCCATCGCCGCGCTGGCCGAGGCCCCGCAAGTGCCCGGTCGCCTTGAAAACGTCGGCAATGCCGGTGGGGCCACCGTATTTGTCGATTACGCCCACACGCCCGACGCGTTGGAAAACGCCTGCCGCACCTTGCAGGCGCTCGACCCGCGCCGCCTCATCACCGTCTTCGGTTGCGGCGGCGACCGCGACAAGACCAAGCGCGCGCCGATGGCCGCCGCCGCTTCGCGCAACAGCGACGCCTGCATCATCACCTCCGACAACCCGCGCGGCGAGAATCCTGCGGAAATCATCCGCCAGATCGAGGCCGGGATGGCGCATCAGAACTTCAAATCCATCCCCGACCGCGCCGAGGCCATCGCCACCGCCGTGGCTGCCTCGCTCTCCGGCGACATCATCCTGATCGCCGGCAAGGGTCACGAGACCTACCAGCAATTCGCCGACGAGCGCATCGATTTCGACGACCGCAAGCACGCCTCCAAGGCCCTGCGCGACCGCTCCGCAGGCATCGCCGCCGAGCGCGCCAACCCGAAACCGCGCCCACTGCGCCCATGATCACCGCCGCCCAACTTGCCGAGATCCTCGACGCCCCCGCACCCGTGGGCGACGCCTCCGCGCGCGCCGACGGCGGCGTCTCCACCGACACCCGCTCGCTGCCGCGCGGTTGTGCGTTTATCGCGCTCACAGGTGAGAAATTCGACGCCAACACCTTCGCTCCGCAGGCCTTGGAAAACGGCGCGTCCATCGTCGTCGTCAGCCGCTGGGACGGGGGTGATCCGCCGCCCGGCACCGCCGTGATCACCGTTTCCGAAACCTTGCTCGCGCTGCAACAATTCGCCCATTGGTGGCGCCGCCAGCTCGACATTCCAGTCGTTTGCATCACTGGATCGAACGGCAAGACGAGCGCCAAAGATTTCACCGCTGCCGTGCTTGCCGAGCAGTTCAACGTTTCCGCCACCAAGGGCAACCTGAACAACCACATTGGCCTGCCGCTCACCGTGCTGGCCACCCGGCCCGAGCACACCGCCGCCGTGTGGGAGATCGGCATGAACCACGCGGGCGAGCTCGCGCCGTTGTGCGAGATCGCCAAGCCGAAATTCGGGATCATCACCAACATCGGCACCGCCCACATCGAGCACCTCGGTTCGCGCCACGCCATCGCCGAGGAAAAAGGCACGCTTGCCCGTGCATTGCCCGCCGAGGGCAGCTTGTTCGTCCCGGTGTCCTGCGACTTCATTGATTACTTCCGCCAGCGCACTCGCGCATCGATCATCGCCGTCGGCAATGGCCGTGGCATCGTCCGTGCCGAGGATCCGAAACAGACGCCCGAGGGCACCCGCTTCACCCTCGTGGCCGACGGCCACGGCACCGCCATCGTCGATCTGAAAGTGCCCGGCAAGCACATGATCAACAACGCCCTGCTTGCCGCCGCCGTCGGCATCAAACTCGGCATTCCGATCGAAAAAATCGCGCGTGGATTGTCGAATGCCACGCTCACCAGCGGTCGCGTCCGCCGGTTCGAGCATCAGGGCATCACCTTGATCGACGATTCTTACAACGCCAACCCCGAGTCCATGCTTGCCGGAATCGAAACGCTCACCGACACGCCCGTCGTGAATGGTGGGCGGCGCATCGCCGTGCTCGGGCGCATGGCCGAGCTGGGTGATCTCACCGAATCCGCCCACCGCGAGATCGGCCACAAGGCCTTTGCCGCCGGGCACACCGTCGTTGCCGTTGGCGAGGGTGCCGAGTTGATCGCCGATGCCGCCGACAGCCCGTTGTTTTTCCCCACGCATGAGGCCGCCGCCGAGTGGCTTAAAACCCACACCCACCCGGGCGACGCCGTGCTCTTCAAGGGCAGCCGCACCTCCGCCATCGAGCGCGTCCTCCAAGCTGCATTTCCCACGAACTGATGTTACCCGCGATTTACGATTTCTGGTTCCAGGCATTCCAAGCCGAGCAAGCCGAAGGGCAGCCCGGCTGGGCGCACATGTTCACGTTCCTGAACCTCTTCCAATACATCACCTTCCGCGCTGCCGCCGCCGGATTGCTGGCGTTCGGTGCCTCCGTCGTTTTCGGCCCGCGGGTGATCCGCAAGCTCATCTCCCTGAAAGTCGGCCAGCCGATCCGCACCGCCGAAGAGGTCCACAAACTCGCCGAACTCCATGGCGGCAAGCTCGGCACCCCCACCATGGGCGGCGTGCTGATCCTTGGCTCCGTCATCCTCGCGACGCTCGTCTGCGCCCGCCCGTTCAACCCGTTCGTCGCCGTGTGCGCCTGCACCATGGCCGCATGCGGGTTGCTCGGGTTCATGGACGACTACAAAAAAGTCCGCGAAAAATCCTCCGACGGCCTGAGCGGCCGCACCAAGATGTTTTGGCAATGCATCATCGCGTTGATCGCGGCATTGTTCATCTTCTTCAAGCCTGAGATTTCCGGTTTCGGAGCCACGCCCGAGCAGCTTGCCGACGGCAGCATGGGCTTCCGCCTTGGCAAGGAATCCATCGGCATCGGCGCCATCACCTTTCCGCTCTTCAAGGTGCCCATCATCGACGTCTCGTGGCTGATCATCCCGTTTTTCGTGATCATCATCGTCGGCTGTTCCAATGCCGTGAACCTCACCGACGGCCTCGACGGCCTCGCCACCGGCTGCACCATCAGCGCGGCCTTGAGCTACTCGGTGCTCGCCTACTTGGCCGGGCATTTCTTCATGTCCGTCGAATACCTCGTGATCCCGCACAACCGCTACATCGGCGAGCTTGCCGTATTCATGATGGCGCTCGCGGGCGCGGCCTTTGGATTCCTATGGTTCAACTGCCACCCGGCGCGTGTCTTCATGGGCGACACCGGCTCGCTCGCCATCGGCGGCGCGCTCGGCACCGCCGCCATCTGCACCAAGCAGGAACTCATGCTCGTGATCATTGGCGGCGTCTTCGTGATGGAAGCCATGTCGGTGATCCTCCAAGTCGGCTCGTTCAAGCTGCGCAAAAAACGCATCTTCAAGATGTCGCCGATTCACCATCACTTCGAGTTGTTAGGCTGGCATGAGAGTCAGGTCATCATCCGCTTCTGGATCATCTCGATCATGCTCGCCCTGTTCGGCCTCGCCATTCTCAAGATCGCATAAATGTCCAACCCGTCCACCATCGCAGACAGCCACCTCGCCATCCTCGGTGCAGGCCGCAGCGGCAAAGCCGCCGCGGCGCTTGCCGTGCGGCTTGGTGCGCGGGTCTCCGTATTCGACACCGCGGGGCCGGAGGCATTCGCAGGCATGCCTGAGCAAGCCACCTGCCAGCCTTTGGCAGACGAGGCATCTGCCGTTGCCTGCGACATTCTCGTCGTTTCCCCCGGCATTGATCCGACCAGCTCACTGGTCCGGGCGTTTTCCGCCCGAGCTGGTGAGACCATCGGCGAAGTCGAACTCGCCGCGCGGGAATACAGCGGAACCATCATCGGCATCACCGGCACCAACGGCAAAACGACCACCACTGAGTTGGTCGGCCGCATGCTCGCCCAAGCCGGTCTTGGCGGCACCCCGTGCGGTAATTACGGCATGCCCTTTGCCGAAGTTGTCGCCCAGTCCGAGCACCCCGCCGCCGTCGCGCTCGAGCTTTCCTCGTTCCAGCTCGAAACCATCACCACGCTGCGTCCGCGCGTCGCCATTTGGCTCAACTTCGCGCCCGACCACCTCGACCGCTACCCCGACGTCGAAACTTACCACGCCGCCAAGCTGCGCATCTTCGACTATCAAACCGCCGAGGACACTGCCGTCGTCCGCCACGGCGAGCCGTGGCAGGTGCATCAGGCTGCGATCATCTCCCAAACCCCACCTACCCGCGCAAGAACCGTCACCTTTTCCACCACCGAGCCCACCGCCGATTGGTATTCCGACGGCTCCACCATCCGCCACCAGGGCAAATCGATCGTCGATCTTGCCGAGTTCCACGGCCTGCGCAGTCTCCACAATGTTGAAAATGCCATGGCCGCGATGGCCGCCTGCCATGCCATCGGCATTCCCATCGCCACCATGATCGACGCCCTTCACGGCTTCGCGCCGCCGCCGCACCGTTGCGAAATGGTGCGCACGCTCGACGGCGTCGAATACCTCAACGACTCCAAGGCCACCAACCTGCACGCCTTGGAAAGCGCGCTGCGTTCGCAACCCCGCCCCGTCGTCCTCATCGCAGGCGGCAAGGAGAAAGGCCTCGATTACTCGCAGGTGCTTCCCACCTTAAAGGAAAAAGCCGTCGCCGCCGTCACCTTCGGCCAGATCGCCGCACCACTCGGCAAATTGTTTTCCTCCGTCGTCCCCACCCAGACCGTCAACGACCTTGCCGCCGCGCTCGCCGCCGCTCGCGCGCTCGCCCCACGCGGGTCCACCGTTTTGTTTTCGCCCGGCACATCTTCCTTCGATCAATTCAAAAGCTACGAACACCGTGGAGACACCTTCCGCGACCTTGTCCATCAACTCCGTTAGAAAAACAACCACCCATCCCCGCCATGAAGCCATCCTTCCTATCGACCCGTCGTCACAACACCAAAAAGCACCCTGTAGGCCTTAGTTTGCGCGCCGTCACCCAGCGCCGCAAAAAACAACGCGTCGCCGCCACCGCGAGCCATGGGGACTTCGATTATGATGATGACTATGATTCCGGCTCACGGATTACCCGTGTGCTGACCATCATTTTCTTCATTCACGTCGTCGCGATTGGCTTGATTTTCGTGCACCACTACTACCTCAAGCGCGGTCTGCCCGCAGGGGCCGTCGCCCATCAGGCTGCGGTCACCGCGCCCGCCGCCGAGGGTGCAACCGCCGCCAGCGAACCGTCGGCGCGCCGCCTGTCCACCGGCGACGCACCCTACATTGTCGCGCGTGGCGACAACTACGCCCGCATTGCCACCGCCCACGAGGTTTCCGAGGCCGACCTCCGCGCCGCCAACGACAATGCCGAGATCCGCCCTGGATTGCTGTTGAAAATCCCGCCCAAGCGGATTGTCGCGATCGAACCGCCGGAAGTCGCCGCCATCCGCAATCCCGCAGCGACCGCTCCCGGAGCTGATTCCGCGACAGACGGCTTGGTCGCGGTGATCGATCCCGCCGACCGCACCGCCGCGGCCACTCAGCCCGCGATTCCGCGTGCCACGCCCGTCGCGGGCAGCGGCCGCGTGCACGTCGTCCAGGCTGGCGAAACCATCTGGCGCATCTCCCAGCAATACAACGTCAACCAAGACGCCCTGATGAAAGCCAACAACATCACCGACCCCCGCCGCATCCGCGCCGGCCAGCAACTGCAAATTCCCTGAGTCGCCGCCGATGCCAATTCGCGCCTCGACATCCCTCAAGGCCGCGCATTGTATTCCATGAATGAAAATGATCGCAGACATCGCCCGTGACGCTCTCGAGCTTCCGCCATCCCAGCGTTTGACGTTGGCCCGCATCCTTCTCGACTGCGCCGACGACATGGAAGAGGGGCAAGCAAAGGTGGATGAGGCATGGGACACCGAGCTATCGGAAAGAATTGCCTCAATCCGCAATGGCACCGTCAAGTCACGGAGTATGGCTGCCGTGTTTTCCGAGCTCGACCGCCGCTATCCCGGATGAAACTCGAAATACTCGCCGCCGCCGAAGCCGAACTCATGGACTCCATTGAAACCTATGAGTCCATCGAGCCAGGGTTGGGTGTTCGACTCAAAGAAGAAGTCCGGAAGTTCGTGGATCTTATTGCGAGGGATCCGGAGAGACCCAGACAGAGGCCGGCGGGATACCGGCGTGTGAATCTCCAGATTTTCCCTTTCTTCATCGCATACTACCTCACCGAAGAAGTCATTTGGATATTAGCCATCTCCCACGCTCACCGCCGTCCGGAGTATTGGCTCTCGCAAAAAAAACAAATTCCTTAAACGCACCTTGCAACGCACCGCCCTCATCGCCCTGATCGTCAGCGTCGGACTTCTCACGACGCTCGGGCTGACCATGCTCACGAGTACGAGCATGTGGGTGCCTGGGGTGGAAAATCCGTATCACTTCATTCGCCGTCAGAGTGAGATGGCGTTGTTTGGCATCGCGCTTTGCGTGGCGCTGCTTTTCATTCCGATTGATTTCCATCGCAAGTTCGCGCCGGTGATCTGGGTTGGCACAGTGATCGCACTCGGGTTGTGTTTTCTTCCGGGCGTAGGCGTGGAGATTTTCGGATCGAAGCGGTGGATCAAGCTCCCCGGCCTGCCGCAAATGCAGCCGTCCGAGTTTGCCAAGATCACGATCTTCCTGTGCGTCGCCGCATGGTATGCGCGCTGGCAGACGGAGATCCGGACGTTCTGGCGGGGTTTTGTTATTCCTGGGGTGATTGCCGGCGTGCCGATCGGGCTCATCCTGATGGAGACCGACGCGGGCACGGCCATCGCACTTGCGGCGGCTTCGGGTGCGATCATGTTTGTTGCGGGCGTCCGCCTGCCTTATCTCGCGCTGTCCGGCGTGGTCGGGATTTGTGGTGCGGCGGTCTTCCTCGTAACCGATGCCAACCGCTGGGCGCGCATCCACGGCTGGCTCAACCTGCACGACCCTGAGCTGCGCCTCGGCATCAACCACCAGCCGCTGCGCGCCCTCTACGCGCTGGGCAATGGCGGCCCGTCCGGCGTCGGCCTTGGCAACAGCGTCGAGAAATTCGGCACGCTTACCCTCGCTCACAGCGACTTCATCTATCCGGTCATCGGCGAGGAGCTGGGCCTGTTAGGCACCCTTGGCGTGATCGTCCTGTTCGCCGCCATCCTGTTGGGCGGCGTCGCCATTTCAATCAATGCCAAGCCGCTGTTCCACCGGCTGCTCGGCCTCGGTGTCACGATTGTGCTCGTCTTCCCTGCGATCATGCACATCGCCGTGACGACGTCCGTGATGCCGAACGACGGCGTGCCGCTGCCATTCGTCAGTTACGGCGGCACCGGCATGCTTTTCAGCTTCGTCGCCATCGGCATCCTCTGCCGGATCCATCGCGAGTCGTCGATGGACGTCGAACGGCAGGACAGCTACCCGCTGGCCCGGCAGACGCGGCTGGCGGTGAAACTTTGATCCGGGGAAATCCCGCAGTTGGAGGGAGGGTATCGAGGTGCAAGGCGGGTTTTGGCCACGGTTCATGATGGATTCCGGCGGATTCGTGACAAAGCGGTTGAGTTCTACCTACTTTCAGGGATTTAAAGCGGATGTCACGTGCACTTCGTTGCGCTTGCCCTTCCCATCCCCAATCCCCGCCTCCCAATGAACGCATTTTTTGCCACCTCTTTTCGTGCCGTCACTCTTGCCGTGGTGATGTTCACCATTCAAACATCTCAGGCGAACCTGAGCATCGAGATCGGAAAAACCAGTGGTGGAGGAAGCACTTCATTGAACAGCACAACGAGTTTCACATTTAACTTCGGAGTGACTTCGCAGGCGGGACAACTCAGTATATCCGATTTGAGACTGGCGGCGAGCCGTGGTAACTCCACCACAGAACCGATGATTGTTGAGATATACAGCGGGCTTGGTGGGACTGGCACTCTTCTCCGTACAGTGCATATTTTGGCGAATAGTGTGTCAGCTGGCAATATGACCTACCAGACGGTCACGTTCGCGAACCCTCTTGTGCTTGGCCAAGGAGCTTATTCCATTCGCATATCAACAGCAGCCTCAGGCACAAATTCAACATACAATTTCCGCCCCGACATTCTCACTCTCGGCAATGCCGGGGTTACGCTCGATACGTCACAGTGGGTTCAGGATAGCAATACGGACGGCAGCGCCGGCAACACCCTCGACCCCGCCGGCGGCTACGTGCTTGCCGACGCCTCGGTGGGCGCCACCAACGTCAACATCGGCCGGTTCCATACCGGCACTTCGCCATCCGCATCCGTCAACGTCTCGAATGTTGCCCCCGCATCGTCAGGAGGCGTGACCGAATCCCTGAGTGTCGCGCAGGGATCGGTGACGGGAGCGGCGTCGATCACCTCGTTGCCGGGATCGCCCTTGGTGCAGGGAGCTGGCCAGCAGGTGAACATTGCGCTCACATCCGCCGCAGGCGCTCAGACTGGAACGGTGCAGCTGAATTTTTCCTCGGTGAAGGACGGCAGCAATTCCACGCGCACCGGAAGCGATCCGATCTCCGTGGGTTCCAGCACGATCAACGTAAGTGGCGTCGGCTACACCGGCCAGTCGGCCTGGAATACGGATGCCGATGGCAGTTGGAATCTCAATGATTTCGAGAATTGGGATAATGACGGAGGCACACCTGGCATGGATGGCGCCGCCAGTGTCGCCGACAGCGCCACCTTTGGTGACGCGATCACCGCCGATCGCACCATTTCGCTCAACGGCAACAATCCACACCTCCGCGAGCTCGTTTTTGAAAACAGCGAGGCGCGCTACACGCTTGCGAAGGGTACCGGCAACGGCGTCATGACCCTGGGCAACGCGACGTATGCCGGCGCCTTGGAAAACCGCGGTGGCAGCCATGCGATCTCGGCCGACATTGCCTTGGGCAACCGCCTCACCGTCACCGGTGCCAGCGGCACCGCAACGACGATCAGCGGCGCCATTTCCGGTGCGCACGGGCTTACCAAGCAAGGCGCGGGCACTCTTCGTCTCGAAGGTGCCAACAGCTACACCGGCGACACCCTTGCTGCAGCCGGCACATTGATCATCAACGGCAGTACCAGTTCATTGAGCGAGCTGACCATTGGCGAGGACGCCACCCTCGGCGGCAGCGGCACGATCGGTGGCAGCACCATCATCTCCGGCATCCACAGCCCTGGTAACAGCCCGGGCATTCAGACATTTGAAGGCGACCTCACCTACACCGTCGGTTCCTCGATCCTCTGGGAACTTGTGGGCAACACCACCAGCGGCCGCGGCGACAATTACGACGGCATTGATGTGGGTGAAAACCTCGCGTTCACCGGCACCACAACGATCTCGCTCGACTTCGCGATTGCGGGGAGCCTCGTCGATTGGGGCAACGCCTTCTGGTCCGAAGCCCGCCTGGGAACCGACGGCTGGAAAATCTTCGATGTCGAAGGCTCGATCAGCGGGTTTCAAAACCTTGCGCTTGGCGGTTCGTTGTTGGACAGCAATCAATTGGCACTCGGCAGCGTCCGCAGCGGGGCATCGTTCTTCCTCTATCAAGGGAATGACGGCATCTACCTCAACTACGCCGCCATCCCCGAGCCCTCCGCCGCACTGCTTGGCATTTTCGGATCGTTGCTCCTGCTCCGCCGCAAGCGCTTGGCATGACGCAGGCAGGGTTTCGTTTCATTTGCCCTATTTTTCAGACGATTCGTGACGGTTTTTGCATGATTCGTGCCATTGGCGTTGAGTGGAATTCCCATTGAATCAATGGGTCATTCATTCAATCATGATTGAATGATTTTTACCCCTCCCCCCTATTCCGATGCATTTTCATTCCAACGATCCGACATTTGTTGAGTTGCCGGAGCATGACGAGCATGCGCGCGCTTCGGTTGCGTCCTCCGGCGGGCGTTCCGGGCGATTGGTTGATGATGAGGCGGTATGGGTGCAGGTGGAAGTATTGATTCGGGCGGTTCTGGCGAAACCTCCGCCGAGTTCGAGCACGGTGGACCCGGATTGGGCGCGGTTGTTTCTGTTTTGTGAGAAGCACCGCGAGGTGCTGGCCGCGCGCGTGAGGTCGCGAAGGAAGATCGCCAATCCCGGGCTGCTGGATCTCTGGCTGCGCCAACTGGTAAGCCCGCCGCCAGGCATATGGGGTGGAGTCAGGCTTGGGTTGTTGCCCTTGATCCGGGCCGCGGGCATTCCGCCGCGCAGCGAATTCGAGCCGATGTTCCGTGATTTCCCGAATGGCTGACGGGGGTGCCGCAATCACGCGGTTTTCATGCTGCGGGGATGAGGCTTGCCGTCTGAAGAGCGGGACGTAGTTTTTGAGGATTGTTCACCCACATGCAGCTCCCCCCTTCATCATCCGAATCCGTCATGATGGCCGTGGTGAAACGATCCGCCCGATTCCTGATGGGGATGGCAGGGGTGGCCGGTCTCGTGGCGGGCGCGAGGGCGGATGGGGTGTGGGCGGAGGAAATGATGCCGGTGCAAAGCCTCGCGCCGCATCTCTCGATCATGGTCGACCCCGCGGCGAAGCTGGGGATCGACGAGGTGCTGGCAGGCGAAACGCCACCGTTTGAACCAAACACGCGCAGGGTTCCTTCATTCGGTTTCACCCGAGACGCAGTGTGGTTGAAATTTGAAATTCGCAATGCGGGTGAAGAAGACCAACGGCTCACCGCCATCCTGAATTCCGCGCGGCTCGATCATTTTACCTGGCATGTCGTCGAGGGGGGCAGGCTGGTGCAATCGCTGAATGCGGGCGCGGCGGACGATCAAAGGTCGAGGCTTTACCGCTTCCCGCGACTTGTGATCGATGTTCCGGCTGGCGGGGCGAAGACGGTTTATGCCCGCTCGCAATCGAGGACCTCGCAGTGGCTCGATTTGCGGATCGGATGCGAGCAGGCGATCAACCGCAGCGTCGTGGTCGAGGCGATGTCGGATCTGGCACTGGTCGGCTTTAGTTTCGCGGTCATTTTGTTCAGCCTGTTGTTCTGTTTTCTGCAGAGGCAAAGGTTCTATCTGTTTCTCGGGAGTTTCGCGTTCACCTATGTTGTCTACTACGCGATTTTCAATGGGTATCTGCGGTTATTGTGGCCGGATCTTCCCTTGTGGGTCGAGCGAGAGGCCTTCGGCGTGATTTGCGGGTTGAGTGTGCTGGTGTTCACTCTCTTCAACTCATCCATTCTGGGTCTCATGCAATCCACGATGCGGGTGCGGGTGAGCCAGCGCATGGCGCATGGTTTCGCCATCTTGACTGTCTTGTTGTTTGTGGTGCTGGATTTCTCGGTCGCCATCCAGTGGTTCGCATTGATTCAGGCATTGACCTACCTGTGTGGCAGCCTTGCGGTGCTCTGGCATCCGAAGCGCAGGGAGGTGAGTCACACCCCGCTGATGGTGACGTGGTTTGGCTGGGGGATGTTTGTCGCCCTGCTGGGCTTGCAGTTCAGCAATCTCATTCCTGTTTTCATCCCGTTTATTCTGATTCAGCAGCTTTTTGTTCCGGTGATTCTTGGGGGATTTTTCCTCTCGGTTGCGTATCACCAGCGGACGCTCGACGGGTTGATGCTTGATCTCGCCGAATCGCAACGCGCCGAAACCAGCGCACGGCTGAGCGCGCTGCGCTACCAAATCAATCCGCATTTTTTGTTCAATACGCTCACCTCGATCGACGCGCTCTCGCGCAGTGCTCCGGGCCGCATTCCCGCGTTGATCGGCAAGCTGGCGACCTTCCTGCGGTTACGGCTTCTTGATTCGAAGGATGGCCGTTCGTCGCTCCGGCAAGAGATGGAAAGCCTGCGTGCCTATCTCGACATCGAGCGGCTGCGTTTCGGAGATGCGCTCAAGGCGGTTTTCCAGATCGCGCCGGCCTCGCTCGATGTGATGGTGCCCGAGCTGATCCTCCAGCCGCTGGTGGAAAATGCGGTAAAATACGGATTCGACGAGGATCGAGATGTTGAGATCCGGATTGAAAGCACGGTGGCTGACGGGCGGTTGTGCATCGTCGTTGCCAATCCCGGGTCGCTCGATGGCGGGAGTAATCCGGATTCGGGGTTTGGGATCGGTATTGAAAACATCCGCGCCCGGCTTAAACTATACTATGGCGATGCGGGCGTGTTTTCGATCACTCAGGACCAAGACCGCGTCGTCGCCCGTATCGAAATCCCCCACAACGATACCCCATGAAACCTCTGCAATGCCTGATCGTCGATGACGAACCGTTCGCCCGTGCCCAGTTGCGGGCGATGCTGGAAATGGAGCCCGGCATTCATGTGCTTGGTGAAGCCGGGCACTTCAAGGAGGCCGTCGCCACCATCCGGTCGCTCAAACCCGACCTTGTGTTTCTCGACATCAAGATGCGCGGTGGCGGTGGGTTTGAGATTCTCGAAGCCTTGGAGCATCCGCCCGCAATCGTTTTTGTCACGGCGCACGATGATTTTGCCATCCGCGCATTCGAGGTGAATGCTCTGGACTATCTGCTCAAACCGGTATCCCCGCAACGTCTGCGAGCGACGTTGGAGCGCATTCGCGAGCAATCCGCGCCATTGGCTCACGCGCTGGAGGAAGACGATTTGGCGTTTATTCCGCTGGGGGCGTCCGGCCACTTTGCGGCGGTTCGGGATATTTTGTATCTCCGTTCCAGCGGGCATTACTCCGAGGTGATCCTGGCCAATGCCTCGAAGCGGCTGGTGCGGCAGCCGTTTCGCGATTGGGGCGAGCGCCTGCCGGCAAGCCGCTTCAGCCAGCTTGATCGCAGCTTGATTGTGAATCTCACGCGCATCATCAGTTGCAGTCATACCTCGCGTTCCGCAGTGATTGTCTTTGAAGGATCCTCTGAAACCCTGAGCGTCGGGCATGCCGCCGCGAAGCGTCTTCGGGAATTGCTGCCTTGAGGGTGCGATTTACCACTCGATGGCAAAACCGATGCCCAGCGTGCGCGGCATGTTCGGGGCTCCTTGCACAGCGGTGCCAGTGCCTGTGAAATCGCGACGAACCAGCGCGAATTCGCGGTCGAGCAGGTTTTCTCCGAAGCCGTAGATTTCCGCGCGTCCCCAGCGGTATCCGATGCGGGCGTTCCATTCGAGGCGGTCTTCGATGCCCGTGGCGGCTGGTGACGAGAATTGCGAGTAGGTTTCATCCTGCCAGGTGAGTGCGGATTGAGCGAACCATCCGCGTTCTGGTTTCCACGAGCAGACCAAGCCCGCGTTCCACTTCGGTGCATTCGGCAGCCGCCCGCTCTCGCGGCGGACTCCATGGAGATCGAACCCCTTCAGTTCGGTGGCCAGCCAGCCTCCGTGGACGCCGAGATAGAGCGCGCCGGGCCCTTGCCAGCCGACCTCCAACTCCGCGCCGTATCGCACCGCATCGCCAGCATTGACGATGGATGGGTCCAGCGCGGGAAATCCACCCGGGGATGTGAGGGCGACCTGTGTCTTTTCGACGTGGGCGAAAAACACCCGAGGGGAAATCCGCAGCGCGTCCACCCTCCAATCGGCGTAGCCTTCGATCTCCCATCCGTTCGAGGCATCGTAGGGCGTCGCATCCCCGAGGGTGAATGCATAGCTGATGCCTTCCGGTTGGTGATAACGCGCCACCTTCACGCCTGCGGTGGCTGATCGGCCGCGCCATTCGACGCCCACCTCGGGCAGCGGGGTGATCGATTGAACGCGGGCGTGATCCGCGCTTGGCGGATTGTCGTCCATGGCCGCGCGGATGTTCACTGTGCGCCGTTGCGCCTCGATGCGAAGGCCGCCAAATAGCCACCAATCCCGCTGGAGCTCGAATTCACCACGGCCAAACACCGCCGCCATGCCCACGGATTCCTCGATCCGGGTGGAGAATGGCACGCCATCGACGGTCGCGGAAAATCCGCGTCCGTAATAATGCATCCGGTAATCGCCCACATCGGCAAAGGCCCCGAGTTTCCAATTCATGCCATCCCCCTCATGATGGAGGAGTGAACCACTGCTCAGCCGCTGTTCGGTCACATCGGCGCGATACCACCAGTTGGCATCCGCCGAGTTGTCGAGGTCGACGATTTGATAGCCATCGGCATATTGCCATGCCAGCCATGTTTCGAGTTTCCGGGCCGGGGCGATTTCCGATTGCAGGTGAGCGGAGACGCCGAGGTGGTCGGCATCCGAGCGTTCGCGCTGGTTGAGTTCGACCTTGCGATCGAAGAGGTCGAAATCCGGCCGCATTCCGGCGAATCCCAGTGGGTTGCCGCGCATGCGTGTGCCTTCCACCAGCACGTCGAGGCGGGTTCTCTCGTCGCCCGCCGGCTGCCAGCGCAATTGCGCGCGTGCCATCAACCGGTCGGCCGAAGCAAAGCGGTCGTCGTGATTCGCGACGTTGGTCACCCCGCCATCACTGCCGTCGGCAAACACATTGAGGCGCAGTGCGAGCTTGTCCGGAACCAGCACCGAATTGGCGGTGATGCCGGACAGGTATCTGCCGTGTTGTCCTGCCTCGACGAGGAAGCGGCCGCTTTCCTCGAAGCCCGGTTCTTGCGGCACCAGGCGGATCAGCCCACCGGCGGCCGACGGGCCGCCATGAAATAACTGCGGGCCGGCATCGACCGAAAATTCCGCGAGATCCCAGGCCGGTAGGCCGATCACCCACATGCTGTTGGTGGTGCGCGGCATGTAGCCGTTCATCACCGCGAGTGCCGGATTTGTCCGATTACCGGGGACCAGCACGCCCTCCTGTGCGACTCCGCGCAGGCTGAACAAGGTGCCCGGGGCCTCACCCGTGTGGACGTTCGGCTTCATCCGCAGCAAATCCCGCAGGTCCCTTCCCGCCGCCAGCTCCGCCAACAACTCGGTGTCGGCCGCGGCATCCACCTCCGCACGGATCACCAGCGCCTCCAGCGAATCCAGCGGTGATTCCTGCGAATTCGCGCCGCCCATCGAACCTGCAAGCCCCAAAAGCACGAATGCCGAGCCTGCCAGATGGCGTTGACGGGGGGTGGATTTCAAATCACGCATGAAGTTTCTCGCGGCGTGGATCAGGCCTGGGATGGGGGAGTGGGGGAGGGAGGGAGGGAGGGAGGAAAGTCCGAGCAGCGGAAATGTATCCGGGATCGTTATACGCGTTCGATACATGGATTCGGATGGCGATACGAGATATTTTTCAAAGGCTATGAGCCAAACGGCCCGGGCATTCGGGTGGCTATCGGGGCAGGTAAGTGTAGATTCATGACGTTATTTGACCAATTCGTGACATTATCGTTGTTTGCAAATGATTTCATTCTACACAAATTTGTCTTGCGCAGGCTCAATCTCTCGCGTGAGCTCCGAAAAAGACTTGCCCATCCCCCTCCCATTCTATCCCCCAATTTTCCTCTGCTCTCGGCATGATTCCTGCAATCAAACATGATCTGCCTATCCGCTACTCCTTCGCGTTTCCAGTCAAACTTGATATCCTCCCAATCGTAACACAATGAATTCACATCCATCCCCCAGCCGCTCGACACGGCACATAATCCACTTGGCAGTCGCATCTTTGCTAGCCCTCGCCGGTGCTTCGGCTTCCACGGTGTCGTTCGACCCCACCCAACCGCTCACAGTTTCCAACTCCGGAGGGTTCACCGGAACATTTTCACCACAGAACCCATACACCCAGGCGGCAGTTCGCTTCACGTTCTCTGGCCTCACCGATCCGCTTCCCAGCTCGTTCCAGATCACCAACATTTACGATAACAGGGAACGGAATCACTAACTTCTTGGCACTCAATCCGATCACCATCACAGGAAATGGGAGTTTTTTTACAGCCTTCGCAAATCTGAACACGAGCGTCAGTTCATTGGATTTCGCAGGTAGCACGGTGTCTTTTGATTTACCCGAGGATGTCATCAACGATGGATCATCTTTTCAAATTGCTATCCGCTATTCTGATGTCGCTGGAGATCAACAGAACACATCCAGTGGTGGCCCCGTCTACGCCGCAGTGATTCCTGAGCCAACCACCGCGCTTCTTGGGGCGCTGGGATTCCTGATGTTGTTGCGTCGCAGTCGATAAGCAACGGAATGGTTAGATTCAATCAAACCAAGGCGGATATCATATGGCCATGGTTTTTTGTGATCTTCTCCGTGGTTAATATTTTTGTTTAGAGGGTGTTGACGGGAGATCCTAGAAGACGTGAATCATGGCTGAATCGCCCGATTCGTGACGTTTTTTATCCGATTCGTGACAGATTTCTCGTTGTGAATCGGGGAAGGTCTTAGTAATGCTAGTCTTTAACCATCTCCCCTCGTCCCCTCCATTCTATTTCTGCCACTTCCAGGCCGTCCTGTGAGATCGTTCATAGGCCTCCCGCAGAAAGAAAATTCTCAACAGCCGCCAATTTCATGAAAGCCAAATTCCCTCGCTCATTCGCTGCCCTTTTCTGTTGCCCCGCCGCGCTCGCGGTTGTTTCACAAGCGCAGACCTCATTGACTCTGGATGGCACCAGCGGCTCGAACCAGATCAGCAGCGCCCTTTCCACCAACGGCGGTCTCAATCTCGATCTGGGCTTTTTTGTGGAATACCTCGTCGTCGGAGGGGGAGGCGGTGGTGGTACAGGCTACGATTACGGCGGCGGCGGCGGTGGTGGCGCTGGAGGGCTTTTGCAAGGAACCCAAATAATCAAGAATCCCACCAACTTTCAGGTCACGGTTGGCGCAGGTGGGGCCGGGGGGGCAGGCGTTCGAGAGCTCACGCAAGCCTCTAATGGAGGTAATTCAGCAATGGGTGACATCATTGCAATTGGCGGTGGCGGAGCTGGCGGTAGTCGCGCCGTTGGTCTAGAAGGAGGCTCGGGTGGTGGTGCGGGTGGCCGTCCGGCGAGTCAAGTCATCCTTGGTGGAGGAGGCACTGTGGGTCAGGGGAATACGGGCGGCACACAAACCAATGCGGCTGGCGGCGCTGGTGGTGGTGGGGCCGGAAGTTCAGGCGGATCTATCACTGGCACAGGAGCTGGTCCTAACTTAGAAACTAGCCTTGGCGCAGCCGGTGGTGCAGGTTTGGCTTCTCACATTTCAGGAGCAACGATTACCTACGCGGCGGGTGGTGCAGGCGGAGGAAATTCCGGACAGTTCGGCGGTGCCAATGCCTCAGCAAACACAGGTAATGGCGGTAACGGAGCGTCTTCTAATACACAACAAGGTTCTGCGGGGGGCTCCGGCGGCTCCGGCATCGTGATCGCACGTTACCAAGGAGCTCAAGCTGCCACAGGCGGCACCATCAGCGTGGGTAGCGGAACCGCATCGGGCTACACCGTTCACACGTTCACCGACGTCGGAAATTCCAATTTCGATCTTTCAGGTGTCGACATGAATGCCCGCCTTGGCGCGACCATCACTTCTGCGATCTCGGGCAATGGCAACTTGAGTTTTGCGGGCACAGGCCGCCTCACCCTTAACGCGGCGAACACCTACACCGGCCAGACGATCATCGAGGCAGGCACCCTGTTGATCGGCTCCAATGGCTCGATTGCCAATTCATCCGGCATCCATGTCGAATCCGGCGCGCAACTCGACGTTTCCGCTCGCGAATCTTTCACCATTGGCTCCACCCAGACGCTCTCCGGGGGTGGCACCATCACTGGCAATACCACCATCTCCGGCACACACACACCCGGCTTCAGCCCGGGGATCCAGACGTTTGATGGCAATCTTAGCTACACCGTTGGATCGAGCGTCGTCTGGGAACTCATCGCCAACTCCTTGGAGGGCCGTGGCACCAACTACGATGGCATCAACGTGACCGGCGACCTCACCTTTACGGGTAGCACGACCATCAATCTTGCCTTTGCCTTGGCGGGAAGCGCGGTCGATTGGTTGGATGACTTCTGGGCCGTGGATCGCGTCGGCATCGATGGTTGGAAGATTTTCGATGTCACAGGCAGCATCTCTGGCTTCGAATTCCTGACACTCGATGGGACGTTGCTCGATTCGGAAGGCGCGGCACTGAGTGTAGCGCGTAGCAATGCCTCATTCTTCCTTTATGAATCGGATGATGGTATTTACCTCAATTACAGTGCCATTCCCGAGCCATCTGTTGCCCTGTTGGGCCTCTTCAGCTCCGCCCTGCTGCTCCGCCGCAAGCGGATTGCGTGAATGGCAAAAAGGTCCATGGCCGCTATAAATCTAAAAATTCATCAGCCAAGGTATTACAGACAGTGCGCAACAGAGGGTGCTCACTGGAGATCCTGGAGGATATCAATCATGGCTGAATCGTTGATTCATGACGCTTTCTGACGGATTCGCGCCAAAGAGATTGTCATGGAGTGGTGCGAATTCTATCGATCCGCCCCTTGTTCCCTCCCCATTATCCAACGTCCTAGAGCTGAATTCGAAATCCTCCGCTTGGATGTCTCCCTCGCTGCCGGTGCTCTCGCATCCGCAGCGCGGATGACACAAGCGGAGGGCTCTGGCAAACCAATCACACGAATGGCTTGGGCATTGCCTGCACATTCTTGAGTGCGCCTGCGTGGTGAGCCATCGGTCGTGGTGCTCCTCCGAGGTCGGCTTGCGGTGCAAATCCCGCCTTGAACTGTCGCGTTTCCCGTGCATCCTCACCGCCCGCGCATGGCAGCCACCTCGTTACAAGCACTCCCCGGATTCCGTGATTTCATTCCCCGTGAATGCGCGATTCGGAATTATCTGTTCGAGACGTGGCGTGGCGTCGCCCGTCGATTCGGCTTCGTCGAATACGAATCGCCGATTCTCGAAGACACCGAGCTGTATCTGCGGAAATCCGGCGGCGAGCTGTCCTCCCAGCTTTTCCGCTTTGAAGATCAAGGCGGCCGCGATGTGACGCTCCGCCCGGAAGTCACCGCCTCCTTGGCCCGCCTCGTCGCCCGCCACCAGCGCGATTTCCCGAAACCCCTCAAGTGGTTCGAGATCGGCCAGTGCTTCCGTTACGAAAAACCGCAAAAAGGACGCGGCCGCGAGTTTCATCAGTTCAACGCGGACATCCTCGGCGAAGGTGGCCCCGCCGCCGATGCAGAGCTCATCGCCCTGTCGATCGAGACCATGCTCTCGCTCGGATTCCAGCAAGGCGACTTCATCGTCCGCGTGTCCGACCGCAATGCCTGGACCACCTTCGCGAAAAACCACGGCGTTTGCAACGAGGCGATTCCGGATCTTCTCAACCTGATCGACAAGATCGAGCGCGATGCCCCCGAGGAGCTCGATAAAAAACTCGCCCCGTACGGCCTAACAACCGCGCAACTCCGCGAGTTCATCACCAACGACGCCGCCAATGCCTCGCCCACATGGCGGAAAATCCAGACCGACCTCGCCGCCCGCGGCCTCGCCGAATTCGTCGAGCTCGATCTCTCGATCGTCCGCGGCCTCGCCTACTACACCGGCGTCGTCTTCGAAGTCTTCGACTCCCGCAAATCCATGCGCGCCGTCGCCGGTGGCGGGCGCTACGACACACTGATCTCAACCATCTCCGACGGCTCCGTCGACATGCCCGCCAGCGGCTTCGCCATGGGCGACTACGTGATCCGCAACCTCATCGAGGAAACCACCCATGCCGCCATGCAATTGGAAGTGTGGCTCCAGCGCAATGCGGCCGCGTGCGACGTCCAGCTCATCATCACCGAGGAATCGCTGCGCCCCATCGCACTCGACGTCGCCACCAAGCTCCGACGCGCCGGGGTCTCCGTCGATTTTCCGCTCAGCGGTACGAAGGTTGCCAAGCAATTCCAGGCTGCCGAGAAATCCGGTGCCCGCTTCGCACTCGTCATCGGCAGTGAATTCCCCGAACTCAAGCTCAAGATCCTCGCCAGTCGCACCGAGGAAACCGGCTACGCCGACACCCTCATCGACTGGATCACCGACCGCCTCCAACAACCCGACGGGCCGTTGCTCGCGTAACGAGCAGGTTATCAGTTATCAGTTAGATATTCATAGCTCAAGAATGTCGCATTACTCAACTCTTCGCTGATAACCTCTAACCCATAACCTTTAACCAACTTCCCCATGCGCACTCACCACTGCAACCAACTCCGCGAAACCCACGTCGGCCAAACCGTCACGCTCATCGGCTGGGTCAACTCCGCCCGCGACCACGGCGGAGTGATCTTCATCGACCTGCGCGACCGCGAAGGCCTCACCCAGTGCGTGTTCCGCCCGGAGGACAACCCCGAAGTCGCAAAGCTCTCGCACAGCCTTCGCGATGAGGACGTCGTGCAGGTGATCGGTGTGGTTTCGAAGCGTCTCGAAGGCACGGCGAATGAAAGGATCGGCACCGGCGCGATCGAAGTGGTCGCCACCGAACTCCGCATCGTCAACAAGGCAGATGTGCTCCCGTTCCAGCTCGACAAAGAGCTTTCCAACGAGGACATCCGGATGAAATACCGCTACCTCGACCTGCGCCGCGAGCGCATGAGCAAGAACATCCGCCTCCGCAGCGTGATCACCTCCGCTGCGCGCCGCTTCCTCGACGAGGCCGGGTTTTACGAAATTGAGACCCCCATCCTCTCGAACCCCACACCCGAAGGCGCACGCGACTTCCTCGTCCCCTCGCGCCTCAACCCCGGCCGCTTCTACGCGCTGCCGCAGGCCCCGCAGCAATACAAACAGCTCATGATGGTCGCCGGTCTGGAAAAATACTATCAGATCGCCCGCTGCTTCCGCGATGAGGACCTCCGCGCCGACCGCCAGCCCGAGTTCACCCAGATCGACCTTGAGGCCAGCTTCGTCGATCAGGAGGACATCATCGCCCTCGTCGAAGGCCTGCTCGCCGCGATGTTCAAGACTGGCCTCGGTATCGACGTGCCCACTCCGTTCCCGCGCATGACCTACCGCGATGCGGAAGACATCTACGGCTCCGACAAGCCAGACACACGCTACGACCTCAAGATCACCGACCTCGCCGACGTCTTCGCCGCCACCGAGTTCAAGATCTTCCGTTCCACCCTTGACTCCGGAGGTGTTGTTAGAGCCATCAACGCCAAAGGCTTCGCCGGGATCACCACCGGCCAAATGAACCGCCTCAACGAGATCGCCATCCAAGCCGGCCTGCCCGTCAAAACCCTCGCCTTCATCAAATGCGAGGACGGCGAATACAAGAGCCCGCTGTGGAAATTCTTCACCGATGCGGAAAAAGACGCGCTCGTCGCCCAAATGCAGATCGAGGAAGGCGACATCGTCTTCTTCGTCGCCGGGGCCCGCGAATCCGTCTCCACCATCCTCGGCCGCGTCCGCGTCGAATGCGCGAACATGCTCGACCTCAACAAAAACTCGACCGCTTACAACTTCCTCTGGGTCGTCGATTTCCCGCTGCTCGCCCTCGACGAGGAGACCGGCCACTGGGCCGCCGTCCACCACCCGTTCACCCGCCCGAATGCCGAGGACGTTGCCAAACTCGATGCCGGAGACTACGCCAACGTCCGCGCCTGTGCCTACGACGTCGTCCTCAACGGCTACGAACTCGGCGGCGGCTCAATCCGGATCCACGAAAAGGACCTCCAGGCGAAAATGTTCGAGGTCCTCGGCGTTGGACCGGAAGAACAGGACATCAAGTTCGGCCACATCCTCGATGCCTTCCGCTTCGGCGCACCGCCCCACGGCGGCCTCGCCCTCGGCCTCGACCGCATCGCCATGCTCGCCGCCGGCGAAGACAGCATCCGCGAAGTGATCGCCTTCCCAAAAAACAACAAGGGTGCCGACCTCATGGCCCAAAGCCCGTGCAAGATCGACTTCAAGCAACTCCGCGAAGTCTACATCCAATCGACCCACAAGGAGACCAAAGCGCCCGAGGCGTGATTTCATCGCTGTGGCTGGGACTTGCAGTCCCAGTCCGGCGTCGGGATATCCTGTCCCGACCAAACTTCTCCATGCACTCCTTCACCCTCCACCCCCGCCTCGCCGCAGGCACCCACGAACTCGGGCGGACCAACGGCTGCCGCGTCCTTCTCAAGGATAACTCGCTGTTCCCTTGGCTCCTCGTCGTCCCCGAAGTCACCGGCATCGAGGACCTTCACCAGCTTCCTCCCGAGACTTATCGCACCGTAATGGACGTCGTCCGCACGGTTTCGGAATTCGTTTCCCGCCATTTCCAACCCGAGAAACTCAACGTCGCCTGCATTGGCAACCAGGTGCGGCAGATGCACATCCACATCGTCGGCCGCTCCCCCGACGATCCCGCATGGCCCGGCACCGTCTGGGCACATGATGGGAAAACCCCCTACCCACCCAATGCCATCGAGGCGATCCGTGAAGGCTGGAGAAGAGAAGGGCTTGATGCCGGGACAACGGATCCATGACGAGTCGCGATTTTACAATCGCGACTAAGCGGGACGTAGGCTCATTCGTGAGAATGAGGTCGGGTGGATGCCCACGTTGTTCCGTAGGCCAGTTCGTGAGAACTGGGGAACTGGACGCCGCCATGCCAACCATCGCGGTCTCACGACCGCGCCTACGAATGTGAGAGTTTCTCGAAAGATGTCTCTAGGATTTTTTCGGAGACTTTGATGGTGACGGGCACGTCGGGGGCGAAGAGGGCGATGCGGAATTCTTCTAACAGCCATCCGTGGTGCCAGAGGTGGGGGGACTCGGGATTGGCGGTCCATTGCTCGAACCACGGTTGCCAGTGGGATTGGAGGCGGTCGAGTTTTTCGAGGTCCTTGATGAGCGGGAGCGAGCCGATGCGGCCGAGGCGGCTGCGGATGGCGCGGAGGCGGCGGGGGTAATCGCACAATCGAGTGAACCCGGCGTGCCAGGCGAAGCGGGGGCGAAAGAGCCAACTGAGCTGCGCATAGAGGTCGGCGGCGATGGGGGCGTGGTTGCGGTCTTTTTGATGCTGTGCGATCCAGGTGCGGATTTCGGGGAGGATTTCGAATGTTTCTTCAAGGGCTTGCGAAATGCGGGCGGCGGCGTCGTGCCAGTGGGCGCGCGAGGTTTCTGCGAGGGAACGGATGGCGTCTGGTGAGCGCGGAAAGGGTTTGCCACCAGCGGCACCTTCAGCGGCGAGCAGGAGGAGGTCGTCGAGGGTGGTGCCGCCATGGCCGAGCCGGGGGAGTTCGACTTTGGTGAGCATGCCGAGCGGGAATTTTTTGGCAAGGTATGCGGCTTGCTCGGGGCGGCCAAAGATGAGGAGGCGAGCTGATCCGGCGCGGTGGGCTTCGGCGGCTTCGGCTTCGCAGGTGAAGGCGCGGATGCCGACGCTGCCGCCTTCATCGACCAAGGCGGGCCAGGCTTTACCGCCGGGGGTGTCGAGCGAAAGCGGCAGCGATTCGCCGTCCCATGCGTTCATACCGGTGCGCTCGACTTCGCCGGTAGCGGCGGCTTCGAAGCGATCCTTCATGTGGTCGGCAAGTTCAAGCTTGAGGGCGGCGACGGAGGTGCCGAGGGCGAGCTCCTCTCCGTCGTCGTCGCAGACCCAGATTTTGGTGACGAGGGCGTCGGGCAGGCGGGTGAAGTCGAAGGTTTCCTCGGGGACGGTGGCGCGGCGGGTTTCTAGCAGATACTCGGCGAGGGCTTGGGTGAGCGGTTGGTCTTTGGGGGCGGAGTGCCAGAGTTCGGTGAAGCCGTCGGCGAGCGGGCCGATCGGTTGGCAGATGCGGCGGTAGTCTTTGGGGAGCGAGCGGATGAGGATTTCGACGCGCTCGGCGAGGTGGGCATCGACGCCCCAGTCGGGCAGCCATGCGGGCATGGCGGGGAGTTGATCGATGTGGACGCCGAGGGTGACGCCGTCGTCGCGCTCGCCGGGGGCGGCGTTGTAGTAAACGGGGTATTCGTTTCCGCTGTGGCGGATGAGGTCAGGGAGGCCGTCGAGGGCGAGGGTTTCGATGGGGATGTCGAGCACGTCGACCAGTTCTAACATCAGGGTTTCCTCGTGGTCGGTTCGCCATTTGTGGAAGGCGGCGGCGGTGTGGATGGTTTCGGGGATGCGGGCTTCGAGGGTGGCGAGCACGGCATCGTCGCTCCAGAGTCCTCCGGGGCGGCGGAGCTTGCGTTCGAGGTCGGCGACTTGCTCGCGGAGGTCGTCGATGCGGTCGAGGAAGCGGGTTTTGCGGCGGAGTCCGCCGCCGAGGACGCCGTCGCGGAGGAAGACATGGTGGGCAGCCTTGGCATCGACACGGCCGTAGTGGACGTTGCGATTGGTGACGACGGCGAGGCCGCCGCAGATCACGGTTTCCTTGCCATAGACGGCCCCTTGCGCGGCATCCCAGAAGGCTTCGCCAAATTTGCTGCGGCAGAGGTGGGGGGCGACGTGTTCGAGCCATGCGGGCTCGATGCGGGCGACGCGGCGGGCGTAGAGGCGCGAGGTTTCGACGAGTTCCATGCCCATGACCCATTCGTGGCGATTGCCGGTGTTGAAGACTCCGGAGCCGGGGAAGACGTTGAAGAATCCGCCGGAGGCACTGCGGTAGGCTTTGTTCTCGCGGTCCCACAGGCCGAACTGGCGGGGCGCGCCGGCGAGCAGGGCGCGGTGGATGGCATCGAAGGGGGCGCATTTGCCGAGGTCGGCGGGGAGGTTGGGCATTTGCCATTTCCACTCGCGGGCGAGCAGGTCGGTGAGTTCCTCGCAGACGTTCGCCCATTCGAGGATGCGACGGTGGTTGAGGAAGTGCTTGGTGGCGAATTTGCGGAGGGCGTTGGATTGGAAACGTAGGGGGGAAGAATTTTTTGATGATTTTGTGTTTGGGTTTGGCGGTTGCAAACCGCCGCCACGGCGGAATTGGAGGACGTCGATCCACAGGCGGAGGATGCCGAGGAAGTCGCTTTCGGCGTCTTTCCAGCGGGCATGGGCGGCGTCGGCTTCGCGGGTTTTGTCGGCCGGGCGCTCGCGGACGTCGCTGGTTTCGAGGGCGGCGATGATGGGGATTACTTCGGCGAGACAGCATTCGCGCTTTGCCTCTAACAACATCTTGCCGAATCGCGGGTCGACCGGGAGGCGGGCGATGCGGCGACCGTCGTCGGTGAGGTGGCCATCGCGGTCGAGCGCGCCGATTTCGCGCAGCGTGCGGTAGCCTTCGGAGACGGCTTTGGGCGCGGGGGCGTCGAGGAATGGGAAATCGGTGATCTCGGGGAGGCCGAGGGATTTCATCCGCAGGATGACGCCCGCGAGCGAGCTGCGACGGATTTCGGGGTCGGTGAATTCGGAGCGGTCGGTGAGGCTCTCCTCGTCGTAAAGGCGGATGCAGATGCCATCGCGGACGCGCCCGCAGCGGCCTTTGCGTTGGCGGGCGGCGGCCTGGCTGACGGGCTCGATGTGGAGGCGTTGGACGCCGCGCCCGGGACTCCAGCGGGAAACGCGGGCGAGGCCGCTGTCGATTACGCACGAGATGCGTGGGATGGTGAGCGAGGTTTCGGCGACGTTGGTGGCGAGGATGATGCGGCGGTTGTGGCCAGGGTTAAAGACGCGCTGCTGGTCGCCTAGGCTAAGGCGGGCGAAGAGCGGGAGGATCTCGGTGGCGGGCCAGCGGCGGCCGTCGAGCGCGTCGGCGCATTCGCGGATTTCGCGCTCGCCGGGGAGGAAAACGAGAACGTCGCCACGCGGTTCGATGTCGGTAAGGAACTCGACGGCACGGGCGACGGATTGCGGGAGGTCTTCGTCGTCGGGCGGGGGTTGGTGGAACTCGGCGACGGGGAACATGCGGCCCGGCGCTTCGATGACGGGGGCGGGATGGGTTTTCGAGCCGAAGAAGGTGGCGAAGGCTCCGGCGTCGAGGGTGGCCGAGGAGATGACGATTTTGAGGTCGGTGCGTTTTTTGGTGAGCCGCTTGAGCCAGCCTAACAGAAAGTCGATATTGAGCGAGCGCTCGTGCGCTTCGTCGATGATGAGTGCGTCGTATTGGCGGAGCTCCGGGTCGCCCTGGGTTTCGGCAAGCAGGATGCCGTCAGTCATGAATTTGACGCGCGTGTCCTTGCCGGTCTTGTCGTCGAAGCGCACTTGGTATCCGACCCATTGGCCGAGGGGCACGTTGAGTTCCTCGGCGACGCGGCGGGCGACGCTGACGGCGGCGAGGCGGCGCGGTTGGGTGCAGCCGATGCGGCCTTTGGAGGTTTCGCCGAGCGCTTCGGCGACCATTTTCGGGAGCTGGGTGGTCTTGCCGGAGCCGGTGTCGCTGACGACGACGATGACGGGATTTTCGCGGATGGCGGTGATGATTTCCCCGCGGTGTTCCACGACCGGGAGTTCCGCGGGGTAGTTCCAGCGGAGTGGGGGCGTTGTGGAGGTTTCGGGAGTCATCCTTGTTGCGGCAATTGGGAAGTGGTTCGGACATTCTTTGACCACAGATTACACAGATTACACGGATTTTTTTGGCCAACCCATGGGCTGTGAAACACCCTAGCGCCGCTACATGCTTGGTATTTGGCAGGAGTTGGATTGGATGTTGACTGAGGAACAAAATATGCCCATATTTATGGCCATATGAAAACGACGATCGAGATTGATGAGGTGAAACTGGATCGGATCATGAGGGCAACCGGCATCGGCACCATGAAAGAGGCGGTTGATTGGGCGTTGAGCGAGGCTTTACGCATCGCCACCATCAACCAAATGATGGAAGCGCCATGGTCTGCGGAGGAGGCGCGTGGAGTGGTGGATGCCAACTATGACCTGATTGCCATTCGCAATGGCGGCGCACCCACCACCTACTCTGCCGCCAAACGCGGGCGTCGCAAAAAATCATGAAACCCACCGCACATTTGGTCGATTCGGCCGCATACATTGATTTGATGCGGGCTGGGAAGGATCCACGGCAGGTACTGGCGCCGATGCTCCGGGCCGGGCTGCTTTACAACTGCGGCGTTGTACGCGCGGAGGTACTGCGTGGCATCCGGATCGAAAAACACCGCGTCCAGATGGAGGCGTTTTTCGACATCATCCCCGAGGTGCCCACCACCGCACACTTCTGGCGCGAAGTCGCCGAGCTTGGATGGAAACTGGGCCGCAAGGGCAAATGGCCACCTGTTTCCAATCTCGCCATCGCCCGCGCGGCATTGACGGTGAAGGCCGTCGTTGTTTCGCCCGATGGCCATTTTCGAGACATTCCAGGACTCAAGGTAGTGGATTCGATTTGAGCGGTGTGCCTGTTATTTCGGTTCAAGCAGGGTTGGTGATTTCGCGGAACTCGGTGGAAAAAGGGCCGGAGGCGGTGCCGAGAGGTTGGGTGATGGACGGGCTGAGCGGGGTGATGCGGCCGCAGTCGAGACGGTAGATCCAGGAGTGGACGGCGACTCGCTGGCCGCGCTCCCATGCGTCTTCGAGGATGGTGGTGCGGGCGACGTGGCGGGCCTGAGCGAGGACGTTGAGTTCGCAGAGGCGATCGATGGCGGCCTTGGGATCGAGGGCGTCGAGTTCCTCGCGGAAGGCGCGGCGGATGCCGCGGATACCGGCGAGCCAGTTGTCGATGATGCCGTGGCGCTGGCCTTCCATGGCGGCGGCGACACCCCCGCAGCCGTAGTGGCCGCAGACGATGATGTGCTTCACCTTGAGCACATCGACGGCATATTGCATGACGGCGAGAACGTTAAAATCCGTCTCCGCGACGACGTTGGCGACATTGCGGTGGACGAACACCTCGCCGGGCGCGAGGCCGGTGATCTGGTTGGCGGGCACGCGGCTGTCTGCGCAGCCGATCCAGAGGTATTCGGGGGATTGCTGGTTGGAAAGGTGGTGGAAGAAGTCCGGATTATCGCGGGTCACGGATTCCGCCCATTCACGGTTTTTTTCGAGCAAGGAGCTGAGCGACTGCATGCGTTCGGGGTTTCGTTGATTCAACCCGCAAGCGGAGGCGGCGTCGAGGATTTCCTTGGTGGTCACTTGCGGGTCCAGACGGTGAGCATGGCGCTGGTCCATTGAAACTTGCGCGCGGTTTCGCGGATGAGAAACGGCTCTTCCTCTTGTGCTCGGAGCTCAAAATCGGCGACGAGGATTTTTTTGAGCCAGGTGAAGGTGTCGGCCTGCGGCCATTGATCTGGCGGGGTGAATTCCGCCAGCCAGGTGCATGGCGTCGCAAGCACGAGTTCGCCGCCGGATTTCACCAAATCAGGCAGACGGCGGAGAAACCGCAGTGGCTCGGGCAACCGGCAGATGAGGTTGGCTGCGTGGACGCGGTCGAACTGGCCGAGTTCGGCAGGCAGGTCCATTGCATCGCCGGTGGCGAAAGTAACTTCACCTGCCCCCGGGAAAGCCGGCGCGCGGGCGACAAGTGGCGTCGTGAGCATGGCCTCTTCGAGCCGGGCGTAGGGGATTTCACCACCGTCTTTGAGGGTGTCCGCGACATGGATGAAGGATTGTGAGAAATCAACGCCGAGGACGTGGTCGCAACGGCGAGCCATTTCGAAGGTGGATCGACCGACGGCGCAGCCGACGTCGAGCGCGCGGTTGACGCGGCCGGACGAAAATCGGGCAGCGGTGCGGGCGGGGAAACCAAGCGCCGATTCCATGCCTGCGGGCCAGTGTTGATGAGGGGGCAGGATTTCCTCCGGGGTGCCGTAGTGAAAAAGCAGGTATTCGGCGAGGAGCCGTTGGGTTTCGTAGGGGTTGTCGATCATGGGCGTTGCTCGACACGGCGTTGATAAGCGGCTTGCGCCTCGGCGAGCGATATACCCCCGTCCTGGTTGGTGTCGTAAAAGGCGAGAATGTCCTGTGCGGGAATGCCGCTGGCTTGCGACGCTTCGCCGAGCTCATCGAGGGTGAGGCGTCCGTCGCCGTTGTAGTCCCAGCGATCGAACTTTTCCAATAGGCCGATCATCTGGCGCTCAATGCGGGTTTCCGGGATGCGGTCGGTGGAAGGGGACGCGCAACTGATCACCGCGAGGGCGGCGAGGGTGATGGAGAAAACGGGAGAAATCGATTTCATTGCGGTTTGCGCCGGTGACCATAATCGCCACAATCGCGGGCGCAACATGAACCTCCGTGTGATCGTCGCCGGCAAACCCGCGCTCGCCTATGCCAAGGCGGGGGTCGAGGAGTATCTCAAGCGCCTCACCCGTTTCGGCGGATGCGAGCTTGTGGTGGTGAAAGCGGGACGGCCGGAAGAGGTTTCGCAGCGTCTGTTGGAAAAGTCGGAAGGCTGCCACCGCATCGCCATGGATGAACGCGGCGAGATGCTCACCACGCGGATGCTCCACCAGCGCATCGAGTCGTTGGAAATGCGCGGGGATGTGAAGGCGCTGGCATTCCTGATTGGTGCCGCCGACGGGCATACCCAGGCGTTGCGCGATCGATGTGATGGCCTGCTCGCGGTTTCGCGCATGACCCTGCAACACGAACTCGCGCTGCTCGTGCTGCTCGAGCAACTCTATCGAGTGGCCTCCATCCAAACAAAATCACCCTACCACCGGGATTGAGGTGGAAGGGTGCTTTGTGAGTGGTTTCCCGAGAGTGACGATCAGCGATAGCGATCGTATTCCTCTTGGTCACGGGCGTTGCCGTAGAGCGCGCCTGCACCGGCACCTGCGGCAGCGCCGATGGCGGCACCTTCAAGCGCACGGCCGGACTGATGGCCAATGATGGCACCTGCGCCCGCGCCGAGCAGACCGCCGGTGGCGGCTCCGCGCTGGGTGTTGGGGCCGGGTTCGGTTCCGCAGCTTGCAAGGGCGAAGACAGCGGCAACGGCGGGAAGAAGCATTTTCAGTTTCATAGCAATGGTGTAACGGTTTGGATGGAAGACTTATTCATAAAAATGCAGGAAATCGCCGCACGCAAGGTGGTTTTTCCTCATTTTTCAATCCTTCGCGCTTTTTGGATCGAGGGCGTCGCGCAGCCCGTCGCCAAGGAAATTGAGCGAAAACAACGTGGTCGAGAAGAACAGGGTGGGAAAGAACAACAGCCAGAAGTTCGACAGCATGCGGTTGGCCCCCTCGTCGATCAGAATACCCCATGAGCTGTATGGCGGCTTCACACCGAGCCCGAGGAACGACAACGTCGCCTCGAAAAGCATGACGCCCGGGATGGTGAGGGTGGTGTAAACGATGATCGGACCGATGGTGTTCGGCAGAATGTGGCGGAACAGAATGCGGCCATGGCCGAGGCCGAGCGAGCGAGCGGCTTCGACGAACTCCTGCTTGGCGACGCCCTGCACCTGCGCGCGCACGATCCGCGAAACCGTGAGCCACGAAAGCGCGCCGATCGCGACAAACAACGGCACCAGCGTGGTGATCGGCTCGACCCAGGCCCGGGTGCGGTTGAGTTGCTCGGTGGGCGCGTCCAACCCGGCAAACAGGGCGATAAAAAAATTCGTGAGCCCGCCGGTGACCGGCTCCAGGGTCTTGCCTAACAGGATTACGATGATCAGGAACGGCAGCGCGTAGAGCACGTCGACCGCGCGCATCATGATGGCATCGGTGCGGCCGCCGACGTATCCGGAGATGGCCCCCCACATCACCCCGATGGTGACGGCCACGAAGGTGGTGATGAGGCCGACGGCGATCGAGATCCGCCCGCCGCCGAGGACGCGGGCGAGAATGTCGCGCCCGAGGTGGTCGGTGCCGAACCAATGGCTGGCCGACGGCGGCCGGTTCTTGTTCGGCAGGTCGAGGGCGTTGGGATCCTGCAGCAGGCCGGGAATGGCGGGCAGGATCAGGCACGCGGAGACGATCATTACGAGCAGGACGAGGCTGACCATCGCCGCGCGGTTTCTCCGCAGACGCAGCGCGGCGTCTTTCCACAAGGAGCTTTTCTGTTCTGCGGGATCGTTCATGGGAAATGGATCAGGCTTTGCGCAATCTCGGGTTGAGCCAGATGCCGACGACGTCGGTGAGGAAGTTTGCGATGATGATCAGCGCACCGTAGAGCATGACGATGCCGAGGATGACGGGAGCGTCGCCCACTTCGATGGCCTTGATGAAATGCAGCCCGAGGCCGGGCATGGCGAAGATGCTTTCGATAACGACCGAGCCGGAGATGATGGCGGCGAATGCCGGGCCGATGTAGGCGACGGCGGGAATCACGCCGCCGCGCAGGCAATGGCGGACGAGCAGGCGGAGCTCGCCGACGCCCTTGGCGCGAGCGGTCCTCACGAAATCCTGGTTGAGCACATCGAGCATGCCGGCGCGGGTGAGCCGGCTGAGGTAGGCGGCGGTGGCCAAGCCGAGCGTGATGGCGGGGAGCAGCCAGGACGCCGGGCTCGTCGGATCCCAGCCCATGGCGGGGAGCGCGCCCATGCGGCGGCCGAATTGATCAGCGAGAAGCGGGCCGACGACGAAAGCAGGAATGCAAATGCCGACCATGGCGACGGCCATCGCACCGTAGTCGACGAGCGAGTTTTTCTTCCATGCCGCGAGCACGCCCAGCGGGATGCCCACGGACATGGCGAGCAACATGGCAAAAATGCCGAGCCGCAGCGAAACGGGAAACGCCTGGCCGATGATCTCGGTGACGTCGCGCCCTTCGAGGCGCATGCTGATGCCGGGGTCGCCTTTGAGCAGATTGCCAAGCTGGCGCGTGTATTGGATGTGTAGCGGTTGATCGAGACCGTAATACGCCTCCACCTTGGCCCGAACGTGCGCGGGAATCGCCCGCTCACCGGCTTGGAAAGGACCGGTCGGCAACGCCTTGATCAGGAAAAACGTGATCGTGAACAGCACGAATAAAACGAGCAGTCCTTGAAAAAATCGCTGGAGAATGGCCATGTGGCGGAATGTGTGAGGATCGGGTTTGGCAAGCAGGCGGCGTGCCCGTCATTTCTCGAAGTGGATGCTTTTCCATGGGTGGTTATCAAGCAGCTTGGGATGCCAGCCGCGCACCGCCGGGTGGAGCAGGTAGTTTCTGGAATAATGCGAAATCGGGGCGATCGGCATGTGGTCCATGAGGACGCGCTCGGCCTTGCGCAGCACTTGGTAGCGCTCGTCCGGATCGCCCTTGTATGCGGCTTCGCGGAGCAGCGCCTCGAACTCCGGGCTGTGCCAGCCGGTGTTGTTATTTCCGCTCGCCTGCGTCCACATGTTGAGGAAGGTGGTGGGATCGAGGTAATCGCCGACCCACCCGGCGGACGCCATGTCGAACTGGAGGGTCTGTTGGGCGGAGTTGTAGGATCCCCAGTCGCGGTTCTCGATGGTGATGGAGATGTTGAGGTGCTTGTTCCACATTGCCTGGATGGCTTCGGCGGACGGGCGGTTTGCCGGGCGCGAGATCATCATCGAATAGCGGGGAAATCCCGCGCCACCCGGGTAGCCGGCCTCGGCGAGAAGTTCGCGGGCTTTTTCCGGATCGAACGTGAGCACCGGCTCCGGGCTGTAGCGGCCCATGGTCGGGGTCATGCTCACCGCCAGGGTGTGGCCCTCGTGGATGTGCCGGACAATCGGTTCGCGTTCGATGGCCATGGCGAGCGCCTTGCGGACGCGGACGTCCCCAAGCCCCTCGCGGGTGGTATTGAAGCGCACGAAGGTGGTGCCGACATACGGTTCCTGCCGCAGGTATTCGGGGTGGTTTTTGCGAATCGTCTCGATGAGGTCCGGCGGCAACGTGTAGGTGCTGTGAAGCTGCCCAGCGAGGAACGCACGCGTCTCGGTGTAGGGGTTTTCGATCGGATGGAAGCGGATGCCTTTAAGGCGCACGTTTTCCACATCCCAATAGTGCGGGTTGCGCTCGACTTCGATCACGTCGTGAAAACGCCACGTCTTGAGGCGGAACGGACCGTTGCCGACGAGGTTCGGATACCGGCTCCACGGTGTGAAACGGTCCGAGATTTTCCCGTGTGCGAGGACCACGTGGCGGGGCACGGGAAACCAGGTGTAGTGGCAGCTCAAGGATGGCAGGTAGGGCACGGATTCGCGCAGGCGCACCCGCAGGGTGTGATCGTCCTCCGCGGTGACGCCGATGTTGGCGATCTCCCACAAATCCTCACCGTGGTGGTCGCGCAATGTGGCGACGAGCGCGCGGATTTGCGATTCGGTGGCGGTTTTCGGCCACGGGTAGCGGGTGGCCGGGGCATTGAGGATCCATTCGAGCGCGGCGGGATCGAGGGCGTCGAGCCCTTTGGCTCGGACGAATCGGGCGCGGGAGTCATCGCTTGTCAGATCTCCCCATGCCGTCGCGCCGATGTCGGCGATGGATGAATCTGGCCCTGCTGCTAGCTCCTCGAAATCCTGCCACGTGGCGCCCGGCACCATGCCATTGGAAAGCAGGATCTTCGCCCGGCGGTTGCGGTTGTAGTCCTCGGCATTTTCGATAACGAATAGCATGTCAGCGTAATATGCGGCGAGGTCGGGGTGCAGCAGGCGGTGGTATGCGAAGACGAAGTCGTGCGCGGTGACCGGTTCGCCATCCGACCAACGGCCGTCGCGGCGGAGGTGGAACGTCCAATCGGTGCTGGCATCGTTGTGCGTCCACGATTCGGCGGCGCCGGGTGGCGATTCGTCGTCGAGCTCGGGGTGGTCGCTGGCCAGGCCTTCGAAGAGCGCGGAGATCAGCTTGCTCTCCGGCACGCCGGTGACGAGTTGATGATCGAGTGCCTTTGGCTCCGCCGAGTTGCCTACGATGAAGATGCCATGGTCGATGGCCGACTCCGCCTGCTTCTCGCGCTGGCAAGAAACCAGCACGAAACACAATGGTAGCCATCCGTATCTTAACCCGCGGAAATCAATCACGCGCGAGAACATGACGGGATCGCCCCATGATTGAAGCGGAAAATGCGCGACACGCGCCGGAAATCCGAAGTCGTATGCAAGCTGATCCGGCGCATTTCAATCACGATGTGAAAAGCGTGGTGATCGATTTGCCCTCATGGATGCGGAGGATGGCCTCGGCGAGCAGTGGCGCGCAGCTCACGGTGTGGACTTTCGGGCCGCCGGCCATGGGCACGGAATCGGTAGTGATAATCTCGCGGATCGAGGAGTTTTCGATCCGCTCGTGGGCGATCTCACCAAGAACGGCATGGGACACTCCGGCGAAGATGTTGCGCGCCCCGTGCTTGTGCAGGATGTCGGCGGCAGCAGTGAGGGTGCCGGCGGTTTCCGTCATGTCATCGACGAGCAACACGTCGCGGCCCTCGACCTCGCCGATCACGTTCATGGCCTCGACGCGGGTCGCGGAGACGCGGTGTTTGGCGACGATGGCGAGCTCGGCCCCAAGGGCGTCGGCATACGCGCGGGCCATCTTCACCCCGCCGACGTCGGGCGAGACGACGGTGAGGTTCGAGGTATCCGGATGGCGTTCGCGCAGGTCGGCAAGCAGCACGGGCTTGGCGTAGAGGTGGTCGACCGGGATGTCGAAGAAACCCTGGATCTGCGGGGCGTGGAGGTCCATGGTGAGCACCCGGTTGACGCCTGCGGAGGTGATCAGGTTGGCGACGAGCTTGGCGGTGATCGGGACGCGCGGTTGGTCTTTGCGGTCCTGCCGGGCATATCCGAAAAACGGCATCACCGCGATGATCCGGCCGGCGCTGGCGCGGCGTGCGGCGTCCACCATGATGAGCAGCTCCATCACATTGTGGTTCGACGGCGGGCAGGTCGGCTGAATGATGAAGACGTCCTCGCCGCGGATATTTTCGTTGATTTTGACAAAACTCTCCCCATCCGGAAATGCCGTGACTTCGACGTCGGAAAGCGGATGTTTGAGGTTCTCGGCGATGCGCTCTGCAAGAGCGCGGTGGGCGGTTCCGCTAATGAGTTTCATGGGCAGGCTGGTGGTGCACGGGCTGGTCGGGCGGCATTGTTGACAGACTCGGCACGCCCGGCAATACTTTGTGCGGAAATCACGCAGTTCCGTCTCCGAACCCCCGCATGACGCCAGCCGAAGCCACAGCCAGCAACGCGCCCGTCCCTGCGGACCGGCAAAAATCCGGCGTATCCTTGTGGATTGCCGTCGGGGTTTCGGTGTTGGCGTTGATTTGGTTTTTCTTTTTTGTGCCGCGATACGGGTCGACTCGCTCGATGAGCGCCGTTTCCTGGTTGCTCAGCGCATGGAATCCGGAAACCGATTACGAACACGGCTGGATGTTTCCATTCCTGATCGGAGGTCTGGTCGTTTATCGATTGAAGGAAATCCGCGAGTCGCTGCGCGATGGCGAGTGGTGGGGACTGGCAATCGTGCTGGCGGGAGTGGCGCTGTATGCGGCGGGATACCGCACGCTGCAGCCGCGCATCACGGCGGGCTCGCTGCCGGTGATCGTATGGGGAGCGGTGATTTATCTTGGCGGATTGAGACTGGGTTTGAAGCTGGCGTTTCCTTTATTCTTTTTCTGGCTGGCGATTCCATTGCCGAGCTTCCAGCAGGCGACGGTGCATTTGCAGATCATCGCCACAAAAGCGGCGCACCACTTGTCCGACCTGTTCGGGGTGGCGACGTATTACGAGGGGACGGAGATCTATTCGCGTGACGGAGCTTGGGCGCCGCTGAGTATTGCGGGTGGCTGCAGCGGGATCCGCTCGCTGATGGCGCTTTTGATGATCTCAGCCGCCTGGGCCTACATCGCGAACATGGCGATGTGGAAACGCGCGCTCCTTTTTCTCGCCGCCTTTCCACTGGCAATCCTCGGCAATGTCCTGCGAGTCACCTCGATTTTCGTCATCGCCGAACATGGAGATGCGAAGTGGGCGCGCGAGACGTGGCACGACTGGTCCGGGTTGCTGCTTTTTTACCCAATCTCGCTGTTTCTCTTGCTGGTGCTTCACTCGGCCCTCGAGGGCGGCCTGCCATGGAACAAGGCCCGCCGCGAACTGCGCCGCGTGCAGGTGAAACGCGGTGATGCCGTCAACCCCAATCCACCCGCATCATGAAAATCCCCGCTCCCGCATGGCTCCTGCCGGTGGTGATTTGCCTCGGCATGGGGATGATCTATGTCCTGCCAAGCGTCGGGGATATCGCGGAATCCGCGGTGAAGATGGAATTGCCTGAGGAAAAGGACGCCTGGAAGTTCCAGTTGATTCCGCCCAGCGAGGCCGAGATCCGAACTCTGGCATCTGACACCGAGTTCTCCAAGGCGGTGTGCATGCGCCCGCGCCCGCAGTCGTTTTTCGACACCTCAGACCCGCAGTTCGACCGGATCGATTTCTCGATCGTGCTCTCCGGTCACGACTTGAACAATTCGATCCACCGCCCGGAGCGGTGTATGCCCGCGCAGGGGCACAACATCATCTCTTCGCGCAATGTTTCCATCGAGCTCGCGAACGGCCGCATCCTCACGGTGCGGCGCCTGCTCTCCGTGCAGTCGATTCCCATCAATGAACAACGCACCGAGTCTCTCCGTCTCAATGCGATCACGTATTACTTTTTCATCGGCCACGACCGGATCACCCACGATCACCTCTCACGCACGTTCATCGACATGAAGGACCGGCTCATGCGCGGTATGGACCAACGTTGGGCGTATGCGACGACCTCGTCATGGTTTGGTAAACTGCCGTGGCTTGAAGAAGAAGTGACGGAGGAAGTTGCGGATGCAAAGATGATCGAGTTCATTCGCGGCATTGCGGAACGCCAAATCGATTGGGATCAGGTGCGCCACTGACAAAAACGACTTACGGATTTTTCATGGTGAGCTCGATTTTCCCCTCGCAAACGCCCAATCCTTGGCTATGGGAAGGCATGAAATGGTTGATTCTTTTCACGCTCTCCATCGCGCCATTGGCTGCCATGGAATCGTTTGCCGGTTCACGATACGTGCCCACGGACTGGGCGGATGGTGACAGCTTCCGGGTGAAAACCGCCGAGGGCCGTGAGTTCACCGTCCGTATTTATGGAGCCGACTGTTTTGAGACCGGGCCATACACCCCGAGTGACGCCCGCCGTCTGCGTGATCAGCGGCGCTATTTCGGGATTTCCGGCCATGGTGGATCATTCCGCGCATCAGTCGAATTGGCCGAGCGCTACGGCAAACTTGCAACCGCGCAGGTGGCGGAGTGGCTGAGTGAGCCATTCACCGTTCATACCGGTTTCGCGGATGCGCGTGGTGATTCGCGCTATGAACGATTTTACGCATTCATCACCATGGCCGATGGGCGTGATCTCTCGAGCGCATTGGTTGCCAACGGTCTCGCGCGTGCCTTCGGCGTGCTGCGTGCCCATCCTGACGGCAGAACCTCCCACGAATACGGCCAGTCACTTGCGGATTACGAAATGCAGGCCGCCGTCCGCCGCAAAGGCATCTGGGAACACACCGATTGGGACAATCTGCCAGAGGAGCGGCGGATGCTCCGCGAATATGAAGAGGAACTCCGGACGACCATCCGCCGTCCGCTCGTCGAGGGCGAGTTCCGCGTCAACCCGAATACGGCGGCTCGTGATGAGTTGATGCGTTTGCCCGGAATCGGTGAATCCATCGCCATCCGGATCATCGAAGCACGCCCTCATGCGAGCGCAGAAGCCCTCCTAAAGATCCCCGGCATCGGCGATGCGACACTCGCGCGAATCCGCCCGTTCATTGATTTTAAAAGCGAAGACGCGGGGAATTAATCGTTTTCTATCCCTGCAATAATAATTTTCCTGGAAAATTATAAATACCGCATTTCTTGCGGAATGGTTCTTGTGGATTGCTCGTGGGTTGTGCATCAAGGGCGGGCCGGGGCAAAACGCTCCGGTTCGCATCAGGAGGCCCTTCGCAGGGGCAGGAAATTGATGGGGAAGCCGGTGCGAATCCGGCGCGGTACCGCCACTGTGATGTTGTTTGGGCTTTTCTGAAAATCCCGGCAACCAGCCAGACTGCCAGCCTGATGGGATATGTTCAACCGTCCGCGGACTACGGACTTTGGATGCCCATACATGAAAATACACCGACCCCTGCCTCTCGAAGGCTCATGCCGTCGTGCCAGTTTGGCACATGCCGCCCTGATTGTTACCGCCGTCCTTGTGGCTCCCACGCGAGCTCAGGAGCAACCCGATGAGCCGGAACATCTGCCGCCTTTGGTGATTTCCGCGCTCAGGATGCCGATGGAGTCCACCCGGATTCCGGCAGCGGTGAGTGTTCTCGATCCCCGTGAGCTTGAAGCACAGGGGATCTACCGGCTCCAGGATGCGCTGAACCGCGCGCCCGGGGTGATCTCGACATCGACCGGAGGCCAGAACGGCGCGGTTGGCTCGTTGTTCATCCGGGGAACCACGACCGGATACGCGCAGGTGGTCGTAGACGGCATGCGCTTGAGCGATTCAAACGCACCGCTGGGCAATTTGCTTGGCAATGCGGGAACCAGCGATTTCGGGCGCATCGAGGTTTTGCGCGGCCCGCAAGGTGCGATTTACGGCGGGGAATCGGTTGGCGGCGTGTTGTGGTTGGAGACGACAGCCGGCACGCCGGAGCCGGTCACCCAGCTCCGCGTCGAGGGAGGATCGTTCAACTCGCTTTCGATCGATGGTCGCCATCAGGGGACCCGGGGGCCTCTCTCCTACTTCCTCTCCACCGGATATGAGGAAACCGACAACGATGCGAATCCCACGCAGGATTTCCGCCAGTGGCGGACCGCGTTGCGGGCCGATATGCGCCTCGACGACCGCTGGGATCTGCGGGTGACGTTCCGGGCGAATGACTCGTATTATCGGGATTCGCCAAACTCGGAAAATCGGGTGGATTCGGCGCTGGCCACCGTGCAGGCGGCCGGAGCGATCTCGGATCATTGGACGACACGGTTTCATTTCGGATACTATCAGGAATTCTATGACAACGATTTCGTGTTTTTCGGATTCCCAGGAAATTTCGGAACCGACCTGCGATCCAAGTCGTTTTCGACCGATCAGGAATTCCGCTTGGGCGAGAGGCTGCTGTTGCTGCTCGGTGGTTTCTATCAGCATGACGCGTTCGAAAACACGATCGGAGTGGATGAAACCGGAAATCGCTATGGGGCGCATGCCTCGGCTCAATGGGAACCGGCAGACGGGCTAACCCTGCAGCAATCCTTGCGTTGGGAGGATTACGATGCCTATGGAGACGAGTTCACGTGGCGGAGCGGCGCAGCATACGGGCTAAAAAAAACGGGGCTCACACTGCGTGGCGGGATTGGGAGTTCGTTCCGTGTCCCCTCGTATCTGAATCTTTTCGGCTCGAGCTTCGGCGCAGGCAATCCGGACCTGAAGGCGGAATCCGCGACCGGATGGGATCTCGGGTTTTCGCAAAAAATGGCAAAGGATCACGAGCTGGAGATGACCTGGTTCGAGAATCGCATCCAAGACCGCATCCGCAGCTTCCCAACGCCGCCGCAAAACACCCCCGGAACAACCAAAACGCGCGGTTTGGAGGTAGGGCTCCGTGGCGCGTGGATGGACCAGCGGGTTCTCCATCATCTTGCATGGACATGGACGGATGCGAGCATGGCGGATCTTCCGCGCAACGTGTTGAACGCATCCATCGATTGGAAGCCGGATGATAAGACCCTGCTTGGCATCGGCGCGCAGCACTTTTCATCGCGTTCATTCGGAGGCAACCCGATCGCGAGCGCGACGGTCTCCCGCGTGCACGCCTCACGGCAGTTGAACGAATATCTGCGCCTTCACGCGCGGGTCGAGAACGTGTTCAACGAACGTTACGAGCTGTCAGATTTCTTCGGCACCATTGTCGAGGGCGCTGGCACGGGATTCTACCTCGGCCTTACGGCGGTGTGGTGACAGCCACTTGACTTCGCCCTGTTTTGGCGGATGCTCGATAGATGATATTTCAGGGTGTTCGCCGTGCCAGCCACGCGATTTGTTTCGCTCTGGCGGGTGCGGCGGCACTTTCCTCCGCAAGTGCAGAGATGCGCACGTGGATCGATGACCAGGGGCGCGAAGTGCGCGCCGAGTTCGCGGGCATGAGCGCCGATGGCCAGTCCGTCCAATTGATGCTGGAAACGAAAAGCGTCGTCCCGTTTCCGCTTTCGCGGCTTTCGGAACCCTGCAGGTCGTATGCGAAGGACGCAATGGCATCGCGTGCGCTTGAGGCGCAATACAACTTCAAGGAGCCGTGGCCCGAGTTGATTGGCTTCCGGGAAGATCCGGAAATCGAGGTCATCCGGGAGGATGCGGATGCCGGGGAGTTTGTGTATGAGAGCATGAATTTCCGCTTCATCAGCGATGTGCGGCTGCGGGCCTCACTGGTCCGCGGCTTGGCACTGCTGTTTGAGGCCACCCACCTTTACTGCAAGATGATCCCGATCGGGATGGGCGACGGAACTCGCACCGACGGGAAATACCTCATCAAGCTCTATGAGGATGCGCAGGACTATTATAAGGCCGGAGCTCCACAGGGTAGCGCAGGGGTGTTCATGGGCGGGCGCAACCGGATCAAGGTGCCGCTCGAAAGCATGGGGGTGAGGAAAACGGGCAGCTCCTACACGCTGGACCGCAGCGCGTCGAACCGGGTGCTGGCGCATGAAATCGCCCATCAACTTACCCCACCGGCGTATTTCGGGCAGGGGGAGTTCAATTCATGGTTCATCGAGGGGATCGCCGAGTATGTCGCGGTGACGCCCTATCGGACCGGGCAATATAACACACGGGCCATGCGCCGCGCGGCGGTGAATTATGCCACCGGATTCAGCAGAGAGGACCAGCGCGGCCGCAATATCGGAACGGAAATCCCGCTGCTGTCGTTGCAGGCATTCATGGATCTTTCTTACGCGGAATTCGTCGGCACAAACGCGAACTTCAACTATGCGGTGGGGCTTTTGCTCACCTACTATTTCATCCATCTCGATGGCGACGGGGATGCGACGAATCTCCGCGCATACAAGCGGGCGCTGCTAGAGGGAAAAAACAAGGATGAGGCCGGGCGGTTGCTGCTCAACGGAAGAACGTTCAAGGAGCTTGAAGCGGAGGTTGAAAGCAAGTGGCGGCGCCACGGGGTGCGATTCAGGTTCGGTACCTGAGCGGAGAGCTCACTCCGACGACGGCTTCGGCTTTGCCATTTCCTCGCGCAGGCCGCCGATAAACAACAACACCGCCGCCACGCAGATGCATGAATCGGCGACGTTGAAGGCCGGCCACCAACCGCCGCTTGAGGGGATGATCTTGTCGTAAAGCGGCAGCTTCACGAGAATGAAATCGACGACATACCCTTGGGAAAGGCGTTCCCAGATGGAGCCGTCTTTGAACTGCTCTAGCAGGAAACCCTGCACAAGCCGGTCGGTGAGGTTGCCGACGATCCCCGAGAGAATCAGTGCGACGGCAAGTGTGGAAAGTGGATGGGTGAAAACACCTTTTCTCCAAAAAATGCGGATGAGGACGAGCGCGATGATCGGGACAAAGAGAAAGACGACAGGGGCCCATGCCGTGCCATTGCCAAAGCCGAACGCAACCCCCTGGTTGTGGATGCGCACGAGGTGGAAGCCGCCCTCGATCACCGGGATGAAGTCCACACCGGGTTCGCCGATCTGGAAATGCGGGTGCGGAAATCGGGACACCGTCCACGCCTTGGTGATCTGATCGAGCACATACAATGGAAGTGCCAGCCAGAGCAGCAGCTTGCGCAGCAGGGCGGTGGGGTTTGCGGCGTTCATGGGGCCTTGGGGTCCCCTTTCTTCGCGGATTTCTCAAGCGCGATGATCCGGTCGATCAGCTCGGGCAGGCGGCGGACGCAGGCCTGGTTACGGGTATCCTCTTTGATCGGAACGGCGGGTTTGCCGCTGTAAATTCGACCACCCGGAAGGGATTTGGTCGCTCCAGTGCGGGCGGCGAGGACCGCATGATCGCCGATTTTCAAATGCCCTGCGGTGCCGGATTGAGCCGCAATCGTGACGTAATCGCCGATCACGGTGCTGCCGGCGAGACCGCACTGGGAAACGATCAGGCAATGTTTGCCGACGATGCAGTTGTGGCCAATCTGAACGAGATTGTCGATCTTGGTCCCTTCCCCAATCACTGTCTTGCCGAAGCGGGCGCGGTCGATGGTCGAATTGGCACCAACCTCGACGTCGTCGTGAAGCTCGACAATGCCGACTTGGTCGATTTTGACGTGCCGCCCGTCGACCAGTTCGTAGCCGTATCCATCCGAACCGATCACGGCACCGGGTTGGAGAATCACGCGGTCGCCTAGCGTGCAGCGTTCGCGGACGACGGCGTTGGCCATGATGCGGCAGTCGCGGCCGAGGCGCGTGAATTCCCCGATCACGGCGTTGGGTCCGATTTCGCAGCCGTCTCCGATCACCGCGCCGGCCTGGATAACGGCCCCGGGATGCACGCGGCATGTTGCCGGGTTGATCGATGCGGTGGGATCGATCCAGGCGGTGTCATCCATGCCCGGGGTGAACGCGGCAACGCGCGCGGCGAAATGTTTCACCAGCGCTGCAAACGCGAGCGAGGGGTTGTCGACCGCAATCAGGGCGGTCGATTCGGGGGCATCGGTCACGCCCTTCGGAACGATCACCGCGCCGGCCCGGGTGGTGGTGAATTGGGCGTGGTACTTCGGGTTGCCGAGAAAGCTGACGTCATCCGGCGTCGCCACATCCAGCGCGGCGATGCCGAGAAAAATCGCATCCGGATTGCCGCGGAGGATTTCTCCGCCGGTCCATTCGACCAGTTCGCCAAGTGTCAGGGCGTTTGCCACGCTTGCCAGATGGGTTGTGCGGATGAGAAATGCGGTCTCGGTCACTCACCTGCGCCACCCGCGGGGGGCACCAGCGGGTCGACACTGGGGTCGACTGGGACAAAGTCTTCCGGGGCGTCCTTGTTGAGGTCTTTCAACAGGATGCCGGTGATGTCCGTCGCGTCTTTGGTGTAGAGGAGGATGGGCACTTGCGAGGTGCTGAGGCCGGACTTGTCGAGGACGAAGTCGAAGTCGTCCTTGCGGGCCTGTTCTTCAACGAGTGCTCGGATTTCCTCGAGGATGCCGCGCATGCGCTGGACCATCCGCTCGTTGAGAGCTTGGTTGCGGCGCTGGAGGAATTCGCGACGCTCGCGGTCGAGATGGACGGCTTCCTGTTGTTGAGCTTGGAGGTCGCGGAAGAGCGTTTGTTTGCGGGAGTCGGCGATTGATGGGTCGTCGATTTGTTTGCGGAGGTCACCGAGCGAGGTTTCCAGCTCACGGATGCGCACGAGGCGCTCGTTGTTGTCCTTCTGGATGCGCGCGCGTTCGACGTTGATTTGTTGCTGGGCTTCGTTGGTCCGGAAGTATTGCTTGAAGAGTTCCTGCATGTCGACGGTCGCGATTTTCGGCGCGCCTTGTGCGCTGACGATGCAGGTGGTGGCGGCAATCACAGCCAGAAAAAGGGTTCGGGAAATATTCATGAACAATGGATGGTGGGTGGGTTCCGATATGGAGGTGTGAGAGTGACGGCAAAAAACGCATCCGTCAACGGTGATCCGAGCGTCAGGAGGCGGGCGGTTTGTTCAACGCCAGGAGGGCTTCCGCAAGTGTGGAGAAACGGAATTTGAACCCGGACTGCTGGAGCGCGGCGGGAATCACGCGCTGGCTGGCAAGCAGCACGGAAGCGAATTCCCCGAGCGCAATGCGCAACAGGATCGCAGGAGCGGGGAATAAAGCGGGCCGATGCAGGGAGGCAGCCAGTTCGCGCGTGAAATCGGAGTTGCGCACCGGTTCGGCGGCGGTGGTGTTTACGGCTCCGTGGATATTGTCGCTACCTGCGACATAAAGGAGCGCGGCGCGCAAGTCATCGACGTGAATCCATGGCATCCACTGGCGGCCGTGACCAAGGCGGCCGCCGAGCCCGAGATGGAACAAGCGGCGGAGTTTTTGCCACGCCCGTCCGTCAGGCCCGAGAACGACGCCGATGCGCATGGTCACAACGCGGACGCCATGGCTCCCGGCCTCCATGGCCGCGGATTCCCAATCGCGGCAAAGATCGGCAAGGTAGCCGGTGCCTGCGGGCGCCGACTCGTCGAGGAGATCATCACCACGGTCGGCATAAATGCCGACGGCCGAGGCGTTCACCAACGTGGTCGGTCGTAGGTTTTCCGGGCAGGCGGCAATGGCCGCAACGACGGCACGGGTGAACCCGACCCGGCTCTCGTGAAATCGTTTTTTTGACGCAGCGGTCCAGCGCCGGTCGATCGGCTCACCCGCAAGGTTGATCACCGCGTCGTGGCCGGAGAAATCCATCGAAGCGGGCGTCTGCCACTGATCGACTCCGTGCACGTCGCCGCCGCCGCTGCGGCTGATGCCGGTAACGGCGATGTTCTGTTCCTTGCACATGGCGGCAAGGCCGCGCCCGACAAACCCGGTCACTCCGGTGATGGCAATTCGCTTCATGCCAATGAGCATCGGCCCGGCCCGGGAAATTGCAAGGCGGGCGGACTCTGCGGATGTCTCATGAATGGCGCGCCTGTTCGTCGAGGAACACTTCCGCAAGGCGGAAACAACGGCGCGCGACCTCACGGGCCTCCTGATCGTTGATCAGCGCGATACCTTCCTCGCTAACCTCGGCAAGATAGATTTTCCACGCCTTGCGCGAAAGGTCAGCGGGATCATGGCGGGGCGGACGGGGGGTGGGCTGCGGATGCCGCTGTGGTTGTGGGGCCTCGTGGCTTTTTTCCGGTGGCGGCGATTCCGCAGGTGGCGGTTGCGCGGCGGGCTCCCCGCTCGATTGGAACTCCCCGCCGCCCTTGCCTTTTTTCCCCCGCCGGCGCTTCGGACGCTTGGCACCACTTTCCACCGCCACGTCGGATGCTTGGCTTTGCATCGGAACTGCGGCTTGCATGGGATCGGAAGCTGGCGGGGATTCCGGCTTCGCAGTTTTCCGCGCCCGCTTGACGGGGCGTTTCGTCGGCTTGCGTGTCGTTTCCGTTGCGTCTTGATCACTCATGAATTTCCCGCGAGAAAACGCGCTACCACTGTGAGCGTCGAGCGAAATCCAAAACGATCAAGGATCGATACGCCGCGCCATCGAGATCGCGAAGCCAAGCGAGCCGACGAAGATCAGATAACATGCGAGCAACTCAAGATAGCCGCTGCAAATCACCGGAACTTCGGGCGAATACGCATCTCCCAACGTAGCCTGCCAGAATTTCGGACGCCCCATGATCCGATTGAAAACGTAAATGATCAGCAGCGCGGCGGCGATGAATCCCGACCCGGCATGACGCCCGATGGTGCTGAAAAAATGGATCACGACACGCTTGTTGCGGATGGCTGTGACCAAGGCGACCAGTAGAACAAAGGCAATGATCGGCCCTTCAGGAAAACGAACGCCGAGAAATCCTGACAGGAAATCCTCCATCTCCCCGATGAGCGCGGCGATCAGGCCCAGGCCAATGATGCGGGCGACCGGACGATAAGCGCCGGTATGCGACTGCGCACCGAACATCACTGCGGCGGCTGCCGCCAAAAGCATCGCTTGCAGCAGCTCAACGCTCCCACTCGATAGTGGAGCGGAAGGCTTGTTCGGAAGCCAAGCGGGAAACAGAATCGCCATGGCTCCGAACGCGATCAGCAACGCCTTGACGAGGTTGCTTTTCCACGAGGAGGAACGCGGGATATTTGGAAGATCTGAAGCCATGAGTCCAAAGCACGATCAGCGTGCGGCGACGGGTGCGGCGTCGGCCTCGAGGTCGCCTAGCGCCCATTGGATGCCGGCAAGAAAATGAACCACGATGTCCGGATGCCAGTAGATCTCGTGATTGTGGCCAAGCGCGGAATAGAACACGCGCCCCTCGCCCCACATCCGCGCCCAAGAGACGCCGAAATCGCCGTCCTTGCGCTTGATGCCGCGGACATCCATCGGGCTGCGCTCGGTGTCGAGGCGCAGGAGCATGCGCACCTTGCGGGATTCGTATGGATCCTTGAGCTGATAGATTTCCTCGGTGATGTCGAGATTCTCGCCGCGGAACATCGCGGCAAGCGGATGCGCCTCCTGGCCAGGTTCCACCTTGAGGCTTACGGATGCATTGGCGTTCCACGGATGGCCGTCGAAATAGCCATTGATCATTTCGCCATATTCCGCCCAGTCATAATAGGTGTCGGTCGCGGCGTGGATGCCGACGAATCCACCGCCGCCCCGGATGTAATCCATCAGGTTTTTCTGAAGCCTCGCTTCACGCTCCCTGGCGGCCGTACGGGCGGCATCGTCCATTTTCTCCATCTCCTTCTTGTGGGGGAGAAAGACGCTTCCGGTGGTGTTGAGAAAGCAAACGGCATGATACGTGGCGAGTTTGTCCGCCTCGAAATTCGCGAGGTCGTCGCTAACGACGGCTTCGAAGGCACCGGTTTTCTCCCCCATCAGCCGCATCATCATCTGGCCAGTCGGAATCGATTGGTGGCGGAAGCCATTGGTGACGGCGAAAACCAGGATGCGGCGCTTTTCCGAGGCTTCGGCCAAGGGTTTTTCCGGAATCGCGGCGAGGATCTTTTCCGACGCGTCTGCGGGAGGATTCTTCGAGACAGCCATGCCAAAGGTCGCGAGCAACGCAAACAGCGCCAGACGGGGTGCGGTGACGCGTTTGAGAAAACCGAGAAGCTGCCTGCTTTTCATGGCGCAATCATGAGCCATCCGCGACCAAGGGCAAGAAAATGCGCCGTTGTCGGCGGCGGATGTGACGAAATTGCCGCGAATCACGATATTGGTTTTGCAGTTGCGCGGTGATTCGATAATCACCTTTCGGCCAATGTGGCACTGCCATTGCTCATCCTTCCGCATTCATGAAACGCAGCAACGCCATCCTCCTCACGGTTTTCGTCGTTTCACTCATGGCGGTGTTTTTCGTTTATCCCGCGGGGATGGTCGTCAAACAGGCCTTCGAAGGCACCACCGCCAATGGAGATCGACATTTCACGCTCGATTTCATCCTCACCGTTTTCCAGAACCCGATCTACCGCGAGGGCATGTGGAACGCGCTGGCGCTCGGGCTCGTGAGCACATTCGCCACCCTGATCATCGCACTGCCTCTCGCGATGATCGGGCATCGCTACGATTTCTTCGCCAAAGGCCCGCTCGGCATACTGGTGCTCGCACCGCTCATCCTGCCGCCGTTCGTCGGTGCCGTCGGCGTGAAACAAATGCTCGGCGTCAATGGCGCGTTCAACGCGCTGCTCATCGACCTCGGCATGATGGATGCCATGCAGCCATACGACTGGCTGGCCAACGGCCGCTTCGCCGGGATCGTCCTGATGAACGCGCTGCACCTTTATCCAATCCTCTACATGAACATCGCCGCCGCGCTGGCAAATCTGGACCCCGCGATGGAACAGGCCGCCGAAAACCTCGGCTGCCCGCCCTGGAAGCGCTTCTTCCGCATCACCATGCCACTCGCCATGCCGGGAATCTTCGCGGGATCGTCGATCGTCTTCATCTGGTCATTCACCGAGCTCGGCGTGCCGTTGGTTTTCGATTACGCGCGCGTCGCCCCCGTGCAGATATTCGACGGACTCAAAAGCCTCGACACCAACCCGATCCCCTACGCGCTCACCGCCATTCTTCTCATCATTGCCGCCGTCGTCTTCCTTTTCTCCAAGCTCGTGATCGGCCGCGCCCCACTAGGCACCGCTCCCCGCCCGAAAGGCATGCAAACGGCGAAAAAACTCACCGGCTGGAAATCCGCCCTGTGCGCCGGCTGGTTCATCGCCACCTTCGCCATCGCATCCATCCCGCACCTCGGCGTGCTGCTGCTCTCGCTCGCAGGGCGTTGGTATGGCACCATCATACCCGACGAACTCACCATGCGCCATTACATCGAGGCGCTCGGCAACGGGCTCGTCGTGCCATCCATTCAAAACAGCCTGATGTATGCCGGATGCGCCACGCTCATCGCCGTCGTCATCGGCCTGTCGGTTGCCTGGATCGTCGTCCGCTCCGACCTTAAAGGTCGCAATCTACTCGACGCCTTCGTCATGCTCCCACTCGCGGTGCCGGGCCTCGTGATGGCCTTCGGCTACCTCGCACTCTCGCAAGAAGGCAAACCGTTCCACTTCCTGATCGGCGCGGGTGGCAGCCCCTTCATGCTGCTGGTGATCGCCTATGCCATCCGCCGCCTGCCTTACGTCGTCCGCGCCGCCGTCGCCGGCCTCCAGCAAAGCAATCCGATGCTCGAGGAGGCGGCCCGCTCGCTCGGCGCCACACCTGCGCGCATGATGCGCCGGATCGCCATCCCGCTCATCGGCGCCAATCTCGCCGCCGGGGCCATCCTCGCCTTCGCATTCGCCATGCTCGAAGTGTCCGACTCGCTCATCCTCGCCCAACAAGAACAACACTACCCGATCACCAAAGCGATCTACACCCTGCTCTCAACCCTCGGCAACGGCACCGAACTCGCCGCCGCCCTCGGGGTGTGGGCGATGGTCTTCCTTTCCGTTGCCATCATGGGTGCCGCTGTCCTCGCAGGCAAACGCGGGGGGATGTTCAAGGTGTGATGGATTGACCCTCACTCCACCACCATGCCAATTTCCCACCCGTGATCACGAAACGCATCATCTACAGCGGCCGGGTGCAGGGTGTCGGATTCCGCTACACCTGCAAGGACATCGCGCGTGGATACGACGTGATCGGCAGTGTGCGGAATCTTACAGACGGCACGGTCGAGTTGATCGCCAGCGGCGAACCCCAAGAAGTGGAGGATTTCCTTCAGGAAATCTCCGAAGACTCGCCAATTGCCCACCACATCCAATCCGCGATGTTCGAGGTGATCGACGGATACCACGGCAAGGGTTTCCAGATCCTGCGGGATTAAACGCGGCGCAACGTGAGTTGCAGCACTTCCGCGGGAGCCGCGGTGCGCAAGGGAAACCAATTCCCCGCTCCATTGCTGACGACCAACGAGCTGTTTGCCTTCCGATAAAGCCCGGACCAATAGCGAAACATCATCGGCCCGGGACCGATCTCGGGGGTGACCATGAGCTGACCGCCGTGGGTATGACCGGCAAGCGTCAACGGAATGCCTTGCTCCGCCGCCGGGTCGAACGCATGCGGGTGATGCGCAAGCAGGATGCGAAATGCCTCAGGATCGCTATGGTCGGCAAGAGCGGCCACTTGGCTCCGGGTGTCTGCATCGCGACGCGTCCATGCGGCACCCATAATTTCCAGCGGGTGTCCGTTTAGGCGGAGGCGTGCGGTGGCGGCGCGCAGCAGCGGGACTCCTCGCTCGGCGTGGCCTGCGGCAAAGGCTTCCGCCCCATCAAACAAATCGTGGTTGCCCTCGACGTTGAACAACCCGCGCCCGGGATTGAAACTCTCGATCATATCGAGCGCTTCCGGAAGATCATCGACCGAGTGGTCGATCAAATCACCGGTCAATAGAACGAGCTCGGATTTAAGCTCGTTGACCGTTTCGGCAAGATCCTTGAGAACCCGGCCTTGCGTGAACTTGCCGACGTGAGTGTCGCTCACATGGGTGATGGTCACTCCATTCAACGCGCTCGGCAATCCGGCAATCGGCACATCAAGCTTGCGGACGCGGAAGCGGGTTTTCTGCGGAATGCTGATCGCGGTGCTGCCCAAGGTGCCGAGCATCGGCAAGGCGAGCGCGGTGGTGCGCAGCATCTGCCGGCGGGTCATGCCGGGATCCTCGGCAATCACATCGGGTGATTTTGAATCCGTTGGAAAAATCCGCCGGGTCACCGCACGCCCTAGATCAAGCAACGAGACTCCCACTAGCATCGGCAACGCCAAAAAAGGAAGAAATACAATCGCCCACATCAACAACAGTGCCTGCAACCATGCATGCGGGGCCACCACCACCAAGTCCATGCGCTGCGCCACCACCCATCCGTAGGTTGCCAGCACAACGATCACCGTGCCCAGACAGGTCCAACGCATCCATTGCGAGGCCGTTCCACCGACGCGCCGCAGACGCCACCACACCCACCCGAGCCAGATGAGCGTGAGCAATGGAATGAGGAACAGGATAAGATAGATCATGCGGCCCCGCCAACCTAGGCGATGAATCCGCGCTCCGCAACCCGCTCGTCTTCCTCAAATCCGCCGCATCCCCGCGCACAGTGGCTGGTGCGTCTCGCTCCGGAATTCCTCACCCAGTCCCCAAATCCCGTAAACTCCACAACCCGCTCGTCTTCGTCAAATCCGCCGCGTCCCTGCGCATCCGCCGCGCCCCGTCCTTCCTCTTCGGCCCGAATTGATCCCGGCACCCTCGAAACACCTCGTCCACAAACGACCGCTGACCAATCACCGCCCCATCCGATAGATACCTCAACCGCCAGCGCAGCCGCTTTGCAATCGCCACACCACGCCCGGCCTCCAGACGCCGCAATTCCGCATTCACTTCCTCCTGCGTCATCCCCTTGCGCTCCAGCTTCAGCCGCAGCTCTGTAGCGCGTCGCGCTTTTCGCGGGGGATTTGAACGAGATAATTTGTGGGATGGTTGTGTGTTTTTACGCGGTTGG
>JBLRWN010000010.1:0-67024 GCA_047921195.1 Luteolibacter sp. | reverse complement strand
GGAGTCGTCCGCGAATCCTTCCAAGGCGCCAACCACCGCCGCGCGCCCTTCGCCCGCCGCCGCTCCACTCCTGCCCACATTTGCTCACTCACGCCGCCATCCTAGCATCCCAAGCCCACCCCGCAACAATTATTTTCCTGGAAAATAATTTATTTTGGAATGGCGTTTTAGATTGGAAATTAGGGGTTTTCTGCGATTTCTGCAGCTTGGCGGTAGTTGGCACGGAATTGGCGGCCTAGATCGGCGGCGCGATTGGCGGCCTCGAGCGCGTTTTGGGTGTCGAGTGCAGGGTCTCCGTTGCGAGTAAGCTGATAGGGCAATGAGGATACATCGGAGAACACGGCGAGTGCGTCCGGATCCATGCCGGATTCGATGATGGCGCCCCATGCGGCCTTCAATTCCTTGTGTGAATCGATGCACATGATTTTAACGAGCTGGCGCAAGGTGTTGAATGCGCCACCGGTGAGGGCGCGTTCGTAGGAAAAATTGCCGGGGTCGTTGTAGGGGTCGGCATCCGGCATGATGGATTGTGCGAGGAATTCCGGGCGGTATGCGTCTCGGCGAATGGGTGTGCGGTGGAGCGCGCGGGCGATCGGGCCACCGGGCGAGCCGGGGCGGCCAAACCAGAGGCGCTGGCCATCGAAGCCGATCGTAAAGGCGACAAAAGCCTGTGCCAACTCCGGATTCGGTGCGCCTTTGAGCACGGCGATGGGATCACAACTCAGGGTGGTGCCGCCTTCGGGAGCAATCCACACAAGGCGCCGCGCGCCGTCGCGGGTTCGGAGTTCATCGGAATATGAGCGGCCGTAGAAATCAATGGCCATGCCTGCCGAGGCGTTGCCTTGGGCGACATCGAGCGGGATTTTGGATGCGCTATCGGTGAAATAGCGGGCATTCGCAGCCATTTTCTGAATCAATTGTAATCCTCGCTCCCAGCCGCTGGCGAGGGTGGCATCGCGGGCGTCGTCGTCCGGGTTTTCCTTCAAGGCGCGGAGGATCTCACTTTGGACGATGAGCTCGAAGGTGCGCGCGACCGAACCACTTTTGGTCGGGTCGGCCAGCGCGATTGTTCCCGCGTATCGTGGATCTGCAAGGCATCGCCAGGAAATTGGCGGCTCGATGCCGAGGCGGGTGAGAACATCCGGATTGTAACAAATCCCGAACTGCGACATGCAGGTGCCGACCCAGAGGTGATCGTCGGGCCAGTAACGTTCGCCGGTGAAATATTGTGGAATCGGCGCGTCATCTCCGAAGAGCTCCGGTTGTGTGTTAAAGATTTCGAGTGGCACCAGGCGGCCCTGGCGCGCCTGGCTGTTGAAATCGGGCTCACCGCCACCGAAGAACAAATCCATTCCGATCCCCTCGCGTCCGGTTTCCTCCGCGGCCTTGAATCCCGCATCGAGCACCATGCGGATCTCGGATGTGCCACCGGGCGTGCGCCAATCGAGATGGATCGTGCGTCCGGTTTTCTGATACCAATGCTTCGCGAAGGCCTCGCCGAACTCCTTGCGGATGGATTCGTTGTGCGGCGTCAGGATCACCAAGTGATCATCGGCGTTGCGTTTTGCAACACTCGCCGTCTCGCGCCTCAAAGCAAGTGGCAGTGCGATGATCAAGGCGAGCAGACCGACGATGACAAGGGCGCGTGTTTTCATCCGGGGAAATATCGAACGCCTCAATCTTTCCGGCATCGACCGGGTGACAAGCAGAAAGACGCGGAAATCGCGTCACCTCCGCAACATTCAAAGCTCCTTAATTCGAAGGTTCCGCCAGCGGACGTTGCAGGATTTGCCGGAGTGCACCTGCAGACCGAAGAATCCCTCGGGAGTGAATTCCTCTCCCTCGTCGGTGAAATCCACTGTCTGCACGCCGTTGATCCAGATTTGAATGTGGCGGCCTTGGGCGAGGATGCGGATGTCATTCCAATCGTCCCATTTCATCACGCCTTGCACTTTTTCGGTGAACGCCTTGCGGGCGGCCTCATGGGCGGCTTTTTCCTCATCGGAGTAGGGCTTTTTCTTATCATCGCGGTAAGGAACCAGCCAGCCGCGTCGGTTCTCATCGAAGATGCCGGCGGTCCATGCGCGGTTCTTGTTGTTGCAGTGTTCGCACTGGTATCCGAACACACGGCCGGTGCCGCCGTCGCGTTGTTCGGCGCGGAACATGACGCCGGAGTTGCCGGTAAGATCGTCGAATTTAAATTCGAAGCGGAAATCAAAATCCCCGTAAGTTTGCTCGGTGCGGAGAAAGCTGTTTTGGCGCAGGTTTTCCCCGCGCCCGACGATCTCGCCATTTTCCACCGAGAAATCCGCCTGGCCGTTGACCACGCGCCAACCGGTCAGGTCCTTGCCGTTGAAGAGCGGTTTAAAATCCTGCTCGGCTTCTCCACATGCGGGGACAACGAGAAGGGCGGCGGTAAGCAAGGTGAGGTGTGTCATTTGCATGACCGCAGCTTAGCGATTGCGCTGCCCCGAAGAAAAGCCGAATCGGTCGATTTGATTCTGCGGATCGCAAAACCACCCGCGCGGGCGCATGGCTCGTGCGGGTGGGGCGGTGTGGGAAGCGTCAATCCACCTTCACTTCGATGCGCCGCGGTCGGGCATGTTCGGATTTCGGCATGTGGATTTTCAGCATGCCGTCCTTGTATTCCGCGTGAATGCGATCGGGGTCCGCGTCGTCGGGCAGCGAGAACGTCCGGCTGAACGATCCGTATGCGCGTTCGACGCGGTGGTATTTGCGGTTTTTCGTTTCCTCTTCGAAAGAACGGCTGCCGGTGAAGGTCAGTTGCCCGTTCTCGACGCTGATGTTCACCTGTTCGCGGGGCACTTCGGGGAGTTCGGCCTGGATCAGGTATTCGGTATCATCCTCGGTGATATCCACGACCGGGGTCCAATCGGACAGCGCGCGGGTGTCGCCGGTTGTGGGGGGCGAGGTGGGATGCAGGGCTCGCAGAACCCGGCTTTGCAGTGCTTCCATTTCACGGAATGGATTCCAGTGGGTCAGGGTGTTCATGGTTTTGCTGGGTTGCGACGGACGAACGAATGATTTGGAGCGGCAACGTGGAGTCCGTCATTTCCACCTGCCGTTCCCGAAGTGATTGTTTGCACGATTCATGCCGTGAGGGATCGTCATGGAAACCATTGAAAATCAAAGATTTGACCCCGATTCAAAGGGGAGACCCCGTGTCGGAATGTCCGATGGTGGAAAATTTGTCGCAACTCCCTGAAGCAAAATGACGCGCACCGTGCGCTTGGCAATCGTCGCGCATGGATGCGTTTTGATTGCATGATGTGCGATGGGTGACAATCTGCGTGCATCCATGGTTGACGGTTTATTTTTTCAAAGTCTCGGCATCATCGTGGTTTCCGCTGCGGTGTTAGTGATGCTTGGGCGGTTGGTGCGGATGCCGGCGATCGTGGTGTATCTGCTTTGCGGCGTATTGATCGGCCCGGTGCTCAGTTTGGTGGACATGAGCGCGGCGTTGGAACTCATTTCGGAAACGGGGATCGCGCTGTTGCTTTTCCTGGTGGGGCTGGAGTTGAGCTTCAACAAGATCCGCGACGTTGGGAAGGTGGCCATCGCTGCGGGGATTGGCCAGGTGTTGTTCACGGCGGCGGGCGGATACGTGCTTTGCTGGTTGTTGGGATTTTCACTGATGGAAGGGCTGTTCCTTGCCACCGCGCTGACATTCAGCAGCACCGTGGTGGTGGTGAAGCTGCTGGATGAGAAAGGCGAGCTGGACAGTCTTTACGGGCGCATCGCGGTGGGGATATTTCTGGTTCAGGATCTCGTCGTCATTGTGATCCTCACCTTTCTCGCCGGCATGCAGGCGGGCGAGAATCTCGATGCCGGTGCTGTGGCTTTTGGTCTTGTGAAAGCCTTCGGCGGGATGACGTTGCTGCTGGGGCTCTCCTTGCTCGCATCGCGGTACCTCTTGCCGGTTCCGTTCCGCTGGGCGGCGCGCACGCCGGACATGCTGCTCGTTTGGGCGCTTTCGTGGTGCTTCCTTTTGGTGCTTGCCGCGCATGCCTTCGGTCTCTCTCTGGAAGTTGGCGCGTTCCTTGCCGGGCTGAGTCTTGCGCAGCTTCCGTATAACGACGACTTGCGCCGTCGCGTGCACCCGTTGATGAACCTCTTCATCGCGGTGTTTTTCGTTTCACTTGGCGTGCAAATGGATGCGAGCGGTGCGGCGGCCTATTGGTGGCCGACGCTGGTGCTCGCGCTCTTCGTGCTGATAGGCAATCCGTTCATCTTCCTCGTGATCATCACGCGCATGGGATACACCGCGCGGACGTCGTTTCTCACCAGTGTGACGGTGGCGCAGATCAGCGAGTTTTCTTTTATTTTTGCGGGAATGGGGTTGGCTAGCGGTTTGATCGGTACTGAGATCATGTCGATCGTGGCACTGGTCGGCGTTGTCACCATTGCGGTGTCGGCATACATGATTTTGTATAATCAAGGGCTCTATCGTTATTTCGAGCGGTTTGGCCTCGACCGCTGGCGGATATTCAAAACCGCGGGAAAGGCCGAGGAAACCGCGCGCGAGGAGGCTCACGAAATCGCCGAGGGGCACATTATCGTCGTCGGAATGAACACGCTCGGACGCGATCTGGTGCGCCGATTGTGCAAGCGCGGTGAGCGGGTGATCGCCATCGATACCGACCCGTCCAAGCTCGAACGCCTGCCGTGCGAGACCCTGCTCGGCAGCGTGGAATATCTCTCGGTTCTTGAGGAGGCGGGATTTTCCCGCGCGCGGCTTCTCATCTCCGCGCTACGCATCGAGGATGTGAACGACATCCTCGCATTCCGTTGTCAAAGCGCGGGCGTGCCATCGGCGATCCATGTGATCGACCTTTCCGTGGTGGACAATTTGTTGGAGCTCGGCGCCGACTACCTGATGATCCCGAAGGTGGACGGGGTGAAGGCGCAGGTGACGAAACTCAAGGAAATGGGGCTGATCGAATCATGAACCTTTTTGCATTGCTACTGCTCACCGCGTCCGCCGCCTACGGGCTGGCGCGCTGGATGAAGGTGCCCGCGCTGCCGGTCCTGATCGCCTCGGGCATGGCGCTGAATCTGGCAGGGCTCGTGCCCGCGGATCTTGGATTGGGTGCCGTCGGCGAGGACGACGATGGCGAGTCGCACGCCGGGGCGGCAATGCGGATGCTCGAATTCGGCCTGGTATTCCTGGTGTTCGCTTCCGGCGTCGAGCTCAACCCACGGCGTTTCGCAAAACAAGGGCGCACAGTGGCATGGGTGGGGGCCATGCAGTTCGCCGTGTTCGCCTCGATTGGCATCGCAACCGCCCGCTGGGTGATCGGGTTCGAGTGGCTCGAGGCCGCTTACATCGGATTCGGCCTTGCCGCGAGCTCGACACTGGTGGTGTTGCGGCAATTGCGCGTGCGCCAAGCGATGTTCGAGCCGTTCGGGCGCGTGGTGACCGGGGTATTATTGCTTCAGGATGCGGCGCTGGTCGCCGTGATCGTCGTGCTCTCGCGGGTGACGGACGGCGCGGGCGATGTGGCGCTCGGCCTGGGTGAGGCTATTTTGTTAGGCGGATTTGCATGGGTGGCCCAGCGGCGGATGATCCCGGCACTTGTTCGAAAAATGAAGCCCGACGAAGAAAGCCTGCTGTTGTGGTTGGTGGCGGTGTTGTTCGTGTTCGTTGGCATTGCATTCGCACTCGGCCTGCCACCGATTGTGGGGGCCTTCGCGGCGGGCTTCGCGTTTTCCGCGTTTCCGCTCAACGGCCTGGTGCGCGGGCAGCTCTCCTCTGTCACCGATTTTTTCCACGCCCTTTTCTTCGTTGCGCTGGGAGCACTCGTCGGTATCCCGGACCTGTCGCAATGGTGGATCGCCCTGCAATTCTCGCTGATTGTCATGGTGCTCACCCCGCCATTGGTCACCGCCATCGCCGAATGGCGAGGCATGCACACGCGCGCCTCGATCGAGAGCGGGCTGTTGCTCGCGCAGACGAGCGAGTTTTCGCTGCTGCTCGGCCTCAGCGGGCTCGCGCTCGGCCATGTTTCCGCGGGCGGCTTCGAGGTGCTCGCCATGACGACGATGATCACAATGACTCTCACGCCGTTCATGGGCCGTGAAAATGTCGCGCGTTTCCTGCTTCCATTCCACCCGTTCCGCCGACGCGTGAAGGTGCCGGAGTCGCCGCAGGGGCACGTCGTCGTGCTCGGATTCGGCAAGGCCGGGATGTGGACAGTGAAGCCGCTGCGCAAGGCCGGCGAGCACGTGCTCGTCGTCGATGACGACGCCGCCGTTTGCAATGAGCTGGCAAGCCGGGGCATCGAAGTCCTACGAGGCGATGGTTCCGACGAACACATGCTCGAGCGCGCCGGGGCCGCGAAAGCCAAGCTGGTGATCTGTGCGATGCGCCGGATGAGCGACGCGCTCAAGGTGCTGGAATTGCTCAGAGGTGTGCCGGTGATGGTGCGGGTGTTCGAGAAGTCCGAATTCGAGGCTGTCGAGCGGGCCGGGGGCATTCCCATACAAAACGCCGAAGCCGCCGCCGACACCTTCATGGCGTGGCTCAACGCCAACGACCGGATCGGAGAAGCGCCAAAATCCGAGTGAAATTCGCATTTGTCCCGCCGCCCATCCGCGTCCATGGATTGCGCGTGCAACACACCCAGGCATCACCCCGCTCCGGCGGCATCTTCCTTCTCATCCTCGGCCTCATGCTCGCCGCCATCGGCGGGGTCTTCGTGTGGGCCATGGCGGCAAGCGCGATCCACGCCATGGAAACCCGGAACTGGCCGCAAGTGCCATGTGTGATCCTCGTTTCCGAAATCGAAGAGCGCCTGCACGACCCACAGTCACCCGTCGAATTCCGCCACCAGGTGGTATTCGGATACGAATGGGAGGGCAAACGCCACACCAGCGAGCGTGCGAGCCTGCGGGGAAATCCGTGGTCGTCGAAGCGCGACGTCGTCCTCGCCCGCTCGGCGAAATACGTAGCGGGTGACGACGCAGTTTGTTTCGTCAACCCGGCGGACTCCACCTTTGCCGTGCTGGAGCCCGATTCGATGGCGCCGCTCTACTCGATCTGGTTTCCCGGGCTGTTCGTCCTCGGCGGTGTTGTGATGTCCGCACGTGCGGTGATCAAGTTATGCTCGGCGTGAAAATTTCATCATCGACGCCGCCCGCGTGATGCGGGACAAGGCGCGGGCACATGACATCCGCAATCTTCTTCCTTCTGGCCGGTTTCGTCGTCCTCGTCATCGGGGCCGAGTGGCTGGTGCGTGGCGCGGGGCGGCTGGCCACGGCGGTCGGAATTTCTCCCCTGGTCGTCGGCCTTACGGTCGTCGCCTTTGGCACCAGCGCGCCGGAACTGGCGGTCAGCGTGATGTCCGCCTTCAAGGGCCAGACCGACATCGCCCTCGGCAACGTCGTCGGCAGCAACATCTGCAACGTGCTGCTCATCCTCGGCATCTCGGCGATCATCATCCCGCTCACCGTGCACCGGCAACTGGTGCGCCTCGATATCCCGGTGATGGTCGGGGTTTCCCTGCTGATGTGGGCGCTCGCACTCGATGGCCGCCTCGGCCGCATCGACGGCATCGTGCTCACGCTGCTGGTGATTGGCTACGTGATCTATCTGATCCGACGCAGCCGCCGCGAGGAGGCGGAAGTGCGCGAGGAGTATGAGAAGGAATTCGGCGCGCCCTCCGGCGAAAAACCGGGTGCGGCAACGATTTTCAACATGCTCGGCCTCGTCGTGGTCGGCGTTTTCGGCTTGGTTCTCGGATCGAAATGGCTCGTCGATAGCGCCGTCTTCATCGCCCGGGAGTTCGGGATTTCCGAACTGATCATCGGCCTCACCATCATTTCCTTCGGCACCTCGCTGCCCGAGATTGCCACCTCGATCATGGCGGCACTCAAAGGCGAGCGCGACATCGCCGTTGGCAACATCGTCGGCAGCAACACGTTCAACATTCTCACCGTGCTCGGCGTCGCCTCCACCGTGTCGCCCGCTGGCATCAACATCGCACCCGAAGCGCTGCGCTTCGATATCCCGTTCATGGTGGCCATCGCTATCGTCTGCTGGCCGATGCTGGCGGATGGCCTCAAGGTGAGCCGCATCAACGGCATCTTCCTGCTCGCGTTCTACGGAGCGTATCTGGCCTACCTTTTCTTCCTCTCTCAAAATCACGAAGGCGCGGGATTGTTCTACAATCTCTGGCTCTATGCCGCGCTTCCCGCCGTCACGCTCGCCATGCTCTGGATGGCCATGCGCGCCTGGCGCGCGCGCTCCGCGTGACCCCATTTGCTTGATCGATCAAATCATGGCGCACCACGCCAAGTACGACAAACCAATCGTTGATCTCCCCTTCCCGCGCTCATACGCTTGCCGCGAGAAATCATGTCCGCATCCGCACCCACCACCATGACCGCCTTCGTGCTCCACGGCGCGAAGGACATCCGCAGAGAACAAGTCCCATGCCCACAGCCGAAGCCCGGCGAAGTGCTCGTCGCCATCCGTGCGGCGGGCATTTGCGGCAGCGACCTTCACTACTACGCGCACGGCAAATGCGGGAACTTCATCCCCACCGAGCCATTCATCCTCGGCCATGAGTTCGCGGGCGAGGTCGTCGCCCATGGCGAGGGCGTGACCAGCCCGGCGATCGGCACCCGCGTGGCCGTCGACCCATCGCGCGCCTGCGGCAAGTGCAAGCAATGCCGCGAGGGCCGCTACAACCTGTGCCCGCACATGGTCTATTTCGGTTCCGCAAGCGTCACCCCGCCGAGCGCCGGGTGTTATGCCGAGTACGTCACTGCGCCCGCGCAAAACTGCTGGCCGCTTCCCGATGGCTTCGAGTATGCCTGGGGGGCTCTGTTAGAACCGATGAGCGTCGCCATGCACGCCGTGATACGGAGCGGCGGTGTGGGTGGCAAATCCGTGCTCATTACCGGCGGCGGCACGATCGGCCAGATGATCCTTCTCGTCGCCGTGGCCTTTGGTGCGAGCAAGGTCGTCGTCTCCGACATCAAGCCGTTCGCGCGTGACTTTGCGGCCAAATCCGGAGCCACCGGCACGCTCGATCCGCTGAGCCCGACGCTGGCCGCCGATGCCGCCGCGCTCTCGCCCGGCGGATTTGAGATCGTCTTCGAGGCCGCCGGGGTGGGTGCCGCGCTCGGCCAGGCGATCCAGCTCGCCGCGCCAGGAGCCACCGTCGTGCAGGTCGGCACCTTGCCGGATGGCACCGCCGTGCCGGTCAACGCGCTGCTCACAAAGGAGCTCCAATACGTCGGGTCATGGCGATTTGCCAACGTCTTCGGGCGCGTCATCGAAATGGTGACGTCCGGCCGCATCGATCCGCGGCCGCTCATCACCAAAATCCACGATTTCGAAAACCTTCAGGAGGCCATCGTCGAGGCAGGCGAAGGCGAGAATGTTCTGAAAATGCAGATCCGGCGGAGCTGACCGAGCCGACGTAACCGATCAACCTAAAAAACCATGGAAACCATCCTCTTTGGCAAAACCGGCCTTGATGTTTCGCGACTCAGTTTCGGAGCGTCCGCGCTAGGCAGCGTCTTCCGCGAGATCGATGAAAGCGACGGCATCCGCGCGGTGCACGCCGCGCTCGATGCGGGCATCAACTACTTCGACGTCGCCCCGGCATACGGCGGCACTCTCGCGGAGACCTTGCTCGGCAAGGCGCTCAAGGGCATCGGCCGCGACCGCTACATCCTCTCGACCAAGGCGGGCAAATACACCGCGCTCGGCAGCTACGGCGCCGACGAACTCGATTACTCGGAAACCCGCATCCGCAAGGGCCTCGAAGAAAGCATGGTCCGCCTTGGTGTGGATTACGTCGACATCGTCCACCTACACGACTTCGAATACCAGGGCCGTTCGAAGGCCGATTGGGCGCTTGGGGAAGGATTCCCCACGCTGGTAAAGCTCAAGGAAGAAGGCCGTATCGGCGCGGTGAGTGCCGGAATCTATCCGCTCGACCTCTGGCAACGCGTGATCGACGAGGCCCCAGTCGATGCCATCCTCACGCACAACCACTACTGCATCAACGACACCCGCGGCCTCGAACTCATCGGCCCATGTGCGGAGAAAAACATCGGCACCATCAACGCCTCGCCATTTGCGAGCGGGCTGCTCACCGGCGGAAAGATCGCCGACTGGCACCCCGCGAATCCCGAGCAGCGCGCACTGTTCGGAAAAGCCGCCGCATTCTGTGAAAACCAGGGCACATCCATTGCCAAGCTCGCATTCCAATTCGCCTGCCAGGGCACGCCGTTCCACACCACCATGTTCAGCACCGCGCGCACCGCCTCGCTCGAGCGCAACCTCGCATGGTTTGGCGAACCCTACGACGCGGCCCTGCTCACCGAAGTGAAAAACATCCTCGCCCCGGTGATCGACACCCAGTGGGATTACGACGCCGGAGTCGAGAAACTCGGCGGATAGCAAACGCCATCACGGGCTTATTGGCAAACATGAGATGAACGAGGTTCGCTCCACCCTCGGCACGCGATTTTACAACCGTGCCTGATATAACCAACGCCTTGATTCATTCACAAGAATAAGCGCATTCTCCACCCATGGCCATCTCCGCCTCCGCATTTCTTGTTCTCTCGCTCTGGCTCGCCGTCGTCGTCGGCCCGCAGATGCGCACGTGGCCTTGGGGGCCGGCATTGATCGCACTCGCCGCCGCACTCGGCTGCGCCGCGATCGCGGCGATCCGAGCCAAGCGCCCGCTCCTTGATCCGGGCACGCTCACGCTCGGCGGCGGCATCACCGGCTGGTTCGCATGGCGGGCGTGGACCTCCCCCGTCGCCGAACTCGCCCATGCCGACCTGCTGCTGCTTGGCGCGGCAGTCGGCGGCTTTCTTGTCGTCCGCTCGATCGCGCATGACCGCAAGGCGGAGTCGGTATTTCTTTGGGGAATGGCGGCCTTGCTGGCAGCGAGTCTTGGAATGATCTTCCTACAGCTCAACGACCCCGGGTTTTCACAATTCCGTTCGATCCCGTCCGGCTGGGCATCCGGGTTTTACGCACATTACAACGAAGGCGCGAACTTTCTCATCGGCGCGGGTTTCTTGCTGCTTGGCGGTGCGATTTTCGGCAGGCAGCACAAAGCCGTGCGACTTCTCTGGCTGCTCATCGCCATCCTCAGCCTGGCCGCCGTGTGGTTCACGCGTTCACGCGGGGCGATCTTCGGAGTGATTGTCGGCCTCGCCGCCCTCACCGCGTTGATCTTGGTGATCGGTTCCAAACGCAAGGCAGGGTGGTTCGCGCCGGCCATGATCGCTTTTCCGGTCGTCCTCCTGGCATCGGGCTTTGCGCTGGTTTTCGGTTGGGAAAAAATCCAACGGGTGCGTTCCGATGGCAATCAAGGGGTGGTCCAGATGATGGACAACACATCCCGCCTGCGGAATTACTCGCTCACCTACGATGCCATCATGCTCAGCCCCATGGTCGGCAGTGGCAGCCGGAGCTATAGCTGGACGAGCTTCCAGGTATGGCGGCCCAAGGAACATGGACTCGGGGGCACCCTCCCCGAGCAAACCCACAACGAAATTCTCCAAGCCGCCACCGATTACGGGCTGCTTGGCGCGGGCGGCATCCTCACCCTGCTTGCTTGGCTCACATTGTGCGGAATCTGGCACTCGAAATTCGATGAGGAAAATCTCAAGAAAACATCCGTCTCCGCAGACGCCCTGCGTCTCGGTGGCATGGCGGCGCTTGCCGGGATGCTCGTCCAGTCGTCGTTCAGCTTCGTCTTCCATCTGATGCCCGGAGCCATGCTTTTGGGCATCGCGCTCGGGCGGTTGGCCTCCCCCGGATCGCCCACGGCACCAACACCCAGGCTCGGCCGAACCGGTCAATTCGCTGTCGCGATCCTGGCTCTTGCCATCGCGGCGGCCATCCTCGCGCCGGGCATCGCAGGCACCCGCGCGACCTTGGCCTTGATCCCGGTCTATCACCCGATTGGCCCCGTGCCCGATCGTAATGAGCGTCTCGCACGGTTCACCCGCGCGATCAACGCATGGCCGCAGTCCGACCTTCATCTTTCCCGGGCGATGATTCACCACGGCCGCCTGTTAGATGGCGAGAACGCGGCGCTTGAGCCCGCCTTGAGCGATTACCTCGCCGCCGCACGCCACAACCCGAAGTTTCCCGCGCATTTCGTCAACGCTGCAAACCTCCATAGCCTCGCCGAGGAGGCGGAACAGGCCGAAGCACTCTACCGCAAGGCGATCGAGCTGCAGGGCAACATGGAGCCCGCATTTCGCGCGCACTTCCATCTCGCCAGCCATCAGCTCCGCGTCGGATCCGTTTTGCTGCGCGCCGGCAATCCCGCCGCCGCCGTGGCCGCCATGGAATCGGCACTCGCAAACATCCATGAACTGGAAAAAAAATCCGCATGGCTCAGCCAAGACGCCCGCGATCTTCGCAACACGGTCCACCTTGCCCTCGCCACCGCTCAGGAAGTGGCCGGAGATCCCCAAGCCGCGCGCGACACCCTCGACACCCTGCTCAAAATCCCCGGCGGAAACCGATACCAATACTACCGCGGCATGCTCGAATTCCGCCATGCGATGGCCGTGTGGCGGAAGCGTCAGCCGGCGACCGCACTCCCGATGTTCCAGAACGCGCGCAACCACTTGGCCGCCGCGCGCAACCACCCACCTCAGGGCATCTCGCGGGAGACCATCCAACAGCGCATGGCCGAAACCGACGAAGTCCTGAAACTCCTTCACGATGCGGGGTTCCGGGCACCCTGAGAACTACCGCTGTTGCTCCACTCCCAATCCATCCACCCGCCTTGCCCACCGCCATCGATTCACTATCCGCCTTCCTCGCCTGCGGTGATTGGCGCGTCCGGTTCGACGAGGAAATTCTCACCGCCTCCCGCTCGTTCGTCTCGAAAACCCGGGGCATCATCCTCGATGAGGAGCCTCCAGATGGATTCACCCTCAGCGGGGACATCCACGGAGAATCATGCCGTGTTTCGCTCTGGCCCGGCACCGGATCAATCTGGGAATTCGAAACCACCTGCACCTGCGATGTCGGCGCATGCTGCCACCACGCCGCCGCCCTGCTCGAAAAAGCCACCCGCGAGCGCAACCTCCCACGCCTCCTCGGCCACTCCATCCCGGACGCCGTCGAAAGAATGATCCCAGCCCAGCAGCGTAGGCTTGCTCGTGAGAGCAAGGGGGAGGCGACGCCGCCACCGGAAGAATCTCAGCCTCACGACCGGGCCTCCAATCCCACCACCCCCAACAGCTTCCACCTCCACGTCCGCCGCGCCCCGGTCACCCGCATCCTCGGCCTGCTCCTCCAATCGCTCGGCGAAAAAAACGCCGAATCCTGGATCACCGCCACCGCCGAAGCCCGGTTCGATACTCACACCCGCATCCTCCGCGATGCACCCGCCACCACCATCACCGCCGCCGAAAACATCGCCGCCCGCCAACTCGAGGAAACCGGACTCTCCTCCCTCCACGGCAATTCCTCCTGGCAGTTCCTCCTCAACCTCGCCACCCGCAAAAAGGAAATCACCCCCGACTGCTGGTTTCCCGATCCCTCGCGAATCCCCATCGATGCTTTCTGGCACCAGTTCCGCGGCGAAATGGCACCCCGCCTCGAAGCGCTCGGCTGGCAACTCACCTTCGACGAATCCGTCGGCCACCGCGTCTTCGATGCCGACCCCGCAACCTGGCACACCGACCTCGAGCCGCGCGACGGCGGCTGGTTCTCCCTCTCCGTCGGCTTCACCGTCGGCGGGGAAAAATACGACCTCCTCCCGATCCTCGCCGGATTGTTAGAGAACGACTTCCTCGAAGAAACCCTCGACCGCCCCGACACCGGCCACGTCTATGCCCCGCTGCCAAATGGCGACGCTCTCAAACTCCCCACCGGCCGCGTCCGCCGCATCCTCCGCCACCTCGCCGCCCTCATCGACCCGAAGTTCCCCGGCAAAACCCGCCTCCACGCGCTCGACGCCGCCGCCCTGACTGGCCTCGACGGCCTCGGCATCGATCCACCTCACGAAGTCGGCGAACTGGCCGCAAAACTCCGAGATTTCCAAGGCCTTGCCTCGGTCGAGCAGCCCGCCGGCCTCCAGGCCACCCTGCGCGATTACCAGGCCGCCGGCTTCCGCTGGATGCAGTTCCTCGCCCGCCACGGCCTCCACGGCATCCTCGCCGACGACATGGGCCTCGGCAAAACCCTGCAAACCATCACCCACATTCTATCAGAAAAACAAGCCGGCCACATGCGCGGTCTCCCGGCCCTCGTCGTCGCCCCCACCTCGGTCGTGCCCAACTGGCGCGCCGAAATCGCCCGCTTCGCCCCCGAGCTCCGCGTCCTCATCCTCAACGGCCCCGATCGCCGCAAATACTTCCGCTCGATCCCCCACGCCGACGTCGTCCTCACCTCCTACGCCCTGCTCCAGCGCGACATCGAAAAGCTCCGCGAACACCCGTTCCACCTCGCCGTTCTCGACGAAGCCCAACACATCAAAAACCCCGCGGCAAAGGTCGCGCAAGCCGCCTGCAAGCTCGATGCCGCCCACCGTCTCTGCCTCTCCGGCACCCCGGTCGAAAACCACCTCGGCGAACTCTGGAGCCTCATGCGCTTCCTCATCCCCGGCTTCCTCGGCAGCCAGGAAACCTTCAACAAACGCTTCCGCAACCCGATCGAAAAAGACGGCTGCCCCGAGCGCAACGCCGCCCTCAAGGCCCGCGTCGCACCCCTCATCCTCCGCCGCACCAAAGACCAAGTCGCCACCGAACTCCCACCGAAAACCGAACTCGTCCACCTCATCGAACTCCACACCGCCCAGAAAGACCTCTACGAAACCGTCCGCGCCGCCATGGACAAACGCGTCCGCCAGGCGATGGCCGCCCGCGGCAACGACGGCTTCCAAATGGTCTTCCTCGACGCCCTCCTCAAGCTCCGCCAAATCTGCTGCGACCCCCGCCTCCTCCCGCCCGAATTATCCAACTCGCTCCGCGAATCCGCCAAACTCGATTACCTCATTGAATTGCTCGACGTCCTCCTCGAGGAAGGCCGCCGCATCCTCATCTTCTCCCAGTTCACCACCATGCTCGGTCTCATCGAAGCCCACCTCAAAGCCCGCCAAATTCCCCACCTCATTCTCACCGGCGCATCGAAAGACCGCGGCGCCCTCGTAGAGCGCTTCCAATCCGGCAGCCACCCGGTCTTCCTGATCTCCCTCAAAGCCGGCGGCACCGGCCTCAACCTCACCGCTGCCGACACCGTGATCCACTACGACCCGTGGTGGAACCCCGCCGCCCAAGCCCAAGCCACCGACCGCGCCTACCGCATCGGCCAGGATAAACCGGTCTTCGTCCACAAACTCCTCTGCCAGAACACCGTCGAAGAACGCATCCACAAACTCCAACAGGAAAAAGCCAAACTCGCCGACGGCCTCCTCGCCGACGCCGACATCACCCAAAAACTCTCCCCTGAAATGGTCCGCGCGCTGCTCGAATAGTTCGTTTGAAGAATCGACAACACGGGAATCCCGCCTCATTTTCCCCAGCGTGCCAACGACTTTCGCCGCAGCATCTGGCATGGTTTTCATGTTCCTGCTGAATTCCTGCTGCCTGCATTCCACATCCGAGACGCCCGCCGTGCCCAGACACATCCAACCCACCGCCTGGCTTGCCGAAGCGCTGGCCAAAAACGACGCCCCGCCGCGCGACCCCGATCCGGCCCAGCCGCCGGTGGTGCTCGTCCACGGTATCGATGGCAGCGGGCGCGACATGGCACGGCTGGCCCGAGCACTGCGCGCATCCGGCCGCTGCGTCCATGCGATCGACCTCGAACCAAACGATGGCAGCGCGCCGATCGAAGAACTGTCCGGTCAATTGGAAACCTTCGTCGCCACCCATCTCCCGCTCGGCGAAAAATTCGACATCGCGGGATACAGCATGGGCGGCATCGTCGCCCGCCACTACCTGCAGGAGAGGGATGGACACCTCCGCGTGCGCCGGTTCGTCAGCATCAGCTCACCACACAACGGCACGCTCGTGGCATGCCTGCGAGGGAAATCCGGTGCCCGCCAAATGCGGATCGGCAGCGAACTCCTCGAGCGGCTTGCTCGTCCAGACTCGCTGGCGAAACTCCCACCCACCACCAGCTTTCAGACGGTCACCGATCTCATCATCGTCCCATTCACCAGCAGCACGCTGGAGGGCGCGCGCAACATCCGGTTGTTCGGCTGGGGCCACTTCACCGGCATCATCGAGCCCCACGCCATCCGCCGCATCGTCGATGAATGCAACCGGATATGAATCGCGCGTGCATTGCCATTCTCACCGCCGCCATGCTCGCATCGACCGCGCGCGGGCGTGAGTTTTTCGAGGAAAAACCCGTGCTCTATTCCGCCACCGAGCCGAACGACCCGATGGCCCTGCTCGCCAGGGATTGGGAGCAGGGGCGCAACCAAATCCACGAAACCACCCCGCTCGGATTCCTCCGCGGACTCCTGGAAAAACTCAACGTCCCCGAGGAATCCCAAGTGCTGGTCTTTTCGAAAACCAGCCACCAAAACCGCCTGATCACACCCCAAACTCCGCGCGCGCTCTATTTCTCCGATGAAACCTACATCGGCTACGTGCAGGGCGGCGACATCGAGGTGATCGCGTGTGACCCCCGGTTGGGGCCGGTGTTTTATGTGATCAGCATCCCGCGCCCCGGCAAGCCACCCCTGGCGATTCGCGACGCAAGCTGCCTCTCGTGCCACGCCACCGGACGCACGGAAAACGTTCCAGGCATGCTGGTCCGCTCGATCATCCCAGCCGCCGATGGCCGCCCGATCCTCCGGCTCGGATCCCACCTCACCACCCACGCCAGCCCGCTCGAGGAACGCTGGGGCGGCTGGTATGTCACCGGCAATCACGAAGGTGTCCTCCACATGGGCAATGTCACTGCCGAAAACGACGAGGGCGCACTCGACATCCATGCCGGCGCGAACTGGCAATCGCTCGAAGGGAAAATCGACACCTCACGCTACCTTCGACCCACCAGCGACATCGTCGCCCTGATGGTGCTCGAACACCAATGCCGCATGCACAACCTGATGACCAAGGCAGCCATGGAATACCACCGCGCGCTTTGGCTTTCCCGCATCGTGCATCCCGAACTCAACGAGGCGGACTCCGATTCCACCCCGCACCGCGTCGCCGCCAGCGCCGCCGAGGCCATCGTCCGCGAAATGCTCTTCGTCGATGAAGCCCCGCCCGGCCCACTCGGAGTCGATGGCGATCCCGAGTTCCAACATGCCTTCACCCGGGGCGCACCCAAGTGCGCCGACGGCCGCTCGCTCAAGGATTTCCGCCTCACTGGACGCATCTTCCAAACCCGCTGCTCCTACATGATCCACAGCCGCGTCTTCGCATCAATGCCCGGAAAAGTGCGCGACCTCGTCCACAGCCGCCTGCGTGAAATCCTCATCGAACAGAGGCAGGCGGAGGATTTCGCCCATCTCGGAGCGCGCGAACGCACCCACATCACCGCCATCCTCGACGCCACTCACCCGCAGTGGCGCAAGTAGGTGCCGCCTGCACCCGGCGAGCTGGAGACCCACGATTCCGCAATCGCGCGATGCGAAACAGCCGCATCCCAAGCCTGAAGAAATGCTCAAAATAACTGCAACAGTCTCCCGCGGCATCACGTATCCGCAACCCGTGGGCTTCGTCCCCGTCTTATGAAAACAAAATTCATCCCCGCTTTCATCGCCGCCGGACTCGCCCTCCCCGCCTCCGCCGAGTCCTTCTACAGGGAAACCCCAGTGTTCTCCACCGCCCCAAGCGAGAAGCAATCCGTCAGCACCCTCACCCGCTTCGGTCCCGTCGGCATGGCGCTCGAACTGCACCAACCGGCATTCACCATGCACGCCGGCAACATCGAGCCCGGCTCGCCCGCCGAAACCGCAGGGCTCCAAAAAGGCCAGATCATCGAAACCATCAACGGCCAGGCCCTCAAGGACATCGACCCGCGTATCCAGCTCGGCCAACTCATCGAAGCCGCCGAAGCCACCGATGGCATTCTGAAATTCGTCATCCGCGGCCAAGCCGAGCCGGTTGTCGTCAAAATCCCGGTCCTCGGTGCCTACAGCCCGACCTGGCCGCTGAATTGCCCGAAATCCGACAAAATCGTCCGCAACTTCGCCGACCATCTCGCCAAACCCGGTAGCTCGAAAGGCTTTGCCGACATCGGCATGCTTTTCCTGCTTTCCACCGGCGAGGACAAAGACCTCGCCCCGGTGCGTGAATGGGTGCACAGCCTGAAAGGCAAGCGCAACAACGGCTACGCGTGGCACATCGGCTACGGCGGCTTGGCGATCTGCGAATACTACCTCCGCACCGGCGATGCCGAAGCACTCCCCGTCATCCAGCAGTGGGTCGATGCCGCCGCCCAAGGCGAATACCTCAACGGCTGGGCCGGACGAGGCGGCGTGGTCAGGCTCGGATACGGCAACGGCCACCTCAACGCCGCAGGCACCCACGTCGTCACCTTCCTCCTCCTCGCCAAACAATGCGGCGTGAACGTCGATGAAAGCCTGCTCAATCGCACGCTCACCCATTTCTTCCGCTACGCCGGCCGTGGACTCAATCCGTATGGCGACGACCGCCCGGAAACTTCGTTCGTCGATAACGGCAAAAACGGCAAGCTCGCATTCGCCATGGCCGCCGCCGCCTCGCTCACCCCCGAGGGCGAAAAATCGATCTACGCGAATGCCCGCGATCACATGGCCAACACCAGTTTCTACACCACCACCTTCATGCTCCACGGCCACACCGGCGGCGGCATCGGCGAAATTTGGCGCAGCTCGGCGATGGGTCTGCTCGCCGAGGAAAAACCCAAGCAACACCGCGAGTTCATGGACCACCGGAAGTGGCACTACGACATGTCCCGCCACAACGATGGCCAATTCTCGATCCTCGGCGGCTCCGGATACGACAAGCCCGAATGGGGCACCGCCTACGCCCTCACCTACACCATCCCGCGCAAAACCCTCCGCATCACCGGCGCACCACCGTCGAAATTCTCCAAAACCTACGCGCTCCCCGCCCGCCCGTGGGGCACCGAGGCCGACGACATCTTCGTTTCCCTCGATCCAGTCCCGGGCGTCGATCTAGATATTTCCACGGAAACCCTCGCCAAGGATTCCTCGAAGCCGCTCATCGAAAGGCTCAACGAAAAGGAACTCACCGACGATGAGATCCGCCGCTACCTCCACCACCCGGATTACCTGATCCGCAACATGGTTTCGCTCAACGCCGCCGGGCTCTCGTGCGACTACATGTTTCCGAAACCCGGCCACCGCGTGCGCCCGGAGTTGTTGGAGGAATTCGCCAGCCACCCCGACCCGCGCGTCCGCAATGCCGGCATCCGCGCCGCCATCAAGGCATTCAACCCGGAACTCGATTGGTCGCAACGCATCTTCCATCTCGCCATCGAACGCCTCAGCGACGACGCCGAATCCTGGTTCGTCAAGGACGCCTGTCTCTCGCTCATCCAAAGCGCCACGCCGGACATGATCGTGCCTCATGCCGACCTCCTCGTCAGCTACCTGACCCACTCCGAGCCATGGCTCCAGCAAGGCTCGCTGATGGCGCTCATGAACATCGTGATCGATGAACGCACCTTCAAAAAAGTCCTGCCTCCCGTTGGCAATCTGCTCCAGACCACCCCCCGCCAGAGCACCACCGGCGGCGCCGTTTTCAAACTCCGCGAAATCCTTCCCCAGGCCCCGGAACAAGTGCGCGCACTCGCCCTCGAGGTCTTCGGCGAAGCATACGTCCACTACAGCGGCGGTAGCTCGTGGCCCGGCGGCCAGGACCTGCGCGGCCACCAGGCCGAAACGCTCGAACGCCTCGCCGGCACCCTCGCCGCCGTCCCCGGTGGATACGACGTGCTCTATCAACTCGCCAAGGAACGCCGCCCCCACGAACCGCTTCCCTACAGCAGCATCTTCCTCGCCGCCGAACCCGAACAATTCGGCCCCGAGCTCCGCGATGCCATCAAGCCGATCATCCGCGACGAGCTGATCTATCAGTTCATCGGTCAGAACCGCCGCAAGCTGCTCGCCGACGTCGCGCCGGACACCAACCGCCACGCCACCGTCACCAACAGCGTCGATGAACTGGTGAATCTCTATCAGAAAATCGGAGTCAACGAATACGACTGGAAAAACTTCGGACCCGACCTCCGCAACGCCGAGTGGCAATACCTCTCGTTCGATCCGCCGGAAACACAGAAATACGACATCTCCCCATGGCGCTACCGCCCGGTTACCGTGCCATCCGGCATGGAGAACTGGTTCGCCCCGGAATTCGACGCCGCCAAGGCCGGTTGGAAAAAAGGCCTCCCTCCCTTCGGCCAATACAAGGGCGAACTCCGCGACAACGACACCCGCAACCCATGGAACATCGTCCCGCGCACGCTTTGGGAAAAGGAAGTCCTGCTCGTCAGGGGCACCTTTGATTTCCCCGCACTCAAACCCGGCCACCTCTACCGCCTCCGCGTCGATCGCGGCCAGGGCGTCGGCGCCGGCGATGGCTTCCAAATCTTCATCAACGGCAAGGAACTCGTCGAATCCACTCAAGGCCTCGGCCGCCGCGCCGGCGACAACCTCCGCGGTGGTTGGATCACCTCCGAGTTCACCTCCGAATTCGGCGGCCCGGTCACCCTCTCCGCCATCACCTTCCTGCGCTACGGCGACCGCGCCATCGTCCAGATGCCACCCGTCCCCCAAGGCATGTTCCGCATGTGGCTCGAAGAACGGAAACTCCCCACCCTCGACGAAACCGTCCTCCGCAAGGCCGCCACCTTCGTCCCGATGTTCACCTCCGCATGGCAGGCGACCATCGACCCCGAAAGCAGCGAACCACCGGATGAAACCACGAAATTCCGCTACGACGGGAAATTCAAATCCAACCCCGCCGTCTCTGGTAAATGGACCACCGTCGCCGAAGTCGCCAGCCTCGATGCATTCGACCCCGCCGCCAAGCCGAACCCTGGCCGCGCACCCGTCCGCACCATCGAATTCCGCAGCGATGGCACCACCGACGCCTCGCGCTGGATCTGGAGCGGCGACACGCTGATGGATCTGGAAAACTCGGTCGCCCACAAGATCACTCCGAAATCCATCGATGGCACCGATTACCTCGTCATCGAATCCGGCGGATTCAGCCCCCGCCATCCCGCCGGTTGGAACACCCCGCTGATGGTCCTCAAGAAACCATAACCCGTAGCAGGTGCCTCCGGCTCTTTGTCCCAACGTAGGTGCGGTTGTAAAACCGCGATCCCCCTGGGACCGCCGAGCCCCAGCTCGGCGAGCGAATGGCCCGTCAATGAAAAGCGCGAACTCGCCCCGTAGCAGGTGCCTCCGGCTCCTGCTCTTCCCTCCGGCTCCTTCCCAAATTCCCACTCACCCACCATCACCCCATGTTCGCCCGCCCGATCCTCGCACTGCTTCTCCTTCTCACCCCCGCCATCGCCATTGTCGATCCCAACAACCTCGGCCAATGGACCAAGCCGACGGAAATCGGCCCCGACAAGGACGTCCCCGGATTCCTCGTCAACCTCGGCCCCACCGGCGCACGGGCGATTCTCAAGGAACAATCCTTCATCGTGAAACACGTCTTCGCCGACTCCCCGGCGCATGACCTGCTGCGGATCGACGACGAAATCACCGGGGCCAACGGCAAACTGTTTTCCAAACACACCTTCGGGAAATTCTACGGCATGGAATACCAGATCGGCTACGAAGGCCCGATCATGGACCTCGGTAATGCCATTGAGGAAAGCGAGGGAGCCGACGGTATGCTCAAGCTCAACGTCATCCGCGATGACGAATCCATCATCATCCCCGTCGCTCTCGCCCCAATCGGCCGGTTCAGCGAGACCTACCCGGCCAACTGCACGAAGTCCGTCAAACTCGCCGCAAATGCCACCCGCTACCTGCTCGAAAACACCGACGAACACACCCCCATCATCCACGAGCAGGCCAAGGTCGGCCTTGCCATGCTTGCCGCCGGAAAAATGACCGAGGCAACCAAACTGGCCGAAACATGGATCGAGCTTCCCGATGAGAAATTGTGGACCTGGCATCCCACATACCGGTGCATTTTCCTCAGCGAGTATTTTCTCAAAACCGGCGACGAACGCGTGCTGCCGACCATCAAGGAACTCACCCGCCGCCTCTACCTCGCCCAAGTGGTCGATCCAGACCTCTACAAAGACCGCATGCACGGCGGCAAACCCCAGGCCGAAAACTTTTTGAAAGGAGGCATTGGCCACGGCCACCGCATCGCCGGATACGGCACCATGACCTACTCCACCCTCATGGCCATGCTCTCATGGGAGCTCGCCGAGCAATGCGGCATCGAGATCGACCAAACCCACGTCGATCTCGCATACGACTGCATCCACCACCACACTCACGAATCCGGCTACATGGGGTACCGCTTCGCCACCGGTGCCTACACCCCCGTCGGCAGGCAGGGGCTTTCCGTTATCGTCCATCGCCTCGCGCCGGATCGCGACCGTGGCAACCATCTCGAACGCGTCACCAACCATCTCGCGAAATCCAGAACCCGCCTCAACGACGGTCACGGCGACAACGTCCAGGCCGTCTTCTGGGCGCTCCTCGGCATCCAGATGTCCGGGAATGAAGATGCCATCCGCGCGATGTTTGATTACAACAAGGCGTTTCTCAACATGGCGCGCACCCACGACGGCGGCTTCGTCGTCCAGCCCGGGCGCAACGCCGCGGAAAAAGCCTACTACCTCTCGCCCCGCATCCACTCGACTGCCGCCATGGCCATCGTGCTCAACGCCGCAGCCAACCCCCAACTCAGAATCCAGGGAAATACCAACTGACCCGGAGCAAATCAGCCCCGCGCGAACCAGCCCTCGACGGATTGCGCGAATCTGGAGAACGTGCCATCCTCCAGCTTGATTCCGCCCAACGCCAGCATCGGCACCTGCTCACGGGTGTGATCGGTGCCGGAATGATAAGGGTCGTTGCCATGATCGGCGGTGATCAAAAGCAGGTCGCCGGGACGCAAACGCGGCAAAAATCCGGCAAGCCAGGCGTCGAATTCCTGCAAGCAATCCGCATAACCCTGCGGATCGCGACGGTGGCCGAACAAGGCGTCAAAATCAACGAGGTTCGCCAAGATGAACGTCGGGCGGCCGGGAACTTCGGCGACCAACCGGTCGAGCACCCGCATGCCTTCGGCATTCGATTTCGACGGGTGCGATACCTCAATACCCGAGCCGGCGAAAATGTCGGATATCTTGCCGACCCCAATATTACAGACGCCCCGGTCCCGCAGCCGGTTGAGCGCAGTTTCCCCGGGGATGAGCGAATAATCGCGGCGGTTCCCAGTGCGCCGGAATCCGGATACCGCATCACCCACAAATGGACGCGCAATCACCCGCCCAACGCGCATGCCGCGCCGGTCCAACAAACCGCGAGCCGCCTCGCAAAGATCCCATAACCGCTGCAGGCCGAAACTTTCCTCGTGCGCGGCGAGTTGCAGCACGCTGTCGGCGCTGGTGTAGAGAATCGGCTTGCCGGTGGCGACGTGCGCCGCCCCAAGTTCGTCGAGGATCACTGTGCCCGACGCCGGCTTGTTGCCGAGAAAACCGACGTCCGCAATCCCGGCCAACTCAGCGACGAAATCTTCTGGAAACGCCTCATACGTGGCAAACGCCTCCTCCACCGGTAAGCCTAACAACTCCCAGTGCCCGGTGGTGGTGTCTTTGCCCGCCGACGTCTCCGTCAGGCGGCACCACGACGCGCCTGGCAGTGGGTGGGCGCCATCCCGCCCCAACAACACATCCAGCCCCAGCGCACCAAGCGCGGGCAGGGCGAATCCCGGGATGCGGGCGAAAAGGTGGCCGAGCGTGTCAGCCCCGGTGTCGCCATAATCCGCAGCGTCCGGTGCGTTTCCGCAGCCTACCGAATCGAGAATAATGCCAAATACGCGTTTCATGTCCGGGGGTCAATGTGCGGATGCGGTTCTTCCATTGCCAATCAATATGACGATGATCCGGCCATCCACAAGTCTGCCTTGTGGCAGGCGGATTCATCGCGCAGGATGGCTCTGTGATCGCGCGACGCAAGCAGTTGTTTACCCCGTGCTCCGCACTGTGGCAATATCTCTACCACTACGATCGCCACCGCGAAATCCCCGAGGTTTACAGCGATTTGCTGCGCTTCAGCGGCGCGATGCCCTATGAGGACCCGAAAGGCAAGGAGACCCTCTGGCTCACCGTCATGTATCCTCAGGATCTCATCGGCGAAATCCGCGATCACCTCATCGACATCTACACCGAGCTCAAGATCGGGCGCGGCACGCAGCGGCACGACCACCTCATTGTCGACCGCATCGACTTCGGCGAATTCGGCAACTCGCGCCCGTTCCGCATTCGCGTGACCAATCTGTTCAACGACAACTCGGACTACTTCTATGTGAAAAAAGCCGACGCCTCGCGCATCTATGGCCTCGAGCTGGAACACATCCTTTCGCCGAACCGCATCAACTACATCATCCGCGGCGACACCCTCATCGAGGAACACATCGCCGGTGTGCCGGGCGACGTGTTCCTGCGCGACCACCTGCCACAACCGGGCCTCAACAAGGTGCGCATCGCCAAGGAGTTCACCAAGTTCACCGAGCGCTGCTTCATCCGCCTGTTGGGCGACATGCGAAGCGTCAACTACGTCGTCGACATCACCCCGGATTTCGAAGAAGTCCAATATCGCGTCCGGCCGATCGATTTCGACCAGCAATCATACGAGGGTAACGGCAACATCTACCTCGCCTTCCGTTTCAACTCCAACCGCAGCGTCACCCGCCTCGCCTTTGATGTGCTCAACCGCGAAACGATCGATCAATACGTCGGCGAGGAACACGCCCAGATGACGCGACGTGCCAAGGTCGAGAGCCTGAGGCTGCGCGCCCTGCTCGGCATCATGCGCCGCGACCCGATCGCCCCCGAAGCCCACGTCCGCCGCCTCGGCGCCGACCTCGACCGCATGCACGGCACCACCTCATTTCACCGCTGCCGCTCCATGGGCGAGCTCACCGCAGAACACATTTCGCTGATGCTCGAACTCTGAGAATTGAGCACAACGAGCGGCACCCCAGCAACCCATCCACCCACCACGGCTTCCAAACTATTTTCCAGGAAAATTATTATTGCGCCCGAGCAATAATCAAAGCCATTGGTTATCAACGCTTTAAAGGCAATCACCTTGCGTGCATGAACCCAAACTATTTTCCAGGAAAATTATTATTGCGAAGTTTGGGGTAGGAAGCCGTTTCGCGGGATTCGCTCAAAGGTTCCGGCAAGACGGCCACGGGAAACAACCCGCAAATTGACAGAACTCATCGCATCGCGGTGGATCGATCCGGGTCTCCTGTGATTTGTCAGCTTCCGGCGAAGCCGCGCCAGCGGGTGCCGGCGATGATGGCGGCGAAGAGAAAGAAAATGGCGGGTGCGGCAAACCACTGGAAGAACTCGACGGTGACGGCCCGTTCGCGGCCCTCGACTTCGAAGGAATCGAGGTCGCGCACGGCGGCGCGGATGAGGTCGGGGGCATTGAAGCCGCTGCCGGAAAGCGCGAAGCGCCCGCGGGTGGCGCTGGCGAGTTCACGGAGGACGTCGGTCTCCACTTTGCTGATGACCGGTTGGCCGGTGCGGTCGATCACGAAGCCCCCGGGGTAATCGGGATGCGGCACGCGGCCGCCCTGCTCGGTGCCGATGGCGATGGCGAAAATATACATGCCGGCGCGCTCGGCCTCGGAGATCATGGCGGCGGCATCGCCGGTGTTTTCCTCACCATCGGAAAGGATGACCAGGGCGGAATTGCGGTTGCCAGCCTCGCGAAAAGTGTCAACGGCGATGCGGATGGCGTCTGAGAGGTTGGATCCGCCGCGGGTGGCCCAGGATTCGTCGATCTGATCGATGGTTTCGCGCACGGCAGCATGGTCGACGGTGAGTGGGGCGTAAAGGTAGGCATGTCCGGCGAAGGCGATCAGGCCGAAGCGGTCGCCGGGAAGCGCCTCGATCATGTCGTGGGCGATGATTTTCGCTTGGGAGAGCCGATCGGGCGAGACATCGGCGGTGCGCATCGAGCGCGAGATGTCGAGGGCGATGATGATGTCGCGAGCCTTGGCGGTTTCGGATTCGGTGCCGCCATCGCCGACCGGGCGGGCGAATGCGACGATGAGCGCGGCGCATGCGCCGATGAGGAATAACAGGGAAAACCAGCGCGGAATCGGTGATGCGCGCTTGAGCAGGCGCGCCCGCAGACGCGGCGCAAGGAATGCGTCCCACCTCCGGCCACGCAAATACGCCGTCACCACCGCCACACCAACCAACGCGGGAAGCGTGATGAGCAGAAACAGCCAGAACGGGTGGAGGAAGGACATGGGAAGGGATATTAGGATATTCGGTGTTTTCCGTCATTGGCAGATGGCGGCGGGTTGAGGGCGAGGATCCATGCGGCGGCGAGGCCGAAAAGAATGGCAGAGCCGATGAACCAACGAAACAACTCGGTATCTTCGATGACGGTGTAGCTGGTGGACTCGGTTTTTTCGAGTTGGTCGATGGAATCAAAGGTGCGGTCGAGGTCTTCGAGCGTTTGCGCCCAGTAGTGTTCGGCGTTGGTGATTTCGGCGATGCGTTTGAGCGTGGGCAGGTCGAATTCCTGCCGGGGAAAGCGCTGGATGCCGGCGGAGACGCGCCCTTCGGTGGTGCCGACGGCCACGGTATAAACGCGCATGCCAAGGGTGGCGGCATGCTCGGCGGCTTCGATGGGGGAGATTTTCCCGGAGTTGCTCGCGCCGTCGGTCACCAGGATGATGATCTTACTTTTCGCATCGCGGGCGTCGAGCCGGCGGGCGGATGCGGCGATGGCGGAGCCGATGGCAGTCCCTTGCTCGCGGACGGTGCCGAGGTTTTGTGAATCGTTGAGGCGGAGGTCGGCAAGCGCGCGGCGCAACCAGTTGTGGTCGAGGGTGATGGGCGAGGCGTCGCGCGGGCGTCCAGCAAATGCAACAAGGCCGATGCGATCGTCCGGGCGGCGGGAGATGAAATTGTCGACCACCGCCTTGGCGGCCTCGAGGCGGCGGATCGGTCGATTGCGCGGGCCGAAATCATCGATATCCATCGATAGCGAGACGTCGAAGGCGATGACGATATCGATGCCGCTGGCGGTGCGCGATTGGTATTGATCGCGCCACACCGGGCGGGCGGTGGCGAGGATGGCGAGGAGCAGGGCGGCGAGGGCGAGCGGGAAGCCGAGGCTGAGGATGGTGACGCGGGTGGGCTTGCCAAGGCTAACGAGCAGGGCAAGATTGGGGAAAACCACGGCGGCATCCGACCCGCGCCCGCGACGCAGCACAATGAGCATGATGGCGGGAAGTAAAAACGCCAGCCAGACGGGGTGCGCGAAACGGAAGTGGTCGAAAAAGGCGGTCATGTCTGGACAAAGCCGCGATGGAGTTCATCGAGCAGGGTGCGGGCGGATTCGATCACTTCAGTGGCGGTGGATGCGGGCGGCTCGGCGGCGTATTTCAACGATGCGAGGTGGGAAAATCCCGCGGCGGCGGATTCCCGGGCTTTTTCATGGAGCGCCGCGAGCGAGTCGCGCCGTGCGATGAATTCCTCGTGGGTTTCGAAAAGCGCGGGATCGGCGGCGGCGCGGGCGAGATAATCGCGCAGCGCGAGCGACGCGAACACCGCCGCCTCGCGCGGGGTGGCGGATGAGGCGCGGGCGGATTCAAGCGCGCTCACCGCCTTGAGACGCGCATCCTCGCGGAGCTTCGCGGGATCGACCGGACGCGGGCGGTTTTTCGCGCGAACCAAAAGCACAGCAGCGAGCATCAGCGCGATCAGAATGGTCGAGCCGATCAGAATGTGCGGCAGCCACCAACCGGGGAGCAGCGACTCGATCAAGTCGGGCTCGTGGAGCTGGAACGGTGGTGACTCGGGTGGCATGGACGAGGGACTAGCGGCTGCGTTTGCGGGCGCGGCGTTTGAGGAGTTTGTGGAGGGACATGAAGATATCGCCGTCGGTGTGGAGCGGGCAATGATCGATGCCGTGTTTGCGGAACACGCCGCGCACGCCTTCGCGGTGGCGGGCGGCCATTTTGCCATAGGCCATGCGGAGGTTCGGATTGCGGGTGTTCACCTTCGTCTCAAAACCGGTTTCGGGGTCGACCATGGTGACGCTGCCGACGCTCGGGAGGCTGCGTTCGAGCGGATCGCCGACGCGTAGGGCGATGGTGTCGTGTTTGCGGGCGAGTTTGCCGAGCGGCTTGTCGAGCGGGTCGGATTGGAAATCGGAAATCAGAAACACCACGGATTTGCGGCGCAAGGTGCGGACGAGAAACTCGCACGCTGCGCGGATCGAAGTGGCAGGATTGGGGGGGGTGGCGGCGAGGATTTCGCGGATCATCCGAAGCAGATGGCGGCTGCCTTTTTCCGGCGGGATGAAGAGGAACGGTTCGTTGGCAAATAACAGCAGGCCGACCTTGTCGCCATTGTGCAGGGCGCTGAACCCGAGTACGGCGGCGGCCTCCGCGGCGATCTCGCGCTTCGAGTAGGATACCGATCCGTAGTCCACCGAGCCGGAGATATCCACGGCGATCACAACGTTGGCCTCGCGCTCTTCGTGGAATTTCCGCACGTATGGCTGCTGCATGCGTGCGGTGACATTCCAATCGATGAAGCGGACTTCATCGCCGTGTTGGTATTCGCGGTAGTCGTCGAAATCCAATCCCTGGCCGCGGAATGACGAGAGATATTGCCCGGAAAACGACTCCTTCACGAGCCGCCGCGCCTTGATCTCAAGGCGGCGGACGCGCGCCATGATTTCGTCGATTTCTTGGTCGGTGAGCATGGCTTACGGAACAGGCACCTTGCTGAGGATGCGGGCGACGATGGAGTCGGTGGTGATCTCCTCGGCCTCGGCCTCATAGGAAAGAAGGATGCGGTGGCGGAGGACGTCGGGTGCCATGTCCTTGACGTCCTGCGGGGTGACGTATCCGCGCCCCAGCATGAAGGCGCGCGCGCGGGCGGTGTGGGCGAGGTTGATGGTGCCGCGCGGCGAGGCCCCGGCGCGGACGAGGTTTTTCAAGGGTGCGTCCACCGTGCCGGGAAAGCGGGTGGTGTGGATCAATTGGACGATGTATTTGCGGATCGCGGGGTCGATGTAGATCTCGTTGACCACCGCGCGCGCATCCGCCACCTGCTCGGGAGTGGCGACGGTGTGCGTCTGGTATTGCGGCGCCGAGGTGGCCATGCGGTCGAGGATTTCAAGTTCCTCGTCCTTGGTCGGGTAGCCGACGGAAACCTTGAGCAGGAAGCGGTCGAGCTGCGCTTCGGGGAGCTGATAGGTGCCTTCCTGGTCGATCGGGTTCTGGGTGGCGAGCACGAGAAATGGCTCGGGGAGTTTGTAAGAATGGTCGCCGAGGGTCACCTGGCGCTCCTGCATGGCCTCGAGCAGGGCGGATTGCACCTTGGCGGGTGCGCGGTTGATCTCATCGGCAAGGATCAGGTTGTTGAAGATCGGGCCGAGCTTTGGCTCGAAACGCGTTTCCTGCGGGTGGTAGACCATGGTGCCGATGAGGTCGGCGGGCAGCAGGTCTGGGGTGAACTGGAAGCGCGCGAACGACGCGTCGAGCGAGCCGGAGAGGGCTTTTACCGCGAGGGTTTTCGCCAAGCCTGGCACACCTTCGAGGAGGATGTGGCCGTTGCAAAGCAGGCCGATGAGCAGGCGCTCGACCAGCCCGTCTTGGCCGACGAGCACATGGCCCATTTCCTCCTTCACGGCATGAATCCATCCGCTGGTGGCGGTGATGCGGGCGTCGAGCATGTCAGGTTGCGTTTCCATTTCCATCGTATTGCACCGCCAGCATTGCCACACGGGCGGGATTGTGCAACCGGCAATCGGCGGATCGCGGCAAGCCGGGTCGCCACGGGGCTGTCCCCATGGCAAATCCGGCGCTTTCCTCCGCGGGCAATCTCGCATACAAATCGGGTGTGGCCCGCAAACCGTCCGATGCCGAAAACCCGATTCGCCTGATCCTGATCGAGGATCATGCCGACTTTCGCGAATCGGTCTCGATGGTGCTCGAACAGCGCGGTGGCTACGAATGCGTCGGCGGATTTTCGACCATGGAGGACGCGCTGGAGGCGCTGCGCGGTGGATTGAAAACCGACTTGGTGCTGTCGGATCTCGGCCTTCCGGGGATGAGCGGCATTGCGGGCATCCGAAAAATCCGCGAACTGCTGCCGGAGGCGCGGGTGTTGGTGCTCACCGCATTTACTGACAAGGCCAAGGTGTTCGCCGCGCTGGAGGCCGGCGCTCACGGATACCTGGTGAAGGCGGGAAGCGCTGCACGTTTGTTAGATACGCTTGAGGAGGTGCTTTCCGGCGGCACGCCGCTCGATCCGAAGATCGCAGGGATGATCCTGCAGACATTCCGCCAGCTCAGCCCGATTCCGGATGCCGAGGAACTCTCGCCGCGCGAGCGCGAGGCGCTACAGCTCTCGGCCAAAGGCCTCACACGCAAGGAAATCGCGGCGGAACTGGAACTCAGCGAGCATTCCGTGACCGAATACATCAAGCGGAGTTTCGACAAACTCCACGTCCGCTCGCTGCCGGCCGCCGTTAGCGAGGCCATTCGGCGGGGGCTGCTGGATTTGTCGTGATCGAATTCTTTCAGCAGTCGCCCTTACGTCATCGCGGTATGGCAGATCCCGGAAAATGGGTCATTCTACCTCGTGTGTAAGGGATAAAACACACCCCATCCCGCAAGGGAGTCACGGGCATCGGGAGTAGGGACCCGGTGCCCGTGATTTTTTTTGGGGTATCACGTGAATGGAAATCCGTTCCAGTTTTCGAGCCGCGCGTCGGCGGAACCGGATCGCGCGGGGCCAAACAAGGCGGCGCGAAAACCCGCGGTTTTGGCGGGGGCGATGTCGGTGATCGGATCGTTGCCGATGAACCACACCTCGTGCGGAGCGATGCCCCGGCGGGCAAGGCGGGATTGGATTTCCTCGAACAAGGCCGGGGAGGGTTTGGCGCGCAGGAATTGGTGGGAAAAAACGCACAGGTCGGAGGCGAAACTGGGAGCGAGCGGGCCAAGCTGCCGCCAGATGTTGGCTTGGGCGTTGGACAGCAGCCCGCACGGGATGTTCGCGTCGGCCAGTCTGCGGAGCATTTCCATCGCACCGGGCATCGGCGCGGCCGGGTGCCAGAGGTCCTCGATTTCCGCAACCAACCACGCGGTGCGGGCGTCTCGCGGGAGGCCGAGAAGCTCGGCCCACATGGCCACCAAGTCGATCTCGGGAAAGGCTTCACTGGAGGCCGCGTGCTCCCTGCGGACCAGCTCCGCAAGCGCGGCGGTGGGCGCGGCAGGCGAGGGCATGTTATTATTTTCCAGGAAATTTATTATTGCGGGGTCGATGGCTGGGCATGGGCGGACGCCGCCGGGCGCGGCGTCGAGGAGGGTGCCGTAGACATCGAAGATAACAGCGCGGGGAAATTCGCGGCGGGCGGATGGGCGCGGGTGACTGAGGAGTGGCGGGGAGTCGCGATAGAGGGTGGCGAGCTTTTGCTGAGGGAGAAATTCCGGCGGGCCCGAGGGGTGGGCGATGAGCGAGCGCAGGATATCGAGGAGTCCGGCGGCGACATTTTGCGGGGTGTGGCGTGTGAGTTGCGGGTCCGGCTCGGTGGGTTCGCGGTTTTCGAGTTGTTGACGCAGCCATTCGCGGGCGGGGTGGCCGTCGATTTCGATGGATGCGGCGAAGTCGGGCGATGCGCTTGCGCGGCGGATCGCGTCGGACTGGGCGGATTCATCGAGATCAGCGAAGTCTTCACAGACTCCGGCGATTCGGATTTTGTGGTAAATGCCGCGCGCCACGGCTGGCATGAAGCCGGTATCGAGCGCGCGGGTAATGAGCGGTTTGCAGCTGGCCGCCGCTTCGGCCGGAGTCTGGCCGAAGCCCTCGGCGACACTGGTGGTGATCCAGTGGGTGGAAAGGTCGCGCCAGGCTTGGAAATCAGCGGGATGATCGGGAAAGGGAGCGAGGCGGTCGGTCACGTCGAACCACACGGGGAGTTCGTGAGTGGTGGCGAAATGCCGCCAGAAGTCGTGGGTGGAGATTTCCTCAGGGTTTTCGGGTGCGCGGCCGATGGCGAAGCGGGTGCCGGATGGAGCGAGCGCGGCGAACAGGCAGAGCTCACCGAGGTTTTTGCGGCGGATGCCGCGAACGGGGTAGAAGACGAGCGGGGAGGCGAGCGTAGGCTCGTTCTTGAGAACGAGTTGGGGGGGAGGTGGAGTGCTAGAAAATCCCGGTCTCACGACCGCGCCTACGGTCGCGACCGGGTTGGGAAGGTGGTGGGCGCGGTCTGGCGACAGACCGACTTCGAGGAACCGCGCCCGATCCCTGGCGTTGATGAACACGTGGTGGACGCGCGGGCTTGTGAGGTGGAGCCGGGCGGGATCGGGGATGTTGGAGAAATTCGCGGGCCGCCCGTCTTCGGCGAGGTCGTGGATGTGTTGGAGAATGGCCTCTCCCTCGCGGGCGAAGCGCTCAATCACACAGGGAATATCGCGGTTTTTCCCGAGCGTGGGGTTGTGAAAAATCCAGACGTCCGGCGCGCTGCCGAGTGTGGCGATTGCGGCGGCGCGCAGCGCGGTGGCGAGGGCCTCGGGGCCCGTCTCGCCGCCGTATCCAAGGCCGGGGACTAGATCGGCGAGGATGACATGTTCGATGCCAAGCTCGGTGAGCGCGGCAGCCGTCTCCTCGATCACCCGCGTGACTCCGCCGGAGCGCAGGTGATAGTGGACGATGGCGACGCGCATGGGGGCGGGTTTATCGGAATCCGTATTTTTCCCCGAGCTCGAGGCAGCCTTCGAGCGGCAGGATACCGCCGGTGCACGTCGGGTCGCCGAGGTTCGAGGCGGCGGCGCAGACGGCGATTTTCAGGCATTCCTCCATCGGCAATTCTTCGTGGATGCCAAACAGCGCACCGGCCGCAAAGGCATCGCCCGCCCCGGCCGCGCCGCGGATTTCCTCATCGGGGAAACGCACGCTGCCATGTGTGACGACCTCGCCGTCCGCCGAGCGGGCGAGCGCGCCATCGGGGTAATGGATGATCACCCAGCGGCGGACGCCGGATTCGAGCAGGCGCGCGGCGGCGGCGGCGAGTTTGGCGGGGTCGGGTTTGCCACCGGTCATCGCCTCGACGCCCGAGGTGCGCGCGGCTTCGAGCTCGTTGATGATGAGGAAGTCGATATGCGGCAGCGCCGGGGCCATCACCGCGGCGAAGCGGTCGCTGTCCTCGCTCACTAAATCGACGGAGGTGAGCATGCCGGATGCCGACGCCCGCTCGAGAAGACGCGATGCGCCGGTGGTGCCGTCGGGCGCGATTTCGTCCAACTTGTCTAACAAAAGTAAATAACCGACGTGGAAATGTTTCGCCTCGCTATCGGCCGGATCGACGTGGGATTCCTCGAAAAGTGCGTTGGCGCCGCGGCAGTGGAAGAAGGTGCGGCGGCCGGTGGATTTCACGGTCATCACGTCGGTGTAGGAGGTGGCGGCCTCGGTTGTGGTCCGCATCCGCGAGGTGTCGATGCGGTGGGCATGGCAATCGGCGAGGATCACGCGGCCGTCGGAGTCGTCGCCGATCATTCCGGCACCTTGGAGCGGCATGGTGGCACCGAGTTTCGCGAGATCGATGAGGATGTTGTATGGCGACCCGCCGCTGCCGTCGGAGGAGGCTTCGATGGTGGCGAGAGTGTCTTGCTGTGGGAAGCGGTCGATGATTTTGACGTGATCGACGATCCAGCTTCCGGCGGCGAGGATGCCGGTGCGAGGTTGGGTGGGCATGTTTTCCATGGATTCGAAATCCGAGGATGCGGGGATTTGCGGCCGCCGCAAGCAGGAATCAGCGTTTCTGATGCAGGCCCAGATCGTAGCATTTCAAATGCGGAAAGAGCATTTTGAACCACAGATTTCACAGATTACTCAGACTTTCATCTAAATCCCATCTGTGTAATCTCTGGTTCAATGAGCGTCTTTTACCCACCTCGTGTAGAATTCCTTGTCACTTGAAGAGCACGTCAATGCCCATGGCGGATTTGCGGAGGAGTTTTGGATCGCGGCGGCGGAAGCGGTGAAAGAGAAATCCTAGCAAGTGCAGCGTAAAGACGCGGTCGCTGGCAGCACATCACTCGTCAACAGGATGCGCATGCCGCAGTCGTATTTCAGCTGGTCGAAAAGCTTGGCGAATTCGCTTCGAAACACCGCGCTGCGGTCGGCGATTTCCGGTTCGTGGCGGGGATCCGGTGCAAGGTGCGCGAAGTCGTCGAGCGTCACCGTAGTGTAGCCATCAGCTTTCGCGGCCAAGGCAAATCGGCGGAGATCGGCGGCGATTTGATCCCAATGCGCCCGCATCCCCTCACCCGAGGTCATCAGGTGGGGAAACGGGATTTTCGACCAGTTGATCCGTGGCTTTTTCATAAACACAAAAAACGGACCGATCGCATCGATCACAAACCACTCCATTTTCGCGTGAACTTCAAATACAACCGCCTTGTCACACTGCAACATGTGCCGCACACATGTGCCGCATGACGAAATCGTCACACGCATCGCAAAAGCCTTGTAACGTTTGCCACTTTCACACGGTTCCCCAAGCAGCATGCCAAAACGAAAGGATGACGCAGAGAAACTCGCGGAGTTCGTCAGATTGATGACGGAACACCAGGGGAATCTGCGGGCCTTCATCGTCTCGCTGATTCCCGGCAGCCCAGACGTCGCCGATGTGCTCCAGGAAACCAACACCGTCCTCTGGCAAAAGCGCGACCGCTTCGAGCCCGGCACCAATTTCCTCGCATGGGCCTTCCAGATCGCACGTTACGAAGTGCTGCGCCAGCTCCACCGCCAACGCCGCAGCGGTTTCGTGAGCTTTTCCGAGGAAACCATCGACATGCTCGCAGAAATTGATCCGGCGGATCATGCCACCGAGGACCTCCTCACCGCGCTCGATCTTTGCCTCGACAAACTCAGCCCATCCCAACAGGAACTCGTGCGCGAGCGCTACACCCCCGGCCACTCGCTCGAAGACCTCGCCACACGAACCGGGCGCACCGCCGGCAGCCTCCGCATTGCTCTGCTCCGCATCCGCGAAGTCCTCCGCCGCTGCATCGACCAATCGCTCGCCGCTCGCACGTCATGATCTCCTCCGAACTCCAAAGGCAGATGCTGCGAATGCTCGATGGCGAGCTCCCTGCGGATGAAGCCACCGCCCTCGAGGCCGAACTCAAATCCAACCCAATTGCCCGCAACGAATGGTGGAAACTCGCAAGCCTCCACAGCGCCTTGGAATCCCGATTCGCCGCCGAAATTACCATCAAACAACAATCCGTGGTGCCCATCGAGCGCGTGCTCGCATACCGCCGCCGCCACATCGCCCGGACCGCGATGGCCGCCGCCGCCGCAGTCATCGCAATCGGCGCATTCACCTTATGGATGATTGCCGCTCCCGACAACCGCTCCGCTACAGCAGCTGTCAACACTGCACCTCAATTAATTTTTCAGATCACACACGCGGAAGAAGGCAAAAAACAGCCCGCAAAAACCCTTCGCAAAGATTCCCGCCTCACCCTCGAACACGGCGTCGCTGAAATCGAACTCCCCCACGACGTCCGTGCCGTCGTCACCGCGCCAGCCACTCTTACACTCACCGACGCACGCACCATCCGCCTCGATCATGGCCAGGCATACTTCGAGGTGAGATCCGCCCAAGGCCAGGGCTTCACCGTTGTCACTCCCCACCAGAAAATCGTCGATCTCGGCACCGCTTTCGGCGTCGTTACCCGCCATGGCGAAAACCCATCCACCGATCTCTACGTCTTCGATGGCCTCGTCCGCATCGACTCGCTCGATGGCACATCCGGCGAAACCATCCCCGCAGGCCGTTCGGTGCGATTGCAGGGCCCTGCAATCCTCCACGAAATCGAAAGCGCCCCCACATCATTCCTTCGCGAGTTACCGGAGCGCATCGACCTACTCCTTACGGAGGATTTCTCCACCGGTTTGCTCACCGACCGCCAATACGCCGTGATCACAGACCCCGGAGTCATTCGCAGCCAATTCGGCAAAGATTTTGGAGGCATCGACGACTGGACATTCCACACCGCATCCGCCGCCCCGGCCAATATCCCGGTCCTCAACCCAAGTTTCGAAGCCGATGGCACGGAAAAAAACAAAGGGCAAGCCATCGCCCATTGGCACAAAGCAGACCACATGCGCTGGGGTTGGGGCGTGGACGCACGCCGCAACAGCCTCGCCCCCACCGACGGCCAATTCTTCGGCCGCGTCTTCAATGGCCACACCCTCCGCCAGACCACTGGCGAGAGCATCCGCCCCGGCACCACCTACATCCTCACCCTCGATGTAGGCCTCTCCAATTCCTCCGCCACCATCCAGATTTATGACGATGATTCCGGCACCATCCTTGCCGCGACCGGCATCCACTCGCAACAAGAGCGCTGGCTACGCAACCAAAGCCTCGTCCTCACCACCCCGGCCAGCCACACCACCGGCGGCAGGCTCGCCATTGCCCTCACCTGCAGTGCGGGCGAATTTGCCTCCTTCGATCGCATTCGCCTCGGCACCCCCGGCCATGAGGCCAACGATGGATTCGCCCTCACACCCATCCATCCTCCCCAGGAAAATTCCGACACCACATCCCAACCCGGCCGCAATGCCCCGCCACAGATCACTGGCATGCTCCCCGCAGCCGATGCGGATTCCGCCATCCCCGGTGGCCCGATCATGCTCCGCTTCGACCAACCCGTTGCCTGGGGACGCGGCCGCATCATCCTCCGCAACATCACCGATTGGTCCGAAACAACCTTTCTCGCGGGCATCGACTCCCGCCTTTCCCTCGATGGAACGCTGCTCACCATCCACCCGCCTCTCGAACTCGACGATGGCGAAGTCCAAATGGGTCGCGTCCCCGGATGGAAATCCACCGGATGGACCGGCCTGCGCCAGCCACAAAATCCTCATCGTTCCCATCAAAAGCCCAGCCCCATCGCCAGCCTAGATGCCTCGGTGCCATCCACCTCGATTCGTCGCAATATCGATGCCATCACTCCCGGCCGCATCTACTCGGCAAGCGTCGCCATCGGACGGCACAGCTCCACGGAAGAAATGTCCGGCCACCGGATCCGCCTCCTCTCCGGCAATACCATCCTCGCCGAACACACCGGCCACACCCGACCCGACCCGAGCCATCGCCCGGAAACGATCACCCTCGCATGGGATGCCACCCACCTGCCCGACGGCATCATCCCCGGCGACCCGCTCACCCTCGAAATCTCCCCACACCCCGAAGCCACCACCGGCCACCTCGACATCGCCACCGTCCGCGTCACCGCCGTCTCAACCCGGTAGCCAGCGCCTCCGTGGCCGGCGCCTCCGGCCTGCCCCGACTTGTCGGTGGCTCCGGCATCTTCCATGCGAAAGAGAACCGCCTGTAGCGGCGGTCTGTGAGCGCAGAAGCCCATGCGCCAGACAAATATGCCCCCTCTCCCAACTCCGCCTCACAAAAAAAATGAAACGATCCTGTAACGTTTCGCCGGAAATCTTGGTCATTCATGGAGAGCATCCACAATGCAACCACCGATTTCAACACCCAACCCGACAAAACCCCACGCCATGATCCTCACAAAACACGCTGCACTCGCAGCCCTCGCGGGCCTCGCACTTGCAACTGGAAGCGCAAATGGTGCGCTGGTTGTCTATGAGGGATTTGATTACTCAACAGGCTCCGTTGTTGGTCAAAACGGAGGCAGCGGATTCGATGGATCCTGGCAAGCAGGCAGTGACAATTCCAACCAGTGGGCCGTTCAGTCACCAGGTTTGACATTCAGCGGCCTGGATACGGTAGGTGGTTCTATTAAGCGTCCATCCGCACCCAACGGCGCGGATATCAACCGGGCTATTAGCTCATCGGCTCAAGCTGCACTGACTACGGTTAATACCACGATCTGGTTCAGTTTTCTTACCGTAAGCACCACATTTTCCATCGGCAATGCAAACGGAGCTTTGCTCTTCGGCACCGGAGGCATCACCAGCATGGCGGATGGGGGTGCGGCAGTTCAAATGGCAGGCGGCTCGGCATTCGGTTTTTCTTATCGCGGACTAACTGCTGACGGCGGCTCCATGCGGCTACACGCCATGACCATCAACAATGGCACATCTACACGTAGCGATGATTTTATCTTCGATACCACAGCCACCACCTACATGATCGTCGGCCGAATCGACTGGGCACCCAACGGGCAAAACGATGTTCTAAGTCTGTTCAACGTCACCGATCCCACGGCCGGCCTTCCCTTAACACCATTCGCCACAATGAGTGCGGATCTCGATCAGAGTCTTTTCAATACCATCGCCATCGGTACTCGTCAGGTGGAAACCTTCGACGAAATCCGCTTCGGCACGACTATGGAATCCGTCGGCCTCATCCCCGAACCCACCACCGCCCTGCTCGGCTCCCTCGGCATGCTGTGCCTGCTTCGCCGCCGCCGCAACTGAGCGGAGATCGACATCGATTTGAACCCATGCAATTAAGGCTGCATCATCGTGGCCCGGGCATCTTGCCCGCAGCCATCTTTCATGGGCATCAAGCTGTTGGCGTCTTTCAAGAAACGACACCCATCAAACGTGCCAGGCAACCTGAGGCTGCGGGCGAGACGCCCGAGCCACGATTTCAACTGCAAGATCACAGCTAAGACGCAAAGCAAATTCATAAGAATTTATATTTTTGGTGAATCAAATCCAAGAATCTTCGCGGCTTCGCGGTTCCCTATTTCTTCGTTTGGTGGGTGAGCGGTGCGGTTCTCACCCAAATGTAGGCACCCTGATCCGGCCGGAATTCTGCCTTGGTTATTCAGGCATCCGGGGTCACGCTGTTTGTGTCGCCAGCGACAAAATCACCCATGCCCACCGCCATTGAGACCTCCATCCACACCATGGGCGCGCAAGCCCGTGTTGCCGCGCGCAAGCTCGCCACGCTGGGCGGCGAGGAGAAAAATGTGATCCTGCGGGCGATGGCCGCATCGATCCGTGCATCCACATCCGACATCATTCTGGCGAATCAGATGGACCTCGCCGCGGGCACCGAAAAAGGGCTGTCTTCCGCCATGCTCGACCGGTTGAGGCTCGACGAGCCACGCATCGAGTCGATCGCCGCGGCCATTGAACACGTCGCCACCCTGCCCGACCCGGTCGGCGAGGTGCTCGACGCATGGGACCGCCCGAACGGCATCCACATCGAACAAGTGCGCGTGCCGATCGGCACCATCGGCATCATCTACGAAAGCCGCCCGAACGTCACCGCCGATGCTGCGGCGCTTTGCTTCAAGACCGGCAATGCCACCATCCTGCGCGGCGGCAGCGAGGCGATCCACTCGAACCTCGCCCTCGCCAAGGCCCTCGACAACTCCGGGGCACCGGAGCACGCGATTCAGCTCATCCCCTTCACCGACCGCGAAAGCGTTGCGGTGCTTGCGCAAATGGACCAGCATCTCGACCTCATCATTCCACGCGGCGGCAAGGGGCTGATCGAAGCGGTCGTCTCGCAGGCGCGCATGCCGGTGATCAAACACTACGACGGCATCTGCCACCTCTACGTCGACCCGGCAGCCGACCTCGACATGGCGGTGGCGCTGACGGTCGACTCGAAAACCCAGAAACCCGGCGTCTGCAACGCCCTTGAAACCTTATTGGTGCATCGCGATGTGGCGGCCACATTTTTGCCGATGGCGGCCAAGGCCCTGCAAGCGCGCGGCGTCGAACTCCGCGGCTGCGCCGAAACCCGCGCAATCCTCACCGATCTCGCCGCCGCCACCGAGGAGGACTGGCGAACCGAATACCTCGACCTCATCCTCGCCATCCGCGTCGTTGGCTCGCTCGACGAGGCGATTGCCCACATCAACCACTACGGCTCGCATCATACGGATGTCATCGTCACCGCCGATCAGGCCGCCGCCGCTCGCTTCCAGCGTGAGGTGGATTCCGCGTGCGTGTTCCACAACCTTTCCTCCCGATTCGCTGATGGCGGTGAATTCGGGTTCGGCGCGGAGATCGGCATTTCCACCGACAAGCTCCACGCCCGCGGACCGATGGGCCTGCGCGAACTCACCAGCTACCAATACCGCGCCCGCGGCAACGGGCAAACCAAGGCCCCCACCTCATGAAAGCTCTCGTCTCGGTCATCGCCGCGTTCATGCACGAACGCAGCTCGCGCAGCAACCTCGCCACACTGATGCGCCTGCTGGCCATCCTGCTGGCATTGATCGTGGCCTACAGCGTCGCTTTCCACTGGTTGATGGAAAGGGAGGGCCAGCAGCATTCGTGGGTCACCGGGTTTTACTGGACGCTCACCACCATGTCGACGCTCGGCTTTGGCGACATCACCTTCCAGAACGATCTTGGCCGGTCGTTCTCGATTCTCGTGACAGTCACCGGGGTGATGTTCCTGTTGGTGATACTGCCGTTCACCTTCATTGAGTTTTTCTACGCGCCATGGATGGCGGCACAGGCGGCTGCCCGCACTCCCCGTGAACTTCCGGTGGGCACCTCGCGGCACGTCATTTTCACCGATCACGATCCGATTGCCAGCGCACTGATTCCCTTGTTGAACAAATACGGGCATCCCTACGTCGTCTTGTGCCCGACGATCGCCCAGGCGAACGAGCTGCACGAGCAGGGCATCCGCTGCGCCGTCGGCGCGCTCGACGATCCCACCACCTACCGCAACCTCCGCATCCGCGAGGCCGCCATGCTGGTGGCCACTCGCGCCGATGTGATCAACACCAACATCACCTTCACCGCCCGCGAACTTGCCGAGCACGTGCCCATCATCGCCACCGCCAGCAACGACGCCGCCCGCGACGTGCTCGAACTGGCCGGTGCCACCCAAGTGCTGCGGCTTGAGGAAATGATGGGCCAGGCGCTCGCCCGCCGTGTGATCGGCAAGGACTGCGCCGCCCACGTGATCGGCGAGATCGAGGGCCTGCAAATCGCCGAGGCCAATGCCGCCGGCACCGAGCTCGAAGGCCTCACGCTCGCCGAATCCCTGATCCGCACCCGCACCGGCGTGAGCATCATCGGGTTTTGGGATCACGGCCAGCTCCGCACCGCCGACCCCCACACCCCGATCACCCGCCAGACGGTGCTCGTGCTCGCCGGCACCAAGGACCAGATGGAAAACTACAACGCCGCCTTCGCCCGCGAGACAGCTGATGAGGATGCCCACGTCGTGATCATCGGGGGTGGCCGCGTCGGGCGCATCACCAGCAAAAACCTGCGCGAGGCAGGCTTATCGACATCGATCATCGAGAAAAACCCCGAACGCGTCAAAGACACCCCGGAAGCCGTCATCGGCGATGCCACCCACATCGATGTGCTCAAGAAAGCCGGTGCCCGCAAGGCCGGGACGATCATCATCACCCCGCACGACGACGACCTCAACATCTCGCTCACCATCTTCTTCCGCCGCCTGCGCGAAACCCTGCAGATCATTTCCCGCTGCACCCTCGAGCGCAACACCCGCACCCTTCACCGCGCCGGCGCGGACCTCGTGCTATCGTCGGCCTCGATGGCCGCCAACACCATCTTCAACCGCATCCGCGAAAGCGACAACCTGCTCCTCGCCGAAGGCGTCTTTGTGTTCCCTTCCCCCGTCCCCGCCGCCATGGCCGACCGCCCGCTTGGCGAATCCGCCCTCCGCAGCGAAACCGGATGCACCGTGATCGCTGTGGAAAAAAACGGCCAACGCACCGTCAACCCCGCCCCCGATACCCTCACCCCCGCCGGCGGCAAACTCCTCCTCATCGGCACCCTCGAAGCGGAGGAGAAATTCCTCAAACACTACAAAGTGCATTGAAGTTGGGATGGGATCACGGGGGGATTTTGATGAAGATTTCCCAGCCACAAAAGGCACAGAGGGCACAAATTTGGGCCCGCCATGACGATGAAAGAGCCTGGGAGGTCGGCACATCGGCTTTTCATCCGCATCGGCGGAGGAGGTCCGCCGCTCCTTGGGGGGGGCGCGCTGCGCATTCACCCAAGGAGGGGCGATCCATCATCGCCCGGAGGATGGGGGGCGAATGGGGGGCGCGATGCTCTTGGGGCATTCTCCACGCATCCGCATCGGCGGAGGAGGTCCGCCGCTTGGCCTGACGCATCGCGATTTTACAATCGCGCCTACGAGACCGGGGCTTCAGCGGCGGCGGCGGAAGAGCAGAAGGAAACCAATGGCTCCGAGAAGCGCGGTGCGCGGCTCGGGGATGGCGATGTAATTGTAATTGAGGTAAACATCGTTGCCAGATTGATAGAGACTAAAACCATTGCCTCCAAAGAAATCGTTATACGACTGACCAAGACCATCGACCCAGTTCTCGGTGTTGATGCCGAGGTTCTCGAAGCCGACCAATTCGCTTGCGCCACTGTAGATGAGCCAGCCGCCCGTGCCGGTGTAAGAGGCGTTCCAGAATGAGCTACTCCAATCGACATCGCTGCCAGCGATGCCGTTGAGCGCACCGCTGAAGACGAGAGTAAGCATGGTGGACCCTTCGAAATTCAACACACCGCCGACGTTGATCCCGTCGTAATCCACTCCACGGTTTGCGAGCAGGGCGCTGTTATCGACCAGCTCCCAAATCACGCTGGAGCCAGCCTCATAGGTGAGGTCCGCTCCGAAAGTCTGCAGGCCGGGGCTGTTGCCGGGGCTGTGGATGCCCGCAATGGTGGTGTTGCCGCTGACCGTGCCGGAACCGCCGAGGGTGGCTCCGGAGGCGACGGTGACCGTGCTGGACGCGCTAGTGCTGCCGTTGATCAAGAGCGTGCCGACATTGACGAGGGTGGCTCCGGTGTAGGTGTTGGCGTTACTGAGCAGCAATGTTCCCGTGCCGAGCTTGGTGAGGCCGCGTGCACCGCCAGCGGCACCGCCGGAATTTGCAATCACTTGAGAGATTTCAAAGCTGCCTCCTGCGGCATTGGTTGTGTCGAAACCGAAGTTGGATCCTGCATTCATGCCGTTGGTGGCACTGGTGCTGTTGGCGAGGTTGGTGAACAGGGTGGTGACGTTGCCGGTGGTGAATTCTCCTGTGCCTCCGACGTTGAAGGCCAAGGTGCCGCCAGCGTTCACACGGATGTTGGCGGCTGTCCAACTTCCGGTGGTGCCACCATAAAGCGCCGATGTCTTACCAAACTGCAGGATGCCGTCTGTGATAGTCGTGGCTCCCGTGGAGTTCGTTCCGGTGAGGATTTGATGGGCACTGCTGTTGTAGTTGAAGGCGCCACTCCCAATGGAAATATTTCCCGCGTAGTTACCGCCGCCTAGATAACCGCTGCCGCCGATCGTGACAAAACCATTCGTGGTGTTGGTAACGTTGCCCGTAAAGGTGTTCTGCCCGTTGAAGGTCATGCCGTTGCCGGCAACCGATCCCCCCGTAGCGGACAATCCGAAGCCGTTCCCGCCATCGCTGATATTTCCATTGAAAACCAAGTTGTGGGAAACGGTTGTGCTGTTGTTCGCGTAGCCTGAATTGGCACCCAATGTGATATTCCCATCGAAGTTTAGTGTCGGCGTGCCAGATGTTGCGCGGTTCAGGGTCAGCACAGAGTTCCAAATCATGTTGTTATTGTAAGTAACCGTCGGGCTGGCACTGCCGAAATTCAAGGTGCCGCCGTTGTAGGTGAACGTTCCCGTGCCAAAACCGTTGAATGTGCCAGAAGCAGGAGCGGCAATACCCCCAGAATTCAGGGTGAAACCACCTGAAAAGCTGTTGCTGTTGCTGAGGGTGAGTGTATTTCCCGAGTTGACCACACTGCCATCACCAGTGATCACATTGCCGCCCATGTTGAGGTTGGCAGTGCGGTTGATGACAAGGCTGGCACCGCTAGAGATATTGACGGCATTGCTCGCTGCCAAGGCCCCTGTGGTGCCGCCATTCCCAAGTTGCAGGATGCCTTGGCTGATTGTCAGCCCACCGGATTGGGTCGCGGTGTTGGTGAGAATCAGAGTGCCGGCTCCGGTTTTGGTCATTGCGCCACTACCGCTGATAATACCACCCAGGGTGAGGTCGGTGGCTGCTTCCTGGATATTGAAGCCACCCGTGCCGCTGGCGGCCATGGCGAAGGTCTTGGTGCTGCTCGCAGTGGCTCCGGTGTAGAGCAAGGTGCCGGTATTGCCAGCGGAACCGAGAGTGACTGCGTTGGTGCTGTTCCCGAGCACGCCATTGGTACTGGCGTTGTTGATGGTGGCGATGGAAAGCGCGCCTTCCGCGACAGTGAGAGTACCGTTGAAGCTGTTGTTGCCGGAGAGCGTGAGCGTGTTGGTACCCATTTTCCTGAGATTCAGGGTGGTGCCAACAGTGGCAATGTCTCCAGCGTAGGCAAGCAGTCCACCTGTCGCGTTCGTGGTGTCGATGCCGAGGGTCACGGCTCCCGTCCAGGTGACGGCTGCACCTTGGCCGCCGGTGCCCGCCAGCAGACCGCCGATGCTCCCTGCGCCAGAAGTGGCGCCAGTGAATTCGCCAGTGCCACCCGCATTCACTGCGAGGGTGGCACCGGTTGCCACGGCGACGGTGCCGCTGGCTGGCATGGCTGCGGTTTTGGCGAATTGCAGGGTGCCCGCCGAGACGGACGTGCCGCCGGTGTAGGAGTTGTTACCGGAGATTACCCAGGTGCCGGTGCCGGCCTTTTGTAGGTTGGTAATTCCAGTGCCTGAGGTGAATGTGCCGCTGAAGGTCGAGTCTCCTATGGAACCAGCGAATGTGTTATTTCCTACATTGCTACCTTGTAATATGAATCCAACATTTCTGTCAGACTCATTGAGAAGGTTCGTATTGATGGTCCATGTATTTGCCGCGATCGAGTTGTTGTTGACCAAGGCAGCCCCGGCGAGGCTCGGGTTGCTTGTTGCTACTCTTGGAAGGATCTGGATCTGGCGGTTGTTGAAGGTCACGGGGCCCGCATTGCCGGCAAGGCCGACCTGACCGACTTGACCGGAATCGGAGCCGCCGCCGGTTCTGTAGAACTGGATCGACGAGCCAGCGGTATCGGCCAGGCTGGAAAATTGGATGTGCGGGGTGCCCAAACCGGAGGTATTGTTGGCAGCGTAGGCCAATTCCACATTCCCCGTAAAGGTGCTTGCGTCGCCCAAGGAAAGGGTGCGGTTCTGGCCACCGTTACCCCGAATGCTGCCCGAGCCCGTCGTGGAGGCGAATGCGATGGTGCCGGATGACAAACCGGTGGTCGCAATCGTTCCGACCACACCTGAATTCACCGTCAGCGTATCCAGAGTGGAGGCGGCTGTTGGGGCCAGTGTGCTGTTGCCGCCAAAGGTGATGTTTCGGGATCCGCTCGCGCCAAGAGCGTTGGCGGAGTTGAATGAAAGCGTGCCGGCGTTGATGGTGGTGCCGCCGGTGAAGGTGTTGGTGCCAGTGAGGCTGACGGTGCTGGTGCCGCTTTTGATCAGGCTGCCGCCCCCGGCGAACAACTCGGAGATGTTGCCTGTGATGTTGAAGGTGCTGTTGCCGCCGCCTTGAATGGTCAAGGCCGTCGCGCTGCTTGCCGTACCAAGCTCAATGGCATTGCCGACGTTGTAGGTGATGGTGCGTGTGTTGTTGAGCGCATCCAGGTTGATCGTCCCGGTGGCGGCGGAGAAATTCAGCGCGTCGCCCGCAAGGTTCATCGTGAGGTTGGCATTGGTGGTTGCGCTGCCACGGCCGGAAAGGGTGAGGGTGCCCAGCTCGAATGCGTTTCCGCCGTTGTTGAGATTGATGGTTTGAGTCGACGGATTGGCCGTATTCGGCAATGTGGTCGTCGTGTTCTCAAAAATCTGAATCGTATTCAGGTTGTCGCTCACCGGATCCCCGCCGATCCACGTGCCTTGGGTATTCGGGCCGACGTTGAACCAGTCGAGGTTCGCAGTGGGTGTGCCGGTGACGTTGGAGTTGGCCCAAGTGTAGGTGGTCTGCGCGGGTGCCAAGGAAATTCCTAACAGCGAGCTAGCGACTAGCAGAATGCCGTGGCGGAGTGAGGTTTTGGATTTCATGGGGATTTTTTGAAAAACGGGGGCTTTTGGAAAGAATTACCCGGGGGGCAACAGCAATCCCTCGCAGGTTTTTTGGGTTGTGCAAATATTTTTTTCTAAAATTCTATCTCAAAAATCATGACGGTTTTGGGTGCGATTTGGGGGTAAAATATGAAAAGCGGGGTGCGCATTAGCCTGAAATCCGCAGTTTGAGGCTGTGGATTAGGGATTTTTGGGGATTTTGATGGGTTTTTAGCCACAAAAGGCACAGAGGGCACAAATTTGGGCCCGCCATGACGATGAAAGAGCCTGGGAGGTCGGCACATCGGCTTTCCATCCGCATCGGCGGAGAAGGTCCGCCGCTCCTTGGGGGGGGAGCGCCGCTCATTCGCCCAAGGAGGGGCGATCCATCATCGCCCGGAGGATGGGGAGCGAATGGGGGGCGCGAAGCTTCTGGATCATTCTCCACGCATCCGCATCGGCGGAGGAGGTCCGCCGCTCCTTGGGGGGCGCGCCGCTCATTCGCCCAAGGAGGGGCAATCCATCATCGCCCGGAGGATGGGGGGCTCTTTTTCCTGTCTTCCTGCATTCCTCATTTGAAAAAAACCAAAATGCGAATGGCATCGGATGCGATCACGCGGGGCTGGGACATCCCTCTGGTGAATGTTGGATTTTGGATTTTGGGTTTTTGGGTTTTTGGGTTTTTGGGTTTTTGGGTTTTTGGGTCTTTGGGTCTTTGGGTCTTTGGGTCTTTGGGTCTTTGGGCTCGGGCGGCCACTCAACTTGCAGGCGGGTAGGCGGCGGAGATTTGATCCGCCCACATGCGGGCGCGGGCGCCGAAGCTGAGTTCGTCGCCGGCGTAGAGGATGCCGCGCGAGACGTTGATCACATCGGGTGCGTTGCGGGCGGCACCGGCGAGGTCGTTCAACTGACCACCTTGGGCGCCGAGGCCGGGGACGAGGAGCGGGGCATCGGCGGGGATGCGCTTGAGGACGTCGCCCGCGTTGGTGAGGCCGACGACGTATCCGACGTCGGATTTCCGTTTTTCGGATTTCGCGCGTTCACCGAGTGCGGTGACGAGTTCGAAGACGTCGCGTCCGTCGGCGAGTTTCTGGCGTTGGAAATCGGCGCTGCCGGCGTTTGAGGTGACGGCCAGCAGATAGATCCCCTTGCCGTCCCAATCGAGGAACGGCTCGATGGAATCGTAGCCGAGGAACGGGTTAAGGGTGACGGCATCGACCTTCCAGTTCTCGAAATATCCCTGGGCGTAGTATTTCTGGGTTTCGCCGATGTCGCTGCGTTTCGCGTCGAGGATGACCGGGACATCGCCGGGGATGGTGGCGAGCAGCTCGCCGAGCATGGCGACGCCATCGGGGCCCATGGCTTCGAAGTAGGCCATGTTCGGCTTGAAAGCGGCTGCCCACAGCGCGGTCTCCTCGATCACCTGGGTGAGGAAATCCCGTGCGGATTCCACGCCGCCATCGCCGGGCCGGGGGTCGAGGCCGACGCAGAGTCGCGATCCGGTGCGGGCGATGCTTTGCTGAAGGAGTTGCTGGTAGCGCATGCGCGGAGCATGCTGCCACGAATGCCCCGGGCGGAAGCCCAAAAAAAATCCTCGGGAAATTGCGCGGCGATTCTTTTGACATCGCGGCGGCGCGGCGGCACGCTGCCGCGCGCATCCCGCATCCCAACCCCTAAGAAAATTATTGTCATGTCATACGATCTCATCGTCATCGGCGGTGGCCCGGCCGGCTACGTCGCCGCGATCCGCGCCGCCCAACACGGAAAAAAAGTCGCCTGCGTCGAATCCGAGCGGGCCGGCGGCACCTGCCTGAACTGGGGGTGCATCCCGACCAAGGCGCTGCTGAAGAACGCCGAGTTGTTCCATACGTTTTCGCATCGTGCGAAGGAGTTCGGGTTTTCCTTCGATAATCTTTCTTACGACTGGTCGAGCGTGATCGGCCGCTCGCGCAAGGTGGCCGACAAGCTGGCTGGTGGCATTGAGTTCCTGTTCAAGAAGAACAAGATCGATTACGTGCGCGGCTTCGGGTCGATCGAAGGCCCGGGCAAGGTGGGCGTGCAGGCCGCCGACGGCTCGACCCACACGCTCGAAGGCAAGAACATCCTGATTTCCACCGGTGCGAAGGCCCGCGAATTGCCGCCGCTTCCGTTCAACGGCAAATCCGTGATCGGCTCGCGCGAGGCGATGGTGCTGGAGAAGCAACCGGAAAGCATGATCATCATCGGCGCGGGCGCGATCGGTGCCGAGTTCGCCTACATTTACAATGCGTTTGGCACCAAGGTGACGATCGTCGAGATGCTGCCGAACATGCTCCCCGTCGAGGACGACGAGATCGGCCAAGCGCTTGAGAAATCGTTCATCAAACAAGGCATCCGCTGCCTCACCAACCACAAGACCGTGGCCACCAAGGACCACGGCACTCACGTGGAAGTCACCCTCGAAGGTCCCAAGGAAAACGGCACCATCAGCGCGGAAGTCGTGCTGGTGGCGATCGGCGTGGTGCCGGTGATCCCTGGCGGCCAACAACCGGAACTCACCGAGCGTGGGTTCATCCAGGTGGGCGATCGCTATGAAACGTCGATCCCCGGCGTCTTCGCCATTGGCGACGTCACCGGCCCGCCGCTCCTCGCGCACACCGCATCGTTCGAAGCGTTGCAGGCGGTGGATGGCATGTTTGTCGATGGCCACAAGCCGCGCAAGGTGACGAATTTCCCCGGCTGCACGTATTGCCACCCGCAGGTCGCCTCGGTCGGCAAGACCGAGCGCGCGCTCAAGGAGGAGGGCGTCGAATACGTCGTCGGCAAGATCCCGTTTGTCGCCATCGGCAAGGCGATCGCGGCCGGCGAGCCGGATGGATTTGCCAAACTCCTCTACGGCAAGAAGCACGGTGAGCTGCTTGGTGCCCACATCATCGGCGACAATGCCACCGAGCTGATCGCCGAGATGGGCCTCGCGCTCGACCAGGAGCTAACCATTGATGAGATCCACTCGACCATCCACGCCCACCCGACGATGAGCGAGGTGATCCACGAGGCGACGCTCGCGGCCGAAGGCCACGCCATCCACTTCTAACCCGCGGACCGCAAACGCCATGTCCGCCCTGCACATTCCGGAGAAATGCGGTGTCCTCCTGATCGAGGACGCCACCCTTTTCCCGCATGGCGGCATGCCGCTTTTCATCTTCGAGGATCGCTACCGGCAGATGCTGGAGGAATCGCTGCAAGGCGATTGCCTGTTCTGCGTGGGCAGGCGCTTGGGCGATGCCGCGCCCGGTGAGCCGCCGAAGGCCGCACCCGTGGGCACCATCGGCTTGGTCCGCGCCTCGCGCGAGCAGGAGGATGGCACCTCGCAACTGCTGCTCCACGGTGTGATCCGCGTGCGCTTCACCGACTGGCACGACGAAAAACCCTACCCATATGCCAGTATTGAGCCAGTGCTCACCGAGACCCTGCCGCCCGACAAGGAGGCTGCCGGGATGGCGACGCTCACCGACGCGGTCGAGGATGCCACTGAAGGGTTGCCCGAGGAGGTGCGCCACAGCGTGCTTGCGCTGCTGGCCCGCGCCGAAAGCGCCGCGTTGCTCACCGACATCGTCGCCCAGCAATTCGTCCACCTGCCGGACACCCGCCAGGCGATCCTCGAGGAAAGTTCGATCGCCGCGCGGATTTCGATGATCTGCGCTTACCTCGATCAGATCACCAAGGCCTGATCCAAGACGGCGGCGCAGCAAGCGTGCTTGCAATCTCCGCGATCCGGAGCGATGGATGGGGGAGCAATATCATCCCACCCCACCCCATTGCCCGTGCCAACCTTCCCGCCAGTCTCCCCCGCCGATGCCATCCTTGGCATGGAGGTGCCGGTTTCGCGGATTGATCACGAGTTGCGGGTGCTCTGGGAGCAGGACGACGCACGCAGCAACGCGTCGCTCATCAACCTCGTCGTCTACTCCGAGAGGCCCGGCGCGCTGGCGAGGAATTCAGACATCATCCGCAACCTCACGCGCGACCATGCCTGCCGCGCCATCTTGGTGGAAATGGACCGCTCGACCGAGGCCGCCTCGGTGCGCTCATGGATCACCGCGCACTGCCACCTCTCGCACGGGCACAAATCCGTATGCTGCGAGCAAATCGCGCTGCACTTCACCGGTCGCGCCAAAGGGCGGTTGCGCAACACCGTGTTCGCCCATCTCAATGCCGACCTGCCCGTCGTCTTTTGGTGGCAGGGCGCGCTTTCCGGGGTGTTCGACGAGCGCCTCGCCAGCGCGATCGACCGCTTCATTTTCGATTCCTCGGCATGGCCGGATGCGGAGGAGAGCTTCGGGTTTCTCCGGGAAATCCATGCCCGTTCGAATGGCCGCACCATCCTCCAGGACCTCGCATGGACGCGGATCTGGCATTTCCGCCAGTGCCTCGCCCATTTGTTTGACGACGCCGTGGCGCAGGACGCCATCCCCGCGATCCGCCACATCGAGGTGCGCCATCACCCCGAGCACCTGCACTCCGCGTTGCTGCTCATCGCGGGCTTTGCCCACCAGGCCGGCTGGAAGCTCACGGAAAACGGCGGCCTGATGCGCGCCGACGGCACCGCCATCACCTACTCGCTCGACCACGACACCGCCGCGCACATCCTCGGGGCCGTCGACATCGACGCCGGCGCCGTTCACCTGCGCGTTGCCTGCAAGACCGGGTGCTCGCATTTTCACGGATCGGTCACCGCGCCGGGCGGTCACGAGGTGAAGACCGTCGCCCCTGCCGATCCGCTCGCCTGTGAGGAACTCGTCGCCGAACAACTTTCGCGCGGCGGCCGCAACACACTCTACCAGAAAATCCTTCCGTCATTTCTCCAACTCCTCCATCATCACCACACCTCCTCATGAAAAACATGCGCCTCAACTCCCTTGTCGCCGGCGTCGTCTGCGTCGCAGTCGGCATTTACAGCTTCACCCAAGGCACGCCGAACGAGACCACCGGCGTGGTTTCCAAAACCGCGCTCATTCCGGCGTGGATCGGGCTGGTCTTCCTGATTGCCGCCGCGCTGTCCCACCTCAAGCCACTGCTTCACAAGCACGCGATGCACGTTGCCGCACTGGCCTCGGTGATCGGCCTGATCGGCTCCGCGATGCCGATCAAGGTGCGCGGATTCGATTTCTCGCAAGCCTCGGTCCAGGGCTCCGTCCTGCTGTTTCTCGCCTGCGGCACGTTCCTGGTTTTGGCGGTCCGCTCGTTCATTGCGGCGCGGGTAAAACGGTGAAATTTTAAAAAATCCGCATTCCAAACAACTTTGGGCTTGCATCACCCGGCCCATCGTTTAGAAACCGCCCCCCGAATTATGGCTAAGAAAAGTTGGATCGCACGCAACAAGCGCAAACAGGAAGTTGTCGACAAATACGCGGAGCTTCGCCTGAAGCTCAAGGCGGAGAAAGACTACGTCGGACTCTCGATGCTCCCCCGCAACGCAAGCCCCACCCGCGTGGTGAATCGCTGCGAGATCACCGGCCGCCGCCGCGCGTTTCTTCGCCGCTTCCGCCTTTCCCGGATCACCTTCCGCGAAATGGCCTCGGCCGGCCTGTTGCCCGGCGTGACCAAATCCAGTTGGTAATCTGGCAGGGAATTTGCTTCCCTCCCTGGCTCAATGCGGCAACATCCCGCATTTGAGCCGCCCGAATGCCCATTTACGAATACGTTTCCGAATCCCCCGAGGACCCCGAGCATAGTTGCCGGATCTGCGCTCGTGGATTTGAATTGAGACGCCCCGTCGGGCGCCCCGCATTGGAGGTGTGCCCGCTGTGCAAGAACCCGGTGCGCAAGTCGATCTCGCGCATCAACACGCCACGCATCACCAAGCCGCTGTCGGTGACGGATGCCAAGAAGGCCGGCTTCACCGTGCTGGAAAAGCGCGACCAGGGCGTCTATGAAAAACTCTAACCGCCAGCCGTGAATCCGGAATCCACCATGATGTTTCTTGCCGCGGGAGCGGGGCTCGCAGTCACCGAGCTGCCGACGGCCGGGCGCACCGTGCTGTATCTTGCGGGGATTGCGTTTTTCCTGCTGCTCAACGCGTTCTTTGTGGCCTCCGAATTCGCCATCATGAAGACGCGGATCGGCCAGCTTGAGAGCGAAGAGAAAGAATCCGGGCGCGACGTCCGCCGCGCCATGCGCATCGCAACCGAGCCGGAAGGCTACCTCTCCGCGCACCAATTCGGCATCACGCTCTCGTCGTTGGCGCTCGGCTTCCTTGGCGCGCCATTTGTGGGTGCGCTGCTTGCCCCGGTGCTGGCCGCCGTGGGCGTGCCGGCGAGCACCGTCTACTGGCTCTCGCTGGCAATCGCCTTCGCGGCATTCACGTTCCTCCACGTGATCCTCGGCGAGCTGGTGCCCAAGGCGATCGCGATCCGCAAGGCGACCTCGATGCTGCTCGCGCTCGCAATACCGATCGACATCTACCACAGCTCGGTGAAATGGATCGTGTGGCTTTGCAGTGGCGCGTCGAACTGGCTGCTCAAGCGCGTTTTCCGCATCGATCCGCCCGTCGATGGTGCCGATTCGCACTCTGCCGAGGAGCTCGCCCAGCTCGTCGCCCAGAGTGGGAAATCGATGGAGGTGACCGAGACCGAGCGCGAGATCCTGATCAACGCCCTCGAGCTCAACGACCTCTGGGTGCGCGACGTGATGACGCCACGCAACAAGGTGATCGCGCTGGATGCCGATGCCCCGTTTGACAAAGTCCTCGAAGTCGCCATCGACAGCAAGCACACCCGGTTTCCGCTCGTCAAAGGCCACCTCGATCAAGCAATCGGCCTGATTCACATCAAGGACCTGTTCAAGCTGTTGAACCATCCGGATCCGGACCTGATGCGGATCAAGCGCGACCTCAAGATCGTGCCCGACACCATGCCGCTCGACATGTTGCTCAAGTTCTTCCTCAAGGAGCACGCCCACCTGGCGCTTGCGGTCGACGAATTCGGCACGCCCGTCGGCGTCGTCTTCCTCGACAACGTGATGGAGGAGCTCGTCGGCGACATTCACGATGAATTCGACACCGAGCCATCGCCGTTCACGCGCATCAACGACGAGGAGTTCGTCGTTGAAGGCACGCTCAGCCTCAACGATCTCGCCGAATATGTTCCCGAGTTGTTTCTCGAAAGCGAGGAGGTTGCCACCATCGGCGGCCACATCACCCAGCATCTCGGGCGTTTCCCCGAAGTCGGCGAGACAGTCGAGATTCTCGGATACGAGGCCCGCGTGACCAGTGCCGACGGCCGCCGCGTCGGCCAGATCCATTTCCGCAAACTGCCATCGGATGCCAGTGGCAGCGATGAGGCCGCCGCGTGACGGCCTCCGGCGGGCTGTCCGCTCCTGGTGCGGGCTCCGGGTGATTTGCGATTCGACAGATGCAACATCCGGTGGATCATGCGGCGCATGACGTGCATGGGAAAAATCAAATGGCTTGGATGCATCGCGATGATGTTGCCATCGATGGCTGTGGCGGCGGAGCGATTGTATTTCAACGGCGAGAACTGGAGAGCCGGGTATGCGCTGGTATCCGCAAACGCGCCGGAGCGTGGTGGAAAATACTGGGTCGCGGTGGACGTCCACGGGGCGGGCGGATTGCGCAATGAATCGCTTGGCGCTGAGTTGATGCGGATCCTCGAACCCGAGCCGGTGATCGTGATCGTGCCTTCGTTCAAGGATGGCTATCAATCGGGCACCGGGGAGTTCGCGAGGCAGTTGATGGAAAACCTGAAGTGGGTTTCGCAGCGGTATCCGGTGCATGCGAAGATGTTCATCCACGGCCATTCCGGCGGTGCCCAGTTCGCGCACCGGTTCGCCTTCGCACATCCGGAGCTGGTGTCCGGCGTGAGTGCGCATTCGGCGGGGACCTGGGCGACGGGCGACCGGTTCGGGCAGATCAACCCGCGCGCGAGGCGGATCCCGTTTTTGATTTCCTGCGGCGAGAAGGACACACAGAAGGCGTTTCCCGAGAGTCCGATGCATCGGCTCGAATGGTATCATGCCTTTGCCGCGGAGATGAAAAAACAGCGGTTTGTCATTTACGCCACGACCTGGCCGGATCGTGGCCACGCGGTGCCGATGTCGCTCTATGCCGAGCGGTTGAAGGAGTGTTTTTTGTTAGGAAACCGGGGAATCAAACCGGTAAGCGACGGCTGGAGCCGTTGATGGTGGCCGATGCCCATGAGCCCTCGACCACAGTCTTGCGGTGCCGATGAAAGGGCCTGGGAGGTCGGCACATCGGCTTTCCATCCGCATCGGCGGAGAACGTCCGCCGCTCCTTGAGGGGAGTGCCGCGCATTCGCCCAAGGAGGGGCGATCCATCATCGCCCGGAGGATGGGGGGCGAATGGATGAAGCGAAGCTCTTGGGTCATTCTCCACGCATCCGCATCGGCGGAGGAGGTCCGCCGCTCCTTGAGAGGGACGCGCTGCGCATTCGCTCAAGGAGGGGCGATCATCGGCAACCGCACCCGCTCCCGGGATGCATCGAAGCCTGAGGTGACGTCCCAGTGGGCATTGCTCACATGGGCAGCACCCGGATGCGGAAGACGGCGGCAGGGGCCCCGTGGGTGGCGTGGACGCGGAGCTTGAGTTGGGTGGTGTGGATGGGCGCCTCGAAGCGGTGGTCGAAGCGGGCCCAGCGGTGGTCGCGGATTTCGAGGAGGACGTGGTCGGCGGCGTCTAGCAGATCGAAGTCGCGGACGAGGAAGGGGACAACCTCCTCGGGGTGGGTCATCAGCACGCTTTCCATCGGGTGATCCCAGTCGGGGTCGAAGTCGAGGATGACGCGGCCGATTTTCACCGCTTCCGGCCAGGTGAGGGTGAGCTCGGGTTTGGGATCGGCGGGGTCGGCGACCCAGGCGTTGGGCATGGTGGTCGGGCGCGACGGGCCGCGGGTGGTGTTTTCCGGCGCGAAGACATCAAGCGGCGGGGTGATGGCCATGGCGAGGTTGCGGCCTTCCGGGCGGCGTTTGGGCAGCCAGAATTCGAACGCGTCGATGCCGATGCCGGCGGGTGGTGACTGGATGCTGGAGGTGGCGACTTGTCGGTTGAACGCGTTGGTGACGGCGAGGATGCCGGTGAGGCGGGCGTCGCTGAGGCGCACGCGGGCCGCCGGGTTTTCGCAAAGCTGAATGAAGTGATAGCCTTCGCGGTCGATCGGTTTCGCGAAGCGGACGTCGAGGCGGGATTCGCCGGCGGGGAATGGGAGCTCGACAGAGTCTAACAGTTCATCGGGGGTGAAGTTGCCGGGTTTGGTGGCGCGGCGGAGTTCAACGCGGACCGTGCCTGGGGCGTCGGCTGCTAGATCAAAGCCGAAGACGGGGCAGTCGCCGGCGGGCAGTGGCAGGAGCATCGCCCAGCCGCTGTCGAGCGTGAGCCAGTCGCTGGAGGCCGGGATTTCACCGAGGGCGAGGCGCGAGCTGGCGGTCGCGGTGGCGGCGGGGGCGAGGTCGAACGGATCAGTGAGTTCGAGGTCGGGAAGGTATTGGCCGTTGCGTTCGAGGCGGAGCTGGAGTTCTTGCAAGGGCGCGCCATTTCCGAGGTCGCGCGGGGTGAGTCCGCGTTCGATGCAGATGGCGGCGGCGGTGCCAACGGCCTGGCCGCCGATGGCGCAGGTGGCCATCACGCGGGTGGACCCGAAGGCGACGTGGGTGGCGCTGATGATGCGCCCGGCGAGTAACAGATTGGTAATGTTGCGGCTGTAGTAGCTGCGCCACGGGATGCCATAGACGCCTTTGGCGTGCCACTGGGTGCAGCCGGAAAGTTCGGAAAACACGCCGTCGGCGGGATGCAGGTCGAGCGCCCAGCCGCCGTGGGCGACGACGTCGTCGAACGGGGTTTGCTGGACGACGTCCTGCTGGCGCATCAGATAGTCGCCTTCGAAGCGGCGGCTTTCGCGTTTCCCCGGGATCTGGCCGACCCATTCGAGCGCGAGGTTTTCGGATTCGGGGAATTCGCCGGAGTTTTTGATGTGGTCCCAGATGCCATAGACGACCTTCCAGAGTTCCCATTTGATTTCCTCGGTGTCGTGGATGGTGTCGAGGCGGCCGCCGTATTCGAGCCACCAGAAGTTGCAGCCCTGCATGTTGGTGTTGAACCGGCGGTGGCGGGCGATGCCGGTGACGTCCTTGAGCGCCCAACTCGGCGCGGTGAATTTCACCGGCACACCGGTGTCCTTGGTGTAGAAATACAGCGAGTGGCCGAGCAGGTGGCCGTAGCTCGCATCCGGCGCGAAGCCTTCGTCGAATTCCTCCTTCGACTCCGCGCCCATGCGGAAGGCGGCACCGGCGAGGAAGGCAACGATGCCGTCGCCCGAGGCATCGCAAAACAGGGGGGCGCGCAGAACGTAGCGGGTCGAGTTCTGCGGGCAGAAGGCGATGACGGCGGAGACGGTGTCGGCGTCGCTCTTCTCGACTTCGTGGACGGCGGTGTTGAGCAGCAGGGTGAGATTCGGCTCCTCGACGCATTTTTCTAACAAAATGGTGTCGAGGATGTAGGGGTGACCCTGACGGTTGCGGTAGACGTTTTCCTCGAGGATCTCGTTGAGGATGCCGCCTTCGCGCGACCAGCGGTTGTTGTTGCCCATGTGCGAGGTGGCTCCGAGGATCCACAGGCGCACTTCGCTGGAGGCGTTGCCACCGAGCACCGGGCGATCTTGCACGAGGACAGTGCGCAGGCCTTCGCGGGCGGCGGCGATGGCGGCACAGGTGCCGGATAGCCCGCCGCCGACGACGACGAGATCGGTCTCGGTGGTAACGGATTTGAGTTGGCGGATGGCTGCGGGGCCTTCGTGGATCATGGTGCGTTTCTGGATGAGTGATGTTTAACAACGCCGAGCACGGCAAGACCGATGACGGCAATCAGGAGGGCGAATAGCAGGATGATGCCGCGTTGGCCGGGGTTGACCGGCAACAGGCAGAGCATGCCCGCGCCGAGCACGACCATCATCCAACCGATAATCTTCGCGGGGGTGTGATCGGCCTCTCCGGTTTGCCTGGCGGCGGCTTCGACTTCGATGGCCTGGAGCGACTCGATGTTTTTCCAGCGCCCGTCGATGCCGCGGGCGCGGAAATGGGCGATCAGGACGATGGTCATCGGCAGGACGACGCCGACGAAGGTTTTCGATTGGGCCAGCAACCATTGGCCGAGGGCGCTGTCGGCGGGCGCGGTGATCAGCTTGAAGTGGAGGGCGAGGCCGAGCGGGATGCAGATGCCGGCGGTGAGCCAGAGCGCGCGGGCGTTCACCTTTTTGCTGAGCAGGCCGACCAGGATGGGCGCGAGCAACGGCACGACCATCAGCTCGGTGATGGAAATGATGACGCGCTCCGCTCCTCCGAGCCTCGGGATGCACAAGGCGATGCCCGCGATCAGCGAACCTAACAGGAGTGTGAATCCGCGCCCGGCGAACAGCAGGCTCTTGTCGGTGATGTGTTTGCGGAGCGGGCGGTAGATGTCGTGGGTGAGCACGCCGGAGAAGACATTGAGCTGCGAGCTGATCATGCTCGCGGTGGCGGAGAACATCGCCGCCATCATCAGGCCGACCATGCCGATGGGCAGCACGTTTTTGCAGGACTTGATGTAGGCCTCCTCCTTGAGCACCCGGATCATTTCGTCGGTGGCACCTTCAGGGATCGGGCTTTGCACCCGCCAGAGCAGCGGCGGCAGCAGCCAGAGGAAGGGCGAGAAAAGATACATCACGCCGAAGAGGGCGGTGCCGCGCCGGGCGTCGCGCGGGGTGGGCACGCAGAGGTAGCGCTGCACGAAGGCGAACTCCGCGCCGATCATGAAGTAATGGATCGCCACCCAGCCAAACAGGAAGAACCACGTGTAGCGCCCGGAGGTGAGCGAGAAAAATCCTTCCGGTGCCTGGGCGATGAAGCCGCCGAGACCGCCGATGTCGAAGAGGATCAACGCCACCACGAAGATCACCGCGACGTTGAGCACGATGAACTGGATCACATCGGTCATCAACACCGCCCAGAGACCGCCGATCATGGTGTAAAGGATGACGACGGCGGCGAAAATCAGGATCGCGCTGACCAGTTCGGACGGCATCCCCTGCACGCTGCCCGCGGTGTCGCCGCCATGGGTGACCGCCACGGTGAGGGTGGCGATGGCATAGAGCGCGCCCGCCGCGCCGACGAGGCGGTAGATCATCATCGACCAAGTGTAGAAATGCAGGGCACCTTTGCCGAAGCGGCGTTCAACGAACTCGGCGGGCGTGCGGATGCCGAGTTGCTTCCATTTCCCCGCCACCGTGTAGCCGGCGAGCAGGGCGGCGACGCCGTAACAAAGATTCACCATGATGGCCACGATGCCGTGCTCGTAGGCCATGCCGCCCCAGACCACGAAGGTGTTGGCAGAGAACATCGTCATGAACGCGCTCAACCCGCTGGCCCACCACGGCGAGGCCCCGCCGGCGGCGAACAGGTCGGACGTGCTCTTGACCTTGCGCCCGAGCATCACCCCGATCCCGACGGTGGCGAGAAGGTAGATGCTGAGGACGAGCCAGTCGGCGAGGTGCATTGGCGTGAATCATGGGCATCCACCCGCCGTTGGCAATGCGCGCTTGTTTTGAAACAGTTCAAAATATTTTCACTGTGATCCATGATGCCAGGTAGACCATTCTGAGTCGTCGTGCCGACCACGGATGCAGGCAAAAACGCTCACAGTAAAAACCAAGCCCACGGCAATGATCCAATCTTTCGCAGATAAAGACACTGAGGAGTTGTTTCAGCGCGAAACGAACCGTCGCTTCAACGCAGTCAACGCCATACGTTATACCCATGAAGCCACCCATCACACCCGGTGAGATTCTTCTGGAAGAATACCTCATACCCATGGGTATTTCGCAAAACGCGATGGCCCGCGCCATCGGAGTGGCACCGCGTGCCATCAATGAGATTATCCACGCCCGCCGCTCCATCACTCCGGCCATGTCGATCCGCTTCGGAGCGTTCTTCGGCCAATCCCCGGAATTCTGGCACGGCATCCAGGTCGAATGCGACTTCCGCGCCCTTGCGAAAGATTGCCACAAGCTGACCTCCCACATTCAACCCGCCACGGCCATCGCCAGGGCATCCTGAACGACCGAACGCCGGCCAAGTTGCCATGCCAGGGCGATGGAAGGGACAGGATGTTCCTTCCCGTATTTGGGGGGAATTCAATCGAAACCCACGGCCGCGTATACTCACTCCGGCGGTTCCTCACCGCGGGCTTCGAACCATTTTTTGAGGAAGAGCATGTCGAGGGCGTCTTTTTCGCGGTGGGTGGATTTTTTCATCCGCCACAGCAGGCGCGGCGAGGCGAAGGGGACATCGACGTCGCCGATGCGGCGGATGATGATTTCGTCGACGGCATCCTCGTAGCGGATGCCGGATGCGGAACCCATCAGATCGACGGTGATTTCGTCGTTCACACGGCAGACGACGTACTTCGCCACATCGCCGGGGTCGAGTTCGTCCACCGCACGGTCGGGGAGGGAGCGCAGGGCTTCGAAGACCCTCGCTTCGTTTTCGGGGTCGAGGGCGATGATGAGATCGACATCCATCGTGCCTCTGATGTATCCGGCCCCACGGATCGCGAACCCGCCAATGACGATGTAGCGTGCACCCAAGTCGTTGAGGCATCGGCAAAGTGCCTCAAGATCCTCAACCGTGGGTTCACGCGAAATCAGCTCTTCGTATTCCGGGTAAGCATCTTCCATGTCCATGCGTCAGCCTCCTCGTGTGAATGGAATTTGTAAACACCCTTGGGCAGTCCTCCATTGCGAAATGCATTTCTCCATGCCGCCGCATCCGCCTTCTTGTGGGCATTGGGATCCAAGGTATTGAGTGCTGGCTTTCTTCGCCCCACCGTCTTGCCGGGCGTTTCTTCGAGGTTCACCGGGGTTTCCATAAAGTGGAGTTTATCAGAGATGGGCTCCCTTGGCGAGGGGTGAAATTTGTCACTGGCGGACTGAAGTGCGCGCTCCATCCACCCACCTGCCGGGGATGTGGATGCGAAACGGGAGGTCGTGGCGCTCGACGAGGGTCTGCTGCATCTCGACATAAAGGAGCTCGAAGGCGCTGCGGATGAGCTGGGGGAGATTGAGATCGATGCCCTGCTGGCCCGGGGCGCGGACGTTGAAGAAGGCGACTTCCGGCGGATCGGTGAGTTCGCGATTCCAACCGTCGATCTGATAGATGCTGCTGATCACCGCGTCGTAGCGGCCGCAGCGCAGCCATTTGTGGTAGGCGCTACTGGCGGATGGATCGTTCGCGCTGGGGATCATCAGGGGCATGATTTCACCGGGCTTCCAGCCGGCTTCGAGTTTCTCGATGTGATAGGCGGCGCGCCATGCCTGGCCGGTGCGCCAGCCCTGATGTTCCTGATAGAGCAGGCCGATCCTGCGGTGGCCTTTTTCGCGCAGTTTCGCCCAAGCGAGCCGGAGGTTTTCATAAAAATCGAACTGCACGGTGTGATACTCGCGGTAGAGGTGGCCAGGGCCGAAGGTGACGATCTGGAATCCGCCGCGCGGGATCCCGATCTCGCGCGGCTCGGTGGTAAGGCCCGGCGGCGCGAGCAGCAGGCCGGTGATGCCACGGTGGCGCAGCGCGCGGAAGACCGCGTCGGCCTTTTTCGCTCCGGCACCCAGCCAGTGTTCCTCGACTTCGATGCCGCGGTCGGCGGCAACGCGGGCGAGGTGGGCATGCCAGGTGCCGTAAAAATCGTGATTCCGCCATGCCTCCTCGGACGCCCAATCGTGCAGCAGCGCGATCCGGTCCCAGCGGCGGGAGGTCGAGCGCTGGCGGGTGCGGTAGTCGGCCAGCGCGCGCATCGCCGGATCCGGGCGGTAGCCGAGTTCCTCGGCCTTGGCGCGCACTTTCGCCCGGGTGGCTTCGGCGATTTCCCGATGCCCGCGCAAGGCCATCGAGACGGTGGGCACGCTAAGACCAAGCGCCGCCGCGATTTGCTTCAAGGTGACTCTGGTGCCATCCATCGTTGACCAAAGTGTGAACATGCCGCGACCATGGCAAGCGGGGATTTGAACTGATTCAGAGTGATTCGACTTTGTCCGCAAGGCGGGCGGATGCTAAAAACACATTTCTGGTAACGTAGAAATCAATCCGATTTCTGATCACCTGCCTTTTCCCAACAGCCAACGCTTACACCTTCACATGAGAATCATCCGCAGAACCGCCTTCTGGAATCGCATCATCGCATCGGTTTGTCTGTCGATCCTTGGCACCGCTGGCGCACATGCGGATGCTTCAACCATGCGCATCGCATCCCCGGCACTTTCGCTTGAATGGGCGAAGAGTGACGACGGGTGGCACCTTCGTGAGATCACTGCGGGCGGTAAACCGATTGAACGGGCGCAGGGTTTTACCAACGTGCTTTTTAGTGAGAAAACCCCTCCCAGCGGCGAGGTTTTGAAGGACGGGGCCGGAGAGAATTCGACGTTCTATTTTTCCGATGCGGAACAATTGTCGGAGACCAGCATCCGTTTCAGCCACTCGCTGGCGGTGGCGGATGTGGAGAGCATTTGGGAGATCGACGCGGAGTTCCCCACGGACATCAAGGTGACGATGAAGCTCATCGCGAAATCCGCCGGATTTTATTCCATCGCCAGTCCGACGCTCGCGGCCCTGAGCCGGGATGATCTCGAATGGGGCATGATCCCGGGCAACTGGTATGGCCGGGAAATGGAAAACGACATGAATCTCTCGACCCGATACAGCATGGGCATTCCCAGCCTGCCCCACCTCGCGAACGAGCGGAACAGCGGAACCCTTGCCCCGATGATCTCCCTGAAAAGCGGCGTCACCCTGGCGGTGATCCCGGAGCCAGGAACCTCGGCCGATCCATGGAAAGATGACGCATACAACCGCAGGAAAATGCGCGTCGGCATGTCGCTGTTGAACCGCCACAAGCAACTGATGCCGGTGCTCTATTCGCCGATCCTCGGCGAGGAAGGTTCCGAGTTGAAAAGCGGGGAGACGACCGGATTCCAATTCCGTTACTCGATCCAGGCGGCCGACTGGTTCACCGTGTTCAACCACGCGGTGAACAACATCTACAAACTCCCGTCGATTCTCGACATCCAGCGTAACCGTTTCTCGCTAACAGACCGAGTGGACCGGATGTTGCATTTCCTCGATGACGACGAGCGGGCGCACTGGAACACCTGGAAGGTGCATGGATACGAAGTGGGGGCCACCGGTAACAAAAACGCCGACTCCGGCACGATGTGCATGATCGCGCGCAATGCCGACGACCGCGCGATGCAGCGACGGATGGAAACCATGCGCAACTTCAAGCTGGCCCAGCAGCAAACCTGGCCGGGACCATTCCAAGGCGCGGCACTCGGCGAATACGGCGACGAGGAGGGATTCCGCTCGGAGGTCGGCAACTGGATCGAGCCGCTTTTCACCACCTACTACACGATGATCGACATGGGCAACATGCTGCTCTTCGACCCCGCCGATGCCGAATTGAAGGAGCGGCTTCGCATGGGTGCGGACAAGTTGCTCGATTGGCAGCATGACGATGGAAGCTGGGACGTCGCATACGATGTCTTCAGCCAGGAACTGACGTTTCCCGACCTGATCGATTACCGCCCGACTTGGTATGGCTTGTTGATCGCCCACCGGATCCTCGGCGACCAGAAATACCTCGACGCCGCGAAAAAGGCCGCCGACTGGCAGATGATCCACGGCGTGAACCAAGGCCGCTTCCTCGGGGTGTGCGGCGATACCCGCAACGTCTGGGATTTCGCCACCGCGCAGACCTCACAGGCCTACATGGACTTGTATGACATCACCAAGGACGCGCGCTACCGCGAGGCCGGAATCGAGTCCGCGCGGATCTACACCACCTCGATTTTCACCCACCCGATCGCCAACGACGCGATCAAGAAAGTGAACGACAAGGAGTTCAAGGACTGGGAAATCAGCCAGGTGGGGCTCGGCGTCGAACACATCCGCGGCACCGCCGCAGGCCGCGGGCCAATCCTGCTTAGCAGCTACGCCGGGCTTTTCGTCCGGATGTTCGAGGAAACGCAGGAGCCGGTATTTCTCACCATGGCCCGTGCCGCCGCGCGCGGGCGGCAGGCATTCGTCGGCGAGCAAACCGGCGTGAGTGTTTACTATTGGGACTCCCTCCCGCATGTCGCGCGCGACCAGGACAAGTTCCCTTGGCACGCGTTCTGGCAGATCGGCTGGATCACCGATTACCTGCTCGCGGAAGCCCACCTGCGCTCCGAGGGGGAAATCACGTTTCCCGCCGGCTTCATGACACCAAAGGTCGGCCCGCACCGCACCTTCGGCTTCGCGCCGGGCACGATCTTCGGGCACAAGGCGGATCTGGTTTTCCGTCAGGGCATGCTCGAATGCGACAATGCGGACATTGAAATCATCACCGCCTTGTCCGAGGATAAGAAAACTCTGTTCGCCCTTGCGATCCACCAGTCGCCAAACGAGGGGACGGGCACCCTGAAGATCGATTTTTCCAAACTCGCGGCGGATGCGAAATGGACGAGCGAGGAAGTGCTGCTTGGCGACGCCCCCGTGATAGACCGCGCGACCAACAGCCTTGGACTCACGATTCCGGCCTGGGGAATGCAAGTGATTGCGATCGAGATCGCGGAAAACCCGTGATTTCACCTACCAACTGATCGGCCAAACCCCTCCATCGCAGCGAAACAAGCTGGACAGTTGGGTGGTGAAATTTTTTCGTCCGGAAATGCGTAACATTGGATTGATGAATCCGCCTCACGTCATCCCGCGCCGCAGATTTCTCCAGCAATCTGCGGCAGGTGCCGGGCTGCTGATTCTTCCCTCGGGCATCGTGCGCGGCGTCACACCACCTTCATCGAAACTCCATATCGCCCTGATCGGCGCACACGGCCGCGCCACCGCGCATTACGGATGGCTGGAAAACCAGAACGTCGTCGCCATTTGCGACGTCGTCGAAGCCAACCTCAAGCCTGCGCTCGAACGATTTCCGAAGGCCATGACCTACATCGATTGGCGCAAATGCCTCGACCACCCAGGCCTCGACGCCGTGGTCATCTGCACCGCCGATCACCACCACGCGATGATCTCCAACTGGGCGCTCAATCGCGATCTTCATGTCTATTGCGAAAAACCGCTGGCCATCGGCGTCGAAGAATCACGCGTGCTGCGCGAAAAATGGCTCATGAAAAAAGGCCGTGTCGCCACCCAGGTGGGCACCCAGATGCACGCCCAGCCGAACTACGCCCGCATCCGCGAAATGATCCGCGACGGCGCAATCGGCCAACTCCAAAGCGCCGTGGCATGGGGCAACCGCAAAATCCCGCGTGACGCGCATTTCCCCGCGCAAGGCTCACCACCCGCAGGGCTCCACTGGGACCTCTGGCTCGGCCCCGCACAGGACCGGCCATACCACCCGGAATACTTCACCGGCAGCCCCGGCGCGAACTGCCTGCAATGGAACATGTTCTGGGACTGGGGCACCGGCCAAATCGGCGACATGGGATGCCACATGATGGACCTCGTCTGGAACGTCATCGACGCGAAACTTCCCACCCGCGCCCGCGCTGAGGGCGACCCATACAACCCGGAAGTCACCCCGGTGAAACTCGAATGCCACTTCGACCACCCGGCAAACGACTGGCGCGGCCCGATCCGCGTGAGCTGGCACCAGGGCGGCGCACTGCCACGATCGCCGCGCGATTTCATCGACTTCGACAAGATCGGCCACGGCGCGATGTTCCAGGGCACCGAGGGATTTCTTATCGCCGATTACACCCGCCGCCTGCTGATCCCCGCAGGCAAGGACGGCGATCTCAGCTACTATCAACCTCGCAAAAAAGACGATCAGCTCCCACCCGTCGACCATTTCCAGGAACAATGGATCGCCGCATGCAAGGATCCCTCGAAATCCACCGGCTGCGATTTCGAATATCACGGCAACATGATGGAGCAGATGATGCTCGGCCTCGCCGCATACCGCGCCGGAGAAACTCTCGAATACGACGGCCAAAAAGGCCTCGTCACCAACCACCCCGAAGCCAACACGCTGCTCAAGCGATCCTACCGCGACGGCTGGACACTCGAAGGATAGAAATCACCATGAAAATCCGAAGCTCATCGCCAGCCACGTGTCCCGGGCCTCTGGCCCTGGTTCTTGTCGCCGCCGCTCTTTCACTCCCCGCATCCGCGCTAGCGAACCAGCCCACCCGCCTCTTCATCGACACCGCCGCCGCCGGCTGGCACACCCTCACCGAATCCGATTTCACCCACGTCAACAGCGCCGATGACACGTGGACGTGGAAAAACGGCGAGCTCCACTGCACCGGCCAGCCAATCAGCGTGATCCGCACCACGAAGGAGTTCCGTAACTTCGAATTCGCTCTCGAATGGATGCACGAGAAGGCCGCCGGCAACTCCGGCGTCTTCATCTGGACCACCCCGGAATCGATCACAAATCTCACAAAATCTAACCAGCCCGGCCTACCAAACGGCATCGAAATCCAGATCCTCGATCACGCCTTCGCGGACCAAATGAAGGCCGCGGGAAAGTCCACCGAATGGTTCACCACGAATGGCGACGTCTTTCCCGTCCGCGTGAAGCTCACGCCCTTCGAACCGACCTCTCCCAACGGCTCGCGAAGCTTTCCCCGCGCCAACCACTCCAAAGGCCACGGCGAGTGGAATCACTATTTCATCCGTGCCATCAACGGCGAAGTCCGACTCTGGGTGAACGGACATGAAGTCTCCGGCGGCAACAACGCCGATCCCGCCAACGGCTTCATCTGCCTTGAAAGCGAGGGTTCGCCCATCCAATTCCGCAACCTCCACATCCGCGAGTTGCCCTAACAAATCAGATGCCGACGACCTTGCGCCACAGCCCGGCCCTGATCGTGTGGCTAGCGACGGTCGGGTGGATGCCGGCCCATGGCGGGCGCGGCCCGGGATGCTTCGTCGATGAGCGGTTGGAAGGGGCAAGCTAAAGCTTGAACTCCGACCATCAAATTCCCGAGCTACGCCGTTTAAAAAAAGACGACCCTCTTGTTGCGCTTGTAAAGCCGTGCGTGTTTCGGATTTGATGAAATGTGTCATCCGCAAATGAATGCCAAACCTCAATCCCTTGTTTGCCCGCGAGATGGCGGTGCGATGATCCCGATGGAACGCAAGAGCCTTTCGGTTTCACATTGCGGCGGTTGCCATGGCATGTGGATCCCGAAGACACAGATTGTCGGGAGGGTCGAGGGGAATTTGATCCGCAAGCTGTATCATGCTCCGGCCAAGCGGATGGCGGAATTGCGCTGTCCCACCGATGGCTCTCCGTTATGGGAATTCTGCGCGGGCGGAGTCCTGCTGGACCGCTGCAACTCATGCGGCGGATTGTGGTTCGACGCCGGGGAGTTGGAAACCGTGATGGGAAAAATTTGTTTTACGACATCACCATCGATCGCGTTAAGCCACGGCGAAGATCGTGGCAGCACACTTGATACCTTGGGCCGGCTTTTGACGCCACCCCCGTCCACCGGGGCCGAAGTCGCGGTCGAGCTGCTGATCGAAATCGTAAAATGGGCGGCCTCATCGCTCGAATAAGCATGGGTGAATGGCGAAACCACCTGCCCCGATCGACTTTCAAAATCAATCCGCTCCTCACCCACTCCCCAGATCACGCAAGCTCCAAAGCCCGCCCGTCTTCGTCAAATCCGCCGCATCCCCACGCATTCGCCTCGCACCATCCTTCCGCTTCGGCCCGAATTGGTCCCGGCACCCGCGAAACACCTCGTCTACAAACGACCGCTGACCAATCACTGCCCCGTCCGAAAGATACCGCA
>JBLRWN010000009.1:0-67803 GCA_047921195.1 Luteolibacter sp. | reverse complement strand
CTGCTAGGCAGTCTGCGGCTCTCCATCCAGCGCGCCCTCTTCACGCGCATCAGCGCCACCGCCGTGCTCGCCCCGCTGGCGCGCGAACAGATCGCCGCCCACCTCAACACGCAAGTCGTCCGCGCCGGATTGGAGCGCGACATCTTCGAGCCTGCAGCGGTCGATTTATTGGCCGAAGCCAGCCAAGGCAACCCGCGCACGCTCGACCTCCTTGCCCAAGCCGCCTGGCTGGCAGCAGCGCGTGGATCAGCCACCACCATCCAGCCCGAACACGTGCACATCGCCCTGCGACAAGTCCCCGCCGCCAACGCGAAACTCACCACCACCTAAAAAGCACCGGGCTCCGCCCGAGGCCCTGCGGGCCTCCTGCCGAGCCCGTCATTTTGCAATCACGTCCCGCGCACAAATCGAAAACCTCCGCTCCAACCGCGTAAAAACACACAACCATCCCACAAATTATCTCGTTCAAATCCCCCGCGAAAAGCGCGACGCGCTACAGTCGTAGGCGCGGAAGGGAAGCCAATGAGTAAGAGCTTCCCGCCGTGCATTGACCACCTTTCCGCCGCACCGTTCCATTGAAGAAATTTGGAACAGGAGGAAACGGAGGGCGTCCATTGGAGGGAACTCCGTGCTTTTCATGGTCTTGTCCATCGATTGCCAAATGCGGTTTGATTGATGATTGTTGAACTCCGAATGTTGATTTTTGATGGAGTTGGAAAGCCGTGGCTGTGGCGTCTCGCCGCAGACCGTCCCCGGAGCGTCTCGTCTGCCCCGACTTGTCGGTGGCTCCGGGCATCTTCAAAGGAGCTACGACACTCCTGTCGTAGGTGCGGAAGAGAAGGCCATTGAGCAAGTGCTTCGCGCCGACCATTGACCCCCCTTCCGCCCGCACCACAAGAGTGTGGCGCCTCCACTTTCTGAAGAATTTTTGAACAGGAGGAAACGGAGGGTGTCCATTGGAGGGAACTCCGTGCTTTTCATGGTCTTGTCCATCGATTGCCAAATGCGGTTTGATTGTTGATTGTTGCACTCCGAATGTTGATTTTTGAAGTGTTCCAGAAAAGCCGTCCCGCAACTTCAAAATTCAACATTCAAAATTCAACATTCAAAATTCATCAATCCATTCCCTCTTCACTCGCACCAGGCCTCTTCAAAGGGCCACAATCAAACCCGCTCTCCCAGCACCAACGAACCATTTTCGTGGCGTCACGAAAATGGTGCGAGATCTGAGAATTGTGGACACAGGTGAAGTGACCATCCATGTCGTTGACTATTGGAACCGTAGCAAAGGGGGCAGCAACGTCTTCAAAACCTATCCCCCAACAAAGGAAACGCCCCGCCGAAGCGGAGCGTCGGGCCGGGAATGCTATTCCCGGCGGGGCGAGATGAATTTACCCGGTCCAGGGCATTGAGAAAGAGTTTTTCCAAATCAAAAATCAACATTCGTCATTCGTTATTCGTCATTCATATCTCTCCCTCGTCGATTCCCCTCTTGGCCTCGCCTTGGGCATCCGCTAGGAATCCCGGCATGTCCCAGCCGCAGCATCCGAAGACACGCACCATCCTGCTGCCTCACCCTGCCGACCTCGCCGCCCGAAATGCACTTGATCAACGGCCACCCGCGCCTCTTGAGCGCGTCCTCGAACAAGCTGCGGCCTCGCGTAAATTCATCGCCGTATGGCGTGCCAAAGGCTTGCCGGATCTGCCTGCTCGTAATTTCTGCTCTTCCATTGATCACTGATCACCGCTCACTGATCACTCGCTTCTTCCCTGAACACTGAACACTGAACCCTTGCAAACTCTCTGTCAGCTCTGGCTCGGCCGTCTCGCCAACCTCAACGCGGCGCGCACCGCCTCGCGTGGCATCGCGCCGCACAAGCCGCTGATGCTGCTCACGGTCATCGACCTAATCGAATCCGGCGACATCCCGGATGGCTGGGTCAAATACGACGTCCGCCTCGTCTCTCGCTTTCGCGATTACTGGGAACTGGTCCTCGAACGCCAGCGCAACCAGCCCGACATCCCGATGCCCTTCCACGCCCTCGGCGGCGACAAGGATCAGGTTTGGGAACGCTTCACGGCCGATGGCCAGCCGTCCGCCGCCAAGGCGACCACCCGACTTTGCTCGCTCGATCCCGACCTCTTCGCCTGCCTCCGGGACACCGAATTCTCCCGAAAGGCACGGGAAACACTCGTCACGCTCTACTTCACGCCCAAGGAACAGGTGATGCTCTGCGCCCGGCTCGGGCTGCCGGTGCCGCAAACCGCCGAAATCGCCGCCCTGCGCGAACAGGCGGACGACTTCAAAGCCCGTCAGAAAAAAGGCCGCGACTCCCGCTTCAAGTCCGACGTGCTCGGCGGCTACTACTTCACCTGCGCCCTCACTGGCTACCGGCTCGACACGGAAACCACCTCCATCGTCCAGGCTGCCCACATCCACCAGCACGCCGTCTCCGGCAACGACGATCCCCGCAACGGCCTCGCCCTCACCCCGGATGCCCACTGGATGTTCGATCAAGGGCTCTGGACAGCGATCCCGAAGGGCGACGACTTCCTGATCCACGCCGCCATCGGTCGATTCTTTGAAAGCTCACCTCATGGGCACACGCTCGCCCGATTCCATGGCAAGCCGCTGCATTTCCATGACCACGCCCGGCTCCGCCCGGATCAGATGCACTTCGAATGGCATCGAAAAAAGCACCGCATCGCATGACCTTACAAATCGACTTCACGCAGATTCTCCAGCCATTCATCGCGAACTGGCCGTGGTTTCTCGGCCTTTTCATTCTGCTGATTCTTGCAAGATTTTTCGGCTCTGCCGGTTTCAAGGGATGGTTCGGAGAGCGGGCAGTGTCCAAGTCCCTGTCACGCCTGGATCCCGAAATCTACCAAACCTTCCACGACCTCTACCTCCCACGCCCCGATGGCAAAGGCACTACGCAGCTCGATCACGTCGTCGTCTCGCCATTCGGTATCTTCGTGATAGAGACGAAAAACTACCGTGGCTGGATTTTCGGATCGGAAAAACAACGCCAATGGACGCAGCAGATCTACAAGCGCAAGGAGCGCTTCCAAAATCCGCTGCACCAGAACCACCTCCACATCCGGGCGCTCATGGATTTCCTCGGGCTACCCGAATCCGCATTCCATTCGGTCATCTTCTTCATCGGCGCTTCCACATTCAAAACCCCGATGCCGCCGAACGTGCTCAACAAAGGCCTGCGCCCGTGGATCGAAACCCGTCGCGATCCCATCCTCAGCCCCGTCCAAGTCGTCCGCATCCGCGAAGTCCTCGATAAGCACGAACACCACACCGACCGCAAAGCCGCTGCCCGCGATCATCTCCGAGCAATGCGGAAGCGCACATGACCCGTGGCTGTGGCGTCTCGCCGCAGGCCGTCCCCGAAGCGTCTCGCTCCGGGCCTCCTCAAAGGAACTACGACACTCCTGTCGTAAGCGTGGAAGGGAAGTCAATGAGCAAGAGCTTCCCGCCGTGCATTGACCACCCTTCCGCCGCACCATTTCACAAGAATACCTGGCCAGGTGCATCTCGAACCATAAGCCTGATTTCCGCATTTTCGTTTTTCCGATTTTCAGCTTTTATTCCGCCATGGACGTCTTCACCCCGGAAAAGCGCTCCGAGGTCATGTCGCGCATTCGCGGGCGCGACACGAAGCCGGAGCTGGCCCTGCGATCCATGCTCCACCGCCTCGGCTACCGCTTCACCGTCAACGGCCCGAAGAATCGCTTGCTCCCTGGCAAGCCCGACCTCGTCCTGCCGAAATACCGCACCGTCATCTTCGTCCACGGCTGCTTCTGGCACGGCCACGTGCATTGCCCGCACTACCGCCTGCCGAAAACCCGCCGCGCATGGTGGCGCAAGAAGATCGAGGGCAATAAGGCCCGCGACCTCCGCAATGAAACTGCCCTGCGCGACGCGGGCTGGCATGTGGTCACGATCTGGGAATGCGCGGTGAAGACGAAACGCAGCTCCGAATGGCTGGAAAATCGGCTGCCGCGATTGCTTGGCAAATGACTTGGAGGCAGTTTGAAAACGAGGAAATTTGCACCCGCACTCGACAAGGCAGTCGGCAGTATGTCTCCTTCTGCAAAAATCGCACCGATGCCAGCAAAGAAAAAGACACCAACCGTTGCTCGTAAGACCCAGTCGAAGACGAAATCTGCCCGCACCCCCCCCAAACAGACCCCCAGTGAGGTACGAGAGGAAGGCATGACGAAAGATTATCGCTTCATCGACCTGTTCTGCGGCATTGGCGGCTTTCGAATCGCTTTCGAGAGACAGGGAGCGAAATGCGTGTTTTCGTCAGATTACGACAAGTTCAGTCAGCTTTCTTACGAGGCAAACTACGGCGAGAAACCCCATGGGGACATCCACAGCATTGCTGTTGCCGACATACCTGCCCACGACATCCTCTGCGGCGGCTTTCCTTGCCAACCCTTTAGCATTGCCGGAGTATCAAAGAAAAACAGCCTTGGACGAGCCCATGGCTTCGACGATGCGAAACAAGGCAATCTCTTTTTTGCAATTGCCGATATCATCGATTACCACAGGCCAGCCGCATTTGTGTTGGAAAACGTTAAGAATCTACAGAATCACGACAAAGGAAACACATTTAAAATCATTTACGAAACGCTTACCAAGGATCTTGGCTACACCGTCCAGACAAGAATTATAAACGGAAAGAGTGTCGTGCCACAAAATCGTGAGCGCATTTTCATCGTCGGATTTCGCGAACCACGTAGCTTTGAATTCCCCGTTTTTCCTGAACAAGGCCCGAAACTCGAAACGATTCTCGAAAAAAACCCGGAACCAAAATATACCCTTAACGATCACCTCTGGAATTATCTCCAGAACTATGCTGCAAAGCACAAAGCGGCAGGAAATGGCTTTGGATTTGGACTTGTTAATGGCAAGGATATCGCCCGAACTCTCAGTGCCCGCTATTACAAAGATGGATCTGAGATTCTTATTGACCAGGGACGAAATAAAAACCCGAGAAGACTTACTCCTAGGGAATGTGCGCGCCTCATGGGATATCCTGACTCATTCAAGATCCAGGTGTCAGACACTCAAGCTTACCGCCAGTTTGGTAATTCGGTAATTGTGCCTGTTGTCGAGCGTATAGCTGCTGCCGTAATTAACACTCTAAATCGCCCTGTTGGTACAGCGGCTGATCTGGTTCTATACGATCGCTCGGATGAATCTGAAAAAATTGTAGTAATGCCACAAAAAAGCATAAAATATCCTAACAAGAAACGTAAACCATCAAACTGAGATCTCATGAGCTTTGGTCAACTCTCACAAGTATTTTCGTGTTTTGCATGGAAGCAACTAACATCGGTAGAAGTGGACCCCAACGCATCGAACGGGCACGAATTCAACTCATCCCCTGTATTACGTGAGATCCTTGGCGATACTTCGCGGAAAGGTAATGAGGGTAATGGGATTCCCACCCGGTTCATTTATCTATCCGACAATGAAGAAGAGATTGTGGATGATGCGGGAAACATGAGTTGGTATGATTCACGCGCGAACCACCCGACACGGACCGAATGGCGGCTTTATTATTCGGACAACGCGGTAATCGGCAGGGAAGGCAGAGCTCGTGCTGGTGATTCGATGATCATCGCATTCAAGGCGGATATCAGCTCCGCAACCGTTTTTGCGGCACCTGCGGGATCTACAAGCGAAAACCAGCTAAGATGGCTTTTTGGAATCACCGCCGAACGCGAAAAAGGATTTGTCACGGCAGTTGTTAAAGATGCTCAGATCGTGGATATGACACGCGCACGAATACTTGAGGCAGCGGGCGTCGAGATTATCGTCAAGGATGATGCATTGCTGGAACGAATACTTGAACTCTTTGGAGAAAACTTCCCAACCACCGCAAAGTTTGGAAACTTCATCCGAAAGGAAGTTTCTGAAGTAAAAGCACAGGATGGATCGGATGAAGCGATCATGTCGTGGATGGAGAGTGAGGAATACGCGTTTCGTGTGCTCGAACGGCATATCGTAAACAAACGACTCGAACAAAAGTTCGAGGACGTTGATGACTTCGTAAGCTACTCATTGTCCGTGCACAATCGCCGGAAAGCTCGAGCGGGACTCGCGTTTGAGAACCATCTTGCCGAAATTTTCCGTGAGCACGGACTCACATTCGAGAGGGGCGTGACTCTTGAGGCAAAGGCCAAACCCGATTTTCTTTTCCCGAGTAAGAAAAACTATTTAGATCAGACTTTTCCTGACGGACTCCTGACCTTGCTGGGTGCGAAAACCTCATGCAAGGATCGGTGGCGGCAAGTGCTCGCAGAAAGCGTCCGAGTGAAGGATAAGCACCTCGTTACGCTGCAACCATCCATTTCAACCGACCAGTTGGAACAGATGCGCTCCCATCATCTTCAGCTTGTGATCCCGGAGGCCATTCATGTTTCCTATCCTCAGGCTGAAAAATCCTACCTTTGGAATCTTGAGACCTTCATTGCCATGGTGCGTGATAAACAGACAGCGGCAAACGACAGACTTTGAATTGCCTGAATAAACAATGTCGCAAATTGATAATGAGGGGAGAAGCAACCCGAAAAAAAATTCATTTTTTTCCTGGCAACCGGGATTCTGCCTGGTAGCACTAATTCCATGCAAAACGATTCCCTCATACCAAAATCATTAATGGACGCGCAAAATCGCATTCGCGATGCCTCCCGTCATGAACTTAGAAACCTTAGCCCTTCAGAATTCCTCGCAGCGTGGTTTGCAGTTTCCTACTCCTTCCCCGGCCTGCACCCAGATGATTATGACTCCCCTGACAGTTCATGGCCTGAAAACCTCAAGCTATTTGCGAATGAAGCATGGGTCCGTGCCGAAGCTGGGAAACTCTCTGATGAGACTCTCTATCCTTCCGATGCGCAATGGGCGGGGATCTATGATTGCTTAAAGAATCCGGCAGCAAGCGAGACACTCCGCCGCAATGAAATCCATATGCATTACCGAATGACGATGGATTATTAACTTAAGTAGTTATTCGGCAAGATCACTGAATATGAGGCAGATTGCATCGAGATTTTTTCGATAGTCGGCATGATTCCAGACACAGATAATATCCGTGTATAAATCTATATTTTATAATAATTATTGCCTTGGTGCTTGATCCAGTAGGCGTAGGTCGTCTCGCATCCGGTGGAGTAGTCCAAGGCGTAGGTTCTGGGCTGGGCATAATAGACGGGGAAGCGGTCGGATTGGGTGGCGAGGAGGCACATGGCGACGGAGAGAGGCTTGGGGCCAAGCGGGGCGAGCGCGGCGTGACTTGTGCCGTTCTGCGTCAGAATACGGAGGCGGTCGAATGCGGTGGATGTATCAAGAGCACCCATGCGATGGTGGATGGGTTTCACCTCCGCGAGCTCATTATCAGGATCCGCTCCAAGGGCTTCCTCAATGGTGCGTGCGGATTCCCAAGAGCGGCGGACGGAAGTCCATGGCTCTGCAGGGAAAGGGATGAGGACGTCCACCTCCATGCGACTCCCTTGGCCCTCAAGGTGGTCATGCAACCCGTCCACGGCAAACCCCGCGCCGACAATCAGACGGGCGGCGGCGGCAATCTGGTTATCAGGATCCTCGCAGCCAAAGCCTGTGAGAGTAGCCCAGTCGCGGGGATTGCTGGCAAGTGGGCCGTCCGGGTAATTGCGCGGCTTGGTGTAGAGGATGAGAAAGTCGCACACGTTAGGAGAGAGGAGCGCGGCCTTGATGATGGGAAAGAAAAAACGTTTGGGTAGGGAACTGATGTCAAGACACAAGGAGGTGTTCTGCGGAAACGCCAATCGTTTCCTCCATGCAGGGTTTTGCAGCGGGGCGTCGAGCGTGGTGGTATCGGGTTGGCATTGAACCCCGGCGACCGCACAGGCGTCGAGGCGCTGTCGGATGAACGATTCCTCAGCAGCTGCGTCGGTTGGTTCGGGATCGAGGATGCGGAGCATTTCAACCCTTTCTAGCGCCTGCATTTGGTGGAGGGCAAGCAGGGCGGCGACAGAGCGCTCTTCGGCGGCAACGCAACCGAGGAGCCTCCAGTTGCGTGGTGCGCTAAGTCCCAGAGTCCAGGTTAGTTCGCCCCATGGGCGAAATTGGTAAGTCGTGCTCACGGTTCTTTGGGGAACAGCCATGGCTGGTTGGGGTTCTCCTCGGCTGGCGTGGACGCGGCGGCCGTGGACGTTGCCTTGATGGCTCCGCAATCGATGGCGTGCTTCAAGATGTCGTCGAGTGTGGCATACACAGGCTCCTTCGTATGGGCTTCCGGCAGTTCATAGAATGGGGATAGCGCTGGGTTGATGTAGTATTTCTTTCGTGGTTCGCTGGAACGCTCGGTTTTGATTTTCGAAGTATGGTCGATCTCATAGAGATCGCCCCAGCCGACGGCCTCTTCGATGAGCTGTCGGAGATCCGGCTCTGCTTCGAGGTCGCTCACGCGCAGGGAAAATCCGTTTTGTCCGGGGTTGGACATAGCGATGTCGTCGATCAGGCGGGAGCGCAGCCAAGAGGCGATCTTATTGAGGAAACGGCTGCGCACATCTCCGGCGGGCTGTCCGGGCTGGCGCATCAGAGCCTCGTGGACTTTGCGGGAGGCTTCGAAGATGGCGCGGGACTGGATATCGGCGCGAACGATGGCATTCCGCGACGAAATGGAAGGTTCGCCATCGGTAAGTCGTTGCCAATAGTCCCAAGTGACGCGGCAGATGGTGATGAAGCGAAGTATGTTGCTGCCGCAAAGTGAAAGCACCTTAGCCTCGCCCCACCACAGCATCTTCTGCTGATGACGGGAGATCAACTGCAAGACAGCCTGAGGATAGCGCTCCTTTCGCCAATATTTCTTGGCAGCGCTCAAAGGTGCGTCGGCGGCGGATTGGGGTGGTTCAAGCTGTCGGCGGTGGGTCTTGGCTGGGTTCTTACCTTTGCCGCCGGTCTGAAGCCCCCAAGCAGAGAGCAGTAGTGCATTGAGCGGGTCGCACGGGTAGTTCGCCGGTGGCGGCGTGGGAATGCCTTGGATTTCCCGGCGATAGCAGCGCAGGATAGTTTCCCGCCACGGCTCGGGCCAATCGTTGTCGAGTTTGATCAGTTTTTGAAAATCGGGATTTTTGATGGTCTCAGCTACAACTTCCTGGGGAGTAGGCGAAGGGCCGAAGAAGGAGGCGAATTCATGCAAATTCTCTGGTATTTGGGCGGGTTCTTGAAAAGTAGTCTGAACCCGTCTGCGGAAGACATCTTTGACAAGGCGGCGGAAGGTCCAGTTTTTAGCGTTTTCGCCGCGCCTTAAGAGTGCGTCGATGTCGAAGATTTGGAAATCCCTTTCTTCCTCCAGCTCGCGCCCATCGCGCATGGCGAGGGAGCCGCCTTTGCCCCAGTCGTAGCGGCGAGCCCCGATGCGGTAGGAAACACGATCATCGCGTTTCCCGAGCACCTCATGAAGCTCGCGGCGGAGGCGCTCACCCAGCCCGCGTTTACCTTCGTCCCGCATCCAGAGGGCTTCGATCTGGTCGATAGTGGCGAAGACGTTGGTCGCGGGGTCAATCACTCCTGTAGTCTTGAGTAGTTCTGCGGCACGTGCGAGTGGCTCGCCGATCATGGTGCGGGATTGGCGGAGGGATGCGGGCAGATCACGATTGCCGTTGGCCCAGGCACGGTAGTCGATGATCCGGTTCTTGACACCTTCTTTAAGGCTCTCCCAGTCGAGTGCGTCGTGCAGAGCACCACTCCAGCAGTCTTGGGAGGCGAGGGCAGCGGCGAAGGCATCCCTGTTAACAGTATCGACTAGGCCACCGAAGGGGACAGGGTTAGTGCTAATTTTATCGAGACCCAGAAGCAGCCCCCGCATTAGCCAATAGTTGAAGAAGTCGGCGAAGGACTTGGTCATGTCCGCAAGGTCATCAGAGCTAGGCGAATCGGGCAAAGTATTGACGATGTCGAGCAGGCCACTTTTGTTGAGATCCACCCGGGTGGAGACGAAGTTTCGCAGACCCGCCGAGACTGGGTATCGGGTATCCGGGTTTTCTTCCCGGCTATCGATGTTGTAATAGGCGATACGGATCTCCGGATCTAAAAGGCGGAGAAGCATGCTCTTACCCGAACCCTGAGTGCCTTTTATGACAACGTTGCCGGGTTGGAGAATGGCACCCGCCGACGCGACGAGCACCGGGCTGAAGAACCGAACGAAGTGCTCGTCCGAAACCGTGTGGGTCACGTAGGCTTCAGTGAATGGATTTGGGAGATACCCGTTCATAGCGGTTGGCGGGCGACGCGAGGGAAGAGCGGGCTCCATTCGACGGAGCCGTGATGGAGGAGTGGCAGAGAGTTGTTCGGCGTGTTAGAAAACATGACGACTGCGGCTCCCTTTTGCGGGGAATCGGCGTTCCACCAACCAAGCGCTCCTTCGCGGCAGTGCTGCTGAGATTCGGTCAATCGGTTGTGGACCTCCTCGGCGAGTTGGCGGATTCGGTCGAATAATGCGTCTGGTGTGGTTTCAGTGTTATGGCAGAAACAATCGTGGCCCAATTCTATGACAGGCGTAAATTCGAATTCGGGCAGGTCAGGATTATTGGCTCTTTCTCGGTCAAGCGTATTCTTCAGATCGCGATACTTTGCTGCGCCCTCGGGTGCGATGATCATCGGGCAGAAGAGAACTGGTAGCCCAAGATTTCTGATTGCCCAATCGACCGATTCCAGGGATTGACCGCCGGTGCCGACGAAGTCTTCGAGAAGGACTATGCGTTTGTATCCTTTGTTGCGGATGTGTTTGTGGATTTTGTTGGTGTTACGATCTTCGGTTTCGTCGCCGAAGTGCATCAGTTCGCGGAAGGTCGGTTTGCGGTCCTTGCCCTCAATGCCGTTGACGTGGTGAAAGACGCTGATGAGAAGGCTGTCGGTGACCGGGCAAAACCAAGTCTGCTGAAAGCGTGCCTCCCGGAGTCGTGCTTGCCAGTTGGCTTGATCGAGTCGGATGCCCGCTTTAGTAATGCACCAGCGGCTGATCGGGCCGTGGAATGCGTTCTGAAACATGGCTGTGAAGTCATCGAAGGAGAAAAAGGCGATGCGATGAGCGAATTCGAAAAGATCGCGGCTCTGCTCCGAGGAAAGGTTCGGGTTCTTGAGCCAGCCATGGAAGCGTTCCTCGAAAGATGCGGGGTGGCTCGAGTATAGAGTGGGCACATAGGGGGTGAACTTGACGCGGTCGAGAAAACGAAGCTGATCCAGAATGCGGGCGAGTTCCGCAGCGTCCTCAGGCTTGGGGGTCACGGCCTGCCAAGCGGTTACCATTTCGAGGATGCGGTCGCGTGCGCTCATTGTCCAAGGAGTTCCCGTGTGAATTTGGCGGCCATGCTCCCCATGGGAGGGGGGACGGCATTCCCGATCAGGCGGAACGCAGCGCGCTTGGCGCAATCGAACTCGTAGTCGTCTGGGAAACCTTGGATGCGGGCAGCCTCGCGGATAGTGAAGGGGCGGTGTTCGTTCGGGTGCAGGAAAAGCTGCGCCTCGCCAAAACGGGTATCAACGGTGCAGGCCTTGTTGTCCCACTGAAAACGTCGGTATTTGCCATTGAAACTGTGGCAGAGGTCGAGATATGCACCGATCCGACGCAAATATCCTTTTGCTAGAAGAGAACGAACCAAGCACATAGTTTGGTTCTTGAATTCCCTCTTCAACGTGGCGACAGAAACCGGATCGGCGTCGCCAAAATCCCGGCGTCGCTGTTGCCTGCGGACGCGCATGATGAACTCGAGCATGCGACATTCGGCAGCTGTGGTTGTTCCAAATACATCCGGGATGTTCCATGTGTGGACGGAGCGCGGGCCACCCCGAACATTGCTGAGTTTTTGCCCTGGACCGATGCGGGTAGCGATTCGATAGTCGCGCGAGCACGGGTCTAAAGATTCCGGGTCGTGGTTGGGAAGATGTTCGACGCCACTCAAGACATCGGCCAAGGATACCTTTGGCACAGGGACAATCGCGAAATCGATGTCGCGCCGGGTGTTCCAAGCAAAGAGGAGCAGGCGGCGACGGGATTGAGCGAGGCCGAGTTCAGCCGCGTCCGCGCGCAGGGTGTGGGTTCGATAATCTTTGGAACGTAGGAAATTCTCGACATCGTCCCAATAGCGACGATGAGCACCAGAAGAGGCGGCGGCTACGTTTTCGATGACAATGACTTTCGGATTGAGGTCAGCAGCGAGGCGGCCCGCCAAGGGCAGTAAATGGTTGCGCTTATCAGCCACGTCACGCTTTCCCGCCGTTGAAAACCCTTGGCACGGCGGCCCTGCGATCACAACCTCCGGCGCTTTCGAGTGACTGGGTGCGAACTGCGTAAGATCGATTTGCTCAACTCTTGCGCATACATTCTTTTGGTAATGTTGAACAGCCTCCTTGCAGTGGTCGTAGGCATGCAATGGGATAAATCCAGAATTCATGAGACCTAGATCGAACCCGCCACACCCGGAGAACAGGCTGACAAATTGACTAGATGTGGGTGTGACCTTCATTAATCTTCCGGCTTCTAATAAATTAAATCGTGATGGATTGGCAGAGACATGTTGGAAGGCTTTTAGGTTTCAGGAGCCGATGTGTCAAAACCTTGGATGGAATATTATGGTGCGGGTCGAAGATGGAAGCTCGCCTGTTCTTTTCTCAACATCTCGTAGCATTTGCCCCATTTCACATCCATTGCTTCGCAGACATTGGGAGGCAGATACATCGGGTCAGAGCGGGAAATCGAGGTTCCGGGCGAATTCCTTGAACGAGGATTCCCGTTTCATGTCGAGCAGGTCGAGTCCGTTGCGGTACAGCGTTTTGCCTTTTCGCGTGTTCGCCACAAGCGCCGTGCCGAAGCGTCGCCGCTCCGCAGCAGTTAGCTGTTTTGATAATTGCGGCTCTTCGATCATGGGTTGCTCCGATATTCTTTTTTCCGCGTCCTTCCTGCGGAATTTCGCGACCAACGCGTCCACGCCGAGCCGTGCCCGCTGGCGCGCCCATTGCAGGACGGAAGGTTGGAGGGTGATCGTCGTTCCGGGGAAATGAAACACTTTGTGGAGTGGCTGGCAATCCGGCATTCGGTGCTCATGGCGGGTTTTTGCCTGCGGCCCATGATTTTCAGGCGGTCAATTTCTTGAGCCTCCACTCCACCCCTCCGCATTTGGATAGAAAGCTTCATCTTTGGGCAGAAGCAAGGCCTGGCCTGCCAGCTCCGCGAGCTTCTCTTCGCTGTTCGATCTGCGCGGACCGATCAGTTTCGAAACATGCCAGTGCAGGTCCGGCCCCGGGAGCGATGATGTCGCGGTCCATGACCTAGTGGTGGTTTGTGCAGAGGGCGATCCGCCTTCGCCATTGGGCTACGGCGCGACGAGGCCCGTTGGTGGGGAGCGCGGCCATCTTGGCCGCATTGGAGGGAGAAGAAGCGGGCGAGACGCCCGCGCTCCCTTGGCTGTTGCGGTCGTTCAGCTTACGGACGACCTCGAAGCGCGCGGTGAAGCGGTCGCGGAGTTCCTGGCACCACGGGATGTGATCGGGTGTGGCGAGGGCATTTGGAAATCCGGAGCAAGATGCTCCGGGGACGGCCTGGAGCCGGAGGCTCCAGCCACGGACGGCGAGGAGGAGCAACGGCTTGTGCGGTTTCTCGTGCGGGGTGCCGTCGCCGTCGCGGGTGGTCGTGTCCACCTTGAGTGCGTAGAGCCGTTCGATCGCGTGGTCCAGGTTCACGGGAGGAAGATGGGGGGGTGTGGGGTAAATGCGAAAAATCTGAAAAGCTGAAAAGCTGAAAAGCTTAAAGCCCTGTGAGCTTCGCGAACTTTATTTGATGCGAAGCCTGTTTGCTTGGACTGAGGTTACGAGGTCAAATTCTGAAATGCGGAGAAGCTGAAATTTTTAGAGGCTGAATGCGGTGGGAGCGGTAGCGGCGGTTGCTTTTGGCGAAGCGGAATTGGCATGGCGTGAGCGGAGCGAGGGCAAATACTGAAATGAATCACTGCTAGATTCTTAGTCTCCTTGGATGCGGCGGATTTCCTCGTCGAAGTCGGATCGGTATTCGAGATCTTGGCGTTTGCGGAAGGTTTCAAATTCCGCCTCGGCTTTCAGGTGGGCTTCTACGGCGGAAACCTTCCCGGCGTCTTGCAGGATGGGGTAGTTGGAAAGTTCCAGGAAGCTGTGGAGGAACGTGACCCATTCATTCATTCTCGTAAAGATGCCCCGGCGGGCGCGGTTTTCGGCGAGTTCGAGGTAGGCGGAAATGATGCGATTCAGCTCCTCGATGTGCTTCGCGCTCAGGTAGTTTTTAGCGACCGTGATGTCCGACTTCAGGATTTTTCCCTGGGGTGCGTTTTTCCAGCTGGTGAGTCCCATGTGGAGTTTCTCGGCATCGGCGGAGGCGTAGATCTGCTCGGCGGCGGTCTTGCCGGTGATGGCCCAGTGGAGCTTGTTCTGGACGGTGGCAAAGAATTCGCGGGTGACCGGTGCCTTGGGGTCATAATCGACCGCAGTGGCGTAGATGTCGGTGATTTTCTGGTAAAACCGTCGCTCGCTGGCCCGGATTTCGCGGATGCGCTCCAGCAATTCCTCAAAGTAATCCACGCCAAAGACCGTGCCGCCCTGCTTGAGACGCTCGTCGTCCATCACGAAGCCCTTGATGATGAACTCTTTGAGAGTCCGCGTCGCCCATATCCGGAACTGCGTGGCTTGGTAACTGTTGACCCGGTAGCCCACCGCGATGATGGCGTCGAGGTTGTAGAAACGCGTCTTCTGGGTCTGGGTTTTCCCCTCAATTGCACCGTGGGGAGTGGTTGTTTCCAAAATGGAAATAGCCTCTTCTTCCCTCAATTCCCCGGACTCGAAGATGTTTTTCAGGTGTTTGTTGATCGCGGGAACGCCGACCCCGAACAGATCGGCCATGAGCCGCTGGGTGAGCCAGAGCGTCTCGTCTTGAAAGCGGCACTCCACCTTCATCCGTCCATCGGGGCCGGAGTAAAAGAGGAATTCGCCGGAGGGCTGTGGGAGATCCTGTCTCATTGCACTTCAAGTGGGACGCAAGTTGAGGGAGGTGAATGGTCGGTAAAGCACGTTCGGAGAAAAGCGAAAAGGCGGGAGGGTGTGAAGTGGAATCGGGGTGGAGATTTAGCAGATCTTAGATTGTGTTATAAGCACTCGTCGGAGTGGCCGCTTCGCCCTTCCACCACGGCCAGCATCTGCCGCGCCCGGCTGACGGCCATGAACCAGGTGTATTTCTCGTAGTCGCTGGCGAGATCTTGCTGCGGGGGCATGCCGATGAGGATGACGGCTTTGGAGTCGAGGCCTTTGGCTTTGTGGATGGAGGATGAAGGTTTAAGGTTGAAGGATGAGGGTTGAAGGATGAGGGTTGAAGGATGAGGGCTGAAGGATGAGGGCTGAGGGGGAAGATTAGGGGGCTCCTTTGGCTTTCTTAGAGATTGCGGTGAAAATGGCCAAGAGTTGGTTGTTCTCGTCGCGGAGGGCCGCGAGTTTGGTTTCGGGGACTATTTCGGAGCGGACGAGGAGTTCGAGCCAGTAGGATGACTCGTCGAGCTCTTTGAGACAGTCGCCGATTTTGGAAACGAATTCGGCTTTTGAGCGGGCGCGCTGGGCTTCACGGTAGTTCGCGCCGACGGATGTGCCGGAGCGCAAGACTTGTCTGCCGAGAACGCGGGCTTCCTCCGTCTTCGGCAGGGCGACGAACATTCTCACGACCCGGAGTGCGAACTCGGTCGTCCGTTCCACGAGGTCTGTCTGTCCTTCATCCTTCATCCTTCATCTTTCTGCCTTGTGCGGTGAGTCGGTATTTTTGGAGGCGGCTGTTGGGTTTTTCGGGGATGGTGTATTCCACCAAGCCTTCTTCGAGCAGTTGTTTCAGTGAGCGCTTCAAGGATCCTGATTTGGATTCCAAGTCGAGGATGAGAGCGATTTCTTGAGAAGAAAGTGGGCAGTCTGTGAGCGCTAGGAGAACGCGTTCCGACTGGGCCCCTGACTGGGCCCCTGACTGGGCCCCTGACTGGGCCCCTGACTGGGCCCTCGACTCTGCCCCTGACTCTGCCCCTGACAAAGGGAATGGGAATACCATGCGGGTGAAGTTTTCGCAGAAGCGGAAGCATTCCTTAGGGTAGGCCCGGAGGATGCGGGGCATGCCGGACCCAAGGTATTCCACCATGTCGAGGTCGCGGAAGATGCGCATCAACTCCTTGTTGCGGGGGATGGAGTAGCCTTCGAAAAACTCGGCTTCGCTCAGGCCCTGGGGAATGCTGCCGGTTGAGGTGATCTCCAGTCTGTCGGCAAACAGTTCGAACTTGGGAACGCCTTCGTAGCTGTAGTCGTTGTGGATGATGGCGTTGATCACGGCCTCGCGCAGGGCGACGGGATCGAGAAGGCGGGTTTCCTGACGCTCTTTCGGGGTGATGCGGGTGAGGGTGCGGTTTTCGAGATCGAGTTTGTCGAGCACCTGTTTGGTCGCCTTGACCAGGCAGCAATTTCCGTATTCCTCGTTTTCGATCAGATCGACCCGGTCTGTGCCACGATATTTGGCGACTTTGATGGACGTGTTGTTGATGTCCGCCAATAGATAGGCGGCGTAGTTGTAGCGGTCGTCCTCGGTGAAGAGTTCGAGGTTTTTGAGAAACTGGGCATTGGGTTCGCGTCCCGTTGCTTCGTAGTAAATTTTGAGTTGGGAGAATTTGAGGTCCTGGCGTGGGGATGCGATGCGGCTGATGGAATTGCGTGTGCGTTTGGCGAAAAGGGCCTCGATTTGGCGCTCTGGCATGGGCTCGGTGGCGCTGCCGATGCGCAGAAAGCAGCCCCGGGGGCTCATGCCTTGCTTGCGGAGGTAGTAGGGTTTTTCCGAACCGCTGGCGACGAGCAGTTTGATCCAAGTTTTTCCCTCGCTCTCCTCGATCAATACGTCGAAGAGGCCGAGGCATGAGGGCTGGATATTCTGCTTCAAGCGGTCTTTGATCTTGAGCTGATCGCCATCCGGATCGGCGAGTCCGAGGATCGTTCCAGAATCATCCACTCCGATCAGGATGCGCCCGCCTTCGCGGCTGTTGAGAAAGCCCACGACCTCGCGTTCGAGAGTGTCGGTAATCTCGCGTTTGTATTCGAGGTGTTGGGATTCGGGATGCACGTCGGATGGCTGTGTGGGGGAGGTTTTCAGAAGGCTCCAGTTGGTTGCTGAGCACTCTGTGAGAAAAGCGAAAAGGCCTATGGGTGTGAAGCGGAATCGGGGTGGAGGTTAGGTTGGTGGTGGGATTGTGTCATAAGCGCATCAAGTCGCCCAGGCCTGCCAATCGCGTTGGAAGATCACAGGGACGCCTTGGAGGCGGCAGACGCGGATGGTGTGGCCGGTGCCGCCGGCTTCGGGGTCGGTGGGGTCGATCCAGAACAGGGCGGCGGATCAGAGAGACTGGATCATTTCCAACCGTGAGGATGTACGGGATTGCTGACATTACAGTTCATGAATTCGCGGTTGGAGAATTGCGCAGGTGCGGATCAGTCCTTGGTTGCTCAAGGTCGCAAGGTATTCGGCGGCCGAAACCGGTGGCTGTCTCAAGCAGAGACGCGCCTCGCGCAGGACGGTGATCATCTCCTCCGGGTGGTCTTTACTGAGTCTGGAGAGCAACTCGTCCGGGGTCGTCGCGTGGATTCCATGGCTGGCGAGTAAAGCCACGGGGAAGTCCTTCAAATTCCAAGTGAGAATGCTGTCGGCTTCCGTTTCGATGGCGGCTGCCAGCACATGGCGGTCATCCTTATCGGGTAGTTCGAGATCTTGAATCCGATGTTCGTAACCCGTGACCAGACTACCCTCCGAATGAAAATCCATCAGTTCACGGGTCCGTTGCAAGCGCTCACGGGTAAGATCCTGCCGGTCGCGGAGCACCGCCTCTATCCATTCGTCGTGAATGGCATCCGTCCAGCGGGCGTGGATGAGTTGGTGAAGAGCCAGTCGCATCAGGACGTCGCGCAAGGCCGCCGGGTAGAGCGTGCAGGCATCGAGGACAACAACGGAGGGGCTCATTCCTTCAGTATCCAAGGTTGAGTCGTTGGCCTTCTGCCGCGAGTTCGTCGAGGGCTGCACGCCGTGCGGTGTGCTGGCGTTCCCGGTAGGCGAGCACATCCTTGATGTAGGCACGGCGGTGGGTGCCCACCCGGCGGCTGGGAATCTGCCCATCATCGAAGAGCCGGGAGGCAAACGGTCGGGAGACTCCCAACAGCTCCGCCGCTTCGCGTGGTGAAATTTCCTCTTCAGCGCCAAGCACCGTGACAGAGCGTCCTGCGGCAAGATGTTCCAACAGCTCGGTGACAAGTCCGAGGGCAGGTGTTGGCAATGAAATCGGTCGATTGCCCACGGTGATCGTGGCGTTGGCGGAATCGCCGGGGCCGTGCAACGCCTCCAGCAGACTGCGCAAGGCGCCTTGATCGCCAGGGGTTAAACGGGATGGTTCTAAGGTGGTACTCATGGCGGAGATAATCTGACATCCATCTGAAATAAATGCAACATGTGAAATAAAGCATCATACTGCCCAGGCCTGCCAATCGCGTTGGAAGATCACAGGGACGCCTTGGAGGCGGCAGACGCGGATGGTGTGGCCGGTGCCGCCGGTTTCGGGTTCGGCGGGATCGACCCAGAACAGGGCGGCGGTGGGGATGGGTAGGGCGGACTCGGCTCGATCCGCCGTGACTACTCGGCGCGCCGACTCATTCATGCCGGTGACTTTCAGGGTGTCGCGGATCAGGCAGGCAGCCTGGGCGGCGGCGCGTCCGCCACGGCCGTAGCAGCGGATCAAGGATTTATTGGCGGGGGTGGCGGCCATGGTAAGCGATTTCACTTGTTCCAACTCCTCTTCGCTGAGGGATTCCGGTGACTCGTAACGCACGAGCGGGTGGCGGGACTTGGCGCGGTGCATGGCGTAGGGGGCGATGATTTCCAGGCGTTCGGGTGCCACGTCGATCACGCCTGCAGCGAATGCTTGGTCGGTCCCGGTGGCATTGCCGGAGCGGAAGCGCAGGGCGGGAAAGCGCGTGGCCAGCATGGAGGAAACCCGCCGGGCCAGGTGCGCGACGTCATCCGGGATCGAGCGACGGCCTTCGATGAGGATCACCGGGGCGGGCGCGGAGGAGATGAGGGAGGCGAAGGTGTCCAGCGTCATGCGGTGATCGTTGAGGGAGTTTTTTGAATGCTTTTGGCTCTCACGGGTTTTGCTTTTTTGACGGCCACTGGGGGGTGGCCGACCTCTTCAACCTTGCGGAAGCGGGAGGAATCCCAAGCGATATCGCGCCCTCCCCAGAAAATACGCATCCCGCAGAGGTAGAGTCCTTGGCGACCTTTGCGATCACAGACCGCATCAACACGGTAAACCACATTGCGCCGCAATGGTCCGTCCGGAAAAAGAAAGGGGTGAGCGCTACAATCTCCGTTCGGATACAACGGAACGGAAATGTCGAGGTTGATGGCGACGACGCGGTCGCCGGGGGCGAAGGGGTGCATGGAGGTGGGAGAGTTAAGGGTTGAAGGTTGAAGGTTGAAGGTTGAAGGTTGGTCTCATTTCTGAATTTGACCTCGTAACCTCAGTCCAAGCAAACAGGTTTTGCATCAATGAAGGTTCGCGAAGCTCACACGGTTTTCGTGTTTCAGCATGTCCGTTTTTACCCCCCGGGGTGGGACAACGGCGGGGGTAGGGTGTGAAAAACGCTCGGAATCCGTCATTTTTTTTGAAGTTGGCATCCCGTTGTTTCGGAATACAGCTTGGGCGTGATCTTGACCTTGCCAGATGATCCGGCACTCACTTCGTTTCACGAAAGCGAATTGAGGCTGGAGCTGGCCGTCTCGCTATTTTCGAGCGGAAGAATTCCCAGATCCGTGGCGGCTGGTATCGCTGGAATGAACCGATTCGAGTTCGACGACGAGCTATTCCGCCGCAGGATCCCGTCGTTTACTCCTGAGTCGCTGCAGCAGGATCTTGAGAATCTTCCACCCGAACCTACCCGATGAAAACCCGCTCCCGCCCTGCTCCGAAGTCGTCCGTTGCGAATCCGGCGGTGCATGCTCCGCGCGATGGCAGCACGCGGCGGCCGATTCAGCGGATCTACGAGATTCATGCGGTGATCTGCAAAGGCGGCCTGCCGAACTGTTCGACGCTGGCGGAGCGGTTGGGGGTGACGCGCAAGACGATCCAGCGCGACATCAATTTCATGCGCGATTCGCTGGGTCTGCCGCTGGTGTATTGCGAGGATCTGCACGGCTACCGCTACGACGGGGATGTGTCGGATTTTCCGGTGTTCCAGTTGTCGGAGGACGAGCTGGCGACGTTGTTTTTCACCCGCAGCGCGCTGCGCGGGATCCGGGGGACGCGGGTGTCGGATGCGCTGAGCGCGGCCTTCGCGAAGCTCACGCAGGGTATGCTGGGGAAGGTGGGGTTCACGTGGAACGATCTCGACGAGGCGTTTTCGCGCAAAGCGGTGGTTCAAGACACGAAGGTGCTCGGGGCCTTCGGCAAGCTGGCCAAGGCGGTGCTGGACCAGCGTGAAATTTCCTTCCTCTACCGCAAGCTCGGGGCGGACGAGGGAGAGGTCAGAGCGGTGCAACCACTGCATCTCGGCGAGGTCGAGGGTGGCTGGTATCTGATCGCGCATGATCTGGACCGCGCGGCGCTGCGGACGTTCGCTTTGCCGAGGATCTCAAACACCAAGGTGATGAAAGGCCGATTCGAACGGTCGGCAGATTTCGATGGTGCGACTTACTTGCGGCGATCGTTCGGCGTGTGGAATGTCGATGGCGATGAGACCCGGCACGTGGTGCGGGTGGAACTGCGCCAGTATGCGGCGCGGTTGGCCCAAGAGCGCCGCTGGCATCCGACGCAGGAGGTCAAGATGCTCGATGCGAAAGGCAACCCGGTGGAGGTAAGATTCGAGGTGGGCCGATTGGAAGAGGTGGTGCGCTGGGTGCTGAGCTTCGGCCGCCAGGCCAAGGCGATTGCACCGCCGGAATTGGTGCGCCTGGTCCGCGACGAGGTGAGGGCGATGCAGGATGGGTGAGAGCGATGCCACCTGCGGATTGGGAATTTTGAACCGCCAAGCCGCAAGACTTCTCGAAGTCGAAAGACCCGTGGGTGCGGAAGATGGCGGCCCAAGGCCGGTCACGCAAAAGCTGAAGAAGGTCAAAAAAGACCGTAAGTAATGTTGGTAGACCGCATTGATCACGCCCCGCAGGCCGACGACCCTAACGAAATCGAGAAAGATTGAGGGATCAAAGGCGGGATCAGGTCGCCACGAGGAATTCTTGGCGCTGTTCCCTTGGGTCGGCTGGCTTGCCGTCGATTCGCTCTTGCTCGGCGAGGTCGGCTCGGGTTCTGGCGATGAGGTCGGCGAATTCTTCGGGTTTTGCGACTTTGGATTTGCTGGCGTCTTCGTAGAAGTCGAGGAGGTCGGCAAGCTCGTTGGCTTCGCGGTATTGTTGAGTGACCATGGCAATCCGAATATGGGGCTTTGTGAACTCGCTTGCCAGCCGGAATTCACTCGGACTCCTCACCGGCGGCCATAGCTGAACGCTGGCCGACCGCCGTGTCCTTTCCCCGTAGGCGGACGACGGCCACGGAAGTGATGACGCAGCCACAGGCGGAAGCGTCGTTCGTCTGCGCCTGCCTCACGGGCCTGAGCGACCGCTTCACGGAATCCAGCGTTCGACGCCATGCGGAGTTTCACGGCCCGCTTGGTGATGCCCGCCGCTGCCGCCGCCTCACGCACGATGCAGCCCTCCGCGAGTTTCTGGAGGATCACCCGGCCACGCCAATCGAAGTTCATGGGGTGAGACTACCGGAAAAATGCCGCGTCGTCTATCACGCGTGGCCGGGCGCGGGGAGTGGGGGAAGGTGGCGAGGACGATCCGGATTTAGATTGGCGGGTGAAATGGTGGGGCAAAGTGGCCATTTTACACCATTCGGACGCCTATGGATAAAATAGGCCAAATACAAACACACTACACATTTTCATGCACATTCGGCAATTTCCGGGCTGGCGAGAAATTCGCAATCATTTGAATTTCAGCACTTTAGCAATGAAGTACAAGGACTGGGATTGACTTCGCTGTGCTGCGTCTCTGCGGGGTGCGCTTCGCGGTGAGATGGATGTTTCGATGCGATCGAAAGTGGCAGTCGAACCCATGATGCTGCGCAGGGGTTCTCGTCCCAGCCCTCTCGTCGAACGGTGGGTGGAGTTGCCAGAAACAAAAAACGCTGCACGTCAGGCAGCGTTGAAAAGGGAAGTACGAGGACTGGGATTGACTTCGCTGTGCTGCGTCTCTGCGGGGTGCGCTTCGCGGTGAGATGGATGTTTCGATGCGATCGAAAGTGGCAGTCGAACCCATGATGCTGCGCAGGGGTTCTCGTCCCAGCCCTCTCGTCGAACGGTGGGTGGAGTTGCCAGAAACAAAAAACGCTGCACGTCAGGCAGCGTTGAAAAGGGAAGTACGAGGACTGGGACTCGAACCCAGGACCAATTGGTTAAAAGCCAACTGCTCTACCAACTGAGCTATCCTCGCGTTTTGTTGGTGATTTGTCCCCGGCCGGGGTGCGGCGGGGGCGGGACTGTTATGGATGCGGCGGATGGTTGGCAAGCATCTTTTTGCCCGGAAATGAAAATTTCAGCGAGCGCGGAAGTAGCCGTCGGGATTGTGGAGGAACCAGACGTCGGTGGGGTCGATGCGCGGCAGCCAGATGAACGGGCGGCCTTCGTCGTCGAGCTGCTCTTCGAGCTTGAGTTGTGCGGCGGGTGCGGCCCCTTCGGTTTTGTCCGGATCCTTGAGGATGGCGGTTTCCTCAATGGTTTCGACGATGTGGTTCACCCACTTGAGTTTGTGCGCCTCGTCGGCGAATTCCACCCAGTCGCCGCTGCTGGCTTTCTCATACATCATTTCGATGAATTTGTCGGCGGTGATGCCCATTTTCGCGGCGATGGGGACGCCGAAGCGGTCCCACCAGCGGGTGGTTTGTTGGTAAAACTCGCGCTGCTGGGTGAGATTGAGGCGGGCGAACATGATCGAGTTGCTGATCTGGTGGTGGAGCAGCACGGCGTTCGGGTAGGCGTAGGAATGTTCGGCGAGCGTGCAGATGGCTGCGGCCATCGAGGCGGCGAAGGATTTGACGACGACATGGATCGGCGCGTCGCTCGACTCCATGGCCTTAAGAATGCGGTAGCCGGCCATCACCGAGCCGCCGGGCGAGCTGTCGATGACGATGAAGATCGGCAGTTCGCGGTCCTTGTTGTTCCAGAATTGGATGCGGGTGGTGACGAAGTCGGCGAGTTCGGTGGTGACCGGGCCGTTGAGCGGGATGCGGCGGTCGGAAATGACGAGGGTGCCATCTTCTCGCAGCGGGTTTTTCAGGTATTGCGGTTCGGCGTCGGCGAACTTGGCGCGGCGCTCAATCGCCTCGATGCGGCGGATTTCGTTTTGCATCGCGGTGAGTTCGAGGGCGGCTTCGGTCTGGAGAGACTTGAGCTCGTTGGTGAGTTTCTCGGCGCGTTGTTTGGCGATTTCGCCTTCACGGGCGAGCTGTTCTCGCTCGGCTTCGAGGGGTGCGATGGCTTCGCGAAGGGCTTCGTTGCGTTTGGCGGTTTCGAGAGCGAGCCGCTCGGAGATCAACTCGCGCTCCATCTTGAGGCGGGTGATTTCGGCGCGGAGTTCGTTGGTTTCGTGGGTAAGCCGGGTGGCGGCGAGGCGGTTCGCCTTGCTGAGTTCGGTGGCTTCGTCGGGCTCTTTTGAGTCATCGGATGCGGCGTTCTCCGCATCATCCTGCTTGGCGGCATCCGCAGTGGATTCGGCGGTGGATTCGTCCGTTGCGGCAGGTGGGGTTTCCTCATTCGCGGCGGTGAAGGGAATGCTCGCGATTAGGAAGCAAATGGGTAGGGTGTGGCGGAGTTTCATGCGTTGGATTCGAATTCGGGTGATTGATACGGTTGGAATTTGAAAAAGCTACGCTTGGTGGTCTCGTTTTTTTGCATTTCGCAGGCCAAGGAAGATGACGATGCTGGCGAACAACAGGAATAGCGACGCCCCGGCACCGAAAAACAGGAAAAATCGCCTTGCTCCGGAATTCACTTCGGAATCCGAGATGAAATCGACGGGATTCACGCCAGGTTCACGGGTGAAAACCAAGGTGCCATCCTCGATGCCAACGCGAGTGAGCGTGGCCATGGCGGGTGCGATCACCGGGTGTTCCAGATAGCGCTCGGTGATGCGGTAGGGCGACATCAACTCGATGAATTCCCGGGGGACTTCGGCTCCGGACGTCGGGTGGATTTCGAGAATCTGGAGAATCAGCTCATGTTGCAGCAAGGCGGGGCGCGCATGAATGGTTGCGTTGAGATGGCGTGAGTCGCTGGTGATCCAACCGCTTTCCCCGTCACGGGTCAGGCGGGGCTTGCCATTGAGGGTGAAGGAAATGGCGATTTCGAGGTGGTCATCGTGGATGGCAATGACCTCGAATGTGCCGCGCAGTTCCTCGAGTGGTTCGTATGCTGCGATGGCGAGATTGATTTCCTGGGGTGTGAGGCGGAGTTCGGTGGCGGGCGTGCCATCGAGCCGTTGCCGGAATGCTTCAAGCGATTCGGCAAGGGCGACGATATCAGTTTCGTGATCGCGAATCGCAACGATGCTGCGCGGGGCAGGGGAGGGCTCGGTGAATTTCTCGATCTCCGCGTATTGGCGGAACAGGACGTATGTCGAGAAACCGATCAGGAAAAGCATGACCAGGCCGGCGGCAATGAAGATGAGGCATCCGGCAAAGGGCGAGCGAGCTGACGAGGTGGATTTGCTTGATGGAATGTCTGCCATGGCAGGGAGTTGCGGAGGTTGTACCTCTGGATGCAGCGCGTCCAGCGCCAAACGGCCCGATGGAGTCACGACAGAAGGTTGCGGCCGACGGGTTGGAGAATTTTCAAGAAAATCGAAAGAAACCGTCTATGACGACGTTATTCAGTCATGCCCATCTCGTTGACCAAGCTCCTACTTCTGCCTGCGATTGGATTTTCCCTGATTGCAGGAATCGCATCCGCCCGCCCTCGCAATGCGCCACAGTTGCCGCCGCTCACAGCGGAAGGCGAAAAGCACCTTGAGCGTTACGCCGCGATGCTCGAATCGGTGAAAGGGGAGGTGAAAACCGCACTTCCTGCCGTGGATTCCGGTTTGCAGGCGGCATTGGACCAAGCTCATGAAGCCGTCGTCGTCGCCAAGACTGCCGCCGACGAAGCCCAAAAAAATCTTGGATCCATCGGAGCGGCGCGCGGCCTTGTCGCACATGCCACGGGGAAATGGATCGGTGGCGCCGACAAGGGGATCGCCAGGGCCGAGCAAAATCTTAAAAACGCGAAAACCGATGCTGAGCGTGAAGCCGCCCGCAAGGATCTCGCGAATTGGCAGAAAAACCGTGAAGAGGGCATGGCGGCCCTCAAAGAGCGGCAGGCCAAACTCGATGAGGCCCTGAAGAACGAGGAGAAATTCAAACGCGAAAACGCCGCCGCCCAGGCTGCATTGACAAATGCGCGCGACGCGGAGACCGCGGCATCGAAAAAGCTCATCGAGTCGCTCGCGTCCGTTCTCGGCAACGATGCCCTGGATGCCACGTTGGCAAAGGGCGCGGTGTTGGCTTCTGCAGGCCCGGAGAAACTCGCGCGCTTTGCTGAAAGCGCACCCGGCAATGCGGCGGTGATTGACCAACTTCTCAGCGATGCCGGACTGATGAAGGAAATGCTGGCCGCCGGTGGTGCCGCATTCGGTGAATGGGGGAATGCCGCCGCGATTTTCGCAAAGATCCAAAAAGCCAGTCCGCGCGCATCGGAGGGGCTTTTCCGCCGCCTTGCGATCGGCACCAGCGTCGTGCATGCCCGCCCGATTGGCCAGTCGAAGCCCAAGGAGCCGGCGGATCTGCCGACGCTCGACGTCGATCCGGTGCAACGCTACCTCCATTACGAAAAAGCCTACCTCGCCGGAGAACTCGATCCCGCATTCGAACACCTCGCCGCATGGGAATACCGCAACGTCGTCAACAGCGACGCGCCGGATGAAATGCTCCAATGGGGACGCACGATGCTCCGCAACTACCGCCCCGATCACATTTACAACCCGGACTACGGTTGGCGCTACGTTTCCTCGGTTCGCTCGGAAGTGCCCTATGGATCGCAAAACGTGAAATATGACATCCCGACCCTGCACCAATACCAGAACATCGTCCTCAATGGCGGCATCTGCGGACGCCGTGCGTTCTACGGCCGCTTCATTCTCCGCGCCTTCGGCATTCCGACGTGGGGGGTCACCCAGCGCGCACACGCTGCGGTCGGCCATTGGACGCCCAAAGGCTGGGTTACCGTCCTCGGTGCCGGATTTCATGCGAGCTGGTGGGACAAGGATGACACACCGATGAGTGGCAGCCATTTCCTGCTCGATTCCCAGGCCCGCGCGGATGCCGAAGGTTACCTCAAGGTCCTGCGCGCCCAGTGGATCAGCCGCGTTCTCGGCGAGCAGGCTTACAATGACCGCCGCAAGGTTGCCGGTGGATTCTGGAGCCGCGCCGGTCTTTATCAGCAGCGCATTATCGCCGCCAGCGCCCAGACGCTCGGTCCGCTCGGCCAGGAACTCGCTGAAGCCAACGAGCGCGAACAACAACTCCGCTCCGCCGCCGTGGCCTCCGCAGACAAGGAAGTGCGCATCGAAAACGGCGTGATGATCATCCCGTCCGTCGGGCACGCGAAGTCCTCCGGGAAATCCGCCGCCATGAAAAGTTTCGGAGATGGCATGCAGATCCACATGCTGGGTGGCTTCAAGGCCGATTACGTCATCGAGGTTCCCGAGGCTGGGAAATACCAGATCATGGGCAATGTCGCGACCTTGCAAAAAGGCCAGAAGCTCATCATTTCCTCGAACGGTGGCACCGCCCCGACTGAAATCGACGTGCCATATACCATCGGCATGTGGGAATACACGGAGCCCGTCACGCTCGATCTCAAGGCAGGCGAAAACACCATCCATGTCGAACTGAAGAACGGCAGCCGTGGTGTGACGGTGAAGGACTTCATGCTCCGGGCTGCAAAGTAAGCGATGGCGAGCCGGATCGACCGGTCGTGTCGACAAAAATTCCCCTTGATCGCCAAGGGGAGGCAAGGCTCACTGCCCGCGCCATGTTTACCGGACTCGTCGAATGCACAGGCACGGTTGTCTCGCTCGTAGAGCGCGGCGACCAGGCGCGCCTCACCATCCATGCGCCATTCGCCGCCGAGGTGGCGCTTGGTGATTCGGTGGCGGTGAATGGTTGCTGCCTCACGCTTGCGGCCGGCGATGCCAGCGACATGCATTTCGATCTGTTGATGCAAACGCTCACCGTCACGTCGCTCGGCGGTCTCGCCGCCGGATCGCAGGTGAATCTCGAACGCGCGATGCGCGTGGGCGACCGCTTTGGCGGGCACTTCGTGCTCGGCCATGTCGATGCCACCGGCGAGATCACCGCGCTTGAGTCGCATGGCCAGGATCATCGTGTTGATGTGCGGCTGCCTGCCGACCTGCTGCCACTTTGCATCGACAAAGGGTCGCTCGCCATCGACGGCATTTCCCTGACGATTGCGGATTTGAAAAACGACACCGCCACCTTCTGGATCACCCCGCATACGTGGGAAAACACCAACCTGCATGCCGCAGTCATCGGTTCGCGGGTCAATCTGGAATCCGACATGCTGGCCAAACACGTCGCCCGGTTGATGGACGCCCGCTTAGCTGCCATTGCACCATGAGAAAAGTGATCATCCACACCGATGGCGGCTGCAAGGGAAACCCGGGCCCCGGCGGATACGGCGTGATTCTCGAAAGCGGCAATCACCGCAAGGAGCTCTCGGCGGGATATCGCATGACCACCAACAACCGCATGGAACTCCGCGCTGCGATCGCCGGACTCGAAGTCCTCCGTGAACCGTGCGAGGTCACGATTTTTTCTGATTCAAAATACCTTGTCGATGCGATCAATTCGAAATGGATCGATGGGTGGCAGCGGAAAAACTGGATCAACTCGAAAAAAGAGCCGGTGAAAAACCGCGACCTCTGGGAGCGGCTGCTCGCCGTGATGGGGTCACATAAAATCGAATGGAGGTGGGTCAAAGGCCACGCCGGCCACCCCGACAATGAGCGCTGCGACGAGCTCGCCAACGAAGCGATTGCCAGTGGCAAACTCCTTGTCGATGAAGGCTTCGCCGGGTGATATTGTATCTTGTTTATCTGCGTGCATCCTGTTCATCTGCGGTTCAATTTCAAAATTCATCAGGCAACCTCGCGAATAAAGTTGTTTTGTCCGGGTGATTCCCCGGGTTGCACACCCTCGCAATTACCGCCATCTTCGCTCCGCGATGTGTTCCACATTTCCGACCGAATTCTTCGTTGCAGGCAACGGGCAGGACGCCCTTGCCACGTGGCGCGGGCGTCTCGCCCGCTGCCTCAATCTCCAGGCCATGCCAATCGTTGCGGGCGCCCTCTGGCTCCTCGTGATCACAACATCCGCGGCGTCACCACTCATCATCGCCCACCGTGGTGCATCGCACGACGCGCCGGAAAACACGCTCACCGCATTCAACCTCGCATGGCAGCAGGGAGCCGATGGCATCGAGGTCGACCTGCAACTCACCAAGGACGGGCACGTCGTCTGCATCCACGATGCAGACACGCGAAAGGTCGCAAATCGCCGGCTCGTGGTGCGCGACTCGACCTTGGAGGAACTCCAATCCATCGATGTGGGGGCGCATCACGGCGACGCCTTCCATGGGGAGCGCATCCCGACCCTAGACCAGGTGCTTGCAACCGTGCCGCCCGGCAAGCTCGTCTATCTCGACATCAAAGCCGGAGCGGAAATAATCTCGCCGATTCTGGCCACACTCGACTCATCACCAATCACCGCAGGCCAGATTGTGTTTCTCTCCTTCGATGCCGGGCTGCTCCGCGAAATCAAGAAGCAGGCACCGCAATACAAGGCGCACTGGTTGTGCCGCGTGCGCAAAGGTCGCCTGTTCAGCGGATTTCGACCATCGCTCGAATCCGTGCTACAGACGCTCCGTGAATCCGGTGCGGACGGGCTCGCCTCGCGGCATTCCGACATCAGTGATGATTTCATCAAAGCCGTGATCGCGGCCGGATTCGAGCATCACGTGTGGACGGTCAACGATCCCCGCCAAGCAGCACGCTTCCAAAAGCTCGGCACGCAGGCGATCATCACCAGCAACCCCGGAAGTCTCCGGGAATCTTTCGCAAACAATCCACCATGAATCCTCCGCACGAACCCACCCTACGTGACATCGGCGAAGACGCGCTCATCGAGCGGATCGCCCGCCTTGTGCCGCTCCCTGCTGGCGTCGCCGCAGGCCCCGGCGACGATTGTGCGGTGGTCGATGAATCCACGGATCCGCAAGACGACGACGTGCTCACCCTGCTCAAAACCGATGCCATCGTCGAGTCGATCCATTATCCGCCGGACACCGATCCGCAGCGCGTCGGATGGAAAGCGATCATGCGCCTGGTCTCGGATTTCGCGGCGATGGGCGGCGCGCCGGATCGTTTCCTCTCCACCATCGCCATGCCTCCCGAGCGCGCGGTCGCATGGGTGGACGGGCTCTATCAGGGAATGGCGCGTGCGCTGGAATGGAGCGGCGCAAAGATCGCGGGCGGAGAGACCAGCGCGGTGCCGACAGACTCTGCCGCGGTCATCTCGATCGCCGCCACCGGCCGAGTGAAGCGCAAACACCTCACGCTGCGCTCCACCGCCATGCCTGGCGATGCGATTTACGTCACCGGCCGGCTCGGTGGTTCGTTCGCCAGCGGGCGACATCTCGATTTTTTCCCGCGGCTCGCCGAGGCGGCTTGGCTCGTACGCCACTTCAAACCATCGTCCATGATGGACTTGTCCGACGGCCTTGCGGCGGATCTGCCGAAACTCGCCCGGGCATCCGGCGTCGGATTCACCCTCGATCGTGCTGCCGTGCCGCGCCACGCAGGCGTGGAACTCGATGCCGCGCTCAACGACGGCGAGGACTTCGAGCTTCTCTTCACCCATCGCGGCGATCCATCCGCCCTCGCATCCGCCCTCGCATCCGCTTGGAAATCCGCCTTTCCCGATGTCCTCCTCACCCAAATCGGCGAAATCACTGGCCGGGAGGCCGATCCCATTCCGCCCGGCGGTTGGCATCACTTCAGCTCATAGAGATCTGAGGTAAGGACGCAGTCGCGCCCCGCACTCTCATCGTCTATTTTCATTGGCTTTCCTATGATGAATCTCTCCGATTCTCGAGAATGCGTTCGAAGACTTCGTAAACCACGTCGCGGGTTTGGGCGTGATCAAGGCGGATCTCGCTGGCGGAAACCTGCCGGTAGATGATGCGAATCCCGCCGATGCGCAGGCGATTGAATCCTTCGAGAGGCCCCTGAAGCCCCTTGATGTCACCCCGGCCCTTCGCCAACGCCCGCAAGGCAAGGCGGACGCGGTGTTTGGTCTGCGGTGGTAGCGCCGTGAGCCAAGCCGTGACTTGCTTAGAGGCCGAAATCCGGATCATCGAGGTCGAGTTGGCGGTAGGTGGTTTTGCCTTCGCGGGCGATATTCAGCGCTTTCATCGCATGCGGGTCGCCCAGGACATCAAGCGTTTCCATGAGCGCTTCAAAGTCATTCACGGGCATTGCGACCATCACCGGCTTATTGCGATTCGCGATCACGAATCGTTTTCCCGATCGACAGAGCTTCGGTAAACCGGCTTGCGCTTGCTTGATGTTGTACGTATCTGGCACGCAAAATGTATAGCCTTTGATTGCCGAGTGGTCAAGGTTGGTTTACCCGAAGAATCGGGAGATTGGTGTCGTATGGGCTAGGGATGATTCTTTCCGCACGAGCAGCCGGACTTTTGTGCATCGCCGCCATCAGCGTTTCGGCGTGTTCGGATCGATCGGATTCAATTACCTCAGAATCCTCATTGGATGGACTGGAGGATGCCCGGCGATGCCCGCTTTCCTGTGCCTTGCTGGTCGCAAAGGAAATCAAGAGCCCATCGCATCGATCCGTTGCCATGGCCGGGATCGCGGAAGTGCATGCCGAAAAAGGGCAACCGCAGCAGGCCTTGCAACTGCTCTCTCAAGCCCTCGAGACTGCCAAAACCAATCCATGGCCGGACTTGCGGTTGTTGTGCGAGATCGCAGGCAAGTATGCCGAGGCAGGTGAAAAGGAACAGGCATCACGGCTCCTCTCGGAAACCATCACGACCGCACAAACGGTTGAAAGGGAATACGATGGCGTCATCATGAACGGCCTTGGGGCATTGGCCGATATTGCGATCAAATTTGCGGAAATCGGCGACTTCGATCAAGCGATGAAGACCGCGATGATCATTGAAGATCAAAAATATCTTTATACCAAAGCCATGGCTGGAATTGCAATTCATTATGGCAAGGCTGGTGACTTCGAGCAGGCCCTCGACATGGTAAACAAGCTCAATGTGCGTGAAAACTACCAATCCCGAGCATTGCTCGGAATTGCAGAAGCCTATGGAGCGGACGGGCAAAAGGAGAGGATCGCGGAACTTGTGGCCCAAGCGCTGGAAGCGATTGATCTATCAGACCAGACTTTAGGTAAATCCGAGGTCTTAACCGGCATCTCTAACATGTACTTGGAGTTGGGCTACCTAGGCCAAGCTATGAACGTGGCGGAAATGATCGGCAATAGTGCGTATAAGAACGGGGTGTTGGCTGACATCGCAGGCCATCATGCGCTTTCCGGCGATTTCAACCAAGCGCTGGTGATCGCCCGCGGTTTCGACAAATGGGGAGCGCATCATCGTGCCAGAGCTTTGACTCTGATCGCACGCGCATATGCGCTGGATGGCCGGGAGGCACTGGCAGAGCGGATATTTGCCGAGGCGGTTGAGACAGTCCCCACAATACGCTACCGAAGTGACCAATCCAAAGCATTGCTGGAAATTGCGAGTGAATATGCGAATGCCGGGAACAATGAGCGTGCGCTGGATCTTTTGGCTAAAGCCTATGAGAGGGCCGATACCAAGAGGGCGAGGAGCTTTGCCCACGCGCGGACCGAGTTCACCGTGCATGTGGGCATTGCAGGCAAATACCGGGAACTCGGAGAGCAGGCACTGGCCGACCAACTTCTTTCGGAAGGCTTGGATACGGCTCTCGCGAGTGAGCGTAGCGATGACAAATCGTGGGTATTGTTCGTCATAGCGGGTGGGTATCTTGAGGCGGGTAACAGCGATGAAGCCCTGCGAATCTTGTCCATGGCCCTCCATGCCGCCAGGCACCTTGAGGCCGCAGAACTGGACCATAAAGTCTTGCGCTCTCTCGCCATGGGTTATGCAAATCTCGGCGACCTTGATCGAGCGCTCACACTCGCGACCGCGATCAATCCCCATTCGTATGAAAGCCCTTCGGCATTGGCCGAGATTGCCGGTAAGTATGCGAACGCCGGGCAAACGGAGCAGGCGGCACAACTTCGATCCCAAACCCTCGACCATGTGAGGCAAATCCGCGACCCACAGCAACAATCCTGGGCGTTGCGCGCAGTCTCAAAGCAGTTTGAACAAACGGGAGATTTCGACGAGGTCATTGAAATCGCCAAGCGCATCGAATCCGCAGAGCACAAATCCCCGGCATTGACCGAGCTCAGCCACACGATTGCGAATGCCGGAGAAACCGAACTCGCGGCGAAACTGCTGACGGAAGCTCACAATACAGCTCGAACCATATCCGATGACAGTGATCGATTCAGAGCATTGAGCGCGGTTTCGCGCCAGTATGCCGAGGCTGGTGATTTCGAGCGGATTTTTGAGACGATCGGGGAAATCGAAGATGCAAACTGGAAATCTTGGGTTTTTGCCAGAGTTGCAGCATTTTATGTGGAAAAAGGCGAGATAGACAGAGCGACCAAGCTGCTCACTCAAGCGCTAGATGAAAACAAGGATACCGAAACGAAATATCATGACAGATTGCGCGCTATTGCGGATGTTTTCGCAGAAATGAATCACACCGAAAAGACGGAGCAGATCCTGAAAGAAGCCGTTGGATCAGCGATGGCCGAGCCATTAGAAATGTCCAAAACGTGGGCATTGGCAGACATTGCAGGCGTCTATGCGAAAATCGGAAATATGAACAAAGCGAGGGAAATGTTGTCTCACGCAATCCAAGCGGCCGATCCTTTGGAAGATGATTTAAAATCGTTGGTTCTTTATGACGTTGCTCTCGGATGCACAAAGGCAGGCTCATTTGGGCAAGCTCTCGAGATAGCGAAGATGATGAAAGACCGAGAGCTCCAAGCCGGATTGCTCGCCGAAATTTCAGTCAAAGCCGCGCGACTGAGCGAGCAAGATGCTGATTTACTTCGCGAGATCGCGGATGTTTTGGGTTCATCTGCGGAGTGATTCACGGATGATGTGTTAGAGAAGCGCCGTTGCGGTTTGGAGGGTGTCGATGTCGTCGAGGGTTTTGTCGCGGCGGATGGTTTTGATCCGGGGGAAGCGCAGGGCGAGACCGGAGTCGTGGCGGGTGGAGCGGCGGATGGCGTCGAAGGCGATTTCGAGGACGAGGTTCGGTTCGACGTGGTGTTTGCGGCGTTCCTTGCGAAGGGTGTGTTTTTTGAAGTGTTCGGTGAGGTCCTCGATCTCCAGATCGGTGAGTCCGCTGTAAGCCTTGCCGATGACGCGGAGCGTGCCGGTGGCCTCGTCGCGCACGGCGAATGTATAGTCGGAGAGGACATCGGAGCGTTTGCCGTGGCCCTGTTCGGCGATGGTGACGACGCAATCGAGCGTGGGCATGACGCCCTTGAGCTTGAGCCATGCACGGCCGCGCCGGCCCGGGGTGTATGTGCTGGCGGGGTCCTTGGCGATGAGGCCTTCGTGGCCGTCGCGGATGGCTTGTTTGAAATGGGCGTCGACGGCGGATGGATCATCGGGCCGGTGGCACGGGATGATTTCAAAGGGGGCGTCGAGCGCGATGGATTCCAAGGCGGCGCGGCGATCGGACAAAGGGCATGGAGTGAGATCGCTGCCGTCCATCCACAGGGCATCGAAGGCGATGAAGCGCAGCGGGATGGTCGCGGTGCTGTCGCTATCGATGAGGAAAAGATCGCCATCGGCAGCTTTGCGTCCGAGACGTTTCTGGAGGTCGGCGAAGCCGAGTTTGCGCCCGTCGGCATGGGCGATGAGTTCGCCGTCGAGGATGAAATCGCCGGGGATACGCAGGGCGGCGCGGATGAGTTCGGGAAACTCGGCATCGAGCGGACGGAGATCGCGCGAGAAGAGCGCGGCGCGACCGCCGGCTTTGTGGAGCTGCGCGCGGATGCCGTCGAACTTCGGTTCGAGCCAGAGCGGGGTGGGGAAGGGCAGGGGAGCGAAGCGGATGTCCGTGGTATGCTCGTCGCTGCCTTCGATTCGTTCGAGCGGCGACGCGAGCATGGCCTTGATAGGGACGAGCGGGCGCAGTGCGGCCTCATCTAGCCGGCCACAATGTGCGAGCGCGGCCGCCTCGCCGATGTCGCCTGTGAGCATATGGGCTTGGCGAATGCTCGAGATGTCCGCGTTAAATGCGGCGGCAACGGCTTCTTCGACGAGACCTTCGCGCAGCCCGATGCGCAGGTCGCCGGTGAGGAGCTTCACCAAGGTCTCGCCCTCGACGGGATGAAGCCTGTGGAGGCGGTCGCTGAGAAGTTGGATGCGCGCGATGGATCCCGGGGCGGCGGCGAGGTCGAGGAAGAACTGGTCGAGTTCGGCGTAGCGCAGCGGTTCGGGTTTGAGTGCCAGTTCCTGAAGCAGCAACCGCGCGGTGCGTGCCGCATCGTTCTGGGTGGCGGAGATTTCGCGGTAGCGTTCCTCGCGGCACCCGGGGATTGCGGTGAGCGCGCGGCGCAATGCGGCCACTCCGACGTGGAGCGGACGCCGCCCGGCTTCGCGAGGCAAGGCTTCTCCGCTGAGCCAGAATGCCGCCAACCGCAGATCGGTGAGCGTGCCAATGCCTTTCAGATAGTTTGCGATGTATTCGATTTTCGCCAGGCGGCTGCTGGTCTCGCCGACAAGGCGGCAGATATCGCTGAAGTCAGCCATTTCACAAATCGGCCGGATGTGGCGCGGGGCGATGGCGGCATGCGATCGTCCTCCGCCGGATGCCTGGTTGGCCACGATGGGGGCGAGTTCGAGTTGGTCGCCGCCTGCGGCGCACCATGCGTCCTTGCCTTTGCCGCGAAGCTCGGCGGCGAATTCGCGGGCGTATCCATGCACGGTGAGCACCCGGCGCGGCCGCACGCGGTTGATGCATTCGAGCAGGCCCGGATGGTCGGCGTGATCCGACATCGGGAGCACCTCGTCGACGCGGTAGCGGTAGTTCGATCCGGTTTGCAGCGCCCAGCCGCTGAGCATGGCGGTGCGGGTGTTTTTCAAGCGGCGGACGACGTGCGAGCGAAGACCGTTGGGCGGGGCAATCACGACGTGCCCGGGTGGCACCGTGGTGCCTTCCTCAAGAGTGGCTGACTCAGGGAGATTCGCGCCGAGTTCGCGGCAGACCCGCGTCATTTCCGCGACGGTCGGGTGGAGCACGGCGGGGATGCCGTGTTCGGCCAGCAAGGCGAGCGCCTCCTGGGCTTTGCCGAACGAGTAGCCGCAAAGCACCGGCGTCTCACCATCGGCAATGGCATCGTTGCAAAATCTCATCACCGCGGCCTCGACGTCCATTTGCGGGGGAAAGACGAAATTCGGCAGGCCGTAGGTGGTTTCCAAAATCAGGGTGTCCGCGGCGACGAACATCACCGGCTCGGCGATGCGTGACCGACGGGTCTTGAAATCGCCGGTGTAGAGAAGTGTCGCGTTGTCGCGCACCCGGGTGATGTGGAGCATCGCCGAGCCGAGGACATGCCCGGCGGGCAGCATGCGGATGCGGAATCCGTCTTCGACCCGCGGCACTTGAAATGGCAGTGGGTCGAGGCGCGACTCGGCAATGCCGAAGCGGGCGCGTATCACGGCGGCAGTGGTTTCCGAGCAGATGGCTTTTTCGTGCCTTGCAAAATGATCGGCGTGGCCATGCGACACGAACGCCCGTGGCTTCGCATCCCACGGATCGAGCCACAGGTCGCATTCGGGCAGGTAGAGCCCGCGCTGGAAACGCACTTCGATCACTTGCCGGGAGATTAGCGGCATGGCAATGTGGCGCAACGATGAAACTCGGCGCGGTTGTGGCGATTGCCGGAGGGCCGACACCTCCTGTCGGCCTGAAGGATGAAATGAGGATAAAAAAGATGCTTCGCAGCATGCCCATTCGCATCCCATTCTTATCCACCACAAAGTGTGGTGGCTCCGATGGTCTGTTATCCCCGTGCAAAAAATCCGCATTGGCTGAAGATCGGGGTGACGAGGTTCGTATCAGGCGCATGTTTTTCAGATCCTTGCCTCCAGTGATGTCCGTGGTTTTTGCGGCGACTACGTTCGCTGGTGAGCCTGTGAGACCGCTGGATGATCCGAAGCGCTGGTTGCTGCCGGATGAGGCGGCGTGGGCGTGGGAGAAGTCCGAAGGGCAGTCGATGCTGCGGCTGCTCAAGCAGTCGAACTTCAAATCCGAAGTAAGGCGGCCGCGCAACCTCGCATGGTATGAAGGTCGCACATGGGGATCGTTCACGCTCAAGGCCGAGGTGAGGCTGGATTTGTTCAACGCGGGCAACAACGACGTCTGCATCGCATTCGGGCAGACCTCCGAGACGCGCTTTTATTATGCGCATCTCGGACAATCGGCTGATGGGGTGCATCTGCACATCCACCTCGTCGATCACGCGGATCGCAAGCCGATCACGAAAACCCGGGTGGACAAACTCGATTGGAAGCCGGAGCACTGGCACAAGCTGATCCTTGAGCGGGACGTGGAGAATGGATCCATCCGCGTGTGGTTCGATGGAGTGGAAGTGCTCAGTGCCGAAGACCGGACGCTGGGTGAGGGCAGGATCGGGCTCGGCTCATTCGACGATTTGAGCGCCTTTCGTGCTGTGGAGGTGACCGAGGGGAACATTCATGGTGGTGAAAACACCGCGCGACCTTAAGAAGGGCGATCACACGATTTCATGAAAAAACATTCATTTCTTATGATCGCGGGTGCGTTGGTGCCCGCGTTTTCGGGCGCCGCCGCAACGGACGGCGTGGTTGTCGATCCGCGATTCGAGGTGCGCGAGCTGGCGCGTGGAGAGGAGCAACCGGTCGTCTCGCCCTCGGCGTTTTCGATCGACGAGCAGGGCCGGATTTTCGTCGCCGAAGCTAACCGGCTGCGCAAGGGCGTGTGCGACAACCGCAGCCGCGAGTATTGGTTTCTGGAAGACATCGCCTCGCAAACGACCGCCGATCGACTGGCGATGTATCAGCGCTGGGAGCACCAGCTGCCCGAAGGATATTTCACCGACACCAGCGACCGCGTGCGCATGCACGTCGACACCACCGGGGACGGGGATGTGGACAAGGCGCAGGTGTTTGCCGAGGGCTTCGATGGGATGTTGGACGGCCTCGCCTCCGGGGTTTTCGCCTTCGAGGGTGCCGTCTATTTCGCAAACATCCCGGCAATCTGGAAAATGCGCGACAGCAACGGCGATGGCACCGCCGACGTGCGCGAGGTGGTAGCCGAGGGATTCGGCGTCCGCGTCTCGTTCTCCGGTCACGACATGAACGGCTTCACGCTCGGGCCGGATGGCAGGATTTACGGCACCATCGGTGACCGCGGGCTCTCGGTGACGACGCGTGAGGGAACCAAATACCATTACCCCGACCAAGGTGTGGTTTTCCGCTTTGATCCGGATGGCAGCAACTTTGAGGTGATCCACACCGGGCTGCGCAACCCGAAGGAGCTGGCATTCGATTACCACGGGAATCTCTTCACCGTGGACAACAACTCGGACCAGGGCGATGCCGCGCGCATCGTTTATCTAACAGAATTCGGCGACAGCGGCTGGCGCATGGGGCACCAGACGATGCATTCGTTTCATTCGCGCATTGGCCTTGAGCGGCGCCCGCCAAACCGCTGGATGGACGAGAAGATGTGGCACGAGCGGAATCCCGAGCAACCGCTCTCGATCATCCCGCCGGTGGCCTTGCTCACCTCGGGGCCGTCCGGGTTGACGGTTCATCCGGGCGCGGGTTTTTGTGATTCGGAGCGCGGCCGTTTTCTGATCTGCGACTACCGTGGCAATCCGGCGCTTTCCGGCGTGTGGTCCTTCGAGATGGCTGCGGATGGCGCGGGTTTCAAGATGACGGATTCGCGTTGGTTCATGCAGGGGGCGTGTGCGACGGACGTGGATTACACATGGGACGGCAAGGTGATTGTGAGTGACTTCATCGGCGGCTGGCAGTCGCACGACGACGGGCGGCTCTTGATTGTGGAAAACCCGGATGCTCCATCTTGGCTGGATGGTGTGGTCGCCACCGACGTGTTCATTCGCGAGGGATTTGCGCACCGGGCTGCGGATGAGTTGCTGGCTTTGCTCGAACACCCGGACATGCGCGTCCGGTTGCGGGCGCAGATCGCGCTCACCCGGCTGGATGGTGCTTTGGGAAAATTGATATCCGGCACAGCGCGAGAGCGCGGCTTTTTTACCCGCCTGCACAGCGTGTGGGGGCTGGGCATTCTTGCACGCCGTGGTGATGGCGTGCCCGTTCCTTTCCCGGATGAGATGCCGGGTGCGGATGCCGGGCTCAGGCAAGCGGCGGCGGAGGCATTGCGCGGACTCATCGACGATGCCGATGCTGAAATTCGCGCACAGACTTGGCGTGTGCTTGGTGAATCGCCGATGGATGGCAATGCCCTGCCAATCGACCAGGCGCTCGCCGATAAATCCCCACGGGTGCGTTATTTCGCCGCATTTGCCGCCGCCAAACTCAATGGCAGGCGGCACTTCGAGGCAGTCTGCCAGATGATCCGTGAGAACAAGGATGAGGATGTGTTTCTCCGCCATGCCGGTGCGGTGGCCCTTGCGGCGCTTGCTACGGAAAATGTGGGACGACTCGCAAAGCTTCAGGATTTCGGCGACGAGGCGTTGGATATTGCGGCTGTCGTCGCGATGCGTCGGCTCGGGGGTCATGAAATGACGGCGTTTCTCACTTCACCACGATCACTGGTTTTCACCGAGGCCCTGCGCGCGGTCTGCGACGACGGAATCTCACTCGCTCGCCCGAGTGTGGCGCGGATGATCGAGGAGGATCGTTTCAAAGCGATGTCGCCATTCATGCAGCGGCGGCTGCTCCACAATGCCTACCGCCTTGGCGGCGAAACGAACGCCCGGCGTCTGGTAGACGTGCTGCTCGACTCCGAAATGCCACAGGCAGCGCGCGATGAGGCCGCACGATTGCTCGGTAAATGGGCCGAGCCGCATGTGGCGAACCAATTCACCGGCGACCACGCGCCGCTGGATGTGCGCCCGGCGGCGGAGGCATCCGTCGTGCTTCAATCCGAGTTGCCCCGACTTCTTGATGGCGACTCGATCAACGCACATGCGGCGCTCGGATACATCGGCATTTACGATCTTCAGGTGGACGTAAATGCAATCGGCGCGCTGGCCGGACGTTCTTCGCTGGCAGCCGAAACCCGTGCGAAAGCCCTTGAAACCCTCTCCCGGATCTCCAGCGAAAAGGCCGAGCCGCTGCTCCGCAAACTCGCCACCGACGAAGCTGATGCCGTCGCGCTGATGGCGCTGCGATTGCTGGCCACGCATGACCCAGAAGCCGCGCTGCCGGGCTTGCGGGAGGCCGTTTCCACACCGGATTCTTCACGCGCTCGTGATGCATGGGCGATCCTTGGCGGGCTGCCGGTTCCGGAGGCGGACGCGATTGTCGCGCAGTCGATCATCAACCTCACCCTTCGGCTTGGTGCGGCGGGTGACGCGATCGAACGACTCGAAGCTGCGGAAATGCGTGCGGCATCCTCGCCCGCAGTTGCAGGTGCGTTGAAGGCGTATCAACAGGCGGTCGAGAGTGCGCGCGATCCGCTGGCACCATGGCTTGCCATGCTCCATGGTGGTGATCCGCTGCGGGGCCGCCGGATTTTCAACTCGCACCCACAAGGCGAGTGCATGCGCTGCCACCGGGCGAATGCGGGCCATGCGGCGGGCGGCGAGGCGGGGCCGAATCTCGCGGGCGTCGCCAACCGTCTGGACCGCCGCAAGTTGCTCGAATCGCTGGTGCTTCCCGATGCGGAAATCTCCCCGGGCTTCGGCACGGTGAGCCTCAAACTCACCAACGAAGCATCCATTTCCGGGACCTATCATGGCGGCGGTGGTGCGTATTACGACATCGCCACGGCCGATACCGCGCATCGAGTGATGGCCGGCGACGTGAAAGAGGTTACATTCGCGCCATCGGCCATGCCCGCCATGGGGCCGTTGCTCGCGCCCCGGGAGATGCGCGATCTGGTGGCCTGGCTCGACTCGCTGAAAGGCAGCTCCGCCGAGGTGCCGCCGGGCACGCCGACGACATTCCCGGTTCTTGATCCGGCCACCATCCAGCCCGCCGCGCCGTTGGCCGATGCGGAAGCCCTCCGCAAGATGGGCCAGCAGCAATACATCATGTGCGCCGCCTGCCACGGACAACAAGGCGAAGGCGGACCCGCAGGGCCGCCGCTCGCCGGATCCGAATGGGTGCTCGGTCCTGCCGAAAACCTGATCCGCATTCAGCTCCGCGGGCTTCAGGGACCGATCACCGTCAAGGGCGTGGAATACAACATGGTGATGCCGCCCATGCCCTATCAAAACGATGGGCAAATCGCTGCCGTCCTCACCTACATCCGTTCGAGCTTCGGCAACGAGGCCCCGGCGATCGCTCCCGAGGACGTCGCGAAACACCGCGACGAGGTTGGAAAACCGATGCTGACGGTTGACGACCTGCTGCCCCACGGACGGTGAGCGGTTAGGAAAACCGGGCGGGAATGTCAAAAGATTGTGATTGGCAAAAATCCGGCATGCCGCATGCTTTGAGTGTCAATCCCTAACACAGCAAGCCTCGCGATTCCATGAAGTCCGAATCCCCACCCGCAAATCCCAGAATCCTCATCGTCACGCCCGAGATCACCTACCTTCCGTCGGGCATGGGCAACATGGCGCAAAGGATGTCCGCGAAGGCCGGCGGGTTGGCGGATGTTTCAGCTTCGCTGGTATCCGCGCTTTACGAACTCGGGGCCGACGTCCACGTCGCGCTTCCCAACTACCGCCGGATGTTTCAGGGCGACATTTTCGACCTCCATGAAAAGGAGCTCCGCAAATACCACGAGGTGCTCCCTGAGAGCCACATCCACCTCGCGGAAGACCGGATTTTCTATTACCGCGAACAAGTCTACAGCAGCCACAACGAGGAATCGATGCGCATCGCCCTGGTGTTCCAGCGCGAGGTGATCAACCACATCATCCCTCACGCCCGCCCGGACCTCATCCACTGCAACGACTGGATGACCGCCCTGATCCCGGCGATGGCCCGGCGGCGCGGCATCAAAAGCCTGTTCACCGTCCACAACATCCACTCGCGCGATACCAGCCTTGCGGAGATCGAGGAAATCGGCATCGACGCCGCCGAGTTCTGGATGAACCTGTATTTCAACGACGCGCCGACGAACTACTACGAAGCGCGCTACGATTGCAGCGTCGAGCTGCTCTCCTCGGGTATCTTCGCCGCGCACTACATCAACACCGTCAGCCCGCGGTTCCTTCAGGAAATCGTCGACGGCTGGCACAGCGTCGTGCCCGATCCGGTGCGGGCCGAGCTTCGCAACAAGTATCATGCCGGATGCTCCGCGGGCATCCTCAACGCGCCCGATGTGTCCTACAACCCGGAGACCGATCCGGCACTCGTCCGCACCTTTGGCGTCGACGACGTCGCCGAGGGCAAGGCCGCGAACAAACAGGCGCTTCAGCACGAGTTGCAACTCGATGAAGACCCGGGCGCCGCGATCTTCTTCTGGCCGTCGCGCCTCGATCCGGTGCAAAAGGGGCCGCAATTGCTCAGCGACATCCTGCAGCGGACGGTCTCCGATTACTGGGACAGAAACCTCCAGATCGTCGTCGTCGCCAACGGCCCGCACCAGATCTGGCTCGAGCGCATCGTCGCGGAGTTCGACCTTGGCAACCGCGTGGCGGTGGTGGATTTCGAAGAACGCCTTTCACGCCTCGCATACGCGGGGGCCGATTACATGCTCATGCCCTCGCTCTTCGAGCCGTGCGGCCTGCCGCAAATGACCGCGCCGCTTTACGGCAACCTCCCGATCGTCCATGCCACCGGTGGGCTTTACGATACCATCGAGCACATCGACCTCGACCGCGCGACCGGCAATGGATTCAGCTTCAAGACCTACGATCCCGGTGCGCTGCGCTGGGGGATTGACCAGGCGATGGCATTTCATGCCCTGCCGTGGGACATGCGCCATGAACACATCCGGCGCATCATGCGCGAAAGCCGCGAGCGCTTCAGCCACAAGGAAGTGGCACGCAACTACATCCGCATCTACGAGGAAATGCTCGCCCGCCCGCTCGTCGAGACCCAGTCCGGCGAATCGATCCAGGCAAGCGCCGCACCTCCAACCGAAGCGTAGAATCCGCCACTTGGTTTGCCATCCTCCCGGTCGTGTCGCCGATGGTCGACATCTGAAAAAAGAAGGCGACCTGGCAGATGGCTCCCGGGAAAACCCAAAATCCCAAGAAACTTCCGCCAGGCCGCCTGATTGATCGCGACAACCGAATTTAGCACAACGCGTGCCAACCTTTTCCAATCGTTTCCCCCATGACCGAACCAGCCGCCGCATCCCTCGAACCCGCATGGTGGTTGGTCCGGGTTCCCGAGGTGTTCGCCGAATTCGCCCAATCCATTGCCCCGTCGTCGGTCACCAAAGACGGGGAAGGGGACTACCGCCGTGTGGTCGCCACGGGCTCGGATTTTCCCATCTTTCCCGGCGTCCGGATGTTCTGCCGTTGGCAAATGCCGGTCCACCGCGCGTGGCCGTGCAATCCGGAAAAAACCACAGGCTTCATCGAGAAAGCCGCCGCCGCGATCGCAGGAAAATTCTCAACACACCATCCAAAGGCGCTGCTCATCGGGTCGTTCGAACCACACGCGAAACACGGCTACTTCCGCAAACTCGCATCGAACCTGCGCGGCCGCGCGCTGCAGTGCATGCCCGGGGCGGCTGCCGGTGTTGACTTGTTAGAGCCGGACGATCCGGTCGTCCACGTCCTCGTCGGTCGCACCGGGCTCTTCTGTGGATTGCAGACGCCGCGCCAGGCCAATGGCTTCCACCCCGGCGGCACACGATTCATCCGCCAGTCCGGCGGTGAGGTGCTCAGCCGCGCCGGGGCCAAGATTGTCGAGGCGCTGCACCACATGCGGATGTTCGGCACGCCACCGGAACATGGTGCCCATTGGCTGGAGCTCGGAGCATGCCCGGGCGGGATGACGTCCGAGCTACTGCGCCACGGATACCGCGTCACCGCGATCGACCGCGCACCGCTCGCAGCGGCGCTCGACCGCGCCGACGGGCTCGAATTTTTCCTCGCCGATGTTTCACGCTGGAAGCCATCCGCCGGCCGGCGATTCGATGCGCTGCTGTGCGACATGAATGGCCCGGCGTCCGACGCCTTCGCACAAGTCGCGCGTCTGGCACCATCGCTCCAAGCCGGAGCGATGATCGTTTTCACCCTGAAAACCGCTGGGGCCGAAGGGGTGGGGGAGATGATCCAAATGGAACACCACATCCGCAGCGCGGCCGCCTCCGCAGGCATTCACCACCTGCAGACCACCCACCTCACCTACAACCGCCGCGAGTTCACAATGTTCCTCGATCGAGCGACGTAGACGCGGTTTTCATTGGCATCGCAGGCGACTCGGCATAACCTCGCGCGCCTGGCAAAAAACGCGGGCGTCACCACCATGTCCTGGACCGATTTCAACGCCAATCATCTCCGCTACCCCGAGCTTGGGTTCTCTCTCGATCTTTCCTTGATGGACCTTCCATCGGATCAATTGCAAACCCGCGCCGCGTTGATCGAGCGGGCGTTTGCCGACATGCGCGCGCTTGAAGCCGGCGCCATCGCCAACCCCGACGAAGGCCGCATGGTCGGCCACTATTGGTTGCGCGCTCCGGAGCTCGCGCCGAAACCCGAATTGCAAGGAGCCATCACCGCCCCGCTCATCGCGCTCAAGGCATTTGCCGAGCAGGTGCACCACGGCGGCGTTCGCCCGCCGGGCGGCGGGGTGTTCGAACAATTGCTCGTTGTGGGCATCGGCGGATCCGCACTCGGTCCGCAGTTGGTCGCCGAGGCACTCGGTCACCATGCCAAGCTGCCCATTCACTTCCTCGACAACACCGACCCCGAAGGGATCGATCACACCCTCGCGCGCCTCGAACGCCTCGGCCTCGGCAAGACCCTGGTGATCGTGATCTCAAAATCCGGCGGCACTCCGGAGACCCGCAATGGCATGCTCGAAACCAAAGCCGCATACAAGGCAGCCGGACTGAATTTCGGTAGCCATGCCGTGGCCATCACCGGCAACGGGTCGCAGCTCGACCAATACGCCGAAAAATGCGGATTCATCGCCCGCTTCCCGATGGAGGATTGGGTCGGCGGCCGCACCTCGGTGCTTTCGACCGTCGGCCTCGTGCCCGCCGCCCTCCAAGGGCTCGACATCGATGCCATGCTCGCCGGTGCCGCCGCGATGGACGCCGAGACGCGCAAGACTGACGATCCGTCGCATAACGCCGCCCTCCGCCTCGCCCTCGCATGGCACCACGCCACCAACGGCAGCGGGGAAAAGGACATGGTCGTGCTGCCCTACAAGGATGCTCTCGTCCTGTTCTCCAAATACCTCCAGCAGCTCGTCATGGAATCGCTCGGCAAGGAGCTCGACCTCGATGGCAACACCGTGCACCAAGGCATCGCCGTCTACGGAAACAAAGGGTCGACCGACCAGCACGCATACGTCCAGCAACTCCGCGACGGGGTGAACAACTTTTTCGCCACCTTCATCGAAGTGCGCAAGGGCCGCTCGAAACCCGGCATCGAGGTCGACCCCGGCGTCACCACCGCCGATTACCTCCAAGGCTTCCTCCGCGGCACCCGCAAGGCACTGCATGAATCCGGCCGCCAATCCCTCACGATTTCCATCCCGGAGGTCGGCCCATTCCAACTTGGCATGCTCATCGCGCTCTTCGAACGCACCGTCTCCTTCTACGCCTCACTCGTCAACATCAACGCCTACCACCAACCCGGCGTCGAAGCCGGGAAAAAGGCCGCAGGTGTGTTCCTCGAAACACTCAACGCCGTGCGCGGCCACCTCACCGCCGAACTCAAGGACGCCGAATCCATCGCCACCGAAATCGATGCCGACCCCGAGGACGTCTACCACTGCCTCACCCACCTCGCCGCCAACGGCGAATGCCAGCAAATCCTCGGCAAATCCCCCGCCGATGACCGCTTCCATCTCTGAGCTCATGACTGGGGCATTCTGTTTGTGGCTGGGGCATCCTGCCCCAGTCCGTCCCGGGGACATCCTGTCCCCGGAATCCTCTCGTTGATTTCCGATTGTGAATTTTTGGATGATCCCATGACGCAGCCCAAAAAATCCGACCGCATCGCCGCCTTCGTCGAGACGCTTGCGGTGAAGGCAGACTCCACGACCGATCCACGCTACCTCGGCTATTTCGAATGCTTCAACCGCGGCGACTACTACGAGGCCCACGATGTGCTTGAGGACCTTTGGTTGAAAACCAACGGCCCCGACCGCGAATTCTACAAAGCGCTCATCCAGATCGCCGGGGCATTTGTCCACCTCCGCAAGCAGCATGAGCACCCGGATCACCCACATCACGGCCGCCGCCTCACACCTGCCTCCAGAATCTTCCGCTCCGCCATCGCAAGGCTTGCCCCGTTCGCCCCGCACCACCTCGGTGTCGACGTCGCATCGCTGCTTCGGCTCTGCACATCCACGCTCCATGCCATCGAGTCCGGAGATTTCAGCGAAAATCCTTGGAGCCCGGTAGCAATGCCACAAATTCCACTCACGCGAGTGTAAGCTATCCCACACACAGGCTCATTCGTGAGAACGAGGGGGGGATCCGGGATGTTCTAAGCCTTTGAATTACAACGTGTAATCACTCCCAGCCGGGAGACCAAGGATTGCGCCCATTTTCCGTGACCAAAATGTCACGCGCAAAATGCTTTTTTGAGTTGGCAGGGATCGTGCTATCGGCATGATGTTGTTAAATTCTCCCCGAGCATTATGAAACCATTCATACACACGGTGAAATCGTGTCAGCTGAATCGCATTTCCCCAAGCAACATTGCAGTCGCCATGATTTACAAGGATACGTTTGCTGTTTCACGTTCACGACTTATGCATTACTCCGCTTGCTCAATTGTGCTATGGATGAGTGCAGCGCTGGGGAGCGCACAGATTGTAACTTATGGCATCAACGGTTTGAGCGGCACCACAGACACTGTGGTCGGCACGGATGCCACTGGGGCCATCAGTTCTGAGCTCGCGAGAACAGGCCTGACCGCGAACAGCGGTACTAATGTCTACGCCAGCACCGGGAACTACGTTCCTCAGTCATCGCCGAATTTTTCAAACCAATATCTTGGATTCACCGTTGCGCCGGATGCCGATCATATTCTCTTTGCAAAATCTCTCACCTTCGGAGTCTCTGCTAGCAATACAGCGGGTAATCAATACGCAGTTGCCATTAGCACGGATGGATTCAACACATTCAGTTCCCAGACAGGAGAGGTAACGGGGTCAGCGGTAAATCAGACCTTCGATTTCATGGACCTCATCACCAACGACACGCTACAGGCCAGAATTCAGAATTACGGAACGGTTTCGGTTGGTAATTCCACTCCGACCTCGGGGGGGTCCTTTCGCCTTACCGCTGGTGCATCAAACACCGGCCTGCAACTCACCGGTTCCACGGTATCGAGGGCCACCGGCGCAATCAATCTTACTGCAAATACCGAGATTCGCAACAGCGGTGAACTTGCGTTGGGGGGCAACATTAACGGTGAATTCGGAGTGACCAAGACCGGTGCAGGCACCCTGATCCTAAGCGGCTCCAATGAGTATTCCGGCAACACCATGATCACAGCAGGCACGCTCCAAGCCGAGGGAACGAGCGCTCTTGGCACCGGATCGGTCTCCATCACACAGGGCAGCTCCCTGCTTGCCGGTCCCGGGGCCAACGTCTCTAATAACATTACGGTCGATAGCGGAACAACACTCGCCTACACGCAAAATTTCGACTCCCTGGGCAGCGGTTTGCCGGAAAATTGGCAGGTTTATACGGGTGCCACCTCTTCTTCGCTCGGCAATGTCGGCACGTTCACATCAACTGCCACGTCATGGGGTACGACATCCGGAGGATTCTACAATGTGGCTTCCGCAAGCATCGGTCTTTCAAGTGATACATCTACGCAGGCGGCCGCGACCAACCGGGCTCTCGGTATTAGACAGGCTGGAACGGGAGGCCTAGATCCCGGCGCCGCCGTGGCGTTCAGCACATCCACCAAAGGTGAAAAACTGTCCGATATCTCTCTCGATCTTATGCTCCTGAACGATCAAACGCGTTCGACAACCTATGCCGTCCAGTATTCGACTAACGGCGGGACATCGTGGACCACATTCACCGGTGGCACTTTCATATCCGACGCAAGCACCGGCATTACTCCCTTCACCTTGAGTGATGCGTTCGACATGGAAGCCATCAGCGACAAGAGTGCGCTGATGATACGAATAGCTGCATTGACAGCATCCACGGGCACTGGCAGCCGCGACATGATCGGCCTAGATAACTTTTCGATCAGCTCGGTTTTATTTCCTACATTGGGCAGTGATGCGACAAGCGGAGTTTCCACATATTCTGGAAATGTAACACTCGATAGTGCTGTCCGCCTCACCTCAGCCACTGGGGGAAGAGTGGTTTTTTCAGGGCACATTTCGGATGGAGCAAATGGAATGCAGGGTGTCACAAAAACGGGTGGCGGCGTGGTTGAACTCAATGGCACCAACACCTACACCGGAGACACTCTCGTCAGTGCAGGCATGCTTGCCGTCAATGGTTCAATCACAAGCAATACCCTGGTTTCAGAAGGCGCAACTCTCATGGGAAGCGGCACAATTACCGGTACCGTAATCGTCCAGTCCGGTGGCACACTGGCACCCGGAAATTCCATCGAATCCCTTGGTGTCGGGGACTTGATTTTCGAGGAAGGCTCCATTTACTCCTATGAATTCCAGACGAACCTCTTCAGTACTACGCCAGAAATTTCAGGAGATCTTACTTATGCATCGGGCACTCTGAATATTGCCACCGGCACCGTTCTCACATTGACCGATCTGGCAACGAGCACTGCTCTTGCGATTGGAACGAAGCTCACTCTCATCAGCTATTTCGGTGGGTGGACAAGTGATCAGCTTTTCACATATAACGGCGAAGAGCTTGCTAATAATTCGATCTTCACCATCGGATTAAATCAGTGGAACTTTAAATACGATGACACATCAGGCGGCTTGAATTTCACTGAAGATCAAACTGCAGCAACTCATTTCGTAACAATGACCGTCATCCCCGAGCCCACCACCGCACTTCTCGGCGGTCTTGGCATGTTGTGCCTCCTTCGCCGCCGTCGCTGATTCGGCAGGCAGTCATGTGTAAGGGTGGTGAAAGCGATTACGCGATGTTTTTCCGATGCAGCGTTTCCAAGGAGCGGCGGAACGCGTCCGCCGTGCCCATGGAAAGCCCATGCCAGGTAAATTCGCTCAACTCATGGTCATCTCATGGGCATGAGCGAACACGTTTCACCACTCCTTGGGTATGAGATCAACCGTTCCCGCCGAACTTGGCGGCGAGGATTTGTTTGCGGTGGGCAAAGATGTGTTCGAGTTTTTTGCGGACGAAAATCCCGTGGGCGATTGCGCCGCAGGGGCCGAAGGGGAGGGCGTAGTGGACGAGGTCGGTCATCTTCACGCCGCCTTCGACCGCTTCGAAACTGTGGCGGTGGTGCCAGAATTTGTAGGGGCCGAAGCGTTGTTCGTCGACGAACGACCGCCCTTCCACGACGTGCTTGATCTCGGTGACCCACGACACATGCACCATGGGCGCGACGCGGATGCGGTAGGTGATAATCTGTCCGTTGTGGATGCGGTCGCCTGCGATGTAAGTGGTGCGGAATCCGAGCTCCGCGGGCGTGATCTCATCGACATTGCGTGGCCTGGAGAAAAAATCCCATGCCTGTTCGACCGTGATCGGAAGAAACTGCGATTGTTCGAGCGTGTGCATGGTCATCACGAGTGAATCATCCGCGAGAAGCGTGCGGGTGCAAGCGATGATATTCGTTTTGATATCATCACCCCCGCACCACCACCACATCATCCTCACGTGCGTGGAGAAAGATCGAATCGTCGCCCGGTTCGTGGATGATGTGTGGATTCATTTCGACGACCTGCTGGCGGCCGAAGGGCGTGTCGATCCAGTATTGGATGCGCTGGCCGAGATACGTTCGTTCGAGGATTTTCCCATGGGTCGGGTTGTTGCCTTCCGTTTGATGCAGCCGCCATGCTTCCGGGCGCACTGAGACGCGCACGGCCTCGCCGGTGGCGGGCGTCCAATCCGGGTCGGTGAGACGGCCGGTGAGCGTGCCACTTGCGGTCTTGACGGTGCAGATGCGGTCGCGCACACCGGCGGTTTCGCCTTCGATCAGATTCGTCTCGCCGATGAATCCGGCGACGTATGCGCTATGCGGGTTCCGATAGATTTCCTCCGGCGGGCCGACTTGGCCGATTTTCCCGCGCGTGAGCACCGCCATGCGATCGGCCATGGCGAGGGCTTCCTCCTGATCGTGGGTGACGTACACGGCGGTCAGCCCGTTTTCCTTCACGATGCGGCGGATTTCGCGGCGCATTTCGACGCGGAGCTGGGCGTCAAGGTTGGAGAGCGGTTCATCGAGGAGCAGGCATTTCGGTTTCACCACCAGGGCGCGGGCGAGCGAGACGCGTTGTTGCTGGCCGCCGGACATCTGGTCGATCGAGCGGGTGCCAAATCCGGGGAGCTGCACCATTTCGAGCGCTTCCTCGACGCGCGTCTTGATCTCGTCCTTGGGCACCTTGCGCTCCTCCAGCCCGAACGCGATGTTCTGGCCGACCGTGAGATGCGGCCACAGCGCGTAGCTCTGAAAAACCATTGCCGCCTCACGCTTGTGTGGCGGCAGGGTGGTGACGTCGCGCGCGCCAAACCGGATGGTTCCGGACGTCGGCGTCTCCAAACCAGCGATGCAGCGCAGCAAGGTGGTCTTGCCACAGCCCGAAGCGCCCAGCAGGAAAAACAACTCGCCCGGGTGGATCTCGACGTCGATGCCATCGAGCGCGCGGACATTCCCAAAACTCTTCGTGACGGATTCGACGTGGATGGCTTCCATAAACGCGGGAATCGTCACCCGATTTCCCCATCTGGCAAGCCGGAACCACCGCAGTGATCGTGACAATTTTCCCCGATCGCGATTGTTCCCATCCCGCATGCCCGCCTTGCGGATTCTCAAGCCGTTCATTATCCTTCGGCGAATGCGACTCCGCCTGCCGACTCGATCCTTGGAATTTCCCCGCCGCCCGCTCGTCATGGGCATCATCAACGTGAACGACGATTCGTTTTCCGGTGATGGCTCGCTTGCGGCGGACGACGCCGTCGACACCGCCCGCACCCAGATTGTTGCAGGGGCGGACGTGATCGATATCGGCGCGGAAAGCGCGCGCACGAACCGCCCGGCCGTCCCGGAAATCGAGGAAATCGACCGGTTCCACCGCGTCATTACGCGCTGGGGCGAAATCGTCGCCAACACCACGCCCAGGGATGCGGATCAAGTCTGGCCGCCGATCCTCTCCGCCAACACCTGGCGCCCCGGGGTGGTGAAGGCGGTGCTGGAAATGGGCGGCGTCGAGATCATCAACGACATGAGCGCGCTCCCGGATGCCAAAAATGCGCGGCTTTGTGCGGATCACGGCGCGGCGCTTCTCATCATGCACAGCGTCGGCGAGCCGAAGGTGCCGCATTTCCACCAGCAATGGCCCGATGTGATGGCCGAGTTGGAACGGTTTTTTCACGATAAAATCAAGCTCGCCACCGACGCCGGACTTGCCGCGGAATCCATCATCCTCGACCCCGGAATCGATTTCGCGAAACAACGCGACGACAACCTCACGATCTATCAGAACCTCACCCGCCTCTCCGCATTCGGACGTCCGCTGCTGGTGCCGGTTTCCCGCAAAACGGTGATCGGCGAGGTGCTCGGCATTCCGGATCCGCGTGATCGCGATGCGGGCACCATCGCATGCATCGCCTCCGCGATGGCTCGCGGAGGCGATATCTTCCGCGTCCACAACGTCGAAGCCGCCTGGCAGGCGGTCAGGACGCTGGCGGTGCTGAATACCTGTTAGGGCGCCCGCTCAGTTACCGGTGGCATCCTCATACATGATCTGCACGTTCGCCTCAGCCGAACCCTCGCGCACGATGGTGACGCTGAAGCCACGATCGCCCTGCTTGTATCCGATCATCCGCATTTCCTGCGAGCCATCCGAGTGTTGTGTGTTGAACACAACCTCCATGCCCAGTTCCCCGGCCTTTTCCGCGAAGAGGGCCTCCAGCTCGGCGGTTTGCATCGACGAGGTGGCCATGTAAGCCCCCGTCATTTTTCCACCATCCACTGAATGATAGGAAGAAGCCACCTGGGTGGCATCCGGCAGGCGTGGCACCCAGTCGGGCACGGCCTCCATGTTCGCTGCGCCAAACGTAAGCTCATTGCCCTCCGAGTCGCTAATGCTGAAGCGTCCTTCGGCGACGTCCGACCAGCTCATCGTCGTTTCCTTGCCACTCGCCTTGTCGCGGAACGTGATGGTCGCCTCGGCGTCATTGCTTCCCACAAGCTCAAGCTCGGGACTCATGTTGATCATGAGCTCCGCGGTCGCCCGCTCCGGGTTGTCGGCAAAATCTCGCATGTATCCGCCAACCGTCTTGTTGCACCAGCTGACAAGCAGCACGACGACGATTACGCCGACCATCGCAAGGACACCGCATCCCATGCCGACCTTGGCACCTGTGGACATCGGTTTTTTCCCGGCATCTGCCGGCGGGGTGGGGGACTGTGGTGGTGTTTGTGATTCCATAGCATCGCCGTCCTAGCAAATTTCGCCGCCCGGGACACGAAACAAATCGGGAAAATTTCAGGTCGCCGAGGCCGCCCGCTGGAGAAGCCGCCCGCTGGCAAAAGCCAGCATCGGGATCCACAAAATCCCATGAGGTGCTCCGGCGGTGAGCATCCACACCGGTGCGAGCACCAGGAAATCGAGCAACGGCAGCCCGGCAAGCAACGCGGAAACACGCTGTTTCGCGGTGCGACGGAACGGCCCGCGCACCAGCACCAGCCAGAGCCCGACAGGCACCAGCGCGAACCATGGAAATCGCAAGGTCCCGGCAAGCGCCGCCACCATCACGCATGGTGCGGCTACAAGCAGCAACCACGGAAACAGCGAGCGGCCTGACGCGCCGGTGGATTCACCCCGCGCATCGAGCGAAAGCCCGCAGACCCAAAAAAACAACGCCGCACCGAACGCCGGAATCACCAACAGGGCGGGGGTATCCCATGGCAAACCGCCTGCAACCGCAAACGCACCCATGATTGGCAGAAGACCGCGGCAAAGCGCCAGCGGCACGACCGACCAGACGGTCGTCTTGTGGCAGCGGGTGTAAATCACCACACATCCGGCGATCGCAAGGGCGATCCCCCCGGCGCGTGCATCGAGAACAAACATCGCCGCCACCCCCAGTAGCAGCGCCAACGAGCCCAACACCAGAAAGGTCGCCGGGCGGAAATGACCGGAGGGAAGCGCCCGTTCGGGGCGGAATTCGCGGTCCCACCCACGGTCATGCCAGTCGTTCAGCAAATTGCCCGCCACGCACAACAAGATGCCCGCCAGCGCCACCATGGAAACAAGCCCCCAATCGATGGCCTGCGGCTCGATGGTTTGCCGCGAAATCAACCACTGCGCAAGCAAAGCCCCGGTGATCCCATGGCATGCCACGCCGGGAAGATTCGCAACACGCGCGGCGGCCAGAAAACTGCGGGGCTTGGAAATGGCGGACATCAGTTTTTCTCCTTAAGAAGCCGGGGAATCAAGCGCATGACCGCTGCAAGATCCTCATTTCACGGTCCTGTGTAAAGGGACTTCAGTCCGGATGCATGGAAGTGCTCATCTAACCCCAGATCAACAAGATCCACGCAGATGGCATTCATGCGGATTCATATCAAATTCGTAGCGCGGAGGTGCTGAGTGCGACAGGTGGACATCGCGGAAAAATCCTGAACTCAGCGCTTACCACCTCGAGCGCAGCGCCTCTGCGCATCGGTCAAAACATTTTGCTGCTGCACTCTCGCCGTTTTCGCGCTTGATTCGTTAAGAAATCCTAAATAATCCTCCATGCATCGCCCGCACAAGCATGGCCAGAAGCAGAGAGAAGGGGAGTTCCACGGCATCCAAAGCCGCCGGGAGCAACCGCAAGCGAACCCGCAAAACCCTTCAGGAGACCCTGAAAGGCGCCAGCGACCGTGCCCACGACCGCGCAAATCGCCGCATCGCACCGCCGGGCCAACGCAAATCCATCCAGTCCGTGATGCGGGCGAGCACGACCGCTTCACGCCACCAAGACGACTTCGAGGAAGATTACGGCATCCTCAAATCCGCCATGCGTATCGCCATCGGCCTGCTTCTGCTGCCATTCGCATGGATCACGATGTGGACGTTCTTCTCCCGACTCAACCATGCGGCCGTTCACCAGGATTTTTGGAAAGCCAGCGAGTTCTGGCATTTCATGATCGGATGCATTCTACTGACAACGTGGCTGTTATCCGGATTTTTCCGGAATTTCTTTCTTTATTTATACGTCCTAGGTCACGAGGTAACACACGCAATTTTCGTGTTTTGTCACCTCGGCAAGGTCTCAAAAATCCACGTCAGCACCTCGGGTGGATACATCACGACGACGAAAACCAACCTCTTGATTGCTTTGTCGCCGTATTTCGTTCCATTTTACTCGATCTGGGTCGTTTTGGCGCACTTGGGACTCCGCCATTTCGGCGTGATCTCCGAGGTGTGGGATCCGGTGTTTTACGCGCTCATCGGTGCAACCTGGATGTTTCACATGATCTGGACCGTCTGGATGCTGCCCAAGGACCAGCCAGACCTGAAGGAAAACGGCACATTTTTGTCGCTGGTCGTGATCTTGCTCGCCAATTTACTCGTCCTCAGCGCCCTGATGTGTGCCGCCGATGCGAACCCGCTGCGCTCGGCCTTGGATTTCGCACGTGAATGGGCTATTCACGCTGCCAGCTTCGGCGACATGGCCTGGCGCACCGCCAACCAATGGATCGAGGCCATGATCGAAAAACACCGCTAGGCCACATCATCAGCGGGCCTGCCGTTTCAAACCCTTGGAGGAAATCCCCATTATAAACTTGTGACAATGTATGTAATGCGGAATCGAATAGGGAGGTTTACCATCGATCATCCTCGTCCGTCTTCCGGTTCACATGATGTGTCGATGCTTCCGACCTGCCCCCCCTGCTTCTCCGATAAGTTGTCCTCGGGTTTCCGCAGACAAAAATTACAGACAAAACTGCGGATTGCAGGCATTCTACCCAAAGAGATGAGCGAAAGCCCCGCGACCGCATCGACATGGAAAGCCTGGTTGGCCGAGAACGGCCCGCGGCTTTTGTTGTTTGCGCGTGGCTGGGCGAAAACTCGCCAGGACGCCGAGGATCTCGTGCAGGAAGCGATTTTGCGGCTCTGGCACCATCAGGCGAAATCCGATGGCTCCCCACCCGATCTGCCCCTCGCGTTTTCGACGATCCGCTTTTGCGGATTGAATCTGCACCGCAGCGACACCCGCCGCCGCAAGCGCGAAGGCAACATCGTGTTTCTTCATGATTTTCAGGACGTCTGGCTCGACCCAGTGATGGAGGACGACGAGGATTCCGAGCGGCTCCGCCAAGCGGTCGAGCGCCTGAGCCCGAAGCTGCGCGAGGTTGTCGTCATGAAAGTCTGGAGCGACCTGACCTTCCAGCAGATCTCCGAAGCCTTGGCGATTTCGCCAAACACGGCCGCATCCCGTTATCGATACGCCTTGGAACAACTGGAACGCGATTTGCGCAACTGGAAGGAGGAACGCCATGCACTCGGATAACCTTAGCCACTTCGAATCCAAGCTCCGCCGCAGCCTGATGCCGGTGGCCCTCAGCGGCTCCGCAACGGAATCCATCCACACGCTGCTCGATGAGCTCGCGGGTGTGGAAAATCCTCCCGCCGAAATTCCGGCGTCGAAACCCGTGACTCCGCGCAAAACCGCCCCATGGAATGCCGCCGCCGCCGCCGTCGCAGGTCTCCTGGCGGTCGCCGCATGGTTGGTCTCTCCGCAGGTCGAAGATCTCGCATTTACTCTCTCGTCCGACGATCATGCGACCCTTGCTCTGGACCCACAAAACATGCACCTCGTCGATGAATCGACGCGTCTCGCATGGGTCGAAGACGAAGGTTGGCTCGACGACCCCGATGGGATCGCCCTGCGCGCCGTGCGCATGCGCGTGGTCGAGGAAAACCGCCTGCTCGACGCGCAAACCGGTCTCATCGTTCACGTTTCATCGCCGCGTGAGGAAATGCTTCTCATGCCCGTAAGCACCTTTTGAGCATGAAAATCCGCACCTTCATTCTGCTCTGGATGCTCGTGCTCCCCGCCCATGCGGATCAAGACGCGGATACCCGGGCGGTTGCCGTCCATCCGCATCCTGGCGTGGTGATCCCGACCTTTCCCAGCGCGCCGAGAAGCTGGCTGGGGCTCGATTTATCCAAGCCCGACCCGTCGCTCATCGCTCACCTTCCGTCGCTCCCGCCCGGTGTCGGGTTTTTGCTAAAATCCGTCCACGCGAACGGCCCTGCTGCCAACGCCGGCCTCCAGGAAGCCGACTTGATTTGGAAGCTCAACGAACAACTCCTGGTCAATGAAGCGCAGCTCTCGACCCTGCTCCGGCTCCACCAACCTGGTGAGGCGGTGACGCTATCGGTCTTCCGTGGCGGCAGTCAGCTCGAAATCCCGGTCACCCTCGGCGCAAGCCCCCTGCCCGTCCCGGAATTCGCCGGTCAAGCAGCCGAAGAAGCGGTTTTCCTCTCGGAGCAAGGCCCGATGCGCGTCGTCAACCTCGCCGAACGCGAAGCCTTTATCGCCAATGCCGAGGGCCGCGCCACCGTGCGCAAAGTCGGCGATGGCTACTGGCTCACCATTCAGAACGCCGAGGGCGACGTGATCTTCGACGACCGCTTCGATCGCGGCACCAGCCAGCACGAACTCACCGATGCCATCCCCACCGAATGGAAACGCCGCGCTTACGCTCTGCGCCGCGGGCTCGACCACGCCCTTGAGGGTAGAATGGCCCCGCAACGCCAACCAAGGCCCCGCGTCGTGCCTCCCCCACCCTCGCCCTGAATTTTGGCAAATCACTTCACAAAACCCTGGACCACAATAACTTGAGATATCTCGACTCTGGGTAATTCGAGAGCGTCGGGTGGTCCACGCCAGCGCCTGTGCGGTCGAAAATCTGCAAGCGCAAATCCTGCCGGTGCGCGGCACTGGTGACGATTCGCTCGAACGCATCCGCCCCGAGCTGGCCCGAGCACGAGCATGTGATGAACAAGCCCCCGGGCTCGACAAGCTGGAGAGCGAGCTTGTTCATGTCGGCGTATTTCGCCACCCCGAGGTCGTCTTCCTTGCCGTGGATAAATTTCGGCGGATCGGCGATCACCAGATCCCACTTCCGCCCGTTGGCGATCATGGTGCGCATCCAGGTGAAGGCGTCGGCGTGGGTGAACTTGACCTTGGCCTGGTTCAGATTCGCATTGCGGATGGCCATCGCGATCGCTGCCTCATCGAGGTCGACGGCCGTCACATCCGCCGCACCGGCCAAGGCAGCCGAGACCGAAAATCCACCGGTGTAGCAGCACAAATCGAGCACCGAGCGGCCGGCGGCCAGCTTCGCGAAACGCGCGCGGTTGTCGCGTTGATCGCAGAAAAAACCGGTTTTGTGCCCGTCGCGGCAGTCGATTTCGTAGCGGATGCCGGATTCGCGCAGCTTGACGGTGCGCACATCGTCGGATGGCTGACCGCCCCGCGACGGAATCCCCTCGACTCCGGCCAGATGCGGGTCCACCCGCACCAGCACCCGCGAGGTGCTGAACGCCTCGTGGAGGTGGGGCAGCCAGTCCGGCAACCGCTGCCAGGCCGCAAGGTTCGTAATTTCGACCGAAAGCACGTCGCCGAATTTATCCGCCACCAATCCCGGCAGGAAATCCGCGTCGCCGTGGATTGCCCGGTAGGCCTCGGTCGTTTCATCGAGTTGGTGAATGCCACGCCGCAACTCCCCCGCCCTGCGGATCGCCTCAAGGAAAAACGTCTCGTCCAGCTCCTCCTCACGGTGGCTGAAAATCCTGAGCGGCATGCGGGATTTCGGATTCCAGAAGCCCCATCCGAACGGACGCCCCTCGCGCCCAAGGACGCGCACCAAATCCCCCGCCCGCGCATCCCGCGAAACCTCTCCGATCATCTTCGGCCATATGGAGGGATGGAATGTCTGGTATTTCAGTTGAACCGTCGGCACCGGCACAGCGTCACGCCATTCCAAGCGCTTTGTCGATGGAAAAGCCCGTCCAAAAAATCGCGCTGTCACAGCGTGTTATGAGGCAACGATACAAAAAGTCCGAAGACTTTGGGTCTGGCCCCGGAAAAGCGGTCCAGAAGCGAAGCTTTCATTGTGTTGCATAAATGCGGGGTGATGGTCTCGGTGGGAAAGGGCCGCACGGATAGGGCATGATGTATCTACCGCAGTTCCATGCTACGGGCCGAAGCCGCGTGTTTGATAATGAAATCGAGCAGTTCCTGGCATTCGAAAAACGCGGGGCTGATCTCATGGCCGCCACCAGGGACTACTTTTACTTCGATCGGTCCACCAAGGCTTTCGTAGTTCCGCTGAAGCAACATGGTATTCTCCTCATGAGGCACGATGGCGTCCTTGTCACCGTGCACCGAGAACATCGGCACCTTGTTTTTGGCGAGTCCCTCCAGGTTGGAAATCGGGTTGAATGCGTCGAGTCGTGCGCGGATGCCCTGCTCATCCATTCCGAAATCAGCCAAGGTGGCTGCGATTGACGACCGCGACAACGGGTAGCTGGTGAGGTTGCACACCGGATAGATGCCGACCCATGCGGTGACCTTGTCGGGATTGCGGACCGCCCATGCGAGGGTCATCATTCCCCCGCGACTCTGCCCCAGAAGGATTGGTTTTGCGGAGTATCCGCGATGGACCATTTCCTTGTAGAATTGGGAAAACTTCGCAGTGCTTCCCGGCGCGCCGCGCACCTCGCCGAGGTCGCAACTTGCAATCGCGATGCCGGCGTTGAGAAACGCGTCGGTATATATCCGGTGTTTGAGGAGGATGAAGTTACCGTTGACGTTCGGCGCATACCAGATCCATGGCTTTTCTGGGGCGGGTTCCGCCGCGGCTTGAAGAAACGCCTGATGGCCATCGACATCAAAGCGTTCAAGTTGCGGTTGCGCACAGATGATTCCGACTGATAAAAATACAAGAAACAGGGCTTTCATGCAGTGATGGGGTGGTGATTCAGCATACGTGAACATCCGCCCAAAAGATGCGAGATCCTCATGATGAATTGTGAAATTGCGCATTTTCGAAGAATTTATGCGTAAAATCGAATATTCCCTACGATTGTGTATTGGACAATGGACCGGTTTCGATACGAAATTGAGAAATCCCCCGCCATGTCGAAACACCAACCAAGTAGCCACGCGATCCAACGATCCGCCCTGAGGATCGCCGTACTGGTGGACACCTCGACGATGTGGGGCCGCGATGTGATCGGCGGAATCCAGCGCTACAGCCGCGAACAGGGCGGGTGGCAGTTGTTCGTCGAGCCGCGCGGCGTCGAACAACGCCAACGCTGGCTGCCGAACGGCTGGCGTGGCGACGGCGTAATTGCGCGGGTTGGCTTTCCCGAGCTGGCGGATCAGTTGGAAAACTTGCGCCTGCCCGTGGTGAATGTGTCTGGAATCGAACTGGCGGGCGTCGACTTTCCACGCGTATCGGCCGACCAGTGCGCCGCCGCAACCATGGCGGCACAACATCTGCTTGAGCGCGGATTCCGCAATTTCGCATACTTCAGCCTGGTCGGCATCGAATACGTCACGGCCCATCAGAAGGCCTTCGCCAAGGCACTCGCGGATGCGGGATGCGTTTGCCCGATCTTCGAGGCCCCGCCAAACCTTGGTGCCGAGCCGGATTGGAATCTCGATATCAAACGGCTCGGAACATGGCTCGCAGCCCAGCCAAAGCCGCTCGCCGCGTTCGTCTGGAACACCAGCAGCGCACGTGAACTGCTGTATGCTTGCGCAGCTGCCGGATTGTCAATGCCACTCGAAGTCGCGGTACTCAGTGGCAGTGATGATGATCTGTTCTGCGAGGTCGCTCCAGTGCCGATTTCCGCGGTGCGTCTGCCCGCTTCGGAAATCGGATACCGCGCCGCACGCGAACTCGACATAATGATTCACGATCCGGACGGTGCTCCACCCGCCAATGTTCTCATCTCCCCGCTCGGCGTTGCCGTGCGTCAATCGACCGACACCCTTGCGGTTGAGGATCCAGCGGTTGTCAAAGCCTTGCAGTTCATCCGTAGCGAGGCAACCGGACCGATCACCGTCGAGGATGTTGCGCGACATGCCGGCCTGAGCCGCCGGGGGCTTGAGCAGAAGTTCAGCGCATCGCTGGCATTCACTCCCGCCAGCGAAATCCGCCGCATCAGAGTCAACCGGGCGATCGAACTGCTTCGCCTGAGCAATTTGCCCATTGGCGAGATCGCCGGGCGCGCGGGCTTCCGCAGCGCCGAATACATGGCCTCCGCATTCCGCAGCCAGCTTGGCACCACCCCCAGCCGCTATCGGGAAGATCATTTCAATGTCATCACGGGCGGACGTTCGGAATCGTTCCGGCCGCATCAAACTGGAGATACGCCAGGCTGATGCACCATGCCGCTCCGTAATTAACCCAACCTTCGGGATGGCGGAACGCACCTTCCGGGTGGAAGGGAAACATCTCGCTGCCGGGTGCGGATGAGATCGAACCACGGACGAGTTCGAGCCGGGCGCAGACGTCGTCCCGATACCCTTTGGGCCAGCCGCGCTCGATGCCGGCAAACCCGAAGTCCGGCTTGTGCGGCGCAGCGGCGAGGCGCGGGTTGCGACCGAACACGTGGTCGATCGCGGCGGTCGAGATTTGTTTCAGCCGGTTTTTTTGCGTGGCATCATCCATCACCCAGCTCGCGGCAGTGGCGATGGCGGGAAACGAAAGCAGGTTGCCGACATCGTTGAGCTTGGGAATCGACCAATGCTCGTCCAGATCATACCGCCGGTAGTCCCACAGGTTGTCGGACCGGCTGATGGCGACTGCGGCCCACGCATTGATTTTCTCCCGCAATCCGGCAGGGGCGTGATCCGGGTAGTTCTGCAAAAGCCAGACGAGATTCGGAATCGTGCGATGTTCACTCATGCGGTGCCCCTTGGTGGTGCGCGGATCGTTCCAATCGATGTTTTCGACAATCCACGCGGCCTGCTTCACCGCGGCATCGAGATAGATTGCCGCATCCCCGCGGCCTTCGCGCATGGCGACCTCGTGCATCAACAGGTTGGGAACGATCGAGTGGCCCGGTGCGTGGCGGCCTTTGTATGGGTGCAGCAATCCGCCCATCGGATTGCCTTCGACCAGATCCTCGGGCTTGAGGTAGGTTTCGGGATGCCACCATTTGCTGATTTCCAGCGAGGGCTCCCAGTTCGCCAGACAGAATTCGAGGCATTGTCGGTAAAAGGACTCCGGCAGCCACTCCTTCAGCACTGGCCATGCCCACACGACGTAGGCAACCTGTTCGATCGTTTGCGCGTGGATCCGGCGGCCATCGGGATCGCCCGAGGGGTCGCGGGTGAATGGCTTCACGAGATAAAATCCAGCACCCCAGTGCATCAGCTTCACCACATCCGGCGCGTTGGCGGCGGGCGGTTCGAGCTCGTAGTAGGCCTTGACGAATTCCATCAGTCCCTTGGCGCCGGGGTCTTTCTCGGTGAATTCGAAATCCGGCGCGAGCACCCGTTGTTTTTCGGCCTCCCAGTCGATCTGTTTCGGCATTGCCTTCACCCGCTCGGGATCGGCGAGGTGGAAGAGCACGAGCGAGGGCACGATCGCATCATAGTAGGTGCCATCCCGCCACGGGCAGCCGCCGTATGCGCTGGCGTGCGTGCCGATCACCGAACGGGAATCGATGAGGAAGTCCACCGCCGCCTGCCAGAATTGATCCTGATAGAGATTTTCGAGGATCAGGAACGGATCGCTCACGGTATCCTTCAAGCCCCCTCCCCGCACTTCGACCACATATTCCCCCCCGGATGCCTCGATGCCGGAAAAATCACCGAGATGCCCGTGGATCACTCCGCGAAACAATGCGTCACCCCCTGTCGAAGCCCGCACCAGAAACGGCGCGCCATCATCCGTAAGTGGCGCGGTAAAGCGCATCGGCCGGCCTTTCGCATAGCCCACTTGATTCACCGCGATCACATGAGCGTCGCGTGGAATCACGTGCTCCACTTCCGCCACCGGTGCGGCCGGTGCTTCGGCATTCTGCGCACCAACTGTGGTCGTGAGAAATCCCAAGGTCAGCGCAATCAAGGCGCCGCCACTCCGAACGGTTTTTTTATCAGCTATGATCAGGTTCATCGGATGTGATTCGGATACAGCGGGATCAGGATATTGCTGTCATCGATTGGTGGGTTTGCCGCTGTGTTGATATCGGCCGGTCGCTCTTGATGCGCGCCCTTGTTTAACCAAATCTTTTGCGGGCCAAAGGGAAAAAGAACTTCATATCTTCGATTTCGCGCAAAAAATCTTCGATTTTGCGCAGTCCGATTGGTGTGGGGATTGTCGGCGTGTTTTGGATCATTCGCCGAATACCCTAACCATGCGCAGTGTGAGTGCGCCGGGCGCATGCGGCTTCCGCTCGATCCTCACGAAGCGCGCTTGACGCCCGGGCACATGCGCACCGGCTTCGAATCGGGTCACCGGGATTTCCCAAGCATCGGAGAGATCGCCGGATATCGAGATTTCCTCCCACTTCTGGCCATCCCGGGATAGCGCAACCATGACCTCGCTCGCGCCATTCGTGTGCTCGATGCGGATCCCGCGCACCATTCTCGCAGCCCCAAGATCGATGATGGTGTGTGGATTCTTCTCGCCATCCGCGGTGATGACTTCCGGGTTGGTGATTTCCGATATCACCCGTCCGTATGCCGGATCGTTGAAGATGGATTGCTCAACGACCGGCGGGATGATGGGAGTGACGGGGCGATCGAGAGTGAGTTCGACCACGGTGCAGATCGGGTCGAGCAGTTCCGTCGGAATCGAGATCCGCATCTTGCCGCCTTTCTGATCGAACGCGAGGTGTGCCCCCCCGTGAATCGTGGCCTTCACAACCTTCGGATCCAGGCCAACCAGTTCCAGAGTTCCGCTTGGAGGCATCGATGTCACATGCAGAAAAACCGTCTTGGCGCGATGGACGCTGCCACCCCATTCCGCCGGGTGCCAAGGGCCGCCGCGCGTGCTGAAGATGGCCGCTTCGTTTTGGCGCACCCAAGCGCCGACCTGTTTGAGCGCATCAACCTGGTCGGCCGCGAATTGACCGCTCCATTTCGGTCCCCAGCTCAGGAGGAGGTTGCCGTCGCCCGTCAGGGTGCCCACGAGCATGCTGATGAGTTCCTTGGGCGACTTCGTCGGTGTGTCGCTGTAGGACCACGTCTTGCAAACCGTCATGCAACTTTCCCACGGGCGGTGGTTTTGGAACATGCCGATGCGATGTTCCGGCGTATCGAAATCGCCTGGCAGGCTGTTCCGGTTGTTGATGAGGATGCCCGGCTGGAGTTCGCGGATCATGCGGGTGAGCTTTTCCGCATCCCACATGTCGGCATGGAACATCCCACCCCACCACAGCGCGTCGAACCAAAACACATCGACTTTGCCGTATTTCGTGCAAAGCTCGCGCACCGCATCGAATTGATACTGGATGTAGCGCCGATGCCGCTCGCCCTCGTGGTTGACTGGATCGTAGTCGGGATGGACCCAATCGCGTTGGGAGTAATAGATGCCGAATTTCAGCCCTGCCTTGTGGCAGGCATCCGCGATTTCCTTGAGATAATCCCGGCCGAACGGCGCGTTGGTGATCTTGAATTCGGACAGCGCGGTGTCCCACATGTGAAAACCGTCATGATGTTTGGCGATGACCACGATGTAGCGCATTCCGGCATCCATCGCGTGCTGGACGAGTTTATCCGCATCGAAGTCCGGTAAATGGAATTCGTCCATCCACGCAGTCCACTCCTCAGTGGGATAGGGGCCGGAGCCGGTGTCGGGGGCTTTGCGCACATTACAAACACCCCAGCTCAATTCCGCGTTCATGAACGTCGAGAGTCCGAAGTGGAGGAACATGCCGAATTTCGCATCGCGGAACCATTTCAATTCCTCTTCGGTGGCGAAGTTGCTTTTCGCCCAGTCTTCCTTTGAGAAGACCTCGAACAACCGTGCCGGATTGCGCGGCCGGGGATCATCCTCCATCACCGACCATTGCGCCTGTAACGGAGTGAGGAAGAGCAACGGAATGAGAAGCGGATGGATTTTCATAGTTCACTTCAAACTTGGAAAAACCGCATTGAGATCGAGCTCATCGCCGTAGCGGGCCTGCAGTTCGCGGAACTTCGCGTAGAGGGCTTTTTTGCGACCTTCCATCGCTGGATCGGCGGCAAGGTCGTTGATTTCCTTGGGATCTTCGGTCAGATTGAAGAGTCGTGCGGTTTTCGCATTCGGGTAGAGAATGAGCTTCCAGCCGTCGTCGATGACGGCACGCTGGGTTGCGGTGTATGCGGCATAGACTGCGTCGAGTCCGCCCTTTTGAGTCTTGAGAAGAGGCAGCAGGCTTTGGAACTCGATGCCATTATTGTCGGCACCGGCGAGGTCGATGGCGGTGGCCATCGCGTCCTGCAGGTGGATCGGGGCTGTGATTTTCGCCCCGGCCTCAACGCCTGGCCCGGTGACGATGAATGGCACGCGCAGGCTGTGATCATACATGTTCTGTTTTCCGAACAGCCCGTGATGCCCAACGCCAAGGCCGTGGTCGGAGGTGAAGATGATCCACGTGTTGTCGGCCTTGCCTGATTTTTCCAGGGCGTCGAGGATGCGGCCGATCTGGGTGTCCATGTGGGTGGTGATCGCGTGATACTCCTGGCGGTGGATTTTGACGGCGTTTTCGGTGCGCGGGAACGGCGCGAGGAACTCGTCGCGAAGGTCACGACCGGCACCCATTTGCTCGTTGAACGGGTATTCCGGCAGGAAGCTTTCCGGCACCTTGATGCGATCGAGCGGGTAGCGATCGACATATTCCTGCGGCGACTGGCGGGGGTCGTGCGGCGCGTTGAACGCGAGCATCATGAAGAATGGCTTTTCCGATTCGGCGGCCTGATCGATGAATGTGATGCCATCATCGGCGAGCACCTCGCTCCAATGCCTGCCACCCTCCCAGAACCCGCCTTGCTGGGGGTCGCTCGGGCTCCAGGAATCGGGTTCACCGACGGGCGGGCGATGGTATGCCTCGCGTCTCGCACGCGGCATGCCCGGGCGTCCGTTGATGACATGGTCGAAGCATTTATCCAGTGCGGTGCTGACGTGCCACTTGCCGCTGTAATACGTCTCGTATCCTCGGGCTGCCATGCGTTGCGGCCAAAGGCGGCCGGCCCGGCTTTCATCGTCGAGTGATTTTTCCAAATCGCGGGCTCGCCACAGGGTGCGACCGCTCATGAGCATGGTGCGGCTGGCCACGCACACCGCGCCATGCCATGCGCCCATGTTGTAAGCGTGGGTGAAGGTGGTTCCGTTTTTGACGAGGCGGTCGATGTTCGGCGTTTCGATATCGGTGTGGCCAAGGGCACCGACGGCTTCGTAGCTTTGATCATCCGAGAAGATGAACAGGATGTTGGGCTTGGTCCCGGCGAGCACCAGCGGCGTCAGCGAGGAGAACAGCAGAGATAGGGAGAGGTAAAACTTCACGTGTGGAAATGGTTACGAAATCCCATCTGGAAATTTATCTTCAATAAAGGAGATTCGCATGCCGCCGTGCAGAGCGTTGATGACCAGAAACTCAAAGAACAACTGCTCAAAACATGGGCAGAGGCTGCGATGGAGGTGCCTTGCCAATGAGAATGGGGCGTTGTGTGTTTTTGCAGGAACCGGAAGTTCCAATGTACGGGAAAACCGGAGCCGGAGGCTCCGGCTGCGTCAGGCGGTGAAGTAGGCGACGCCGGCCTCGAAGATCGGCTGATGTTTGTTGCCGGGGATATTTTTGGCGACGTGGGTGCCAGCGCGTTCGGTGTGGCCCATTTTCCCGAGGACGCGGCCACACGGGCTGGTGATGCCTTCGATGGCGCCGAGCGAGCCGTTCGGGTTGTGGGTGATGTCCATGGATGGAGTGCCGTTTTCGTCGCAGTATTGGGTGGCGATCTGGCCGGTGGCGGCGAGTTGGGAAATGATTTCGTCGCTGGCGTAGAAGCGGCCTTCGCCATGGGAGAATGGAATAGCGTGGATGTCGCCGGGCACGCTGTTGGCAAACCACGGGGAGAGCGTGCTGGTGACGCGGGTGTGGGCGTAGCGCGAAATGTGGCGGCCGAGGGTGTTGTGAACGAGCGTCGGCGCTTGCGGATTTGAAATATCAGATTTGAGATTTGAGATTTCCCCGTAGGGCACGAGGCCGGTTTTAATGAGGGCCTGGAAGCCGTTGCAGATGCCGAGGATGAGTCCGTCGCGGTTTTTGAGGAGATCTAAGATGGCATCGGCCACGCGCGGGCTGCGGATGATGGTGGCGATGAATTTGGCGGAGCCGTCGGGTTCGTCGCCGGCGCTGAAACCACCGGGGATCATGAGGATCTGGGATTGGCGAATTTTGGCGGCGAGTGCTGTTAGCGATTCCTCGATGTGTTTCGCAGTGAGGTTGCGGAAGACGAGGATTTCGGCGTCGGCTCCGGCTTGGCGGAAGGCTTTGGCGGAGTCGTATTCGCTGTTGGTGCCGGGAAAGGCGGGGATCACGACCCTCGGACGTGAGATCGGGGATCGTGGATGATGGATTGTGGATGATTTGAAGAGCGGAACATCGATGATCTGCGATTCACGGGCTGGGATCTCAGGCTTTGTCGGGTAGACGGGTTCGAGGGTCGATTCCCATGCGGATTGAAGGTCGGTGAGCGGGTGGGATTCACCGTTGAGAACGAGGGTGGGATCGGCGGTGGCTTGGCCGATATGCTGAACGGATGGGAGGGCTTGGCGGATGCAATCCGCCTCTACGGGTTCGTGTTCGAGAAGGAAGGTGAAATAGGCTTCGCGGGTGACTTCGGGCGGACTGATGTCCGCGCTCCATTGGAAGCCGATACGGTTTCCGAAGCAGCATTTGGCGAGGGCGGCGGCGAGGCCGGAAGCGCCGATGTGGTGGAGGGAGAGGAGCTTGCCGTCCTGGTTGAGCTGGTGAAGCGCTTCGGCGGTTTCTTTGAGGGCTTCGAAATCGGGGAGGTTGTCGGCGTCGCGCGGGAGGGTGACGAGGGAGATGGTGGAGCCGGATTTTTTGAATTCGGGGCTGAGGGCGAGGCTTGCCATGCCGGGCGCGACGGCGAAGGAGACGAGGGTGGGTGGGACATCGAGCTCGTTGAACGAGCCGGACATCGAATCCTTGCCGCCAATCGCGGCAAGGCGGAGCATGTGCTGGGCGTGGAACGCGCCTAACAGGGCGGCGAACGGCAACCCCCACCGCTTCGGGTCGGTGCCGAGTTTGGGGAAGTATTCCTGGAGGGTGAGGCGGATGTCGCTGAGGCGCGCGCCGGAGGCGACGGCTTTGCAGACGGATTCGGTGACGGCATAGACTGCGCCGTGGAAGGGGGATTGTTCGGAGAGGTAGGGATCGTATCCCCAGGCCATGTGGGTGCTTGTTTCGGTGTCGCCCTCTAACAAAGGCAGCTTGGCGACCATGGCGTCGGGCGGGGTGATCTGGTGCTTGCCACCGAAGGGCCAGAGCACGGTGCCCGCGCCGACCGAGCCATCGAACATTTCGCCGAGGCCGCGTTGGGAGGTGATGTTGAGGGTGCGGAGGTGATCCGAGAGGGAAGGAGCAGGATGCTCCTTCGACGAACTGGAGCAGGATGCTCCAGCCACGGAAGAAGGCTGCGGGCAAGATGCCCGCGCCACGTGGACCTTCGCGGTTTGTTGGACGCCGTTGGTGTCGAGGAAGGCTCTGCTCAAATCGACGATGGTGTTGCCGCGCCACGTCATGACGAGGCGGCCGGTATCGGTGACGTCGGCGACCTTGACGCATTCGAGGTTTTCCTTGTCGGCCTCGGCGATGAAGAAATCGATTTCCTTTGGATCGATGCAGACGGCCATGCGTTCCTGGGATTCCGAGATGGCGAGCTCGGTGCCGTCGAGGCCGTCGTATTTTTTCGGCACGGCATCGAGGTCGATTTGCAGCGACGGTGCGATTTCGCCGATGGCGAC
>JBLRWN010000008.1:0-79594 GCA_047921195.1 Luteolibacter sp. | reverse complement strand
AGCGGGGCTTCGGTGGGGGCTTGGACCCAGCGGACGATGGACGAGGTGGAGACCGGGGCGAATTTTGGCGGGGTTTTCGGGAGGATGATGTATTCGGCACCGACTTGGGCGCAGAGTTCGCGTTTGAGGGGGGCGTATTTGTCGTCTTCGGTGACGGCAAGGACGTGGGGGCGGATGCGGAGGAAATCTTCGCGGAAGTCGATGCCTTCTTCGAGTCCGTGACCGATGACGACTTCATCGATGACGCGCAGCTCCTTGAGGAGTTCGAATTTGTGTTCGTCGGGGATGGACGGTTTGCGGCGTTTGTGGAGCCAAAGGACTTCGGCGGAGGCGAAAGAGACGATGAGGTAATCGCCGAGGGCTTTGGCCTCTTCGAAGAATTGGAGGTGGCCTGCGTGGATGATGTCGTAGCAGCCGGAGACGAAGACGGATTTCATGGGGGTAAATGCGGAAATTCTGAAAAGCGGAAAAACGGAAATGAATTTGAGGGGACAGGATGTCCCAGCCACATTGCTACTCCCTTGAGACGCTGATGTTGTGGCCGTGGGATTTGAGGAGGGCGTGTTGGCGGGCAGTGTTGAGGTCGGCGGCGACCATTTCGGCGCACATTTCCTCGACGGTGATTTCGGGGGTCCAGCCGAGTTTTTCTTTGGCTTTGGTGGGGTCGCCGAGGAGGGTTTCGACTTCGGCGGGGCGGAAGTAGCGGGGATCGACGCGGACGATGGTGTCGCCGGCTTTAAGAGCGGGGGCTTTTGCGGGGTCGGTGATGGCGGTGACGGTGGCGGTTTCCTCGATGCCGGTGCCGGTGAATTCCAGGGTGATGCCTGCATTGGCGGCGGACATGCGGACGAAGTCGCGGACGGAGATTTGTTTGCCGGTGGCGATGACGAAGTCATCGGGGGCATCTTGCTGAAGCATCATCCACTGCATGCGGACGTAGTCTTTGGCGTGGCCCCAATCGCGGAGGGCGTCCATGTTGCCGAGGTAGAGGCACTTTTCGAGGCCTTGGGCGATGTTGGCGAGGGCGCGGGTGATTTTGCGGGTGACGAAGGTTTCGCCGCGGCGGGGAGACTCGTGGTTGAAGAGGATGCCATTGCAGGCATACATGCCGTAAGATTCGCGGTAGTTTACGGTGATCCAGTAGGCATACATTTTGGCGACGGCGTAGGGGGAACGGGGGTGGAATGGGGTGGTTTCCTTTTGGGGGATTTCCTGGACGAGTCCGTAGAGTTCGGAGGTGGATGCCTGATAGAACCGGGTGGTTTTTTCGAGTCCGAGGAAACGGATGGCTTCGAGCAGGCGGAGGGTGCCGATGGCATCGACGTCGGCGGTGTATTCGGGGGCCTCGAAGGAGACGGCGACGTGGGATTGGGCGCCGAGGTTGTAAACTTCGTCGGGGCGGACTTCGCTGAGGATGCGGGTGAGGTTGGACGAGTCGGTGAGGTCGCCGTAGTGGAGTTTGAAACGGGCGTGTTCGACGTGGGGATCTTCGTAGATGTGATCGATGCGCTGGGTGTTGAAGAGTGAGGCGCGGCGTTTGATGCCGTGGACTTCGTAGCCTTTTTCGAGAAGGAGCTCGGCGAGGTAGGATCCGTCTTGGCCGGTGACTCCGGTGATGAGGGCGGTTTTCATGGGAGGGAAAGGGTTAATGGTTAATGGTTAATGGTTATGGGTTAATGGTTATTGGGAAGATTGTGGAGAATCTTTTGAAAACCCGTGGCGGCGAGTTGGCCGAGGGCGAGGCCGATGGAATTGGCAAGCATGTCGAGAAGGTCGAAGTTGCGAGTGGGGATGAAAACTTGGGAGATTTCTTCGAGGCTGACGATTAGAAGGAGGATGAGGGTGATGCGGGTTGGGCGGAGTGAGAGTGGCTTTTTTGTGAATGCGAGATTGCAGAGGAAGCCGAGCGTGGCCGTGAGGCCAAGGTGGCCGAGTTTATCGGCGTATGGGGTGGTATGGATGAAGGTCCACCAGTGGCCGTTTTCGCTTTGATTGATGAGAATGACGATGGCGATGAGAAAAAGGATGTATGAGATGGCGAGGAATCTGAAGAGGTGGAGGTGTGGGGTGGGATGGGGCATTTTTGACCGAATTGACGGTGTTGACGGCTTGACGGAGGTGGTTTCTAAGAGGCTGTCTGAAAAATGGCAGGGACGGTTATCCTCAACCGTCCGGCGAATGGTCGGCGAATGATTTAGCCCATGGTGAGCTTGGTAAATCCACCCATGGGCGATCATTCACTTCCCATTCTCGCGGACCGCCCGGAGGTCGGTCCCTGCCAATCGTGATTTTTCAGACAGCCTCTAAAGCCTTACGGCTTGGGTGGTGAAGTCTTGGTATGCGGCGGCGAGGCCTTGTTTGAAGGGGGTTTTTGGGGACCAGCCGGAGGTTTGGATTTTGGTGATGTCGAGGAGTTTGCGGGGGGTGCCGTCGGGTTTGGTGGGATCGGTGAGGATGTCGCCGGTGAAGCCGGTGGTTTCGGCGATGGCTTGGGCGAGTTCGAGGATGGTGAGGTCGGTGCCGGTGCCGACGTTGACCCAGTCGGGCGGGTTTTCGAGGGTGAGGAGGTGGAAGCAGGCGTTGGCGAGGTCATCGGCGTGGAGGAATTCGCGGCGTGGGGTGCCGGTGCCCCAGATGGTGACGGAGGAGTCGCCGCGCTCTTTGGCTTCGTGGAAGCGGCGGATGAGGGCGGGGATGACGTGGGAGTTTTCGGGGTGGTAGTTGTCGCCTGGGCCGTAGAGGTTGGTGGGCATGGCGGAGTGGTAGAGTAGGCCGTGCTGTGCGCGGATGTGCTGGCAGAGTTTGAGTCCGGCGATTTTGGCGATGGCGTAGGCTTCGTTGGTGGGTTCGAGGGGGCTGGTGAGCAGGCAATCCTCGGGCATTGGTTGGGGGGCGTGTTTTGGGTAGATGCAGGAGGAGCCGAGGAAGAGGAGGCGTGGGACGGCTGCACGGCGGGCGCCTTCGATGAGGTTTGCGGCGATGGTGAGGTTTTCGTAGATGAAATCGGCGGGGTAGGTGGCGTTGGCGTGGATGCCACCGACTTTGGCGGCGGCGACGATGACGGTGGTGGGTTTGTGGTCTGCGAGGTAGGTGAAGACGGCGTGCTGGTCGAGGAGGTCGAGTTCGGAGCGGGTGGTGGTGAGTGTGGGTGTGCCGGATTTCTCGGCGTGGCGGAGAAGGGCGGAGCCGACCATGCCGTTGTGGCCTGTGATGTAAGTTTTCATTGGGTAAGACGGGAGGTGGGTTGGGTAGCGCGGTTTCGCTGAAACCGCACGGGCAAGAGATGAGAAAGATTCAGAGCAAGGTTGATCTGTTGGGCATGATTTTGCGCGATACCTTTGGCGTTCCTTGCGCATGCGGTCTGAGCCAGACCGCGCTACCTGACTCCTGATCCCTGACCATGCTCTGCTACGAGTGGCCGAAGCGGGTGAGGAGTTTTTCGGTGGCGGTGAGGGCCATGGCGGTGACTTGGTCCATGTTGTAGTAGCGGTAGGTGGCGAGGCGGCCGATGAAGGTGGTGTGGGGTTCGGCTTCGGCGAGGGTGGCGTATTTTTGGTAGGCGGCGCGAGTGTCTGGGGCTGGGACAGGGTAGTAGGGTTCGTCGTCGGGCGTCCAATCTTTGGGAAATTCGCGGACAATGGTGGTGGCGTCGATTTTTTGGCCGGTGGCGTGTTTGATTTCGACGATGCGGGTGAAGGGGACGGAGGCGTCGGGGTAGTTGACTTGCATGGCGGGTTGCCAGAAGCCGGGTTTGTGGGTGATGGTTTCGCGTTCGCGGAGTTGTTCGGCGGTGAAGGATTCGGGTTCGAATCGGAGCGAGCGGTATGGAAGCGGGCCGAAGCGGCGGTCGAAGTATTCGTCGATGGGTCCGGTGAAGATGAGGTGGCGGTGGGGGATGCTGGCTTTGGCTTCGTGGAAATCGGTGCCGAGGCGGAGGGTGATGTTGGGGGTGGCGGCGAGGAGGTTTTCAAACATCGCGGTGTAACCGCGGGCGGGCAGGGCTTGGAAAGACTCGGTAAGGTAGCGGTCGTCGCGGTTGGTTCTTATCGGGATGCGGCCGCAGACGGAGGCATCGAGTTCGCGCGGGTGGCGTTTCCAATGTTTGAGGGTGTAGCCTTTGAAGAAGCGTTCGTAGAGTTCAGTGCCGACTTGGGAGAGGATGACTTCTTCGGAGTTTTGCGGGTTGGGGATGTCGTGGCGGTTGGTGGCGAGCCAGGATTCGAATGCTTCTGGGGTGGCCTTGCTGCCGATGAGTTCTTCGTAGGTGTTGAGGTTGATGGGAAAGGACCAAAACTTCCCGTCGGTGAAGGATTTGATGGTATAATCGATGTGATGCCAGGCGGTGAAGCGGGAGAGGTATTCGCGGACTTTGGGTGAGTTGGTGCGGAAGTAATGGGGGCCGTATTGGTGGACGAGGACGCCGGCGGCGTCGGTGGTGTCGTAGGCATTGCCAGCGAGGTGGGGGCGGCGGTCCACGACGGTGCATTTCCATCCGGCCGAGGCGAGGCGCTCGGCGGCGACGAGGCCGGCGAATCCGGCTCCGATGATGAGGAAATCGGTGGTCATGGGGGGTATTGGTTATTGGTTATTGGTTATTGGTTATTGGTTATTGGGGGGAGATGCGCCCTACCGGCCGTTGACCTTTTTTTTCCGCTTTTCAGCGTTTTAGATTTTCCGCTTTTATTTTTGTGCACGCTGCCGCCCTTGGTCGATTTTCCGGGTGGCGGAAAAAACCTGTGGAGGTGTTTGCGGGTGGTATGTATTGCGAGCCAAATGAGGTGCTCGAATAAAATGGGTTTCCTTCGCGTCGCTAGCTGCGCTTTGGGACGGGTTTGCGTGGAAGGAGGAGTGAGAAAATATCGACTTCGATGAGGTTGGGTCGGCCGAGGAATTCGAGGAGGATTTTGACGCGTTCTGCGGCGGGGAGAACGTGGACGATGGTGCCTTGCAAGCCTTGGAGTGGGCCGTGGGCGACTTCGATCTCATCGCCGGCGAAGAGATCGGGAGTAAGGGTGACGCATTCGGGGTCATTGCCGTCGCTTTCTCCTGATTGGGCGAGGGTTTCGCGGCGGATGGCTTCGACGAACGCGGAAGGGATGGGTGGAACTTCGTTGCCGAAGCGGACGAGGCCGCGGACGCCTTGGGTGAAGATGACGGAGCGCTCCATTTCTTCCAGGCGGAAACGGGCGAGGAGGTAGCCTGGAAACATCGGTTCGACCCACCAGACTTTGCCGCGGCGGGTGGCTTTGCGATAACGCAGGCGTGGGCAGAAGACTTCGATTTCTTCGAGGGTGCGCAGGTGATGTGCGGCAATGTGTTCGCGTTTGGTTTGAGTGCGGACGCCATACCAGAGGAAGTCCGCGCGGGTGATTGCGGAGTTCATGAGCCGAGAAGTTTTTGGAGGATGGGAAGGACGTGGGCGCTTTTGCGCATCCAGTTGTTGAGGCGTTCGGCGCGTTCGCGGGCGAATTCGCGGCGTTCCGGGTCATCGATGGCGTCGATGGTGCGGGAGAGTTGATCGAGCTTGGATTTCCCGCTTTCGAGGTGAGGGCGGATTTGCTCTTTGATGAATCCGCCAGCGAGGCGTTTGAGATCGACGGCAGGCTGGTAGTAAGTGCGGCGGTTGCCGTTGGTGTTTGCTTCGCGGATGGCCCCGAGGGTTTTCAAGGTGCGGAGGCCTTGGCTGACGGAGCCTTTGCTGATGGCAAGGCGTTGAACGAGGTCGTCGAGAGAGAGAGGATCGGTGGAGATGAAAAGCAGGCCGTAAATTTCGCCGATGGATCGGGGCAGGCCAAGGACACGGACGCCGTCGGCAAAGAAATCGATCATCTGTTGCTCCAGAGGATCGATGCTTGCGCGCAGAGCAGCCGGGTCGAGAATATCGCTCACACGAGGCAGCATTGAGGTTTGCGAGATTTGTTCAATCTTTTTTGAACAGAACAAGGTTCCTTAGCTGACTCCGAAATGAGCGAGGATGGCGGTGTGGATGTCGGTAGCTTTTTTGACGGGGGTTGTGCTGCCGATGATGACGGGTTTCTCGTCGTCTGGCACGTCGGCGCGGCCGTGGGATCCTTTCACGAGGGTGGCGTCGAGTGGGATGACGTCGAGGAGGCTGCGGACGCCGAGTTTTTTCTTGAGAAGGAAGGAGGCGATGCGGAATTTTGGGAATCTCAGGGTGGGGTCGATGAAGAGCTCGCAGGGGTCGTATCCGGGCTTGCGGTGGATGTCGATGGTGCGTGCGTAGTCGGGCGCGCGGGCGTCGTCACTCCAAAAATAGTAAGTGAACCATGAGTCGGGGTCGGCGACGGCGATGAAGTCCCCTGCCCTCTCGCCGCCGATGCCGGTTGGTGGCTGGCGGATTTCGGCGACGCCGGGGGTGGTGGCGACGAGGTCGCGCACGGCGTCGGTGATGGCGGGATCGTTGATGTAGATGTGGGCGACTTGGTGATCGGCGATGGCGAAGGCGCGGGAGCCACCGGTGTCGAGCGTGTCGAGGCCGAGTTCGTCTTTGATCGAGAGCCAGCCTTTTTTGCGGAAGAGGCGGTTGAGATGGACCGGCTTGGAGACTGGGGAGATGCCGTATTCGGACATGACGATGACGTGGACACCGTGCGATTCGAGGTGGTCGATGAGTTCGCCAACGATGGCGTCGATGGCGGCGACTTCGTGGGGGATGTTTGGCGCGTTGGGTCCGTCTTTTTGCAGGGCGTAATCGAGGTGTGGGAGATAGACGAGGTTGAGGTTGGGCGAGTGGGCGACTTCGATCCAGCGTGCGGCGTTGGCGATCCATTGTGAGGACGCGATGCCAGCGGCGGGCCCCCAGAACGTGGGGAAAGGAAAGTCGCCGAGCGCGGATTTGATTTTTTCGCGCAGGTCCATCGGCTGGGTGTGGATGTCGAAGACCTTGCGACCATCGGCCGGGTAGAGCGGGCGCGGCGTCATTGAGAAATCGACTGCGGCGTGCATGTTATACCACCAGAAGAGCTTGGCGCAGGTGAATCCGGGGTGGGCAGCGCGGAGTTTGTCCCAAAGTTTTTCGCCGTGGACGATGGCGTTGGATTGTTTCCAGAACCGCACCTCGACAGTTTCGCGATCATACCAGCCATTGCCGACGATGCCGTGGGAATCGGCTGGGAGTCCGGTGGTGACGGCGGATTGGGCGGTGCAGGTGACGGCGGGGAACTCGGGCTGATAGATGCCGCAGCCGCCGTTTTTCCCGATGAACGCGTTGAGGCGCGGCGAGGCATCGCCGAGGAGCGAGCGTGAAAGCCCGACGACGTTGATGACCGCGAGACGTGCCGGTTTGCTCATGATGGCATCAGGAACGGGCCTTGCGCGGTGCGCGGCGGGCGGCGCGGGGGCGGTTGACGCGTGCGCTGGGGAGGAATGGCGTGGTGAGTGAGTCGGTGAGGTCGAATGCGCCGGAGAAGTCTTCTTTGCGGTCGCTGTCTTGCTTGCCGAAGACGCGTTCGTCGATGAGGTGGAAGACCATTTCGCCGACGTGGCCGGATTCGCGGACCCCCCATTCCTGCATGAGAGTGGAGGCCATGGGGCCGAATTGTTCGAGGGCGTGATCGCGGAAGCCGGCGAGCAGTTCGCCGCCGCTGACGTGGCGGAATTTTCCACGACTTTCATCGGCGAGGCGCTTGACGGTGAAGTCGAGTGAGTCTTTGAGGAAATAATACGCCAGTGGGTCAAATCTCCGTTCGCGTTGGAGGATTTGGGTCACGGCGTGTTCGAATTCAGCGTCGGTCATGGGGAGAGAATAGAAATGCGGGTGGGGGGTTGTCAAATATTGGGGATGCAGCGACCGGTGATCGCTGCTACGCAAGGATGCGGTTGAGGGTTTGGCTGGGGCGAAGGGCGACGTTGGCGAGGGCTTCGTTGGGGAGGTAGTAACCGCCGATGTTGGCGGGGTGGCCTTGGACGGCGATGAGTTCTTCGACGATCTGAGTTTCGCTGGCGGCGAGGGCCTCGGCGAGCGGGGTGAAGGCGGCCTTGAGTTCGGCGTCGTCGTTTTGCGCGGCGAGGGCCTGGGCCCAGTAGAGGGCGAGGTAGAAGTGGGAGCCGCGATTATCGATGGTGCCGAGTTTGCGGCCGGGCGAGCGGTCGTTTTCGAGGAATGCGCCGTTGGCGGCGTCGAGCGCATCGGCGAGGACTTTGGCTTTGGCGTTGTTTTGCGTTTGCGCAAGGTGCTCGAACGAGGCGGCGATGGCGAAGAATTCGCCGAGGCTGTCCCAGCGCAGGTAGTTCTGCTGTTCGAATTGTTGGACGTGTTTGGGGGCGGAGCCACCTGCGCCGGTCTCGAACAATCCACCGCCGTTCATCAACGGGACGATGGACAGCATTTTGGCGGACGTGCCGACTTCGAGGATGGGAAAAAGGTCGGTGAGGTAATCGCGGAGCACGTTGCCGGTGACGGAGATGGTGTCGAGACCTTGGACGATGCGCTCCAAGGTGTGGGTGCAGGCTTCGGCGGGCGGGAGGATCCGGAGGTCGAGGTCGGTGGTGTCGTGCTCGCCAAGGTAGGCTTCGATTTTGGCGATGAGCTGGGCGTCGTGGGCGCGTGATTTGTCGAGCCAGAATACGGCGGGGGTTTCCGAGAGGCGGGCGCGGTTGACGGCGAGCTTCACCCAATCGCGGATCGAGGCGTCCTTGGTCTGGCAGGCGCGCCAGATGTCGCCGGCTTCGACGTCGTGGCTTAGAAGGATTTGAGATTTCAAATCTGGATTTTCAGATTCAACGGCAACGATGCGGATGGTGCCGTCGGCAGGGGCCTCGAAGGTTTTGTTGTGCGAGCCGTATTCTTCGGCGGCCTTGGCCATGAGGCCGACGTTGGGGACCGATCCCATGGTGCGTGGGTCGAGCGCGCCGTGGGTTTTGCAGAAATCGATGACGGATTGATAGACGCCGGCGTAGCAAGAATCCGGGATCACGGCGAGGGTGTCCTGGGTTTCGCCTTGGGTGTTCCACATTTTGCCGCCCTCGCGGATCATGGCGGGCATGGAGGCGTCGATGATGACGTCGGACGGGACGTGGAGATTGGTGATGCCTTTGTCGGAGTTGACCATGGCGAGGGCGGGACCGGCGGCGAGGGCGGCTTGGAGGTCGGCTTCGATGGCGGATTTTTCGGCGGCGGGGAGGGATTCGATTTTGGCGACGAGGTCGCCGAGGCCGTTGTTGAGGTTGACGCCGAGTTGTTCAAGGGTGGCGGCGTGTTTGGCGAGGGCGTCTTTGAAGAAGACTTTGACGCCGTGGCCAAAGAGGATGGGGTCGGACACCTTCATCATGGTGGCCTTGAGGTGCAGCGAGAAGAGCACGCCTTCGGCCTTGGCGGCGGCGATTTCCTGTTCGAGGAACGCGGTGAGCGCGGCCTTGCTCATGTAGGTGGCGTCGAGGATTTCTCCGGCGAGGAGCGGGAGTTTTTCGAGCAGCGTGGTGGGTGTGCCATCGATGGCGACGAATTCGATGCGCGCGGTGGTGTTGGTGGTGAGGGTGATGGATTTCTCGTTGGAGAAGAAATCGCCCTTGCCGGCCATGGTGCCGACGCGGGTTTTCGAATCGGGCGACCAGGCTCCCATTTTGTGTGGGTGTTTGCGGGCGTATTCCTTGACGGCGCGGGGAGCGCGGCGGTCGGAGTTGCCTTCGCGGAGGACGGGGTTGACTGCGGAGCCGAGGACTTTCGCGTAGCGGGCGCGGGCGTCTTTTTCGGCATCGGTGGTGGGGTTTTCGGGAAAATCCGGGATGTCGTGGCCTTTGCGTTGCAATTCGGCGATGGCGGATTTGAGTTGGGGAATCGAGGCGGAGATGTTCGGCAGTTTGATAATATTGGCATCCGGCTGGAGTGTGAGTGCGCCGAGTTCGGCGAGGTGGTCGGGCGCGTTGGTGGTTTCCGGGAATTGTGCGAGGATCCGGCTCGCGAGCGAAATGTCCCGCGTTTCCACTTCCACCCCGGCCTTGGCGGCAAACGAGCGAACAATGGGAAGGAGCGAATGGGTGGCAAGCGCGGGGGCTTCGTCGGTGATGGTGTAGATGATCTTGGACATGGCGCGGGATGGCGGAGCGGGCGGAGTATGCAAGAGGGGGCGGTGGGGTCAATACGCGGGTTGTTTGCGGCGATTGGGTGCTTTGCGCCGGGTTGGGGGGGAGGGGGTGGGCACGTGATGAGGCCTCCTATGTGCGTTTGCTGCGCGGATTTTGCGGTCGGAGCGTTCCGCATTGCGGTTGCGGGGAACGGCTGGTTTTGATCGCGAAGGCGGCAGGGGCCCGCCCAATCAAGTCATGAACGCATTTCTCAGTCGTGAAGCAACGGTGGCAGGTCCGGGATTTTCACGGTGGTTGGTGCCGCCGGCGGCGATCGCGGTGCACATGTGCATCGGGCAGGTTTACGGATTCAGTGTGTTCAATGTGCCACTGACCCAGAGTGGTGGGGGGTGGACGATTCCGCAGGTTGGTTGGATATACTCGATCGCGCTTTTCATGCTTGGCATGTCGGCGGCGGTCTTCGGCAAGTGGGTCGAGCGCAGCGGGCCGCGCAAGACGATGCTTGCCAGCGCAATCTGTTTTTGCGGCGGGCTCGCGATTTCCGCCCTCGGGGTGAAGCTGCAGCAACTTTGGATCATCTATGCGGGATACGGGCTGCTTGGCGGGGTTGGCCTCGGTCTTGGCTACATTTCTCCGGTATCCACGCTGATGAAGTGGTTTCCCGACCGCCCGGGCATGGCGACCGGCATGGCGATCATGGGCTTCGGCGGCGGGGCGCTGATTGGCGCTCCGCTTGGTGTGATGCTGATGGATTTCTTCCGCACGGCGGATTCCACCGGTGTGGCCCAGGCGTTTCTGGCGATGGCCGGTCTTTATGCGCTGTCGATGGTATTCGGTGCCCTGCTGGTGCGGGTGCCCGCGCCGGATTGGAAGCCGGAAGGTTGGGTGGCGCCGCCGGCGAAAAAGGTGAGCATGATCTCGACCGCCCACGTTTCGGTGGATCAGGCGTGGCGCACCCCGCAATTCTGGCTGCTCTGGATCGTGCTTTGCATGAATGTGAGCGCCGGGATCGGCATTCTCGGCCAGGCCTCGAAAATGAGCGTCGATATGTTTGGGGTGACCGCTGCTGTTGGCGGCGGTTTCGCCGGGCTGCTCAGCATCTCGAACATGGGCGGGCGCTTCATCTGGTCCTCCGCATCCGATTGGCTCGGGCGCAAACAGGTCTACTGCATCTACTTCATTCTCGGCGCGATGCTTTACTGCCTGATTCCCTGGACGCGTGAAGCCGGTGGCAAGGCGATGTTCGTGGTTGTGACCCTGCTCATCATCAGCATGTATGGCGGCGGATTCGCGACCATTCCCGCCTACCTGCGCGACCTCTTCGGAACCTATCAGGTCGGCGCGATCCACGGGCGGTTGATCACCGCGTGGTCAGTGGCGGCCGTGCTCGGTCCGAGTCTGGTGAATTACCTGTCGACCGCGCGCATCGATGCCGGCGTGCCGCCCGCCCAGGCGTATGATCAGACGATGTATCTGATGGCCGGCCTGCTCGTCGTCGGCTTCATCGCGAATCTCCTTGTGAGGCCGGTGCACCCGAAGCACCACCTCACCGCCGAGCAAATGAATTCCTGAACCCGCACCTGCAACCGCCATGAAACTGATCCCGTCCCCCCTCAAGCTCGCCCTTGCCTGGCTCTGGGTGGCCGTGCCCCTTGGTTGGGGCGTCTGCCAATCCGCCATCAAGAGCGCTCCCTTGTTCACAATCGGCTCCGAAGAGCCTCAGGCGAAAGCATCTAACAATGTAATGTTAGATGCTAGCTTGCCCGATGGCATCAAAAAATGACAAGGAAATGATAAGAATCCACACCCGAAAAAGCTTGGTTGCGGCACGCCGCGCATGCATCCTCCCCGTTGGCTAAATCGCACTCCGATCAGCAATTCCACTCAGTCAAAAAACAAACAGAAACGAAGAAAGCACCACTCATCATGAACTCCACCGCCGCCCTTCCCGAGGGGCTTGTCCACCATCCATCTGTTCCATTCCCCGTGCCCGTTGAAACCGCGGCGCTGCTTTCCGCGGCGCCGTCCGTCACCTTTGCCGGCAGCAGCGCCGAGCTTGTTGAGCTGGCCACGCGTGACGCGAAAAACGGCTGGCACGAGGTCGCATACGACGTCGAAGGCAAAGGCCGCGTCGTCGAGGCGATGGTCTGCCGCACACCGAACGGCATCAATGCGAACTACCTCGAACCCTACATGCGCCGCCGCGATCCGGACTGCATGGTTATCGGCGATGAGCTGCCTTCCGACAAGGAACGCTACATCGATCGTTTCGGCGAGTCGTTCGAGCCGCTGCGCGACGAGACGATGAAGTGGCTTGCGAGCCAGCCGCTTGCGGTCTTCGCGTTTCATGCAGGTCTTGATGGCAAGGGCACGCATGCGTTCGTGGTTTGCCCGGACAACGCCGGTTTCTTTGCCTTGGGTCTGGCGTTGTTGCAAGGCATCATTCCTGCCGATGAGATCCCTGCGGATTTCAATGCGCACGCCATCATTTACGTGGCGCCGCCATTCCGTCACACGCGATTCGACGGCAAGCAGGTCGTTGTGCACCACCGCAGCCACGGGCTCCATGAGCTTTTCAGCTACAACCTGTATCCCGGCCCGAGCGCCAAAAAAGGCATTTACGGGGTGTTGCTCAACATCGGCGAATCCGAGCGTTGGATCACCATGCACTGCTCGACGGTGCAGGTCGTCACGCCATACGACAACCGCCTGGTGATTTCGCATGAAGGTGCGAGCGGCGGCGGCAAGAGCGAGATGCTTGAGCACGCGCATCGCCAGCCCGACGGCACGATGTGCCTTGGCAAGAATCTGGTGACGGGTGAAAGGCGCAACATTTCGCTTCCACGCACCTGTGAGTTGCGCCCGGTCACCGACGACATGGCGCTGTGCCATCCGTCGCTCGTCGGCACCAATGGCAAGCTGCGCTTGGTCGATGCGGAGGATGCATGGTTTGTGCGCTGCAATCACATCGACCGTTACGGCATCGACCCGCACATCGAGTCGCTCACCATTCATCCGTCCGAGCCGTTGCTGTTCCTCAGCCTCAAGGGCCAGCCCGGGGCGACGACGTTGATCTGGGAGCACACCGAGGACGCCCCCGGCCAACCCTGCCCGAATCCGCGCGTGGTCATCCCGCGCAAGATCATCCCGAATGTGGTGAACGGGCCGGTGGACGTGCACGTCCGCAGCATGGGCGTGCGCACTCCCCCATGCACCAAGGAGCATCCGACATACGGGATCGTCGGTTTGTTCCATGTGCTTCCTCCATCACTGGCCTGGTTGTGGCGTCTGGTTGCCCCGCGCGGCCACGCAAATCCGAGCATTGTCGAGAAAGAAGGCATGTCGTCCGAGGGAGTCGGCTCCTACTGGCCGTTTGCCACCGGGCGGATGGTGGATCACGCCAACCTGTTGCTCGAACAAATCATCGATACGCCGGAAGTCAGTTATGTGCTCACGCCGAACCAGCACATCGGCGCATGGGAGACCAGCTTCATGCCGCAATGGATTACACGCGAGTATCTCGCCCGCCGTGGTGGAGCACGTTTCTCGCGCGATCAGGTGCGCGCATCGCGTTGCCCGCTGCTAGGCTACACGCCGGGCACGATCACGGTCGAAGGCCGCACGATTGGGCCATGGTTTTTCCAAGTGGATCAGCAGCCGGAAGTCGGCCCCGAAGCCTACGACGCGGGTGCGAAAATCCTCGCCGATTTCTTCCACCGTGAGCTCAAGCAGTTCCTCTGTGACGACTTGATCCCCGAGGGGCGCCGCATCATCGAGTGCTGCCTTTCGAACGGATCGGTTGAGGATTACGACAACCTGCTGTCGATCCCGACGCTTGAGGCGGGGGACTGATCCAAAACCCAAAAGCCATCACCCCCCACACACTGGAGCGCGTCCTGCAAAGGGCGCGCTCCTTTTTTTGGCCGGCATCCGGGTTTATTTTTTGATGGGAGCGGGAATGATGCCCTCGTCGGTTTCCTTTTTGAGTCGGAGTTGGCCGCAGGCGGCGTTGATGTCGTGGCCTTTTTCGAGGCGCAGGGTGCAGGAGACGCCAGCGTTTTGCAGGACATCGCGGAAAGCGCGGCAGTGGGACTCCGAAGGGCGCTTCCAATCCAGTCCGTCGACCGTGTTGTAGGGGATGAGGTTGACCTTGGCGCGCAGCCTGCGGGCGTGGCGGGCGAGGATGGCGGCTTGTTCGAGGGCGTCGTTGACGCCTTCGATGAGGATGTATTCCAAGGTGAGTTTCTGGTTTTTCCGGGCGTTCCATTCGTCGAGGGCGTCGAGCAGTTCGGCGACCGGCCACTTGCGATTCACCGGCATGATCTTATCGCGGACTTCGTCGGTGGCTCCGTGGAGAGAGATGGCGAGGCGGATTTGTTGCGGGTGGGCGGCAAGCCGGCGGATCTGCGGAACGAGTCCGGAGGTTGAAACGGTGAGGTGTCGCGCGCCGAGGTGCAAGGTGCGCTCTCCGGTGATCAGGGTGATGGCCTCGGCGAGGTTGTCCAGATTGGCCAGTGGCTCGCCCATGCCCATGAAGACGAGGCTGTCGACGCGCTCGCCGGAGAGTTGCTCGGCGGCGACGACCTGTCCGGCGATTTCGCCGGCATCGAGGTTGCGGGTGAAGCCCGCCAAGCCGGACGCGCAAAACTTGCAGCCATACGCACAGCCCACTTGCGAGGAAACACAGAGGGTGCGGCGATCGGATTTCTCGCCATAAAGTGCGGGATTGGCCGGAATGAGCACGCTTTCGACGTAGCGCCCGTCGTGCAGGCGGAACAGGAACTTGCGGGTGGTGTCGGCCGATCCCTTGGTAATCACGTGTTCGAGCGCGGAAATGCGAAAATCCGCCGCGAGGCGTTCGCGCAGAGGTGTGGGAAGATTGGTCATGCCGTCGATGGACGACACTTTCTTTTTCCATACCCAATCGAGGATCTGGTTGGTGCGGAATGGCGGCTCACCTGCGGCCTTGAGCCAGGTGGCGAGTGAATCGGGTAATACTCCAGTGAGGGCGGGGCGCATGGTTTGCTCTGCGCGCGACCATGGAGGCAATCCGGCTGCGCGTCCACCCTTTCAGTGTGCCTTTCCGTGGGGTAGCCTGCCATGGATCATCAGGCGTGCGAATCCGCTTCCGGAGGGGAGGAATGGGTGCTGTGCTGGATGGCCGGCGTTGCAGATGAGTCCCGGGGGTATATGGCCCCCGGGACGGACCGGAACAGCGAGTCCCGGCGTGACGGTTCCTTCACCAGCCGATGAGGCGGGTGGTGGCGGCGCGCAGGGCGGCTTCGAGCACGGCGGCCTCGCCGTGGGTGAGCGGGATTGCGGCTTTGCGCACTTCGCGTGTGGCCGCGATTTGGCGGCTGAGCGAAAGCATGTATGGCGCGCGTTCCGGGTCGTCACGCGTGCCAAGCTCGAAGGTGCTGTTGCCTTTTTCGGTCTGGTGGAAAAGCTTCGCGGAGGATTGGCGGCCTTGCAGGACGGCGAGTGCGCCGCCGATGTCGCTGAGGCTCCATTTCATGATGAGCTTGTTCTCCCAATCGAACTGGCGGTCGCCTGTCTGGGGTGCGGCTTCGAGGAACATCGCCGCTTTTTCGCGGTTCAGGCTGAAGCGGATCGCCGCGCCGGTGCCCCGGCTGTTCGGCTTGTAGATGGTGTGTTCGCGCCGCCGTGGGTAGCCGTTGGTGGCGACGCTTGCGGGGGCTTCTTGAGTAGGGGCTGGTGGTGTCAGGACTGCGTTATCGTTCATAGGTAGGTGTCGATTGGTTGGCTTCGACAGAGCGCAATTTGCACGCATCCGATCATGATGGCAAGAAAAAAGTGTTCTTAAGAACAATTTGTTCAAATGATCCATTTTCTAAGCAAAATCACCCATGCAATTACGCCGAGCACGAGCACGGCCCGGGGAATCAACCAGCCGTGGCGCGTGTAGAAGGTGAGCCGGGATTCAGGCAGGATGATTCCGCTGATCGTTCCCTGTTCCATGGCATCGAGTCTGCCATGAATGCGCCCGTGGGGGTCGATCACTTGGGAGATTCCGGACGATGCGGAAACGAATACCCAACGCCGGTTTTCGCATGCGCGGATGCGGAAGAGCTCGGCGTGTTGGTTGTGTTGGCGCGCGCTCCATTGTGCGGCATCCATCACCGGTGAGACGATGAAATGCGCACCCGCCCTGGTCATGCGCCTGACGACGCCTTCGTAATCGCAGTCGAAACAAATCGGCGTGCCTACCATGCCGAATGGCGTCTCGAATGCGGCGGCCTCCTTTCCCGCGATGCCATCATCGAAAAGATGTACGGTTTGCACCTTGGTGTGTTCTCCGAGTACGCCTTTTGGGCCGAGGGTCAGGGCGATGTTGCGCCAACCATCCGCTTCATCCACGCGGGTGCCGAAAGTCAGGATGATGTCGCGCTCCGTGACCAGCGTGTTGAGCCTGTCCCAATCTCGCGCGACGCGCCGGACGTCGTATGGAAGCGCGTACTCTGGCCACACCACCCAATCGACATCATCGGGCAGTTCGTTTGTCGCCCGGATGAATTCATCGATGGTGACGGTTTCAAGTTGCACTGCGGCGATGCGGATCGCGTCTGGTTTCGCGGTGGCGCCCTCGCCGCCCCGCTGATGGTTCTGGAGCAGGTTCGCGGCGACGAAAAAAATCACCCAAAGCGCTCCGGTCGCCCATGGACGGCGCTGCATGACCAGGCATGATGCGAAAAGCACCGCCACCAAGCCGACGCCATAGACGCCGATCCATGGCAGGAGCGGATGTGGCCCGATTGCGAGACCGACCGTCATCCAAGGGAACTTTAGCGGGAAAACCTCCGCGCGGATGAATTCCCACGCCGACCAGTTCACCGCAGTGAAGATCGCGAGCCGCCAACCTGCCAAGCCGCGATTCACCGCCCGCCACTGCATCTCCGCGAACATCGCCGGGAAAAAGGCCAGCACCATCCAGAGCACCACGCAGAACCAGCCAAACAAATGATAAAGCCACGACAGACTGGTTCCGAACGCCGCCATGCCGAAAAGAAATCCGACCGCCCTCGCCTGTGTGCCCACCAGCCCGCGCAGCGCCCACAGCAGCCCGAGCAAGGCCGGGAAAACCAGCAGCCCGATTCCGATCGGCGGATAAGCCGCCGCATAAAGCACCCCCGCCGTGATCGCGAATCCGTATCGCGCCGCCGGCTTGTTCCAACACGTGTTGAGAGCCATGGCGCATGTTCCCCAAACGCCCCGTGAGTTCGATGAAAAAATCATCCGCCCCGGAAGAATCGAGGCCGCAGCGCTGCCGGGTATTGGCATGGTGTTTGCATGGAATGCATTGCGGGCGAATTTTCGCTTCATGTCGATTCGGCAGGTTGACATCATTTCCGAACTCCGCATGCTTGGGAACACAATCTCGGGCATGCCGATGCTCGCAAAGACGAAAAAATCCAAGCCCACCAGACCTCGTGTTTTCAAACGAAGATTATCTCGCCGAACTGCTCGCCGAATCCGGCATGGTCAACCTGGACCAAGTGAATCACGCCCGCACCAGCCTCGCGGGCAACCAAACCCTGATCGAGCGATTGCTGGAAAGCACTGCACTCACCGAGACCGACGTGGCCAAAACCCTCGCCGCGAACGCAGGCATGCCATTTGTCGAATTGGACCGGCTCACGTTTGACCCGGCCATCATCGCCAACCTCCCCGAGGATATTGCGCGTCGCTATTCGGTGGTGCCGCTGCAAGATGACGGACTCACGCTGACGGTGGCGATTTGCGACCCCTTGGATTTCGAAACACTCGACACACTGCCCCATGTGATCGGCCGGGAGTTGACGATTGCCTGCGCGACCCGGCTCGATATTTCCAATTATCTCAACCGGTTTTACGGATCGAAATTGAGCGCAAGCGCACAAAATGCCGGGATCGAGGTTTCCTCGGGCGGCTCGGAGGAATCGGTCGACCGCAACGACGCCCCCATCATCAAGCTGGTGTTTCATATTCTTCACGAGGCGATGCGCCTGCGCGCTTCCGATATCCACATCGAGCCATTGGAGACCAGCCTGCGCGTGCGCTACCGGCTCGATGGCAAGCTCGTTGAGGTCGACAACCATCCGAAAAAGCTCCTGCCCGCGATCATCGCCCGCCTCAAGGTGATGAGTGGCACCATGTCGATCGCTGAAAAACGGCTGCCTCAGGACGGCCGCATCCAGCTCAAGGTGGCCGGCAAGGAGGTCGACCTCCGGGTTTCCTCGGTGCCGTCGAATCACGGTGAATCGATCGTCATGCGGATTCTCGATAAAACCGCGCTGCTTCTCGGCTTGCCGGAGCTCGGGTTTTTCTCCGACGACCAGGCGGCCTTCGAGCAACTCCTCGGCCTGCCCGATGGCATCCTACTCGTCACGGGGCCGACCGGTTCGGGCAAAACCACGACGCTCTACGCCTGCCTCAACGTCATCAACCGCCCGGACCGCAAGATCATCACCGTGGAAGATCCGGTGGAATACGAGCTGCCGGGCATCAACCAGGTGATGGTCAAGGCGGACATCGGCATGACCTTCGCCGCAGCCCTCCGCGCGATGCTCCGCCAAGCGCCCAACATCATCATGATCGGGGAAATCCGCGATGCGGAAACGGCGAACATCGCCATCAACGCCTCGCTCACCGGCCACCTTGTGTTTTCCACCCTTCACACCAACGACGCGCCTTCCGCGGTCGCGCGTCTGTCCGACATCGGCGTCAAGCCGTTCCTGATCGCCTCGGCGGTGCGGGCGGTGTTGGCCCAGCGCCTCGTCCGCAAGCTCTGCCCGATCTGCAAGACGCCCACCGAGCTCACCGCCAAGGAACTCCGCGCGCTATCGCTCGATGCGTCGCGGATGGCGGATGCCAACGCCTTTGGCCCTGCGGGATGCGAAAAATGCCGCGGCGGCGGTTATCGCGGGCGCATGGGCATCTTCGAGCTGTTCATGATCGACGACGAAGTCCGCCAGATGATCAATACCAACCTCACCACCACCCAGCTCCGCCGCCGGGCCCGCGAACTTGGAATGCGCACGCTCCGCGAGGACGGCATCCGCAAGGTGCTTGCGGGCGTCACCTCTGCCAGCGAAGTCGTCCACGTCACCATGTCGGACGCCAACTAACCGCCCGTCGCGCCCCACTCCCACACCGACCCTTTTTCCAAACCCTTTACCATGGATCACAACCAAATCCTGGACCTGCTCCAATCCCGCGGCTTGATCGATCAAGCGCTCGCGCAGGACATCCTTGCCGAGATCTCCCACAGCGGCAAGGAGATGGCCGAACTGCTTGCCGACTATCAGATCATCCAGCACCGCGACGACATCTGGCCGCTGGTCGCCACCGAGCTTGGCGCGGAAATGGTCGACCTCCACGGCTGGACGCCGCCGGATGCCGTGCTCGCGCTGATCCCGGCGGGAACGGCGCGCCTCCACGGCGCGCTGCCGATTACTTTCGACGCGTCGGGTCTGCATGTCGCGCTGGTCGACCCGCTCAACCCGCAGACGGTGGAGGATTTGCGGTTCGCGCTGGATCGCGAAATCACGGTCGTGGTGGCTCCGGATTATCTCGTCGAGCAGAAGATCAACGAATGCTACGGCGGCGAAGGCAAGGCGATGGAAGACCTCCTCAGCCAGTTGGAAATCACCCGGGAAATCAACGAGGCCGACATCGAATCCGAGGCAAATTCGGCCCCCATCATCCGCTACGTCGACCTGGTCCTCTATCAGGCGATCAAGGAGCGGGCTTCGGACATCCACTTCGAACCGTTTGATAACGATTTCAAGATCCGCTACCGCGTCGATGGCGCACTTTACGAAATGGCACCGCCGCCGGCGCATCTCGCGCTGCCGATCATTTCCCGCGTGAAGGTGATGGCCAACATGAACATCGCCGAAAAGCGCGTCCCGCAGGATGGCCGGATCGTCAAGCAGGTTGGCGAAAAGCAGGTCGACATGCGGGTCTCCTCGCTGCCCACCCACCATGGCGAGTCCGTCGTGCTGCGGGTGCTCGACCGCTCATCGGTGAACCTCTCTCTCGAAAACCTCGGGCTGCCAGGCCATATTTTCGATTACATCTGCGAAACGATCGAAAAACCCAACGGCATCTTCATCGTCACCGGTCCCACCGGTGCCGGCAAGACGACGACGCTTTACGCCGCGCTCCAGCGCATCAACACCCTCGATTCGAAACTCCTCACCGCCGAGGATCCCGTGGAATACGATATCGACGGCATCATCCAGATCCCCATCAACGAGGCGATCGGGCTGGATTTCCCGCGCATCCTGCGCGCCTTCCTGCGTCAGGACCCCGACCGCATCATGATCGGAGAAATGCGCGACAAGGACACCGCCACCATCGCCATCCAGGCCGCGCTTACCGGCCACTTGGTGCTTTCCACCCTTCACACCAACGACGCGCCCGGTGCCGTTACCCGCCTCATCGACATGGGTTGCGAGCCGTTCCTCGTCTCCGCCTCACTTGAGGGAGTGCTCGCCCAGCGTCTGTTGCGGACCATTTGCAAGGATTGCAAAAGCACCTACGAGCCGAGCGAGGCGATCTTGAGCCAGCTCGGGATTTCCCCCCACGAACTCGGCGACAAATCGTTCTACACCGGTGCTGGCTGCGACATCTGCGGGCAGAGTGGATATCGTGGCCGCCGCGGGTTATACGAACTCCTCAACATCAGCGACCCAGTCCGCGATCTCATCACCGATCGCGCCCCCACCGTGGTGATCAAGCAGAAGGCGATCGAGCTCGGCATGAACACCTTGCGCGACGATGGCCTCCGGAACATCTATCTTGGCAACACGACCATTGAGGAAGTCCTCAAATACACCTGATGCCGGTGCGCCGCCGAACACATTTTCCCCAATTCAAAGCTTCCCAATCCCGCATCCGATTCTTTAATAATAAAACCAAGCCATGCCGAATTTCCAATACACCGCCCTCGACGCAAAAGGGGAACAAACCTCCGGCGTTCTCGAAGCAAACAACAAGGACGAGGCCGTTCAGCAATTGCGCGTCCAAGGCCTCTACATCACCTCGCTCGACGAAGAGGGCGCGGCCGGAGCCAGGAAGAAAGCCAAAGGACCCGCCAAGAAAGCCCGCAAGAAAACCGGCGGCATGGCGGGCAAGGGATTTGGTGGCGGCCGGGTCAAACCGAAGAACCTGATGATCTTCACCCGCCAGTTGGCGACGCTCATCGATTCCGGCCTGCCCCTGCTGCGCAGCCTCACCGTGCTCCACAAACAGGAACCGAACCCGCTGCTCAAATCCACTATCGGCAATCTTGCCGATTCCGTCCAAGGCGGCTCGACCTTCTCCGAATCGCTCGCCACCCACCCCAAGGTCTTCAACAAGCTCTACGTCAACATGGTCAAGGCCGGTGAGCTCGGCGGTGTGCTCGAAATCGTCCTCAACCGCCTTGCCGAATACCAGGAAAAGGCCCAGAAACTCAAAAACAAGATCATCTCGGCGATGGTCTACCCGGTAATCGTGATGTTCATCGCGGTGGGTATCCTGGTTTTCCTGATGATTTTCATCGTTCCCCAGTTCCGCGAAATGTTCTCGGACACCGGCGATGACCTGCCGATGATCTCGCAGATCGTCTTCGGCCTCTCCGAATTCATGCTCTCCGGGCCGTTCGTCGTGCCCAATGCGGCGTTCGTGTTCATTGTCATCATGGTGGGGGTCTTTCTCTTCAACCTCTGGGGGCGCACCAAACCCGGGCGCAATGTCATCGACGTCGCGAAACTCCGCATGCCCGTCTTCGGCGACATCCAGCGCAAATCCGCCGTCTCCCGATTCGCCCGCACCTTGGGAACTCTGGTCACCTCCGGGGTGCCCATTCTCCAGGCTCTCAACATCACGCGCGATACCGCCGGCAACGTCGTCATCTCCAAGGCCATCGAAAAAGTCCACGAAGCCGTCAAGGAAGGCGAATCCATCGTCACCCCGCTCCAGGCGTCCGGCGTATTCCCGAACATGGTCATCTCCATGGTCGATGTCGGCGAGGAAACCGGCCAACTTCCCGAAATGCTGCTCAAAGTCGCAGAAGTCTATGACGACGAAGTGGACAACGCCGTCACCGCGCTCACCTCGATCCTGGAACCCATCATGATCGTGATCCTGGCGCTCGTTGTAGGATCAGTTGTATTTGCATTGTTCCTGCCGCTGATTAAGATGATTTCGACGATGGGCAATATGTAACGCCCGTCTTCCTCGAAAACCTCGAACCCAATCCGCGTCATGAAATCGAATCCCTCGCTGCGAGTCGGCGGCTTCACGCTCGTCGAACTCATCATCACCATCAGTATCATGGTGCTGTTGGCCGGGCTCATCGTCGGCGGATTCGCGTTCGTGCGCGACAAGCAGGCGCGATCAACCGCGGAAATCCAAATCGCCCTGCTTTCCCGCGGAATTGACGAATACAAGCTGGACATGGGGACCTACCCGGGCATGGGCGGCACCAGCGAATTCGGCGGCGATGCCACCGCGGCCAACGGTGAAAACAGCCAGGTGCTCTACCAAGCGCTGTTTTACCAAGGCTGGGATTTTGTCGATCAAGGCAGGCCGAATGGCTGGGAAAGCCATGCCGCCACTCAGATTTATCTGGCGGAGCTGGACCCCATCAACAACACTCAGGGTTGGCTCAACCCCGTCACCGGAGCCAATCCCCTGCCGAACCTCCGCATCATCGATCCTTGGGGCAATCCCTACCGCTATCGCGTCGGCAGCAACGCCATGAATCCGGATTTCGACCTCTGGTCGGTCGGTAAGGACGGGCGCACACAGCCGGGTTCCTCCGGCAGCGCCTACGATCCGGCTCACGAAGACAATCGCGACGACATCCGCAATTTCTGAACCGCAGAGCATTTTCCCATTGCCAGCGGCACGCGCGACGTCTAGTTTCCGCGCCCCGCGAACTTCCAACCATCCGATCCGATGTCCAAACACAACAGTCTCAAATCCAACGCCAGCGTCGGCGGCAAGCGTTCCGTCCTCAAGCGCTTCGAACGCGTGAAGCTCCTCAAGGAGCGTGGCGAATGGAAGCAAGGCCGCACGCCCGTCGGCCTTCCCAAAACCAAACACGAAGCCTGATCCGTGGCTCGGGCAGCCCGCCCGCCGCCAAATCAGTTTCACCCGAAGCGCGCGTTTCCCCACGGGATACGCGCCTTTTTTGCGAATCGCCATGTCCAAGAATTCCGATCCCGTCCGCCTCAACAAATTCCTCGCCGCCGCAGGCGAAGGATCGCGGCGCACATGCGACGTCCTGATCCAGCAGGGCAGGGTCGAAGTCAACGGGCAGATCATCGTCAATCCCGGCATCCGTGTTTCCCCAACCGATCATGTCCGGATCGACGGCCGCCGCGTCGCCGTCCACGACACCATCGTCCTCGCATTCCACAAACCGCGCGGGCTGGTTTGCACCCGCAGCGACGAACACAACCGCGATACCATCTACAAGGCACTGCCGCCGATGCTGCATTCCCTGCATCACACCGGGCGGCTCGACCTCGAATCCGAAGGCCTGCTGGTGCTCACCAACGACGGTGATCTCACCCAGCGCCTGATGCATCCGCGCAGCGGCATCGAAAAGGAATACCTCGTTACCGCCAACCAGGCATTCGACCACGCCGATCTCGCAAAGCTCACCAAGGGAATCTACACCGCGGACGGCAAACTCGTCGCCAAGCACGCCGAATTGCTGTCGCCCCGCCGCCTCAAAATCATCCTCCAACACGGAGCCAAGCGCCAGATCCGCGTGATGTTCGAAGCCCTCGGCTACAAGGTCGGCCGCCTGCTCCGCGTGCGCATCGGCAGCCTCTGGCTTGGCGATCTCAAGCCCGGCGAATACGCCACACTCACCCCTGCCGAAATCGCCATGCTCTTGGAAAACCCCGCGCCGCCGGCTGCCAAAAGCACCCCGGCCAAGGGTGGCAAGGAAGCCCCAAAGCGGCTCAACCGCCGGGCTACGCCCAAGGCCAAATCCGCCCCGCCGTCAAAACCCGCGAAAAAAACGCCGCGCAAAGCCGCGTTCAAATCCGCACGCAAACCCGCCGGGCCGGCATTTCCCAAATCCCGCGCCACCCCCCGCCGCAATTCACGCTGATCGCTTCCGCGTCTTTCCGCTTCCCACCCGCTTCCCCCGAGGCTACCAATGCCTCGCCCCATCCCAAGGGCCTGTAGCTCAGCGGTTAGAGCAGGGGACTCATAATCCCTTGGTCCAGGGTTCAAATCCCTGCGGGCCCACTTGCGCGACCGGCAATCACACCGGGTAGTCGCCGGCGATGTATCCGTGAAGCTGCTGGATGAGGTGACGCTGGGTCTGGAGCATCCAGTTGACGATGTCGCCCATGGAGACCAGACCAATGAGCTCGCCCGCGTCGACCACAGGGAGGTGGCGGATGCGGTTTTTCGTCATCAATTCCATACAGAGTTCGACGGCAGAGCCGGAATCCACAGTGATGGCCGGGCGGGTGATGATCTCGTCGACCCGGGTGTCGCGCGAGGTGCGCCCGCGCAATACGACCTTGCGGCTGTAATCCCGCTCGGAAAGGACGCCGACGACCTGACCGTCCTCGATCACCACCAGCGCGCCGATGTTGTGCTCCCCCATCAGGCCGATCGCCTCGTAGACGGTCGCTTGCGGCGTGGTCGTCCACACCTCGGATTGCTTGCTGCGGAGAATGTCATGAACGGTTCCTTGAATTTCCATGTGCGTTTGCGGGATATTGCCTAAATTGGGCGTTTGGACGCCGTGCGTCAATCTTTCAGCGCACAAGGCGGAATTCTTTTGCTTGCGGGCTTGTCATGACGGAAAATCTCGCTACGATGATTCTCATCATGACGGACCTCGTTGTATTTTGCCGCGCGCTTGCCGATGAGACGCGTTGCCGCATCGTCCGGCTGGTGATGGATCGGGCGCTTTGCGTGTGCGAATTGGCGGACATCCTCGGGATGCCTCAGTCGTCGGTTTCGAGCCACGTGCAGATCATCCGCAAGGCGGGATTGCTGGAAAGCGAACGCTGCGGCAAGTGGACGTATTTCCGCATCCATGCGTCGCGCGTCTCCGAAATCCGCCAGATTATCGGTATGTTTCCCGTCAACGCCGGACACAAGGCCGACCTGAAAAAGGCGAAAGCCCGGCTCCGCGATCGCGCGAACAGTTGCTGCCCGGGGCCCGTCAAACTGGCGGATGCCGCCTGCGTTTCCACGAAATAACCCTTACCCCACAACCCCTCATCCTGATGAACCTCTTCGAACGCCAACTCACCCTGTGGGTCGGACTTTGCATCCTCGCCGGCATCGCCCTTGGAAAGATCGCGCCCGACCTCGCCCGCACGCTCGATGCCATGGCGATCCATGTGAACGGCGCCCCGGTCGTCTCCATCCCCATCGCGATCTGCCTGTTTTTCATGATGTATCCGATCATGGTGAAAATCGATTTCGGCGAGGTGGTGAAGGCCGGGCGAAATCCCAAGCCGGTGCTGCTCACGCTGATCATCAACTGGGGCATCAAACCATTCACCATGCTCGGCATCGCCACCTTGTTTCTGGGCGTCTTTTTCAAGGACCTGCTCCCGGGAACCGAGGTGGTGAAGGATGGCACCGAGGTCGATCTCTATCGATCCTACATCGCCGGCGCGATCCTTCTGGGCATCGCTCCCTGCACCGCGATGGTGCTGGTCTGGAGCTATCTGGCCAAGGGAAACCAGGGCCACACCCTCGTGATGGTCGCCATCAACTCGCTGACGATGCTCCTGCTCTACGGCCTGCTCGGCGGATGGTTGTTGGGCGTCAACAAGATGCCGGTGCCATGGGAGGCCATACTGCTCTCCGTCGGCATCTACGTCGCCCTGCCGCTCGCTGCCGGTTATTTCTCACGCAAATGGATCATCCATGCCAAGGGCCAGGCATGGTTCGCGGAGAAGTTCCTGCATGTCCTCACGCCGGTCTCGATCATCGCCCTGCTGGCCACCCTGATCCTGCTGTTCAGCTTCAAGGGCGACACCATTCTCGCGAATCCCCTGACGATCCTGTGGATCGCGATTCCGCTGACGATCCAGACCATCCTCATTTTCGCCATCACCTACGCCGCGGCGAAATGGCTGAAGTTCTCCTACGAGGATGCCGCACCCACGGCGATGATCGGCGCATCTAACCATTTCGAGGTCGCCATCGCCACCGCCGTGATCCTCTTCGGTCTGAACTCCGGGGCGGCCCTCGCAACAGTCGTCGGCGTGCTCATCGAGGTGCCGCTCATGCTCATGCTCGTGCGCTTCTGCCAACGCACCAAAGGCTGGTTCCTCCCCCTAAAAAACTCCGAATCAATCACCGATCATTTCTAACTGAATTTCATGAAGCCGCCCGCCATCCTGATTCTTTGCACCGGCAACAGCTGCCGGTCTCACCTTGCCGAAGGTATTCTGAAACACACGCTCGGCGACGGGTTCCGCGTCGAAAGCGCGGGCTCGAATCCCGCGGGATACGTCCACCCTCTCGCCGTTAAGGCGCTTGCCGAAATCGGAATCGACATTTCCGCCCACCACTCGAAGCACATGGACCTGTTCCTCGCGGATGAAGTGGAAACGGTGATCACCGTCTGTGGCAATGCCGACCAAGCATGCCCGATGTTTCCCGGCCAGATGAACCGCCACCACTGGCCGTTCGACGATCCGGCACATGCCACCGGCAGCGAGGACGAACAATTGGAAGTCTTCCGCCGCGTGCGCGATGAAATCCGCCGCGTCTTCGAGGCCTACGCACAAGGCCGGCTCGATCAGGCGACAGCGCGGTGAATAGCATCGTGATTCTCCCGCCGCCGGCAAATGCCGAATCCACGGCTTGATCCCGCCGCCGTGCTCGACGATAAGGATCGGACTTGAACGCAAGCAACCATCACACCGCTCTGGCGGACCTCGCCGCCGGTCCCCTGAATCAGGCGGGCGGAAATGTGGTCAATCCCGCTCTGTGGGTGGTTGGCGGCACCTTCCTGCTGGGCATCGCGTGGGCGCTGGTGGCGGCCAGCGTCCGCCGCATGGGCAATCGCTGTGATCGCCAAGTGGGGCGCGTCGACCCGTCCCATCATCGCCCGGTCGATTTGATCGGATCGGGCTGGATTGTCGGAATTTACCTTTGGCTTTCCCTCGCCCAAATCGTCGCGGCCGCAAGCTTGGGCGAAGAACGGACCATCGGGGTTGCCGATCTGTGGGTGTCGATTGCATTCCAGTGCGTGATGGCGGGCATGGTCATGCTGGCGATGACGCCGCGGGTTTCCCCTATCGACTGGCTCGGCCTCCGTCGCCTGCAGTGGCGCGAGTTGGTCCTCTTCGCACCGCTGGCCGTCGTCGCAATGTGGATGCTCTTCGCCATCCTCCAGGCCTTCGGTTACACAGGGTGGCTTGAATCCCTGGAGTTCGACACCATGCAGGAATCCGTGCGCGCGCTCCAGAACCAGAATGACATCTCGTTCCGGATATGGATGGGATTTTCCGCCATCGTGGTCGCCCCGATCTGCGAGGAGGTGGTTTTCCGCGGCTACCTCTATGGCGTGGCCAAACGGTATGGCGGACCATTTGCCGCCGCGATCTCAAGCGCCCTGATCTTTTCGGCCGCGCATGGCAGTGTCGCCGCATTGCTGCCACTGGCAATCTTCGGGCTGCTATTGGCCTGGCTCTACGAACGCAGCGGTTCGATTTGGCCACCAGTCGCCGCCCATGCCTTTTTCAATACCGCCACCGTGCTGGTCTTGATGTCCCAGTGATTGCGCTGTGATTGCGCTTGGCCAATCCCAAGGGTTGGCCTAATCAAAGGCAGTGGACGATAGCATTCGCGAGAAACTCGACGCCTTCATCCGCCGCAAAGGCCTGCGGCGCACCGGTCAGCGCGACCGCATCATCGCCGCGGTCTTCTCCAAGGACGAGCACTTCAGCGCCGAGGAATTGTTCGAACGCGTGCGCCGTTCCGATGAAAATACCTCGCGCGCCACCGTCTACCGCACGCTCGCGCTCCTCGTGGAGGCCGATTTACTCCGCCAGATCGACCTGGGCGACGACCACACCACCTATGATCCGAACTTCGTCGACAAACCCTCACATAACCACCTCGTCTGCATCGACTGCGGCAAGGTGGTTGAGTTTGAAGACCCCGGCATTGAGGTGCTCAGTGATTGCGTGACACGCCGGCTCGGATTCCATGCCATGCGCCAATCGGTCAAAATCGAGGCAACCTGCGAACAACTCCGCAAAAATGGCCGCTGCCCGAACCTCATCCAAAGGCGCCTCAGCGGCCGCAGACTGCGCAAAAAGCGCTAAGGCGAATCCTGCCCCAAAAAACGGCGCCCCTCCGCAAGAAAGGACTTTTGCATACCGTCCGTGCCATTTTTGCAAAAAAGGACAGTCCTTTTAACAAACTTGTGCTTGCAAATCCGTGGGGCAAGGCAATACTTCGCCTGGAAGTCGTTCGCGAGAGGCGAGCGCAGGCCTTGATTTCATTGCTGCATTTGCCCATTTGCCCATTTGCCGAATTTGCCGAATTTGCCGTAATAGCCACTATTTCACCCATGATCCATTATGCCTCGTAAACGCTTTATTGTGCCTTGGACGGGTTCCGAGGAGAAACCAGCGCTTTACCACTGTGTCTCGCGCATTGTGGACCGGAGGTTTGCCTTGGAACAGGATGAGAAGGAACAGTTTCGCTCTTACATGCGGATGTATGAGAAGTTCAGCGGTTGCAGGGTGCTGACGTATTGCCTGATGTGCAATCACGTCCATTTGCTGGTGGAGGTGACGCCGCGACCGCAGGCGGGGCTAACGGACGAGGAGTTGCTGATGCGGGTGCGGGCGATTTCATCGCAGATGGCGGTTTCGTTGTTGCGCAAGGAGTTGAAGGAGGCACGGGAAAAGCTGGCTGCGGGATTGGTGAATGCGGAATTCATTGAGAAAATCCACGCCCGCTACACCTACCGGATGCACGATTTGAGCGAGTTCATGAAGGGGGTGATGCAGCGGTTCACCCAGTGGTATAACGGCAAGCACAAGCGCAGCGGGACGTTGTGGGAGCGGCGGTTCAAGAGCGTGGTGGTAGAGGACGGCCTGGCGGCGCGAACGATGGCGGCGTATATCGATTTGAATCCGGTGCGCGCCGGAATGGTGGCGGATCCGGCGGACTATCGCTGGAGTGGATATGGGGAGGCGGTGGGCGGCGGGTCGAAGGGGGATGGAAAACGGGCACGGGAGGGCCTGGTTCGGGCGTGGATGGCGCACAAGGGGTGGAATGGGGATGCGAAGCTTTGGAATGGCGGAGGCAAACGCCATGGGAAGATCCATGAGGAATACCGGGCGATGTTGCTGATCGAAGGCATGGAGCAATTCAAGGAAGTGAGCGACGAGCGGACCGGCGAGCTACGACTCAAGCTGGAGCGCAAGGGGATGTCGCGTGAGGAGGTGGACGCGGAATTGCAGCGTCTGGAGGCCGGGCGCGGGGTGGCGATTGCGAAACGGCTGCGATGGCGGCTGCGGTATCTTTCGGATGGGGCGGTGATTGGTCAGCGGTCGTTTGTAGACGAGGTGTTTCGCGGCTGCCGGGAGCAATTCGGGCCGAGGCGGAAGGATGGTGCGAGGCGAATGCGTGGGGATGCGGCGGATTTGACCAAGACGAGCGGGCTGTGGAGCTTACGGGACTTGCGGGGTGGGTGAAGCGAGAGCCCTGATGGCATTTTCAGATTTTGTTTGGGCCATGTTGATCACACCTCGTTCCCGAGCGGCGAACCCTGGTCGATCACATGTTTCGCCAACTGCTCATTGACACCCCGCCTCCGGTTGCTAGCCTCCCGCCCCCGTAATGGCTCGCGCGTGCGAAGATTCCACGCGTTCCACGACTCCAACAACCTGACCCAACAAGATGGCAACCAAGAAAAAAGCGGCCAAGACCGCTCCCGTGAAATCCGCGAAGAAAGCGGCGAAAACCGCCGCCAAGAAACCCGCCGCCAAGCGCGTCAAATACGTTTACACCTGGGGCGATGGCAAAGCCGACGGCAACGGCAGCATGAAAGCCCTGCTCGGCGGCAAAGGCGCCAACCTCGCCGAAATGACCCGCATCGGCCTTCCGGTGCCTCCGGGATTCACCATCACCACCGAGGTCTGCACCTACTACTACGCCAACAAGCGCAGCTACCCGATCGAGCTCCAATCGCAGATGGAAGCCGGCGTGAAGAACATGGAGAAAATCATGTCCGCCAAATTCGGTGCCACCGAAGGCATGCCGCTGCTCGTCGCCGTGCGCTCCGGTGCCCGCGATTCGATGCCGGGCATGATGGACACCATCCTCAACCTCGGCCTCAACGACCAATCCGTCAAAGCCCTCGCCGCCGCCACCAACAACGAGCGTTTCGCGTGGGACTGCTACCGCCGTTTCATCCAGATGTATGGCGACGTCGTTCTCGGCGTGCAAAAGCGCGAAGGTGAGGATCACGAGCCTTTCGAGACCGTGATCGAGCACTTCAAACACGAAGTCTACGGCAAGGACATTATCGACTCTGATCTCACCGCCGCCGACCAGAAAGAACTCGTCAAGCGCTTCAAGGCCCTCGTCAAGGAGCGCACCGGCAAAGGTTTCCCGAACGATCCCTGGGATCAGCTTCGCGGTGCTGCTGGTGCCGTGTTCAGCTCGTGGATGAACGACCGCGCGATTGTTTATCGCCGCAAATACAACATCCCTGCCGAGTGGGGCACTGCCGTCAACGTCCAGGCGATGGTTTACGGCAACACCGGAGAGAAATCCGGATCCGGCGTTGCCTTCACCCGCAACCCGGCCAACGGCGCCAACGAATTCTACGGTGAGTTCCTTATCAACGCCCAGGGCGAGGACGTCGTCGCCGGTGTCCGCACCCCCGAGCCCGTCGCCCTCCTCAAGAAGGTGATGCCGAAGTCCTACAAGGAACTCATGACCGTACGCAACATCCTGGAGAAGCACTTCAAGGACGTGCAGGACGTCGAGTTCACCATCCAGGAAGGCAAGCTCTTCATGCTTCAGACCCGCAATGGCAAACGCACCGCCGCTGCCGCCCTGAAGTTCTCGATGGACATGGTGAAGGAAAAGCTCATCGACTGGGAAACCGCCATCCTGCGCAACCCCGCCGAGCAGCTCGACCAACTCCTCGCACCGATCTTCGACACCACCGCCGTGGCCAAAGCCAAGCTCCTTGCCACCGGCCTCCCCGCCGGCCCGGGTGCCGCCTCCGGCAAAGTCTACCTCAACGCCGAACGCGCGGTGGAAGCCGAAGCTCGCGGTGAGAAAGTCCTCCTCGTCCGCACCGAGACCAGCCCGGAAGACCTCCGCGGCATGATCGCTGCCGACGGTATCCTCACCTCCAAAGGTGGCGTCTCCTCGCACGCCGCACTCGTTGCCCGCCAGATGGGCAAGGTGTGTGTTTGCGGAGCCGCCGATGTTGAAATCGATTACGAAAGCCGCACCGTCACCGCCAAGGGAGTGACCTTCAAGGAAGGTGATTTCATGTCCATCGATGGCACCAGCGGTGCCGTCTTCGGCGGTGAGATCCCGACCGCCCCGTCGGAAATCATCACCGGCATCGTCAACAACGACGCCAAGTCCAAGCGCACCGAGAAGTTCAAGAGCTTCCAACAGCTCATGGCATGGTGCGAAAAGGCCACCAAACTCGGCGTCCGCACCAATGCCGACACTCCAGAGCAGACCCGCATCGCGCTTGCATTTGGTGCCCAGGGCATCGGCCTCACCCGCACCGAGCACATGTTCTTCGAGGGCGATCGCATCGATGCCATGCGCGAGATGATCCTCGCCACCAACCTCGACGATCGCAAGAAGGCGCTCGCCAAGCTTCTTCCGTTCCAGCGTGAGGACTTTACCGGCATCTTCACCGCGCTCAAAGGTTTCCCCGCGACGATCCGCCTGCTTGATCCGCCGCTCCACGAATTCCTGCCCCACAGCAAGGAGCAGCAAATGGACCTCGCGCGTAAAATCGGAGTCAAGGTGGAAGCCATCATGCAGCGCGTGCACGACCTCCACGAGTTCAACCCGATGCTCGGCCACCGCGGTTGCCGCCTCGGCATCGCCTACCCCGAGATCACCGAGATGCAGGCCCGCGCCATCTTCGAAGCCGCCGCCGCCGTGGCCAAGAAGAAGATCAAGGTGAAACCCGAGGTCATGATCCCGCTCGTCGGTTTCAGTAAGGAGTTCGAACTCCAGGCCGAAATCGTCCACCGCGTCGCCAAAGAGGTGATGAGCGAGAAGAAGATCAAGTTCGACTACCAAGTCGGCACCATGATCGAAGTCCCCCGCGGTGCGCTCACCGCCGACGAGATCGCCAAAGGCGCCGAGTTCTTCAGCTTCGGCACCAACGACCTCACTCAGACCGCCATGGGCATCTCGCGCGACGACATGGGGGCATTCCTCGTCCCCTACACCGAGGCTGAAGTCTTCACCAAGAACCCGTTCGCGAGCCTCGACACCACCGGTGTCGGCCAGCTCATGGAAATCGCCGTTGCCAAAGGCCGCAGCACCCGCCCCGGCATCAAGCTCGGTATCTGCGGTGAGCACGGTGGCGATCCTTCGTCCGTCGGCTTCTGCCACAAGCTCGGCCTCAACTACGTCTCCTGCTCGCCATACCGCGTGCCGGTCGCCCGCCTCGCCGCCGCCCAAGCCGCAATCGAGGAAAAACGCGCTGCCAAGAAGAAGTAAGTCGTTGCCGCGGTTCTGAACCGCAAAACACTACCCATTCAAGCCGCCCGAAGAAGAGATTCTTCGGGCGGCTTTTTTATGAGAATCATGATTTTACGCTTACCCTAAAGAGATTTCACCGCTATATCCGGCCAAGACATTCGCATGGCGATTCTCAAACCCAGAGCCCGCAAGCTTCGATGGGGCGTGCTGTTAGCCGCCGCATTCATGTGGCTGCCTGCCATGAACGCGCAACATGCGGGCACCACCGGGCTGGCACAACGCGAAGCCCAGCGCCGGAATGATGCCGTCGTCGAGGCCATGGAATTGCTCCGCAAAGGCGATGAGGCTTACCTTGATACCGATTATGCCTCGGCCGTTGAGGCCTTCGCCGGGGCGCGCGAGATGATTCCGAACGTGCCCGCGAGCGCGGAGTTGCATCATGCCGTGACCGAGCGCCTCGTCACCGCATCGGTCGAACATGCGCGTGCCCTCTCGCGCCAAGGTGACATTCGCGGCGCGAAAGCCGCGGTCGAGAGAGTTCTGCAGCAGGATATCGCCCCGAATCATCCGGCTGCGGCGAGGATGCTGGCCGACCTCAACGACCCGATCCGGACCAACCCGGCCCTCACCAAGGAACACGCCGCGGATGTCGATCAGGTCCGTCGCACCCTCTACCTCGCCGAAGGAGCATACAACCTCGGTAAATTCGACGAAGCCAACCGGCACTACGAGCGCGTACTGCAAATCGACCCACACAACCGCACCGCACGCCGTGGCATGGAACGCATCGTCCAACGCAAGGTCGACTACCAGCGCGCCGCCTACGACCATACCCGCGCGGAAATGCTCGGCCAGGTGGACGCCCAGTGGGAAACCCAGCTTCCGCTCGTCGATGAGCTCCCCGAACTGGAGGCGGGAAATTTCCGTCGCATGGACGATCCGCAATCCGTCACTCTCGCCAACAAGATCAAACGCATCATCATCCCGAGTTTCCGAATCGAACAGTCGAACCTTCAGGAAGCCGTCGAGTTGTTGCGCGTGCGCGCCCGCGATCACGACACCTTCGAGACCGAGGCTCTGCGCCGGGGCGTGAACATCAACGTCATCGCGGGAGAAAACGCGGATGAGATCCTCAGTCGCCGCATCAATCTCGAACTTTCCAACATCACCATCGAGGGAATCCTGCAATATCTCTGCGACCAGACCGGCACGAATTTCACGACCGACGGGCACTCCATCATCATCAGGCCGCGTTCGTCCCACCAGGATCCGATGGTGACCCGGAATTTCCGCGTGCCCCCGGATTTCCTCTCAAACCTTTCCGGTGCCGTTCCGACCAACAACGAACCGGTCGATATTTTCGCCCCGCCATCGAACGCGGGTCTCCTCCCTCAGCGGCTCGGAATCCGCGAGGCGCTCGAAGCAAACGGCATCCCCTTTGTAGAAGGAGCGCGGGCCGGGCTGAGCAACAATGTGCTGCAAGTCACCCACACGCCCGCCGCGCTGGAACTCATCGAGCAACTGGTCAATACCATCAGCGAAACCGAGCCGATCTCGGTCATCACCCGCGTCACCATCCTTCGGGTGCAGGAAACCATGCTGACCGAACTTGGTTTCGACTGGCTACTTGGAAGTTTCAAACTTGGTGGTGGGGGGGGGGAATACGTCGGCATTGGTGGCGGCACCCAGAGTGGTGGCGGCAATCTCTCTGATCTGGATCCGATCCTGATCGACCCGACGATGGGCCCGATCACCGCTGGCAACCGCAGCGGATCACAAGCCATCAACCCGAATGTTTTTTTGAGCGGTGTCGCAAGATCCGACGATCTCTCGTCTTTCAGCACGCCACGTGCGCCGGGCATCCTCAGCGTCAGCGGTGTGATGAACAACACGACCGCCCAAATGGTTCTGCGTGGCCTCGATCAGAAAGGCGGTGTGGACATCATGAACCAGCCCTCCCTTGTCACCCGCAACGGTCAGGCCTCTTCCATCCGCGTGCTTCGCGAGTTCATTTATCCCACCGAGTATGATCCGCCTGAAATCCCGCAGTCGGTCGGCAACGACACCGGCGGAAGCGTGCCGATCACTCCGGCGAACCCCACCGCATTCGGTATGCGGGAGACCGGGTTGGTCTTGGAGGTCCTTCCTCTGGCGGATGCGACGCGCAGCTATGTGGACGTCACCATCGCGCCAGTCATCACCAACTTCGACGGCTTCATCAACTACGGCACGCCGATCAATTCGACCTTCATCAACCCGATCACCGGTCTGACAGAAACGACGGAGCTCACCCCGAATGCGATCCTGCAGCCGATCTTCAGCGTCAGCCGGGTGAACACCCAGGTGACCGTGGCCGATGGCGCCACCGTGGTGCTTGGTGGCCTGCTTCAATCCTGGATAGAAGACGTGCAGGATCAAACGCCGATTCTTGGAGGCATTCCGGTCGTTGGTCGCTTTTTCCAGACCAAGTCGCGCCAGCCCGTCCGCACGGCGGTGATTTTTTTCGTCAACGTCGAGTTAATCGATCCCACGGGGCGTCCGTTCCGTGATCGTTGATTTTCCGGCGGTCGCCTGATTTCGCACGTTTCCATATCCTTGACATGCAACCCGCGTCCCGAGAGCCCGAGAAATACTCCATCGACGAGATGATGGAGCGATTGAAAAAAACCTCCTCCGGGAATGAAGACGAGGAAGGCGAGTTGGTGATTCGCGAGGATGGCACGCAGGTGATCCGTGTGCGCAAGCGCAAGCGCCGCAGCAAGCAGCCGCAGCGAGAGCGCGAGAGAATGGAGCAGCGGCGGCGATTCGTGCGGATGCTGGTGATGATCTCGATCATCGTGGTGACTGCGGCGTTGTTTTCCGGCGGCATCATCTACAGCAACAGCAGCCCGTTCCGAAACGCCCTGGTGGAGAAGATCCAGGCCGCGACCGGAGCGGAGGTGGAGTTGACCCAGTTCCGCATGAACCCAGCCAGCGCGAATGCGGACACGTTGAGACTGACATGGCCGGATGGCCATCCGTTCGAATCGATCCATGCCCGTGGCTTGCGCGCCGACACCACGGTGGGGAGCGTGCTCGGAGGTGCATTCCGGGGCGACGAATTGCTTGCGGGCGAAGGCACGCTCACCTGGAGAGTTCCGGAAAACGCTCCCCCCTGGGGTGGGGCTGCCTTGGATCCGGGACGGGTTGATTTTCAACGTATCAGCATTTCCCGGCTCCACATCGTGCCTGCCGATGGCGTGGCGCGCATGTTTCGCCTGCGCAATTCCGAAGCATCGTTTTATCCGAACCATGGCACTGGCGGAAACGCGCAGATGCGGCTCAATGGCGGCGAACTCCAAGTCCACGGCCTGCCCAAGCTCCGGCTCGACCGCGCGTTGTTGGAATTCCGCAACGATGAGCTGCGCCTCTCCGTCGTGAGGATGTTTCATGGCGCGGACGAAGTGGGCGAGCTGCTTATTTCCGGAAAACTGAATCCGCTCGATGCGGGCTCCACTGCAATGCTTGCCGTCGAAGCCAACTTGTTCAACATCGAGGGCATCGTCGGGGAGCGTCTCGGGCGGATCATCGCCGGGCGCATTGACAGCACCAGCTTCGATGGAGCGAGCTCGCTTCGCGTGCCCGTTGGCGATCCGACGGCAAGTGTGCTCGAGATTGATTTCAAATCAGCGATCAATTCTCCCATGCTGATCCGGGGCTTCAACTTCCTCGCCGAATTGGCGATGTTGCTTGAAGAACCATGGTTCGAGCAGCCCTACTTCGAAGGTGACGTTACCGGAGTAATCCGCCGCAGCGGCGGCGTGGTCGAGATCCGCAACCTCCAGGCAGAACACCGCAACCGCATGGCGCTTCGTGGAAACATCCGCATGGAGCAAAGCGGACGGCTGAGCGGCAACATCGACGTCGGCCTCTCGCCCGCGCTTGTGGCCGCCGCGCCCACCCGCAGGCTCCACCCCGCCATTTCCGAGGCCAGTGGCGGCTACCGCTGGATCACCATCGAGATTGGCGGCAATATCAACGCGCCAACCGACAATTTCATGAGCCTCGTCGACAATCCACCATCCCGCGCGACCGCCCCGCCTGAAAGCGGCGGCACAGGCGGCACATCATTCGAGGATCTGACCCGCCCTCGTTAGCAATTCACGTCCGCGTTCCAAGAATCAGAATTCGGACGGATCTGTCCACAGGGATGGGTTCCACTCGATGATGCGGACCGAGCCGGGGAGATGACCGCACAGCCCCCAAATCCGCTGATCACGGGTGATCAGCTGGCGCACCTCATGGGGATTATCGACCAGCGCCACCCTTGCCTTGCGGGTTTCCAGATTCATCATGCCTAGATCCCTGCCGAAGGCCCGCACGATCAAGAAGCGCGCATCGCGGGTGAAGCCAAACACCTCCGGCCAACTGGCATTTGTGTGAAACTGATGCATCAAGCGACCGTCTTCGGCGTTCCAGAACAAAATCTTATCGTCCCCTCCGGTGGTGACCATGGTTTTCGAGTCCGGTGAAAACATCACCCTTCTGGGGACACCGGCATGGCCGCTCAAAATCGCCACGGGTTCCGCCGAGTCCGCTTGATACAAACGCATCCGCCTGCCCGATTCGTCCGCCACGACGATGCGTGATGAATCCGGCGCGACGGCAAGCACGCCTTGCGGCGAGATGCGCAATGGACTGCTCCAGCGGACCTGCCCATCTTTCAATCCGATTTGCAGGAGGTGCTTTTCATTCCGGTCCATGGTCACCAGCCATTCTCCATTTGGCGCGATTAAACTGTGACTTGCGATGGGTTCGGTCGTTTTCACGTGTTCCAACTGCCTGTTGTGCAGGGTGCTCCACCGGGAAATGCTGTCGTGGGTTGCGATCCATAACGTGCCATCGGATTGTTGGAACTCGATTGCCAGGATTGGATCAAACACAAAGAACCGGCTGATGATTTCTCCGTTGCTGGCATCCAGGAGGAGCAATTCGCCGGATGGCATGCCGACGGCGATCCTGTTTCCCCATGGATCCACCGCGAACATCGACACCCGGCCATCCGTCTCGTCGAAGCGGATTTCCCGATCGAATCCCAATCGCCTTTCGATGTTCAATTCTAACTGTTTTCGGGGAATCTCAGGAAGGTCAAAATATGCGCGCAGCTTGTTCCGTTCCGAATCGCCGGTGCCGAGACTCGCCACGCTTGGCCGCTCGTCACCGGACGTCATCGTTCCGAGCATTCGGGAAAATTCCCTGAAGACCTGGCCGGTAAGGCGGTCGAAATCCGGGTGTGCGACGATGGGAAGCAGGGCATGCTTCCAATCCTGCGGTGCCCGGCGTTGGTATTCCCGGATGAACATGATTTGGGGATTCGAATAAGGGTGGCCTTCTACTTGGTGGAACCAATTTGCGACGAAATACCGCTCCTGCTCTCCCGCGAGATCGAGCATGGCGGCCATGGCCATCGCCAGGGATTGCGGGCTTTTGTCGCGTTCGGCGATCTCGGCGGCTTCGCGCAGATATATCGAGGCCATTTCCGGGTTCGCATCCGCCGCAGCAACACGGAAACGCAGCTTGTAGAGAGCTTCCGAATCTTGTTTCCGGAAAAGTTGTTTGGCATGAGGGAGCAGAGCCCTGCGCCCGGTCCCACGCGCATCGATCCCCGGCTCCCTCAGCCCCGCGCGCGTACCATGTTCCAGGAATTCGAGCAGGGCATCGGGGCCGATTTCCCGGGCCATCTCGATGATTTCCTGATCCGTAGGCGCCAAGGGCGAGAGTGCCCTCACGCTCAACGCCTCATCCGCGATCATGATCGAGAGCCATGCCCGTGCCCGGGGTGAGAGTGGGACGATGCGATGGCGGAATGTTTCGATTCGCGAATTGATGTCGGCAGGCGGAGGTCTATCATGTTGAGCAATCCGCCTGAAGTGGAACATCTGCCAGTCCAGCCAGTCTGGATTACCCATGCGCGGGGCCGCCCATTGGTCGAATGGCGCTTGGGAACGGTAACCCACCTGTTCCAGCATGCTCTTCGCCACGTCGCGAACCTTGGTTTCAACCCGCCCGTCGCCGCGGCTGCCCGGGTGCGCCTCGGGAAACGTCTCGCCATCATCTTCGAGGCGGCGATGAATCACCGGCAAAGCCGCCTGATCCTCCATGGCGAAAAGCCTGAGCAAGGCCAGCGTGCGAACGCGCGGGTCGTCGTTTTGCGCCAAATGCGCGAGTTCTTGCAAATCCATCTGAAAACCCAGCGCCGCAATCAGTGCGGGGGAATGCGGTGTGTTCAGCGGCTCTCGGTTGAAAAGAAAATCACGATATGCCACGGCGGGGATCGCATCTGCCATGCGAAGCCAGTCCTGTTGGCGCAACGGCGAGGTCCCGGCATGCGTGGACTGGTTTGTCGCGACAAAAAGGCAAAATACGATGAGCCGCAACATCATGAGGACCGGCAAAGGGGATGCTGCATCGCGGGTTCTCATTTGATGATCATGAATGCGGGCGAGACGCCCCGGCCAAAGGTTCCGCGTGCGCGGTCCGCCCTTACGTCGGCTGCTCACCGCGGGCCATCACGACCTTGCCGGTGCGGACGGTCTCGATGATGGCGAACTGGGAGAACATCGCGACGGCGGCGTTGATCTTGGGAGAATCGCCACTGATCATGACGATCATCGAGGTGGGAGTGAGATCGACGGTTTTTCCGCCGAAGTGTTCCGCGATTTGCAGCGCCTGGGAGCGCTCGTCGGGCGAGCACTGAATCTTGATGAGGACCATCTCCTTGGTGACCGAATCCGCCGAGGTGTGTTCGAAGCAGTGAATCACGTCGATGAGCTTGTTGACCTGCATGATGATCTGGTGCAGGCCTTCGGGATCGCCGGAAATGCCGATCGTCATCCGCGAGAAGTTCGCGTTGCGGCCTTCGGAGACGACGAGCGAGTCGATGTTGAATCCGCGGCGCGAGAATACCTGGCAGATGCGCATCAGCACGCCGGGTTGGTTGTTGACGAGGATCGACAGCGTGTGGGTCGGTCCGTTGGTGACAGCGGGGGCTTCGGTGGTGGTGGACATGGAAGAAGTAAATTTCAGATTTTCAAATTTTCAGACTTTCAGCATTTACCCGATGTCACGTCGATCCGACGGGTTTTTCCATTTTGTATTTGGGTGCCTCGATGATCATGTCCTCGAGGGCTGCGCCGGCGGGGATCATCGGGAAGACATTGTCGGTCTTGACGCACTCGGCATGGATGAGGATGGGGCCGTCGTTGTAGTCGAGTGCCTTTTGCAACTGCTTGGTCACGTCCGCCGGGCGTTTGATGTAGACCGACGGGATGCCATATGCGGCGGCGAGTTTGCAGAAATCCGGGTTACCAAGAAGGTCCACGCCGCTTTCGCGGTTCTCAAAGAACAGCTCCTGCCACTGGCGGACCATGCCGAGGTAGTGGTTGTTGAGGACGACGATCTTGACCGGCAATTTGTGGATCTGCGCGGTGGCGAGTTCGAACAAGGTCATTTGGAATCCGCCGTCGCCGCAGATGGCGATGACGGTTTTGTCCGGGTGGGCGAGTTGTGCACCGATCGCCGCCGGGAAGCCGAAGCCCATGGTGCCCGCACCACCTGAGGAGAGCCAGTGGTAGGACTCGTCATTCTTGTAAAACTGTGCGGCCCACATCTGGTGCTGGCCGACGTCGGTCGAGACGATCGCTTTGCCTTCGGTGAGTTGGTAGAGTTCATCGATCACCTGCTGCATGCGCAGGCCGCCTTGTTTCTTGTAGCCGAGCGGGAATTTCTTCTTGTAGCCGTCGAGCTTGGCGAGCCACTCGCCGGTATCGAGCGGGCCGACGCATTCGTTGAGTTCGGTGAGCGCGGCCTTGGCGTCGCCGGTGATCATCACGTCGGGCACGATCATCTTGCCGGCTTCGGCGGGGTCGATGTCGATGTGGATGATTTTCGCATCCTGGCAAAAGCGCTCGGCCTTGCCGATGATGCGGTCGTCGAAGCGCGAGCCGACGTTGATGAGCAGGTCGCACTCGATCATCGCCTTATTGGCGTATGCGGTGCCGTGCATGCCGAGCATGCCGAGCGAGAGCGCGTGGGTCTCGGGGAACACACCTTTGCCGAGCAGCGTGCTGGTGACGGGGGCGCCGAGGGTTTCGGCGAGATGCATCAGCTCCTTGTCGGCGCGGGCGATCATGCAGCCCTGGCCGGCGAGGATCACCGGGCGGCGGGCCTGGGCGATCAATTTCGCCGCCTCACGGATGCCGGAGGGGTCGATTTTCAGCGAGACCGTCGGGTCATAGCCGGGAAGGTCGAGGTCGGGCTTCAAGTCGCCGGTGAAGTCGCCGGAAGAGATGTTTTTCGGCACGTCGATGAGCACCGGACCGGGGCGACCGGTGGTGGCGATGTGATGGGCCTCGCGGGTGATGCGGGCGATGCTGTTGGTGTCCTTGACCAGATAGTTGTGCTTCACCACCGGAATGGTGATGCCGAAGATGTCGGCCTCTTGGAAGGCATCCTTGCCGAGCATCCAGCTCACCGTCTGCCCGGAGATCACAATCATCGGCACGGAGTCCATCATCGCGGTCATCAGACCGGTCACGGTGTTTCCTGCGCCTGGGCCGGAAGTCACCAACACGGCGGCGGGCTTGCCGGTGGCGCGCGCATATCCATCGGCCATGTGCACCGCACCTTGTTCGTGGCGGACGAGGATGAATTTGATCTTGTGCTTGACCGTTTCGAGCGCATCGAAGATGGGGATGGCTGCACCACCGGAGTAACCGAAAAGATATTCGATGCCGAGGTCTTCGAGGGTCATGATCAGCGCTTGTGCGCCATCGAGTTGTTGTTTTCTCATGAAAATTGCGGGTTGGGCGGTAAACTTGCGCGATGAGCGGCGTTGTTTCAATTAAAAATTGCCGAATTTCGACAAAATTGCGAATTTTCCTGAAATTTTCCGGCTAAAGATTCGACCTTTTGATTGAAGTTGGGATTTTGGTGGTCAGCGCATCATGCCATGCCAATCGTGAAATGCGCCGCCGAGGTGGGTGGTGATGTGAGAGGCGCGCAAGGTTTCTGCGGATTCTCGGTCGAGGTGGATGGCGCGCTCGGCGGCGCGCCCGCTCAGCCAGGCGGCGAATGCGGCAGCCTCGATAGGGGGGATTTTCGCGGCAAGCAGTGCTCCGCAAATGCCTGCGAGCACATCGCCCATGCCGGCGGTGGCCATGCCGGGGTGGCCGGTGGAGTTGACACTTGGTTGCTGGCCGCGTGTGGCGACCACCGTGCGGCTGCCTTTGAGGAGCAGGGTTGCGGGGGAGCGGTAGGTCCAAGCGGTGGCGGCATCGAGGGGTGGCAGCTCGGCGAGGTCGGGCGCGAGACGGCGGAATTCACCCGGGTGCGGTGTGATGAGATGATTGGCGCGGAGACGATCGGTTGCGTGATGCCGGGCAAGGGTATTGAGCGCGTCGGCGTCGAGCACGGCGGGAGTGACATCCGTTTTTGCAATGAAATCCACAAGGGCATCGCCCCAACCGGCCCCAAGCCCGCAGCCGATGACCCAGGCGTCCGCATCAATGGGCATGAGGTCATCGAGGGTGTCAAACGGTTGAACGATCACTTCGGGTGCGCATTTCGCGGATGCGGCGGCGTGCTGGGCGCGGGGGATGTGGAGTGTCACCAGCCCGGCGCCTCCGGCGAGTGCACCGGCGCTGCATAGCGTGGCCGCGCCGAGGTAGTTTTCCGATCCGGCAAGGATGGAGACGCGCCCGGCCATGCCTTTGTGGAAATCGAATGGCCGGGGTGCGATCGCGATGTGGAAGTGCTGCGGACAGATGAGTCGTGGGCCGGGACCGGGTGGGGCGGTGAGCTGCGGAATGGCCACCAGCGCGATCGCTCCAACGGCGTTGGCGGCGTGTGGGAAGAGGAGCCCGGATTTCACCGCTCCGAGGGTGAAGGTGACGTCGGCATGGACGACGTTTTCGGGAAACACACCGGAATCGGGGTCGAGACCGGAGGGGAGATCCACGGCGGCGGTGATCGCGCCGATGTGATCGCGCAGGTCGTTCATTTCCGCAGCGGCCTCGGCAACTGCCCCACGCAATGGCGAACCGTCGGCCCCGATGCCCAACAAGCCATCCAACAAAACCAGCGGGTGACGCCGCGTGGGATCAGCGGCGTCGAATTCCGCGGTGTCCTGGTGGAAATCGAGCTGCCGCCGGGTGAGAGGCGCGAGCGAGTTTTCCGCGAAACTGTGGCGGATGCGGATTTGCCAGCCGTATACGTCGCGCAGGACGCGCAGGGCGATCAATGCGTCGCCACCGTTGTGACCCTTGCCCGGCCATGCCACGGCGGTGCCGGGCTTGGGGAAATAACGGGCGATGGCGTGGCCTAGCCGCGTGCCCGCGATTTCCATGAGAGTGGCCTCATCACAGCCGTCCGCCATCGTGGCTGCCTCGATGGCGCGCATGCCGGCGGCATTCACACTGCCGGCGGCCGGGCGTGCGGGTGGTGGCATGATGGATCAGGGGGTTGTCGCCGATCGGAAACGCAACGGGAGCTCCTTGTCTTCGACGGCAATGATCAATTGGTCGTCTCCAAGGGTGCTGATGTTTTTGGCGGAGCCGAGGGCGTTGAGATAAAGATGCTCGCGTTCCATGTCTTCCGGCGGCCCGGCCATCCGCGTGGTGGCGATCGGGCCTGTTTCGATGCGGCCGTCGACCAGACGCATCGGGCCGTTGAAACGATTCACCGATCCGCTGCCGGTGATCCGCTCGTCGGCCAGAAACGTCAACGAGGCTTTCGAATCCTCGGGGACCTCCACCCCACAAAGGTCGATGAGTTTCCACTCCCTTCCCACCAGCGGCGCGAGGTCGGTGACGGGGATTTCTTGTGGTGAGACCTCCACGGGGACGGGCTCGATTTGCTGTCGGTCTTCTTGCGAATTCTCGGGTCTGCAGGAGGCGAGCAAGGTGAGCATGCCAAGCGATACGACGCTGGTTCGGGTGATCATGGTTTTCATCCAAGGGAATCTATCAAGCTGCCAGCTGGCATGCAATCGGTTAAATGGCCGGGGATCACTCGAGGACGCCGCGGATCGCGCGGTAGTGTTGGGCCAGGCCGTCGGTGAGGGCATCGACGTATTCGCGGTAGATCGAGGGGACAAGCCGGCCGTTGATTTCGCGCAGACCGTCGTAATCCCCGGCCTGGATGCGGGCGTAGTCGTGCTTGGAATTCATGACGTAGGGCTCCATGAAGATCACCGGGCAATCATAGAGCCGGTTGGCGAGCAGGTTGCGCGCCCAGAGGAACGGGTGGTCGTTTACCGGACGCACGTTCGGCGCGTTTGCGGTGTAGGTGTAGGGTGGCAAGCCGCTGGCCTCGGCAAAAACATCCGCGACGGTCGCACCCACCAGCGCCTCTTCCTCATGCGTGCGTTGCAAGAGTTTCTTGAGCATCGCGAACCGCTGGTCGGCAAGTGCCACCTCGCTGTCGGTGTAGCCGCCATTGAGCAGAAGGTGGAAATGTGTCTGGTCGACGAGCTTCGGCCTGGCCGGATTCCCCCATGCCTCGGCATTGAAATGCAGGCACAGGACGAGGTCCGGCTGGATCGCGTGATTCACGATGTGGGCGCGGGCGCGGATTTCGGCGGTGCGGTAAAACAAGCGCTCGGCAAGCCGCTGCATCGCGGCGGGCGAGGTGTCGGATTGTTCGGCGGCGATTTCGAGTAGCATCTCGGGCCGCATCGGGGTGATCGGTTCCGGTTTGTCGCGGACGAGCGTGACGCGCGCGCCGAGCTTTTCGAGTTCGGGTTTGAGCATTCGGGCGACCTTAAGCGTCATGTCACCCTCGGTTACCGCGGGCTCGCCGTTCAACGAAAACCAGCGCTCCTCCATCTTCGCCCATTCGCCGCCGATGTGACCCGGGTCGATGGCGATGTGCAGGCCATCCAGCGGACGATCCTCAGGTGCGGGTGCCAGTTTCGCCCCCGGCTGCCAGATCCGGGGAACGCTTGCGGCGTCATCCTCGCTGGCTGCGAACCGAAGCGCGAAGGCTTCCTCAACGTCCGACGCGTGCGTGCGAACCACCGCCTGCTCGTCGTCGACCATGATGTAGTTCCTCCAGAAATCGCTGGTGGTGAAGATATCGGTGAGCAGACGTTCAAAATCGCGACGGGTGATGGTATTCTGGTAGATTTCGAGCGACTCCCAATCCGGCGGCTCCGCCAAAACCGAAAGACGCGGCAGTTCGAGCGGTGGCGTCGGCGGTGCGATCAACGGCGAGGGTTCGTCGGGAGCATCGGCCGGCTCTTCAATCGTCGGGGCAAGCACCAGAGAATCCGAAAGATTCGGAGAGATTACGGCGGCTTCGGCTTCCGCGGTTTCGATTTCCTGCGGGCCGACTTCCTGCCCGACCTGCCAGATCCATAGCACCACGGCGATCGCCACCAGCGAGCCGGCCATCAAGAGGGGAACCAGGGATTTCGGAGAAGGAATCATGCGGTGTTGGATCAATCGCGGATTAAGGTTGTCGCCTTGCCGCGCACAATGAAACATCCCCGGCACGCCATGTCCAACGTCCGCATTCTTTTCCTTGGTGATATCGTCGGCGAACCCGGCCGCAAGGCGGTGATCGACCGGTTGGCCGTGTTGAAAAAAGAGCGAGAACTGGATTTCATCATCGTCAACGGAGAGAACGCCGCCGGTGGCAAGGGCATTACACCCAAAATCGCCATCGACCTGCTTCGCGCGGGCGCGGCGGTGATCACGACCGGCGATCACGTCTGGGATCAGAAGGAAATCACCGACTACCTGCCGACCGAACCGCGCGTGCTGCGCCCACTAAACTACCCGGATGGCACTCCGGGCTTCGGCAGCGTGGTGCTCGAGACGGCCAAGGGGAAAATCGCCGTGATGCAGGCACAAGGGCGCACCTTCATGCAGCCCGCCCTCGAAAATCCGTATCTCGTCACCGAAATCGAGGCCCGCAGGCTGCGCGGGGAACTCGGCGTCCGCATGATCGTCCTCGATTTCCACGCCGAGGCCACCAGCGAGAAAATCGCCATGGGCTACGCGATGGACGGCCTGGTCTCTCTCGTCGTCGGCACCCACACCCATGTTCAAACGGCCGACGAAGCAATCCTCCCCGGCGGCACCGCCACCCTCACCGACGCCGGAATGTGTGGCCCCGCCCAATCGATCCTCGGGCGCGACGTCGCATCCGTCCTGTGGAAATGCAGAACCAGCATGCCCACCCGCTTCCCGATCGCCCGCGGCCCGGTCCGCCTCTGCGGCGTGATCGTCGAGGTCGACCCGGAAACCGGACGCTGCCTGCAAATCGAACGGTTTTCCGAAATTTACGACCCCGGATCGGACGACGCTCCCGGGGAATCTTGACAATTCTGGGGATGATCGGGCGAATAAAAATCGCCCGTTGCAGACAAGATTTGTCTTGTCACGTCCGCATGGGAGGCTAGTTTCGCCGCCCCATGCCAAGAGTCTCTGGAAAAGCAAAGACACGCAAAGCCGTCGCCAAGCGCTTCAAAGTCACTGGTACCGGGAAGGTCCTTCGTCGCCACCAAGGCGCGCGCCACTTGCTCGAATGCAAGAACCGCAAACGCAAGCGCAGGCTTGGTCAGGCGGCTCTCGTTTCGGCAGCCGACGTGAAAAACGTGAAGGAAAACCTCCCGTTCCATTGAAATTGAATCGCGTGGCCGCTCGGCCCGCCCCGTTCGCAAACCGAACGGACCATTACGCAGCCTGATCCCGCGAGGGAGACACGAACAGGTGAGACTGCGGATGGAATGAAAAAAAACGACCTGTTCCAACGAAAACAAAACATGCCACGTGCCACCAACTCCCCCGCCAGCCGCAAGCGCCGCAAGCGCGTGCTGCTGCGCGCCAAAGGCTTCCGCGGATTCCGCTCGAAGCTTTTCCGGTATGCCAAGGACGCCGTCCGCAAGGCGATGACCTATGAATACCGCGACCGCAAGCGCCGCAAAAGCCAGTTCCGTCGTCTCTGGACGCAACGGATCAACGCCGCTGCCCGCGCCGAAGGACTGACCTACTCACGCTTCATCGAAGGCCTGAAAGCCGCCGGTATCGAAGCGGACCGCAAGATCCTCGCGGATCTCGCCGTCCACGATGCCGCCGCCTTCTCCGCCATCGTCGCGCAAGCCAAGGCCGCCCTTGAGAAAAAGGCTGCCGCCTGATTCCAAGCGATCCGCAACCTCAACCGCCGTTCGTCACTCCCGTGGCGAACGGCTTTTTTGTGCCATGGAGCGCCGGATTCATCTGGCCAGTGACTCTCACATGCGCATGCACGTTTCGCGGGGCCGGATGAATCCGGCGCTCCAACATGAAATAAAAAAACCGCCATCACTGAGTGAAGGCGGTTTTGGAAAACGGATGATTCCGCTCGCGGAATTACTTCACACCCTTCTTGGAGAGACGGGTTCCCGGAGTGGCTCCTTGGCGGGCCTTGAACTTCGGGTTCGACTTGCAGATGACATACAGCGTGCCCTTGCGCTTGACGACCTGGCAGTCGGCGTGGCGGCGCTTGGCGGAATTGAGGGATGAAAGGACTTTCATGGCGTGGTGCGATGGATTGAATGCTTCCGAGACGTCCGCCTGAACGGCAGTTGGTGATTGCGCCGGGTCGCGCTCGGGGCGGGGAATCTAGAAACTCACTGGGTGTTGTAAAGGCAATAATTCATTGGCGGACTCGAAATTTTCCACCACGCTCCAATCCACCCATGAACGACCTGTTCCTCCGCCTCGTCCGAGCCACGGCCGTGCTCGCATTTCCATACGCCGCAATCGCCCAAAGCGATCTCAATGGCGCGGCAGGTCGCATTTTCGTGGTGAATCGGGAGAACCGGACGTTCGAGTTGCTCAAGGAAACCGAATACGACCCCGTCACCGCCGCAGCACAGTCGCGCTTCACCGTGCATTGGACCGACCAGACGGTCATTACACAGGTAGGCGAGCGGCAGGATTTTGCCGGGATTGGTGACGCGGTGTTCGCGAATTTCTATGGCATCAGCGCCGACCAGATGCAGGCGGTGGAGCGTGGCGAGGCATTCGTCGCCCGGGTCGCCGAGCTGCACTTCGGCGCGAACGGCATCGACGACATCGAGGGCAAGAAAAACGGCGTCTTCGGATGGTTCACGCCGGGTGGGGAAAAGCGCGCCGGAACCCTTCGTATCGGCGATAAGGAAATGCCAGTCTCGCTGCGACCAAGGCATTGGCGCATCTTCGAACGCATCTCGCTCTCGCTAGAATCCTTGCAGACGGGTTTTTGGCAAACCATCATTCACGGCTATCCCGATGGTGAGGGGCGATTCATGATTTCTCGGATGGAGGTTTCACCGCTCCCCGATCCACGCCTCACAGATGATCCCGCCCTGCCGCGCGTGCTGGTGATCGGCGACTCGATCAGCATGAACTACCACGAGGCTACGAAGGAGGCGCTGGCCGGCACCGCCAACTATCACCGCATCGAAGGCAACGCCTTCACAAGCCGCCACGGCGTGAACAATGCGGAACTCTGGCTCGGCAATTTCCATGAAAAGGGCCTGCACTGGGACGTCATCCAGTTCAACCACGGCCTGCATGACATCCGCCAGACGTATGATGCGAAGACCGGGGTCTGGGGGCCGGAGCAGATTTCCATCGAGGAATACCAAGCCAACCTCGAACGCCTCGTTGCAATCCTGCGCCGGACCAATGCCCAACTCATCTGGGCGTCCACCACGCCGGTGCAGCGCGACATTCTCGGCCAATACGCGCGCCGCAAGGGCGCTTGTGCCGAATACAATGCCGCCGCGCTCGAAGTGATGAAACGCCACCCCGACATTCTCATCAACGACCTCCACGGCATGATCTCATCATCCGCCGTTTTCGAAGCATGGCGGCAAACCTCCGACGTCCATTTCTACAAACCCGAAGAGCAAAAAGCCCTCGGCGAAGCGGTTGCCAATGCCGTGCGCAATGCGATTGCAGCTCGCGACTGACCATCGGACCGCATCTAACCATTTTAGCACAACCGGACCTCATCATCCGTCGCCAAAGCCCACTCGGCATTCCGCGCAATCAGGACGAGATCGACCGCAAGGCGATCCACATCGGTGCCCGCGTGCTCGACGAAAAGCCGAATCCCTCGTCGTCCCCACCCTCACCGAAGCCGACCTCGACGGCTGGACGTAACGGCGATCCCCGGTCGCCCATGAAAAATCCATATCGCAGCGCGTCGATGATCGCCGGTGGCCAATGGCCAAGCAAACACTCCCCCATCGCCTCGGCGCTCACAGAGCGCCGCTACAGGCGGCCTCGGCGCTCACAGAGCGCCGCTAGAGCGGTTCTTGCGCAGATTGACCAACCTTCCTCGGCAGAATCCCGAGGGAAATCCCGCAATTTTACGTACAGATTATTGATGCGGCCGCATCAATAATCTGTACATGTGCCCAATCGATTGCTGTTCTCAAGCCGTTGAGCGGTGGGTTGGGTGTTTTTGAAGCCCCGGATTTTTGGATGGTTTTCTGCGGCATTCCGCGCTTGCGAAACCGGCGGCTGGAGGCCATAGGAGCGGCCTTGACGCGTGATCTGACAACCAACCCGGCATGGCGGGAAGAAGACCTTGGGATTCCGTTGCCGGATTCGCCCCATGCGTGCTCGACGTGCCTGCCGACGTGGGATTCCGTGGTTGGCTATGAAGAAGGCCGGGAAAAAGTGATGAAGCGGCTGCGTACCGGTTACCCGCGCTTTTTCAAGCACCCGGTCGTCGAGCGGCTTTTCGAAAAGGCCCGGGCGGAAGTCGCCGGCGAGGGCGAAGATGTACTGGTATTGCCGACCCGCGGCTCGGTGCAACGCGCCCACCGCTGGGTCGAGCGCCGCGCCGAAGTGGCGATCCGGATCACCAGTTTTCACGGACTCCAGGTTCTCGTGGTGCCGGAAAAAGCCAGAGCCGAGGCGAATGATTACTGGCGGTTCACCGGCGAAATCGTCAGCAGCCGCCAAGCACAGGATTTTCTCGATGGCTCGCTCCGTGAAGGCTCGAAGTCGCATTTGATCGCCCGTGCGATGTCGAAAATCACCGGCGCGGCAGAGCAGGACACGTTTGTTTTTTCGACCGGGATGTCCGCCGTCACCGCGGTCGTTCGGGCGCTGCCGGGTGTCCGCGAAGGCCGAAAGACGCTGCAACTTGAATTCCCATACGTCGATTGCCTCAAGGTGCAGGAGCGCTTTGGCAACGGCGTGGTTTATCTGAACGAAGCCGAGGGTGAATCCTTCGATGAAGCCCTGCAGCGAATTCGTTCAGGGGAATTCGCCGGGGTTTTCACGGAGGTGCCCAGCAACCCGCTGCTTCGCACCGTCGATCTCGCCCGCGTCGCCGATGCCTGCGCGGCAGGTTCCACCCCGTTCATCATCGACGATTCCGCCGCTGGTCCTGTGAATGTGGATGCCTTGAAATTCGCCGACGCCTGCACCAGCAGCCTCACCAAGTGGATCTCGGGTGCGGGCGATGTGATGGCGGGACTGGTTTCCGTGCGTAGCGACTCGCCCCATGCCGGCGCGCTGCGCGAAGCCCTCGCCGAGGATGCGAAGGATTGTGCACCGCTTTACATTGGCGATGCCGAGGTGCTGCTCTCGAATCTCAAGGACTGCCGCAAGCGGATGAAAACCGTGAATGCGAACGGCATCGCGCTGGCCGCATGGCTTGCCGCCCATCCTGCCGTGGCGCATGTCTGGCACCCTTCGCTGGTGAATCGCGAAAACTACGACGCTGCCCGCCGCACCAATGGTGGATACGGAGGCCTGCTTTCCTTCACCCTCAAGGCACCGAAGAAAACGCCGAAAGTTTACGACGCCCTGCGCTTCAACAAAGGCCCGAGCTTTGGCACGCCATTCACCCTCGCCTGCCCATACACCTTGCTCGCCCACTACCACGAGCTGGATTGGGCAGAGCAATGCGGTGTGTCTGCGAATTTGATTCGAGTCTCGTGCGGGCTTGAATCCACCGAAGAGATTCTCGCCCGCTTTGGCGAAGCCATGGAGCACGCGTGATTCACGGCTTCCGGCTCATCAGTCTTGCGGCGATTTCCCGCACTTCGCCAGCGGGAATCGCAAAACTTTCGGCGCGATTCGCGCGGGCGATGTTCATCCCCACGCAGCGTCCGTCGAGGTCCAGCAAGGGACCGCCCACCGAGCTGCTGTTGCCGAGGATGTCGTGCTGGATCACCCGGGGAAACCCACTGCGCCTCTTGGAGAAATCGCCGCTCATCATGTCGTTGCGGTTCATCATTTGTTCGGCGAACAATTCCTCGCGAGCGATCAAGGGCACATCCACCGTGGTTTCCTCGCCATCGCGAAGATAGCGCACCTCGATGATTTCTCCGGCCGTTCGCTCGCCGATCGCCTCAACGATGTTTTCCGCGATCTCCACATCGGTGCCATCCACCGCCTTGAGGATGTCGCCCTCTTTGAGCCCCGCGCGCTCGGCACCGCTGGCCTCGACGACGCTCTCCACACGCAGACCGTCGTCCGTGACCTTGAGGACGACGCCGAGCACCGCCCCTCCGGCCGCCGGGATCGTCCGGGGTTTCGCGCTGATCACCCCGGCCATGGCACGCCGCGCGAATCGCGATGTCGCGCCATTCGCCACCACCCATGTGCCATGCGGGAGGTCGCCCGCGTCGGTCTCAAGGAACTCGACGGGCGTCAGGTCATCCGCATCAACGCGCAGCAGGGCGACGTCCCATACCGGATCGGTGGCGACAATTTCGACGTCGCGGAAGGTGCGGCGATCGATCAGCACGCTGATTCCTTCCGCACCTTCGAGTTCGCTGGCCTTGGTGAGGATCGCGCCGTCGGCGGAAACCACTACGCCGTATGCAAGCTGGCGGCGGCCCTGCTGGATTACCGCACTCGATGTCTGCAAAACGGCGCGCTGCGAATCGAATGCCGCCACCACCTCGGGGCCGGTGGTGCGATAGGCCGAGTCGAGGCTCTGCTGGGCCACGGCTTGGCATGTGAGAAAAACCAGTGCGGTCAGGATGCGGATGTCAGCGTTCACCGAGGCGGAAGTTGAGGGTTTCTTTTTCACCGGATGCACGGCGGATCTCCATGGTCAACCGGTCCCCCGCCGCCATGCCGGCGAGGATCTCGCGCAAGGTGTCGCGGTCGGACACGGGTTTTTCGTTGATGGTTAGAATCACGTCGTCCACCTCGATGCCGGCCTCCGCCGCAGGGCTTTCCTCGGCGACGCGCGTCACCTTGAGCTCGTCATCAACCGCCTCTCCGACCAAGCCGAGGAAACCGGTGCCTTTTTCTTTTTTTTGAGCGAACGGCCCTTCGCCCACGAACTCGCCTTTTTCCATCGCCTCCCAGTGCCTCAGGAACTCCCGCATCGGCACGTGCATGTTTTCCGGAAGGCGCTGGCCGACCCGCGAATGGATCGCCACAAGCCTGCCATCCAAATCAAACAACGGTCCGCCCGAATCGCCACCAATCAGCATGCAGTCCGATTGAAACGTGGCATTCGCGATTCGCACCACCCGGCCCAGCCGTAACACCGATCCGCGGTTTTCATCATATCCTCCCGAATGCCCCAGCGAGAAAACCCAGTCGCCAAGACGCGTCTCATCCTTGCGATCGAAATCGACGAATGGAAACGGCCCGTCACCCAGGATTCTCACCATGGCGGCATCCGAAGAGGCCACCAAGCCGAGGGACACCGCGTCGTGGCGCGTGCCATCCTCCATCACCACCTTGAGTTCCTTGTCCACCCCCGTGCTGACGTGGGCGGCGGTGAGCACCAGCCCGTCGGCCGAGACGATCACACCCGAGCCGCTTCCCCCATCGAGCTCGATCGCCACGGTGGCGGCCCGCGCGGCAGGCAGGCTGCGGTGCAGGGCGGATTGGATGGCCAGCAGATCGCGCCGGTCTTCGGGCGCCATCTTGTCGTTGATGAACGGCCGTGCCGGCGCCGGTGCGGCGAATGCCACAAGGCAGGTGGCGGCAAGAGCGGCGGTGGGATTCATGGGCAGGTTGATGTTACGGTCGACTCCGGGTTTACGCAATACGGCGTATCACTCTCTCACATCCGCGGCAGATCGTCCGGTGTTTGTTCCCGTTGCGCCGCCGGCGGGACATTCGTGCTCAAGTAGGAAATGACGCCGCCTACGCCCGCGGCGTGTCGTCCGCCGAGGCGCCGCTCGACCTCGAATTCCGGGAACCGGTAGCGCGCCCGCGCGCGCACCACCCACCAGGCAATCGGCAGGAAAATCATCATGCCCCCACCTGCCGCAATCCATGGCAACGCGTCGGCAGGCAATGCAAACTCCGGCCAGCGGTTGGGCTTCACCACGGCTGGTTTTTGCTCGATTTCCAAAATTCCGCCGGTGTCCGATACGCCTTCGTCCATCATCCGCTCCATCCAATACAGGCGGATCGACATTTGGACGAGAAACGCTTCGAGTTGTTCCTCCGGCTCGGCCTTGCCTGCCGCCTGCATGATCGAGCTTTGCAGGGAACGGCGTTGTTCCGCTTCGGAAACCACGCCGAGCAATGGCGGCGATAGGTAGAAGCCCGCGCGCTGCGGTTCGCCGAGGAAGTAGACGACCAAGGCCGCGTTCTCATCGCCGAAAACAGGATCCAGTCGGGAATGCGCGGAAGCGCTCGCCCCTTCACCCAACACATGGACGTAAAGCGGGATTTTCGAATCCTCGGCATGATGCTGGAGAAACTCCATGCGTGCGGCAGCGGAGCCGGGCGAAAGCAACCCCTGCCCATCTACCAGATACATTCCCAGGGATGCCGCAATCCCGGGAGACGGCGCGATTTCCCGGGTGGCGGACTCCACCGCGGTTTCGTCGGAACTTTCCCCATCCACAATCGCTTCCTGAGCGGTCATCCATTGGCCAACCCAGCGGCCGGGCTCCGCCACCATGTTCGCCGCCATGGTGAAACACATCACCGCGCAGAGCAGGCTGCCGGGAAAGGTCCACTTCGGCTTCATCGCCGCACCTCCTCCCGGATTGGCGACCGCACCTTGCGCCCGAAGCGATCCGGGTCGCGCCGTGCCTGACGGCTTCGCCGTCTCAAGACACGCTCCAGTTGGGCAAGCACCCGCACCACCCCCTCGGTATTCCGCCCTTCCAGCCACCAAGCGTGGGCGCGGGCAAGGCAGTCGAACGTATCGTCCTGATCCAAATACGGATCGAGCAGGTAGCCGAAGCTGATCGACGCCGCCTTTGCCGCCGGATCAAGCACCAGCAAAATCCCCGCCGCATTTGTTCGTTCCTCAGGCAGGTCCTCAAAGGACGCGTGATTCAGCAGCCAGAATCCAAATTCCCTCAAATGCGTCCCTCCGCCGCTTGAGCCGGTGTAAACCGCCGCAAACAATTGCGGAAACCGCCGCCCGAAGCGATCCAAAACCGCCTCGATCCGCTTGCGCTCATGCCGCCGGAACAAGCCCGCGGAATCCGTCAGACGCCGCATCCGATGCACCGCATCAACTCCATACCGCGAGTCCGCATCCGCAAGCGTGAACCCGCAATGCGGACATCCTGCCGCAGCACGGTGGATTTGCTGCACGCAACGTGGGCACCTCATGCCGCTATGAACTAATTCAAGCCCCCTTGATCATCAACCACTTTGTAACAATCCCCGCCAAATCGCCCCGCCAGCTACCCGCAACAATTATTTTCCAGGAAAAATATTATTGCAGATTGGTGACCAGACATCGCGCTCGACACTTGGGGAGGCGGAGGGACATTGTGGCGGCGACCAAACCGCGAAAAAACAAAGCCTTGCCTCATCCTTCCGCACGTCCGCTGTTCCTTGCCGTCATTCTCGCCATTGGAGGCGCGGCGGCTGGTTGGTGGCTGGTGTCTGCGGAGAGTGCCGCGGTGGAGCGCCATTTGCTTGGATTTCCAAACGCCCATGCAGCGACCCACCTTTTCCGGCCGACGGTGCTCGCATTGCTCTGCGGGTTGCCGGCGCTGGCCGCGTTTTGCTATGCGTTCGGCGACACGCTGGATCGCTACATGGCCCGGCAGTTTGGTGGCATTTTCGGCATTACGATCGGCTCGCTTTTCCTCATCTGGATGCTGATTGATGTGAATGACAATCTGAGCGACTTCCGGGAAAGCGGCAACATCCCCGCGACCATGGGGCGGTTTTACCTCGCACGCTCGCCTTCGATTTTCCTGACGCTTTTGCCATATTCGCTCCTGCTTTCGCTGATTTACACACTTGGGAAGCTTTCAAAGGATCGCGAGTTCATTGCGATGATCCAGTCGGGCCGGAGCATCTTGCGCATCACGCTGCCGCTGATTGTCGCCGGCTTTTTCGCCACCTTGCTTTGCACCGGATTGAATTATCACTGGGCGCCCGTATCCGAGGGCAACCGGGATGCGATCCTCAAGCGCGCGCGCGGGCTGCCTGTGGTGGAGGCCTCCGACGTGCTCTATTTCAACGCCCTTGAACGCCGCTTGTGGATGATCGGCACGTTTCCCGAACATTATGAAAAAGGCGAGCCGTTGCTTGATGTCGAGATCACCAAGATCCGGCCGGATCATTCGGTTGCCTCGCGCCTGAGTGCGAAGCGCGCGTTCTGGAGCCGTGAGACGCGGATATGGACCTTTGAGGAGGTGGTCGTTGCGAGATTCGCACCCGGTGAACCGCCGGTGTTCGAGTCATTTCCCGAGCCCCTCGAAAGGAGTGGCTGGGAGGAATCGCCGTTCCAGCTCATTCGCCCGGGGCTCAGTCCATCGTATCTCGGAATTCCGTCGCTCACCGGGTGGCTGGTTCACAACCAGAGCACGCACCCGAGTCATTCGCCCGCGGCATATCGCACGCAGTGGCATTACCGGTGGGCGTTGCCGTTCACATGCCTTGTCACCGTGTTGCTGGCCACGCCGTTATCGATCCACTTTTCCCGGCGCGGCCCGGGTGGCGGTGTGTTTCTCGCCGTCGTCCTTTCGGCGCTCCTGCTGGTGCTGAGCAGCGTGACCCTTGCGCTTGGCGAATCCGAGATCATCGCCCCCGCCCTCGCCGCATGGCTGCCGAACATCATCTTCACATTCGTCGGCCTCTATCTCTATCAACGCCGTATCGCGGGGAGGCCGATCTATCAAACAATCCGCCGGTTGCTTCCCGCGACCTGATCTCCCTCGTTCAAAAATCATTCACCCCGAAACATGGCACTTCAAGAATCCTGGCACGTCCGTTCCCGCTCCCGCACCTGCGCCGCCACCGAGCGTCCATTTACGGATGGCGAATCCATCATCACCGCGCTGTTTCCCGATCCGGATACGAGCGGGTATCTCCGCCGCGACTACGCGCTGGAAGCATGGCAGGACCAGTCTGAGGATGCGGAAAAGCCGTTTTCGTTCTGGCGCAACACCTACGCGGCTCCCGTCGATCATTCCGCGGACGACCCGGTGAAAAAACTCAGCGCCGACGAACTGCTCGCCCGGCTGGTCGAGGAAGACGAGGATCACACCGAGAACACCCGCTACATTCTCGCCGTGATGCTTGAGCGCCAGCGCGTGCTGCGCGAAACCGATAGTCAGCGCACGCCCGACGGCATCATCCGCGTATACGAGAATCGCAAAACCGGAGACATTTTCATCGTCCGCGATCCGAACATTCCTCTCGATGAAGTTGAACGCGTGCAGGAAGAGGTGATGTTGCTGCTCCAAAACAACGGCAGACGCCCCGAACCCACCGCAACCGATCCCACCGCAACCGATCCCACCGCAACCGATCCCACCGCAACCGATCCCACCGCAACCGATCCAACCGATCCGGACGATCCTGCCACTCCGTAACCACCCGCATGTCCCGCATTCTCGTTGGCTTGTCTGGCGGAGTGGATAGCTCCGTCGCTGCGGCGCTGCTCGTCGAGCAGGGCCATGAGGTCGTGGGCGGCTACATGAAAAACTGGATCAATGCCGAGGGCATTCCCGGCGACTGCCCGTGGGAACAGGACATCGAAGACGCCCGCGCCATCGCACGCACTCTGGGCATCGAATTCCGCGTGATCGATTTGATCGATGCCTACCGCGAGCGCATCGTCGATTATCTTGTCGAGGGATACCGCAGCGGCATCACGCCGAACCCCGACGTCTGGTGCAATCGCGAGATGAAATTCGGGGTCTTCCTCGATTACGCCCTCGCTCAGGGATTCGACGCCGTTGCCACCGGTCATTACGCCCGCAAGAGGCAGGGTAATGACGGCACCGCCACCATCCTGCGCGGTGCGGATCCCAACAAGGACCAGAGCTACTTCCTCGCGCTCATAACCCAGGCGCAGGCGCGCCGCGCGTTGTTTCCTACCGGCGAAATGCTCAAACCCGAAGTCCGCGAAACCGCCCGCCGCTTCAACCTCCCTGTGGCGGAAAAAAAAGACAGCCAGGGCATCTGTTTCCTCGGTCAGGTAAAAATGAGCGACTTCCTCCGCCACCATCTGCCTGACACACCCGGCGAGATCGTTGATACGGATGGTCGGGTGCTTGGCCGCCATCAGGGATTGCACCTTTACACCCTCGGTCAGCGCAAGGGGCACGGCGTCGCTTCGCCACGCGAAAGCATGGCATACGTCGTTGTCGGCAAGGATGTCGCGAAAAACCAGCTCATCGTCGGTTGGGACGCTCCGGAATCCGCAGGTCTCTACACCCGCGCCTGCATCGTCGGCACGCTCTCGTCACTTAACGAGCCGATTACATCGCTGCGCGCCACCGAGGCCCAGCCGCGCTACCGCGCGAAAGCCGAGCCCGCATGCGTCGAAGACCTCGGAGGGGAGCGCATCCGCCTCACCTTCCGCCAACCGCAACGCGCCATCGCCCCAGGTCAGATCTGCGCGTTTTACGATGGCGGGCGCCTGCTCGGCGGCGGCGTCTTCGAGCAGACGCTCGATGCGTGATCAGGCCGAGGGAAAATTCAGGAAGTTCCCCAACATCCGCTTTCCTTCCTGGGTGAGGATCGATTCCGGGTGGAACTGCACGCCGTGCACCGGATGCTCCTTATGCATCAGCCCCATGATTTCGCCCTCCTCGGTCCATGCCGTGATTTCCAGGCAGTCCGGCAAAGTCTCGCGCCGGACGATCAGGGAATGATAACGCGTCGCCTCGAACGGCTCGGGCATCCCGGCGAAAACGCTTTGGCCGCGGTGATGGATCATCGACGTCTTGCCATGCATCAGCCGTTCGGCACGCACGACGTCGCCACCATAGACCTGGCCGATCGATTGGTGCCCGAGGCATACACCGAGAATCGGCGTGGTGGCACCCAGCGCGGCGATCAATCCGCAGGAAATCCCCGCTTCGTTCGGCGTGCATGGCCCGGGGGAAATGCATACCCGCGAGGGTTTCAGCGCGACCGCCTCCTCGACGGTGAGGGCGTCGTTGCGCACCACCTTCATTTCGGCACCAAGCTCGCCGAAATACTGCACGAGGTTGTAGGTGAAGGAGTCGTAGTTATCGATGATTAGCAGCATGGCTCATTCAAGAGTGGATGCGAGGGCGATGGCGCGCAACATGCCTTTCGCCTTGTTCACGGTTTCGTTGTATTCGTAGGTGGGGTCGGAATCCGCGACCACCCCGGCACCCGCCTGCACGTAGGCCTTGCCACCCTTGAGCAGGCACGTGCGCAAGGTGATGCACGAATCGTGCGAGCCATCGAACCCGAAATAACCGACCGCCCCCGCGTAGGCGCAGCGCTTGTGTTTTTCCAGGGAGTTGATGATTTGCATCGCCCGGATCTTCGGCGCGCCGCTCACGGTGCCCGCCGGGAAGGTCGCGCGCAGCACGTCGTATGCGTTGTGCTCGGGGTCGAGTTCGCCGGTCACATTCGAGACGATGTGCATAACGTGGCTGTAGCGCTCGACGATCATGAAATCATCCACCTTCACCTTGCCGTGTTTCGCGATCCGGCCGACGTCGTTGCGCGCGAGGTCGACGAGCATCAGGTGCTCCGCGCGTTCCTTCGGATCGGCCAATAGATCGGCCGCAAGCGCGTCGTCCTCCTCCGGTGTTTTCCCTCTCCAGCGGGTGCCCGCAATCGGGCGGATGTCGATGCGCCCGTCAATCGAGCGCACATGCACCTCCGGCGAACTGCCGACGAGCGCGAAGTCTCCGAGCTCCAACACAAACATGTATGGCGAAGGGTTCACATGGCGGAGCGCGCGATATAGGTCGACCGGCGGGCGCGAAAAATCGGTTTCAAATCGCTGGCTCGGCACGAACTGGAAGATATCGCCCGCCGCGATGAACTCCTTGCCCTGACGGACCATCTCTTCGAATTCCGGCTGCGTGGTATTGCTCGTCGCCTCGCACGCGGGCACCTCCGCCATCCCGTTGAGAGCGGGCACATGCAGTGGGCGGTTGAGAATTTCCACCAGCGCCTCGATCCTTCCGCGCGCTGCGGCATGGGCTTCCTCCGCGCTGGAGTGTTCGTCGATGAACGCATTGGCAATCACCAACAGCCGGCGCAGCCGGTGGTCGAATACCAACAGCGTGTCCGCCAACATAAAAACCGCATCCGGAATCCCGAGCGGATCCGCTGGCGGCTCGCCGAGCGTTGACTCAAACTGCCGCACCGCGTCATACGCCAGGTAGCCGACCATCCCGCCGGTGAATGGCGGCAAGGCCTCGTGTGCGACCGGCCTGTAAGCGTCCATCTCCGCGCGCAATGCGTCGAGCACATCGCCCTCTGCTGTGAAACTCCGGTCCTGCCCGCCGCCGCGGATCGTGATTTCCCGCCCCCTTGCCTCGAATACCCGGCGCGGCCCGCTGCCGATGATCGACCACCGACCCGCCTTTTCCGTGCTTTCGGCGCTCTCCAACAAAAACGAATGTCGCCCGTCGCGCACCTTCAGATACGCCGAGAGCGGCGTCTCGAAATCCGCCGCCAATTGCGTGAAAACGGGCACGACATTGCCTTCCCGCGCAAGCGGCAGGAATGCCTCCAAAGACGGCTGGACTGGAATCGAAGACACGATCGGCGGAAGCATGTCTGCCATTTCCCGATGCGCAAGCACATCCCGACACAAGGACCCACAAAACTCCGAGGGAGACCATTTGAGGGAATTCCATGCATTTTCACGGGCCAATCCATTCGATCCCGCATCGGATAGGAAATGGATGATTGATGAACTCCGATTGTTGATTGCCACAAAAAACGGCGCTTCCGCAGGGATGCGGAAGCGCCGGGGAATGGTTTGGCCGATTGGCCGGATCGGATCAGCCGAGGGAGATCGTCTCTTCCTTGACTTCACCTTCCGCACCTTCGGCGGCTTGATCGCGGAGCCAGGCGCGGCGTGACATTTTCACGCGGCCGCGCTCATCGACACCGAGGCACTTGGCGGTAACGGTGTCGCCTTTCTTGACGACGTCTTCGACGTTTTCGGTGCGGCCTTCAGCGAGTTCGGAAACGTGGATGAGGCCGTCTTTGCCGGGCAGCACTTCCATGAACGCGCCGAACGCGGTGATGGAAACGATTTTTCCGGTGTAGACAGCGCCCACTTCGATCTCTTTGAACATGCGGTCGATCATCTCCTTGGCGCGGTCGAGGCCGGCTTGCTTGGATGCGTAGATGTGAACCGTGCCGTCGTCCTCGATGTTGATCTCGGCACCGGACTCGGCCTGGATGGCCTTGATGTTCTTGCCGCCGGGGCCGATGAGCTCGCCGATGCGATCGGCGGGGATCTTCACCGACACGATGCGCGGGGCATGCGGGCTGAGTTCCTTCGGCTCGGCGATCGACTCGGCCATTTTGGCGATCACCTTGGTGCGGCCGGCTTTGGCGATGTGGATCGCTTCTTCAAGCATTGCGAGCGGGAGGCCGGGGAGCTTGAGGTCGAGTTGGTATCCGGTGACGCCTTCGTCGGTGCCGCAGAGTTTGAAGTCCATATCGCCGTAGAAGTCTTCGGAACCGATGATGTCGAGGAGCATCTTGTGCGCCTTGAGGGTGCCGTCATCGTTGAAATCGGTGACGAGACCGACCGAGATGCCACCGACCGGGCGGATCAGCGGAACACCGGCATCGAGGAGAGCCATGGTGCCTGCGCAAACCGAGGCCATCGAGGTGGAGCCGTTGGATTCCATCACTTCCGAGGAAACACGGATGGCGTAGGGGAAATCGGCTTCGTCCGGGATGACGGGCTCGATGGAGCGCTCGGCGAGCGAACCGTGACCGATTTCGCGGCGGTTGATGCCACCCATGCGCCCGCATTCGCCGACGGAGAATGGAGGGAAGTTATAGTGGAGGATGAAGCGCTTCTCGTCTTCGCCACCGGCGTAGTTGTCGAAGTGTTGTTTTTCATCGGCCGGTGCCAGCGTGGTGATGGCAAGCGCCTGGGTTTCTCCACGGGAGAAAATGGCGGAACCGTGCACGCGTGGCAGGGTGCCCACTTCGCCGTAGAGTGTGCGAAGGTCGCCGATGGAACGACCGTCGGCGCGGACTCCTTTGTCCATGATGGAAATGCGGAACGCCTTTTTCTGGAGGTATTCGAAGGCCTGTTCGACATCGAAGTCGGTGGCTTCCGGGGCACGCTCCTTGATCGCGGCTTCCACTTCGTCGCGGAGAGCGCCGACTTTTTTGGCGCGCTCGGTTTTCGACGGCGCGTAAATCGCTCCCTCGATGCGGTCGCCGGCGATTTCGTAGGCGATTTCGAGCAGGTTTTCCTTGGCGACAGTGAGTTCGTAAGAGCGTTTCTCCTTACCGGCGACCGCCATCAGCTCTTCCTGAGCGGCGACGATTTGTGTCACCGCTGCCTGGGCAAAGTGGAGGGCCTTGATGAACTCCTCTTCGGGGAGTTCGTCGGCCTGGCCTTCGATCATGATGACGTCGGTCTTGTTGCCGACGTAGATCAGGTCGAGATCGCTTTCGGCGCGCTGATCGTGGGTCGGGTTGATGACGAATTCGCCATTCACGCGACCGACGCGCACCGCCCCGATCGGGCCGGCGAACGGGATATCGGAAAGGCAGAGGGCGGCGGAAGCTCCGTTCATCGAGAGAACGTCGGAATCATTCACGCCGTCGGCGCTCAGAAGAATCGCAACGATCTGGGTTTCGTAGAGGTAGCCTTTCGGGAACAACGGACGCAGCGGGCGGTCCGTCATGCGGCAGGTGAGGATTTCCTTTTCGGTCGGGCGACCTTCGCGCTTGAAGTAACCACCGGGGAAAACACCGGCAGCAGTGGCTTTTTCTTTATACTCCACGGAGAGTGGGAACCAGGTCTGGCCGGATTTCACCTTGGTGGCGGAAACGGCGGTGACGAGGATGATGGTATCGCCGCAACGGACGGTGACGGCGCCATCGGCGAGTTTGGCAAGTTTGCCGGTTTCGATCGTCATCGGGTTCGTGCCGACGTTGATCGTTTTGCTATGGATGTTCATTTCGATTATTCTTTCTTCTTACTTCGTTCTTCTTACGGGTGGTGGTGCGGCGTATCCGCACCACCGGGATCGGGTTTCCGCATGGGGTTTCCGGATGCGGATGGCATGGCGGCAAATCGCCGACACGCCGGGGTTTCAATGTGAGACAGCCACGGGGTTTGTCCTCGTGGCTGTCTGCGTGAAAGGGTGGTGGATTTTAGCGGCGGAGTCCGAGGCCTTTGATGATCTCCTGGTATTTCTCTTCGCTGCCGGTCTTGATGTAATCAAGAAGCTTGCGGCGGCGGGCGACGAGCTTGAGCAATCCGCGGCGGGACGAAAAGTCCTTGGTGTGGATATTCAGGTGGTCGGTGAGATCGAAGATCCGCTGGGTGAGCAGGGCGACTTGGTAAGGCGCGCTGCCGGTGTCTCCTTCGTGGAGTTGATACTCCTTGGTGTTTACGGTGGTGTGTGGTGCTGTGGTGCTCATGGTCGTATGGGATGGGTCCAGCGCGTGATTGGCCAGGCCGTCCTAGGTTTATGTTGCGGGCGGAATAAAACCGCTGGCAGGCCCGGAATCAAGGAAATTCGGCTTCATTTCAGAACGCCACGCCAATGGCAAAATGGAAGGTGCCCGAGGGCTCGCCGCGATCGCGGGTCAGATTGTGCCCGTATTCCAAGCGAACCGGACCAATCGGCAGGTCGAAGCGCAGACCAAGCCCCGCCGCCACCTCGACGTCGGCGCTGGCGAAGTCGGTATGATCGCGGCCGAGGGCACCCGCATCGATGAATGCCGTCGCTTTGAGCGAGCCTGCGAGCACGCGGGTGAGCTCGGCGTGCGTCGTCCACGCCGCTTCGCCCCCGGTGGGGAAGCCATTGGCCGAGACCGGGCCGAGCTCCCGCTCGGGGAAGCTGCGGATGCTGCGGGCCCCGCCGCTGAAGAGGCGGAGGTCGATGGGGAATTCGGTGCGATCCCCCGTGGGGACGATCATGTTGGCCGATCCGCCGAGTGCGAGTTGGTGATGGTGGTCGATCCGGTAATACCACCCCCCGGCAATGCCAGCGAGGAAGTATCCCGTATCGTTGTCACCGATGGCGGCGCCGATTTCGAGCGGCAGGGTGAGGTGCCAGCCACTTTTGGGAATCACCGGGTTGTCGCGCCGGTCGTAATGCTGGGTAAAGCGGACTCTCGGGTTGAGATACTGGGTTTCGCCAAGATCGGAACGCGGCAGACCGTCGCCACGGATGCTGACGATCGAACTGCCGACCGAAAGCTCGGCGGAATAGTGATCGCCGATTTTCCAAGCGAGAATTCCCTCGAGGCCGGTTTCGAGCGAATCGTAACCCTCGCGGGAGTAGCTCAACGCGTAATGACGCAGTGTGCCGCTCAGATCCCGGCCGAACATCCACGGATCGGTCAGCCGGGTCTCGCCCAGCATACCGAGCATGCTCACCTCGACACCGGTGGAAAAACCGAGCAAGGCACCGAACAGATTGCGATCGGCATAGGATGCGCGCACAATCGCCCCTTCATACGAGCCGATGCCATATGCGAGCGACACCTCCCTCGCGCGGGCTTCCTCGAAGTGCAGCGTGTTGCGGATGCGCTTGTGTGCAACCTCCTCGGTTTCGATCCGCACCGAGGAAAACGCACCGGTCGCCAATAGGCCGTTCACGCGCTGGTTCATCGCCGCCTCGTCATACCATTGGCCGACCAGGGGGGTGAACCGTCGCAGCACGCGGTTTTCCCGAGTGCGCTCGAGCCCCTGGGTCGTCACCTCGCGAAGGCGGACACGCAACCCGAGGTCGAAGTCGAACACCGGGATGAAGCGGCTTCCTTCCAACCGGCTGCCCATGCGCATGCGGGCATCGGGGTAGCCGCGGCTGGTAAATGCCGTCTCCATCGCAAGGCGGAGTTCATTGAGGTTTGCCGTGGTCGCCGGTCGCCCGACGAAGGGCTCGGACGTCGTCCGCGCCCGCACCACGCCACGTCCATCGGCGCTTTGATGGACCGCTGGACCAATCGTAAATCGCGGGCCCGGATCGACTTCGATCACCAGATCGACGGCGCGATCCCCGTCGCGCCGCTCGACGAGACCGACCTCCGCGGCCCAGTAACCATTGGCGTGGAGTTCCTGGCGGATCGCGGCAAGGCCGCCCGGGATGTCGCTCTCGCGAAATGGTGGATCGGGCACACCCAGCGGCCGGTTGCGCTCGGCCTGGCGCGTCATCAACCGCGACATCCGCCGCGCCTGATCCGCATCGGCGGCACCGCGCACCTCGACCTTGCCGAGACCGTATCTCCTGCCCTCGCGCACCGTGAGCAGGATTTCCGATGGCGAGACAATCCGCCAGTCGACTTCCACTTCGCTGTAGCCGTCGCTGCGGAGCGATTCGCGCAACAGAAACGCCGCGTCATCGGCGCGCGGAGGCGTCGCGGGCTTGTTACGCACGTGCACCAGGCGGTCGCCAAGCAACTGGAGCACCTGGGACTCGGATTTCCGCTGTAATCCGTCGATCCGCACGCGCGTCTCCCCAAGTGCTAGGCCGGCGGCCAGGCAGATGAGAGCCGGAATGCGGATGGGAATATGCATTTTCTAACGAAACCTGAGCCTCCAGATGGCGAACATGCGGGTATTTCCCTCGCCGCCCATCCCTGCCGAGAGATACCAGCGGTCGTGAAGTTTGAGGGTGGCGGTAGAAAACGTGTCGGACGAATACGGATCGGGCTCCGCGAGCGTGAAGTCGACCCGGTCGAACAGCCCGAGCAACGGGCGGAGCTGGTTGCTCATTGGCACGCGGCCGCGCCTCACCTCCTCGGCGAATAACTGGAGCGCGCGGGCGGATGCCATCTGCGGGTCTTCCAATCCACGCGTGGTGGTGCCGGTGGCGAGCAGTGTCATGATTTCATTTTGCGGCAGCGGCGGAGTCGAGGAGAGGACAATTTGCGGATCAGAGAGGCGACCGTATGCGAACAAATTCACCGTGTAAGGACGAGGCTCGGCGGTTCCCCGGGCCTCGATCACCGGGTCGAAACGGTTCGCCGGAGAAAACGTGAATACGGCTTCCGGAACGGCAAGCGTGCTGAATGGCAACACCGCCCGCCCGCGCAACAGCCGCACCGTGCCATCCGGACGGGGATCCCCGAGCGTGCCGCCAATGCGCACGTCCGCCAGGATTCTGCCGGTCGCGAGATTTCCGCGGATGAGGAGCGGCTCGGCCGTGGCAAGGCGGAGATCGACCGCCCAGTTTGCGAATGGCTCGGGGATGGCATCAAACGGTGGAGCGGTATCGATCTTCGGCAGCGCCGCGGCCTGCGGGCCGGTGAATGGCGCGCCGATTGGCAACAGCTCGATATCCCGGAAAAACAGGCTGTCCACCAGCGACACCGACCCGGAAACCGCGGCCTGCGCAAACGGGCCGGTGATGCGGATATCGGCATGGGCACGCACAATGAGGCTGTTGTTCCTCACCAAGGGTAGGGAATTCCCACGCATGCGGAAATCCAACTCGCGCGACGGGATGGCGAACGTGCCCGTGGCTTCGAACGTGCCGCCCGCAATCGTCGCGCGCAGTGAGCGCAGGATCGCGCGATCTCGATCAAAATCCGCCACCGCCGCGATCCCGGTGATTTCCGGGACGGCATCATGAGCAAGGCGGAGCGAGCCGCCCGTGAGCTCCAATCCGCCCGTGAGAACCGGCACGCCCAAGGTGCCGCCCACACGCACCTTGCCAGTGACCACGCCCGCAAGGCTTCGCGCCACAGGCACCAGCGGCGTGAACCGTGATAGATCGAGCCGCGGTAAATCCACCGTCGCCTCCACCTCCGCAGCTCGCAGGGAATCGACATCCTGCGCCCATGCCACCGGCGCGAATGGCAGCTTGGCAGCGAGCACCGCCGGTGCGAAATCCGGCGTCCTGAGTGAACCATCAGCAACCAGCACGCCGTCGCGACCGCGGGCTTGGATCGAAAGGTCGGCCAGCGGCAGTGCCGGTTGATCCACCATCCGGATGCCGCGCACATCGAGTGAGGCGTCAACCACCGGCGCTGCGAGATTTCCCGTCAGCACGAGCTCGAGCTCGGCCGTCGTATCCGATGCCACCACCTTTAATGCAGGCACCCATGTGGCGAGCTTTTCGAATGTGAGTTTCCGCGTGCGGATGGTGAGATCGAGCGGCTGGGAATCCCCGGCGAGAAATTCGCGCCATGCCGAAAAATCATCCGGCACGGGAAGACTGCCGCGCGCGCTCGCCAGCTCATCACCACCCGCATCCGTCCAGCGCAGCAAGTCGATCGCCAGCTTGCCATCCGCCAAGCCGAGGTCCGCATGGATCGACTGACCGCCGCGCAACGCCTGCAAATCGCGGATCAAGAGCCGGCCCGGCCAGCGATATGAAACATCCGCCAGCACGTTCAAATCCGGATGGTCCGTCCGCACCCAAAGACCGCTCTCCAAGCTCAGATCGCCCTCATGCCCATCGGTGGACGTGAGCGGACCCGCTCCCTGCCAAGTCGCATCGATGACCGCATCGCCAGGCAAGGCCCAATCCACCGGCGCCAACCACACCGCCAGGCGCGACGTTTTGAATCCTGCGAGCACCACATCACCGGAATACCGCATTCCATCCGGATCGATCACCGCCCGCGCCTGCAAACCGTCCGCACGCAGATCCACGATCGCGGGTGTGCCTTTCACCCATTGCGCGGCGATTCGGAGCCCCGTCGCAAGCTCGGGATCCTCGACCACCAACACCGCATCCGCCTTGGCAGAGGCCGCGGAAAACCCCTCGCCCCAAATCACCTCGAACTCCGCGTTCGCTGCAGCCACGGGCAGCGGTTCCGCGTCATCCGCCATCTTCAAAACATGATTCAAAACGGGCGGCACCGACGGCACATCCAATCTGCCGCGTGTCTCGCGCACCGCCATGGCTGCGCGGTCGAACGTGGATGTCGAGTCGACCCTCGCCTCCGCCTCGCCAACGGCCGCCCGAGCGACGATGCGGGCGGTGGTCGCCTCGAGAATGACGTCCAGATTGAGCTCATCAACCACCACGCCATTCCTGCCCGCATTTTCCAAAAGCACACTCATCGTCGCCGTCGCCAGGCGTGGATCCGGCGCCAAATCCGCAACATCGAGTGCGAACGATGTGACGGTCCCGGTCACTGGAAGGCCGACATTCAGAATCTCCCCCACCTTCGTGACATCGAGCGATCCCTCCCGCAAATGCATAGCAAGCGTCCCTTGCTCCGGAGAACTGGTTGCCTGGAAAACCGCATCCGCGAAACCCACCAACCCCTCGGCGAACAACCCGCCATCCCGCGGATGCGAGATCGAAAAATCTGTTAGGACGAGCGCCGCGTGCAAGCCGATGCGATCGAAGGAAATGCGCCCCACCGTCCAATCAACAACGACCTCCTGCGCGTCGGAGATGCTCTCCCCACCACGCATGATCGCGCCGACATTCAGCTTGATGCGCTCCTCGCCCGCAAGCTGGCGGATGGCCGAGGGCCCGAGTTCGACGCGCGACATGTGCGGACCATCGATCACGGCGGTGAGTTCGGCGACGTCGATGCCCATCCCCACCAACCTGCTCCTCAGTTCGTGCAATGCCGCATTCAGGCTGGTGAAATCAACCGGCCCGGCGGGTTGTGCTCGTTCGACGCGCGACGTTCCCATCTCAAGATCGAAGTGCACTCCGCGAGCGGAAACGCCATCGACTTTCCCGCGGAGCAGCCGGAACACCCGATACTCCGGTGCAAGCTCGCGGATGGCGATCCGTTTGAACGGGGTGCCCTCGATGCTTGCTTCGACACTCCGGAGAGTCAGCCCGCCAACCAGCGTTCCCCGGATCTCGAATGCCACCTCGGCACCGGATTTCGCCGCAAAATGCGAGACCACCTTTGGCCCGAGCCATCTGAGACCCGGGCCGTTGAGCCACCAACCCGCGGCGAGTGTTAGAAATCCAAACACCAGCAACCGGCGGCATCCCCGCCTTGCGGGTTTTCGGATTCCCTCGGAATGCTCAGCCACAATGATTCTATCGCTCCGTTGCGAGGCAGGGTCAACCATGGGTTTCATCATTCGAACGGGACGGCAAGCGACGCGCCGCCAATCTCACCCCACTGGCACCCTGATGTGGTCGATCAGGCGGACGTCGCCATAGAAAACGGCAGCGGCCAGAATCACAGGGCAGGTGGTCATGGCCTCGATCGGCTCAAGGGTGGCCGCATCCACCAAGGCAAGGTAGTCGATACGGGCATGGGGCGAGGCCTCGATTTCACTGCGGGCATGGGCGAGGATTTGCGCGGCATCGCGCATGCCCGCGGCCTCGGTGAGAGCCCGGAAGATGCGCGGCGCGTCGGCACGCTCGCCGGGCGTGAGGCGCACATTTCGCGACGACATCGCGAGGCCATCAGGCTCGCGCAGCGTGGGCGATGCGATGATTTCCACCGGCACGTCGAGATCCCGAACCATGCGGCGGATGATCGCAAGCTGTTGGAAATCCTTCTCGCCGAAAACAGCCGCCTCACAGCCGGTGATGAGAAACAGCTTGAGGCACACCGTGCAAACGCCATCGAAGTGTCCGGGGCGCGCCGCGCCACATAGGTGCTTCGCCAGGGCGGATTCCGTGACGGTCACGGAGCGATCAGGCGCATACATGGTGGCCGCATCCGGCGCAAAGACGAGATCGACGCCCGCGTCACGGCAAGCCGCCAGATCACTCTCTACGGGCCGCGGATATGCGGCGAGATCGTCGCGGCGGTCGAATTGGATCGGGTTGACGAAAATCGAAACCACCACCATGCCACGCGCTCCGGCCCGTGCGCGGGCCCGGTCCACGAGAGAGAGGTGCCCGGGGTGAAGTGCGCCCATGGTGGGCACGAGCACGATAGGACCCGTGGCATCAGCAATCACGCTGCGCAGCGAGGGCACATCGTGGGCGATCTGCATCACGGGAAAAATGCGTTGGATGTTCGGCGGCGATTCCCGGCTCAAAGGAGCATGAGCGCGGGTTGTTCTAGCAGCTTCTTGATTTCGCTGAGGAAGGCGGCCGCGACCGCGCCGTCGACAACGCGGTGGTCGCAGGAGAGCCCGAGGTTCATCCGCACTCCCGGAACGATCTGGCCGTTTTTGACGACCGGCTTTTCGATCGCCGCACCCACCGAAAGAATTGCGGCTTGGGGTGGGTTGACGATGGCGTCGAACGATTCGATGCCCCATGCGCCGAGATTCGAGACGGTGATGGTGCCACCGTCGAACTCATCGGGCTTGAGCTTCTTGTCGCGGGCGCGAACAGCGAAATCCTTGACCGCCTGGGAAATCGCCAGCAGCGACTTGGTTTCCGCCTGCTTGATCACCGGGGTGACGAGGCCGTCGTCCACCGCAACCGCAACCGAAAGACCGACGTGCTTGAAGCGGACGATGTGATCGCCGGCATACGAGGCATTCACCGCGGGCACGAGCTGCGCGGCATTGATCACGGCCTTGAGGATGAAATCGTTGACCGAGAATTTGTTCCCATGGGTCTTCTCGGCCTGCTCGTTGATCTGCTTGCGCACGGCCAGCAGCGGGGCGGCATCGACTTCGAGGTGGAGGTAGAAATGCGGGATGGTGACCTTCGAGGTGAGCAGCCGCGAGGCGATCACCTTGCGCATGGTGCTGAGCTCGACGAGCTCGTCGCCTTCGCGGACGACAGGCTGGATCGCTTGCGGGGCGGCAGAAACAGGAGCGGCGGCTGGCTGGCCGACCGCTTTCGATTTCGCGGCGGCCGCGAGAGCGGAGGCGGCACGCGATTCGGTGGAAGCCGGCGTCTCTGGCTTGGCGCTGCCGGATATTGCCGCGGCCTCGACGTCTTTGCGGACGATCCGCCCACCAGGGCCGGTGCCTTGGATGCCTGCAAGCTCGATGCCTTGCTCGGCGGCGATTTTGCGAGCGAGCGGCGAGGATTTCACACGCTCGCCATCCGCGGCGGCGGGAGCGGGCGCGGGCGCAGGCTTGGCCTCCGCTTGTGAGGCGGCCGGAGAGGATTCGGTTTCCGCAAACGGCTCGATCGCCGGACTGTCGGCATCTGCAGCGCCGGAACCATCACCACCCAAAACCGCAAGAATGCCGCCAATCGGCGCTTTTTCACCTTCCTGAATGAGAATGTCGGTGAGGGTGCCTTCATCGAAGGCCTCCATCTCCATGGTCGCCTTGTCGGTTTCCACTTCGGCGAGAATGTCGCCGATTTCGACGTTATCGCCGACTTTTTTGTGCCATTTGATGAGGGTGCCCTCGGTCATGGTATCCGAGAGTTTGGGCATTTCGATGTTTACGGGCATGGGTAGGTGAAAATTGTGACGCGCGGAGCATGGTGGGGTTCGCGCGGTTTTCCAATTGTTTTTCCTCGGATGGGCAAAAAACAAAAAACCGTGAGACCGCCCGGGCGGTCTCACGGTTTGGATGAATGAGGAAAATGCCGGGCTATTCGGCCAGCGGCCGCATCGTTGGGATGAGACCGATGTGCGGGCTCCCGGTCGCCGACTGGGCAGTCGCCATTTTGCGGGTCGACTCCCCGGTGGTGCCGCAGCAGCCGTTGCGAACCCAGTAAAAGCGCGAACATGAACCGCAGGGCACGCGCTTCTTGCGGGTGACCGTCTTATAGCGCGGGGTCTTTTTCTCGACCGTCTCATAAACATTCCCACCCTTGGCGGAGCTGGAAACGAGCACCTGCTCGGTCACGGTATCGTAGCGGCCGGTCTTGACTTCACGGGTTTCGGTAATCGTCCCGGCGGTCCTACCAGGCAAACCAAACATACTGCACGAGGTCAACCCCAGCGCACAGGCGAGAAAGGCGGCGAAAAGAACAATGGTTTTCATGGCTTGAAAGGGTTTGGCATTTCTAAAATGGCTTACAGGCAGCCACAGCAGGCGCTGATGGCAAGCGTGGCGATGGCAAGGGCGAAAAGTTGAATGAGTTTCTTAACCATGCCCTCATGCTAGGTCGAGCGCCCGGAATGGCAATGAAAAAGACCGCATCCCGGGCAACTCCCATAGCGGATTTTTGCAGGAGCGACTGCACACTGGAGCCACGGCGCTCCTGCCATGCTGGAGAATGACAATGTGAATGGCCAAGCCGTTCGACGTCTCGCTCATTCGGTTTCCATTCTCATCCACCACAAGTGTGCATCGCCCTTAACCGCAATGGAGCTTCCGTGCAAAAATCCGCCATGGGCAACTCCCGGCCCACACGAGGGGTGGCTCCGATTGACACCTTCCTCCATCATCTCCATGGTCCTCGCGCTTCCCGGAATCCGGGGTGAATCCCACCATCGCCATGAACGACGACTCCCCTGCCCTGCAGCCGCTGCCGACGACTCCGACCCCGCAACTCACACTGCGCGCCGTCATCACCGGAATGGTCTTCGGCAGCATCCTCTCGCTGTGCAACCTCTATGTCGGCTTGAAAATCGGCTGGGGCATCGGCATGTCGCTCACCGCCGCCCTGCTCGCATACGGTTTCTGGCAGATCCTCCAACAAACCGGAAAATGCCGCGGGCTTTCGATTCTCGAAACCAACATCAGCCAGACCGGTGCCTCCGCCGCCGCGTCGATCACCGGGGCCGGCCTCGTGGCGCCCATTCCCGCATACACCATCATCACCGGGGAGACACTTCCCTGGATCGCGCTTGTGATCTGGACGTTTTCGGTCTGCTTGGTCGGCATCGTCGTTTCTATCGGCCTGCGCAAGCAGTTGATTGATGTGGAAGACCTGCCATTCCCCAGCGGATTCTCAACCGGGAAAACGATTCAGGAAATCTACAACCATGGCCGCGACGCCGTGGTGCGCCTGCAAATCCTCGGCACGGGTGCCCTGATCGCCGCCGCGGTCAAGATCATCGAATATTTCGCCAAAATCCCCAAAATCCCCATCCCCGGCTTTTTCAAAGCCCAACCCGGTGGCGGCCTCGAAAAGGCGGGCATTGCCGGCTTCGGACCATCCCAGCTTGGGTTTTCCATCGAGCCCACGCTGATGATGTATGGTGTCGGCGCGCTCGTCGGGCCTCGCATCGGGATTTCCGTGATCCTCGGTTCCATCGTCGCCTGGGGCATCCTCGCGCCCATCGCCTTCGAGTCGGGCTGGGCTATCCCCGGTGCACCCGGAGCAGATTGGTATGGCCAGGGACTCCGGTGGCTGATCTGGCCGGGAGTCGCCATCATGGTGTCGTCGTCCCTCACCGCATTCGCGTTTTCATGGAAATCCATCCTCGCCACCTTCATACCGCCTCGCGGAGGTGTCACGAAGGTCGAACCCGGTTCCGAGGTGATCCCGAAAAAATGGTTCATCTTCGCCTTGGTGTGCGTCACGGCCGTGTCCGTCATCCTACAGGGCGTATTTTTCAACATCCAACCACTTACGGCTACGCTCGGTGTGCTTCTCACCTTCATGCTCGCTCTCGTTGCCGCCCGCGTGTCCGGCGAGGTGAACGTCAATCCCATCACCGCGATGGGCAACCTCAGCCAGCTCACATTTGCCGCCGTCTCGCCCGCAAGCCCCACCACCAACCTCATGATTGCCAACGTCACGGCAGGATCCGCGGCCCTCTGCGGCGATATGATGCACGACCTGAAGACTGGCAAAATGCTCGGTGCCGATCCACGTCCGCAATACATCGCCCAGATCGCCGGGGCCTTTGCCGGGGCGCTCGTCGGTTGCTACGGCTATCTCATTCTCATCCCCGACCCCGCCACCCAACTGCTCACCACGGAATGGCCCGCCCCCGGCGTCGCCGCTTGGAAGGCCGTGGCCGAATTGTTCGTGATTGGGATTCACGCTCTTCCGCCCGGCACCCAACTGGCGATGATCATCGGCGCGTGTTTCGGCATCGTGCTTGCGGTGTTGGAAAAAACCGTGTCCGCAAAACACCGCATCTGGGTGCCCAGCGGCCCGAGCATCGGCCTGGCCTTCGTCATCGCCCCGAGTGTCTCCTTCTCGTTGTTCACCGGTTCGATGGTCGCCGTTGCGCTTGGCAAGGTGGTGCCCAGCTGGAGCACTCGCTTCCTCATCATCGCCGCCTCCGGCATCATCGCGGGTGAGAGCCTCTCCGGCATGCTCCTCGCCTTGATCGCGATCTTCACAGGGTAAGCCAATTCGCACGAATCTTTGGCAGGCTCCGGCATGTGGGGTTTCATTTTTGGAAAAGAACTGCGTGCACAAAAAAGCCGACCTCGCGAAGGGCGGGGCCGGCTTTCAAAATGATGGTGGATTCGATTATTCAGCAGGGATGCCGTGAACTTCCACTTCGATGTAGTGGTTGGTATCATCCGAGGTGTTGCCAGCGGAGTAGAGGCGAACGAAGCGACCGACGGTGCCGCGGCCGTCCATGACCTTGCCAAAGCGGGTCTCGACATACGGGCGGTCGCGACCGGCACCGAAACCATGGGCGTTCTCAAAGTCGCTGTTGAAGATGGTGGTAACACCATCCTTGAACTCGGGATCATTCGAGATCTGGGCGACAACACCTTTGTATGCGCGGCGCTGCGAGTGGTAGTGCCAAACGTGAACGGCATGGATGGCGGCCTCTTGCTCAAGGTCGATCTGGATCCACTGTTTGCCTTCCTCAAGCTCGACATAGTAGCCTTCGCCAGCGTCCTTCTCACCATCGGTAATCAAGTCGAGGGTGCCGATGAGCGGAAAGTCGTCGCTAGAGGTCACGGTCTTGCCCGCGGAGAGAAGAACCGTGCCTTCGGGAACGTTGAACTCGGGAGCACTGGTGGGCGCGGGTTCAAGATTCGGCAGGCTGATCGGCACCGGAGTGCCTTCAATCAGCTCGGGCGGCAGTTCGGTGACATAGGGCACTCCACCCGCAACGCCGGTGGAGGAGGATGCTGCGGCATTGTCGGACGCAGCGTTGTCGCCCTTGTCGGCATCGCCGCAAGCGACAAGTCCGAGGATGGCGGGAATAGCGAGGATCGGGAGTAGGTGTGTCTTTTTCATACGGAGAGGTGTTCTTGTGTGAATACAATGGGCTCTTTGGCAAGCGCGGATGGGTTCACCCAGAAAATCGGTGCCTCGCTTTCGAAGGCGTGGCGGGCATCGCAATTGAGCGATTCCTGACCGCGCACGGAGGCGAAGAAATTCTCGAGGTGGGGCGTGTGGGCGGGTTTCGGGATCGCGCGACCGTCACTGCCAAGCATGGTCGGCATCGAACCGGGAAGCTCGAAGGCGTCCGGCGGGGCGGAGGCGTAGGAAGCAACCGCGCCCTCCTCATCTTCCGAAGCCGCGGCTGCGGCAGGAGCAGCTGCTTTCTTGAGGAAGCCACGCGACACGAGATCGGCCCACTTCTCTTCGGTCCATTCATTGCCACCCTCGCGGTAAATCGCCGAGTTGGAGGCAATTTCGGAAATCGTGATCGATCCTTCGGTGCCCATGAAGGTTTCATAGAATCCACGGCCCGCACCGGTGGTGGTGAGAACCTGATAGAACGCACTAACCTCGCCCTGCGGGGTGTCGTAGTCGAACAAGCACATGACGTTGTCGAAGTGCTCGCGTTTCGGAAATTCAGGGCTGCTGCCGTTGAACACCGGATTCCCGGCGGACGCGTAAACGCGCTTTGGCATGACGCCGAGGAACCAGTTGTAAATGTCGATCTGGTGCGCGCCGAGGTCGGAAATGGGGCCACCGGAGAGATCGCGATACGTCCGCCAGTTGGCGAATTGATGTCCATCCTTGAAACCGTAGCGCTCAAGAACAGCCGGATCGGGCAGGATGCGTGGATTGATGCTGATGTCCTTCGACGAGCTCAACGAACGATTCCATTGCCCGTTGACGCTGGTGATCTGGCCACAAATTTTATGGTTATTGATGAGCTGCTCGCGGGTGAAGCGATAGCGCGGGTTGCTGCGGCGCTGATGGCCGACCTGGCAGAGCTTTCCTGTGCGCTCCATGGCCCGCACCATCTCGCGTGCCGCGTCGATGGTGTGCGCCATCATTTTTTCGCAATACACATGGAGGCCCGCCTCAAGGCATTTCACGGTATGCGGCGAGTGCCAGAAATCGGGCGTTGCGATGATCGCGCAGTCGAGGCCCTTTTCCTTTTCGAGCATGTCGTCGATGTCGACATAGACGTTCGGAGCTTCGCCCTGGCGCTGGCGGATGCGGCTGAGGCCGCGGTTGCGGCTTTGCTCCCAGATGTCGCAAACCGCCTGAAAGCGGATGCCCGGGATGTTTTGCATCGCCTCAAAAAGGACGAGCCCCTGCTTGCCAAATCCGACGATCGCGACATTGAGCGTATCGGACGGCGACTTGGTGGCGGCGCGCAGGATCGCAGGCGCCCCAAGGACCATGCCAGCGGCTGCACTGCGCGCGAGGAAATCGCGACGATTCAGAATGGTGGGTGTGGAGGATTCGTTCATGACCGTAAATCATTTACATGGATTACCATTTTTTCAAGACACGAATGCAATCGTGGCGAGTGAGATGAAGCGCCATCACGATCAGCACGATATGAGTGCCAAGGTAGGCGACGCCGGCATTCCCGGGTTCCCCCCAGATCACAAGACCCCAAGTGAGGCTGACGTAGAGAAGACCCATCAGAAGAAGGGAAATGCGACTGGCAATGCCAAGCAACACGGTGGCACCAAGAATGAGCAGGGCCGGGCCGAGCACCGCATTATATACCGGTAGCATGAACCCAGGAATCATCGGCTGGTTCTCGAAAACGGATTTCAAGGCATCGGGGATGCCCTTGTAGGCACTGAGGGCGTAAGTCTTTTCGCTGACCGTCTCAACGAGACCGGTGGGTTGGCCATCCGCCATCTGGGGGCGCTCAACCAGGGTGCTGGTGGCGAATTTCTCGATGCCCGACTGGATTGTCCTCACACCAAGCCACACGCGCAGCAGCAAGGAACCGGAAAGCAGGGCGAGTTTGTCGCTCACGGCACAGTCGCCTGCGGGTGAGCAGCAATCGGATGCGGTGGATGCGGACGACTTGGCGTCTGCGGCGGCGGATGGGGTGTTTTGTTCGGACATAGGGCGTTGGGGAAATGTGATGGCAAATTTACGGAAATGGGAAGCGGATCTTGCAGGATCGTGCAAAATTTCTCGCCGCCACGTTTGCCAACATGGTTCGGCACGATTAGGGATTCTTCCATGAGCATCATCACCGGACGGGGCGATCATGGGGAAACGGATCTTTTATTTGGCAAACGCATGGCGAAATCCTCGTTGCGTGCCGAAGTGCTCGGCTGCGTGGACGAACTCAACGCGGCACTCGGCATGGCAAGGGCATCCTCAGGGGATCCATGGCTTGTTGGAGAAATTGACCAGATCCAGACGCGGCTGTTCGGCCTGATGGGGGAACTCGCGTTCGAGGCGGAAGACGCGGAAAAATATGCCTCCAAGGGTTATGCGAAAATCACGAAGGAGGACGTCGGAGCCATCGAAACCCTCGCTCGCGACCTCGAGGACAAGGGCGTGCGCTTTACCGGTTGGGCGATTCCCGGAGAGGCGGGCTCCATCGAACGCGCGGCCTTGGATTTCGCGCGCACTGCCGCAAGACGTGCCGAACGCGGCGTCTGGCGGCTCCATGAATCGGGAGTCACCATGCCGGAAACCTTGAGGATCTTCCTCAATCGCTTGTCCGATTTGCTTTGGATCCTCGCCCGTCGCGGCGATTAACAAAGAAAATGCCGGATTTCCTCAACCCGGCCGTAAAAAAACCTTGCGCCCCGTCCGCGCCCGTGCTGTTCTCCCCGCCCGCCGCTACCGCGGCACCAACTCATTTCCCAATATCGGCCATGGCCTACGCAGTGATCAAAACCGGCGGTAAACAATACCGCGTCCAACCCGGCGAGAAAATCGAAGTCGAGAAACTCGACGCCGATGTCGATGCCGAGATTTCCTTCGACGCCCTCCTCGTTGGCGAAGGCGAATCCGTGAAAATCGGCACCCCAACCGTCGCCGGTGCGTCCGTTACCGCCAAGGTGCTCGATCAATTCCGTGGCCCGAAAGGCGTTGCCTTCAAATTCAAGCGCCGCAAGGGCTATCACAAAACCAAGGGCTATCGCCGCCACATGACCCGCCTCGAAGTCACCGCGATCAACGGCTGATCTCCCTCCAACGAGAAACCCCCAACACTTCAACAACCATGGCTCACAAAAAAGGACAAGGCTCCGTCAAAAACGGCCGCGATTCCCGCAGCAACCGCCTCGGCGTCAAAAAATACGGCGGCCAGGCCGTCATCGCCGGCAACATCCTCATCCGCCAGCGTGGCACCAAAGTGCACCCAGGCGTCGGCGTTGGCATCGGCCGTGACCACACCCTATTCGCCCTTGTCGATGGCAAGGTGAAGTTCGACCGCGAAGCCCGTCGCGTGAATGTCGTGGCCGCCAACTAAGCGAACTTTCCGATTCACTCACACCGCCATGGCTCCGCAACGGGGCCATGGCGGTTTGCGTTTCTGCTCACCACGGTGATTTTCTTATCTCATACCACACCGCAACAACTCCAACCTGATCCTCATTATTTTCCAGGAAAAATATTATTGCGAGATTTCTTCTATGATGCTGCGCGTCATTATGCATTCATCCTTTCTCATATTCACCAATGAAAACTTGCAGCGCGTCTCCATGGCCCGCAAGTTTCCTACGTGCCGATGAATGGAATTTTGAGTGAAAAGTGCGGGGAGCTTCAGGACGAAGTGGCGAAGCGTCGGTCGTTTGCGATCATTTCCCACCCGGATGCGGGAAAAACGACATTGACCGAAAAATTCCTGCTCTACGGCGGCGCATTACAGCTCGCGGGCAGTGTCACCGCGCGGAAAAACCAGCGAGCGACCACCTCCGACTGGATGGAACTGGAAAAGCAGCGCGGTATCTCGGTTTCCTCAACCGTCCTGCAATTCGAATATAAGGGCTGCGTCGTCAACATCCTCGACACGCCGGGACACAAGGATTTCTCGGAAGATACCTACCGAGTGCTCACCGCGGTGGATGCCGCCGTCATGGTGGTGGATGCGGGCAAAGGGATCGAAAGCCAAACTCGCAAACTCTTCGAAGTCTGCCGGCGCCGGGGTGTGCCCATTTTCACCTTTATGAACAAGCTGGACCGCCCATCGCGCCCACCGCTCGATCTGCTTGATGAACTGGAAAGCGTGCTTGGAATCGCCGCGTTTCCTCTCAACTGGCCGCTCGGTGATGGCCCGCGCTTTCGTGGCGTCTATGAAAGAATGCAGAAAAAGGTGCACCTGTTCGAGCGCACCGCGCACGGCGCATACAAGGCCCCGGAGCGAGTCTCCGGCATCGAGGATGAAAGCGTGCGCGCCGCACTCGACGAACAAACCTACGACCAAGTCTGCGAGGAGCTGGAATTGCTGGAGGGCGCGGGTGCGGAATTTGACGTGGCCGATGTACTCGCCGGAAAGCTCACGCCGGTCTTTTTCGGCAGCGCCGCGAACAATTTCGGCGTCGAACTTCTGCTCGACCGCTTCCTCGAACTTGCACCCTCTCCCCCGCCCCGCACCAGTGGGATCGCACTCATCGAACCCACGTCCAGAGTCTTTTCCGCCTTCGTCTTCAAGATTCAGGCGAACATGAACCCGAAACACCGCGACCGCGTCTCCTATATCCGCATCGTCTCCGGTCGATTCGAACGCGACATGAACGTCATCAACCAGCGCAGCGGCGAACGCATCCGCTTGTCGAATTCACAACGCCTCTTCGCCCGTGACCGGGAAACTGTGGACGACGCGTTTGCCGGCGACGTCGTCGGCCTTGTCGGCAATCACGACCTGCAGATCGGCGACACGCTCTCGACCGAACCCGGCATCGCCTTCGATGAAATCCCGCGCTTCGCCCCCGAATGCTTTGCCTGGCTGCATAACAAAAGCACCGCGAAATACAAACGCTTCCGCGACGGTCTCGCACAGCTTCTCAAGGAAGGCGTCGCCAGCGAATTCAACCTCGTCGAGCAAACTGGCGCACAAATCCCACTGCTAGGTGCCGTCGGCCCGCTGCAGTTCGAAGTCCTCCAATACCGTCTTGAATCCGAATATGCCGCCGAGACCCGTCTCGAAAACGCCGATTGGTCCATCGTCCGCTGGCTCCGTCCTCGCAGTTCTAGTGTCCATGGCATGCCCACCCTCTCCCTCGGAGCCATCCTCGCCCGTGACGACCGCGACCAGCTCGTCGTCCTTCTCCCCAGCGAATGGTCGATGAAAACCTTTATCGATAAAAACGAAAAATGGGAAACAGCTAACGCCCCATTTTAATCGATGCATAGACTCAAAGCGGTAGTATTGTATTATTTTCCAGGAAAACAATTATTGCGGGTTGGGAGTTTTTCTCTAGAGTCATGTGATGTCGGATGAGTCAGGGAAGGCTTCAGTCTTAGAAATGGGCGTTAACGTTGAGCGGCGGCGGGCGAAGGGGTCGCGGCGGTGGCTGGCGCCTTGGAAGGATTCGCGGACGACTCCGGTGCTTTATCACGTGATCTCAAGGGTGGTAGATCGGCGGTTGG
>JBLRWN010000007.1:0-82821 GCA_047921195.1 Luteolibacter sp. | reverse complement strand
GTGATCGGGAGCCGGGAGACGGTGGAGCATTGTTTTGCGCAAGCACGCAATCGCTTCGGGCCGAAGCGGAAAACCGGGGCACGGCGGATGCGCGGTGCGGCGAAGGATGCGGCGGGCGTGATTTGGAGCGCGAGAGATTCAGGTGGCTAAAAGCAAGCCTGCTGATGTGATGCGCTGGAAAGCTGCAAGCTCATCGTTACCAATTGAACTTGAACAACTGGTGGCAGAGGGCGGATTTGAACCGCCGACCAAAGGCTTATGAGTCCTCTGCTCTACCGCTGAGCTACTCTGCCGTTCCAATTGACTCGCTCGCGATGCGGGCGGGCGGATTGGTTAGCCCGGTGGGCTGGATTTGTCGATGGAAAAGTGATCCGAAAATCACCCCTTCCAAAGCATGCGGATGCCAGTAAGTACCAGCAGGATGCCGAAAATCCGTGTGAGCGTGTGGTTGCTCATTGAACGCATGAGGTCGCTACCAAACCATGCGGCGAGCGCGGATGCGAGGCCAACGATGACGACGATACGCCAGTCGATGAGCTCCTTGTGACGGGCGTTGCTGGCTGTCGCGGCGATGGCAGTAATGATGATGACAGCCATTGAGGTTGCAACGGCCTGTTTGTGGCCGATTCCAAGAGCGGCGACAAAGGCAGGGACCATGACAATGCCGCCGCCGACGCCGCATAATGCGCCGAGTAGTCCGGCCGCAAGACCGATGAGAATAGCAATGGCAATCGGGTTCATGCGGAGACGCGGGCGGGATTACGAATGCGTTGGCGTGGATCGCGGCGGGCGGCGGCGATTTCAACAATCAGGCGGTGCAGAATGAGGCGGTGATCGAGACCGGTGGTGACGAGGGAGCGGTCGGCGACCAGCGTGGATTCCATGACACCAAGCAGGGCATCGAGGTCGAAGTTTTGCGCGTTGGCGGCACAGATAAAGATTGGAAAGACATTCACACCCGAACCATCTTTTTTCTGTGGCAACCAAGCGCGATCGGCTTCGGGGAGGCGATTAAGAGCACCTGCGAAGGCGTTGTAATTGCCAACCGGGGCCTTAAATTTATCGATGATGAGCCGCGCCATGAAGAGGTTGCGGACGACACCGATGATCGACGCGCGCATGATGCCAATGGCAGATTCATCGGCGGAGAGTTGTTGATCGACGAGCTGAATGGCACGGGCGGCGTGGCCGGTTTGCAGGGCTCGACCGATTTCGAAAACCACCGCGGCGCGGCTAAGCGGGACGAGTAGCCGGACGTCGTCTTCGGTGACCTCGCGGCGGTCGGTCCCGAGATAGAGGTCGAGTTTTTCCAATTCGTTATCGATCTGGCGGGTCTGCTCGCCAGCGAGCATGATGAAGAGCTGGAGAGCGTCTGGGGTGAAGGTGAGACTGAGCTCGGTGGTGCGTTTGTGGACGAGCAAGGCGACCTGGTCTTCCCAACCTTCACGGGAGGTATCGATGCGGTCGAAAGAGAGCACTTCTGCATTTTTCTCGATGAATTTCCAGAAGCTGCGGCGCTTGTCGACGCCTTGGGCAGTGAGGAGGAATTTAACGCCCTCCGGCACGCCATTTTCGAGCGTGGCAAGGAGGGATTCGACGCCCGCTTCGGTGCGCTTGGCGCGGCCGGTCACGTTGTCGCCGAGAAAATTTGCGTTGCGCAGCCAGACCACCTTGTCTCCGCCGAACATCGGCAAGGTGAGGAGGGATTGCACGGTGGCGGCGCAGATTTCGTGGGCGGATTCGGCGTTATCGGCGATGCCGTCGATGGTTTCGTGGGTGAAGCCGTCGTCATTGCCGCCGGTGAGCTGGTTGTAGAGTTTGAGGGCCTCTTCGCGCACCTGACCGTCATCGCTGCCGACCACGGCGAAGAGGTTGCCGGGTTTCGGTGTGGAGGATCTCGGTTTGGCTGGCACGGACAAAGGGATAGCGCGGAACAACGCGGCTGAAAAGCGCGGATTAGCCCTCAGCCCATGACCAGCATGCAATCCCCGTAACTGTAGAATCGATAGCGCTCGCCAACGGCCTCACGATATGCATTTAACACCTGATCGCGACCGGCAAGCGCGGAGACGAGCATGATGAGCGTGCTCTGCGGCAGGTGGAAATTCGTGAGTAGTCCGTCGATGGCACGAAACTGGTGCGGCGGATAGATGAATATATCGGTTTCACCGGAAGCGCCGCCCGGGGGCACGCGGCAGCCATTCGGAGCCTCTCGGGCAACGGCCTCCAGCACGCGAGCAACAGTGGTGCCGACGGCGATGACGCGGTTGGCTGCATTGATTTTCCCGGCGGTATCGGCTGGCAGATGGTATCGTTCGGAGTGCATCACGTGCTGGCGGACATCATCCACCTGCACCGGGCGGAACGTGCCGACGCCGACGTGGAGTGTGAGAAAGGCATGGGGAGTCTCGGCGAGGATTTCCGGGGTGAAATGCAGGCCTGCGGTAGGAGCGGCGACGGCGCCCTCGTGGCGGGCATAAACGGTCTGGTAGCGTTCTTGATCGGCAGCCTCCTCTTGGCGGCCCATGTAGCCCGGGAGAGCCAGTTTGCCGTATTGATCGAGATCGACGGGAGACGCCCACTCGATGATGCGGTCGCCATGATCAAGGATCGCCGTGACGACGCCTTTGATGCCCCCGACGCCACACTGGCTACCGAGCTTGAATCGTTTTCCTGGCCTGACGAGGCACTCCCATGTGGTGGGTGACAAGCGGTCAACGCAGAGGAGCTCGGATTTTCCGTCGTCGCAGATGACGCGTGCCGGGATCACACGGGTGTCGTTGAAGACCCAAAGATCACCGGGTTCGAAAAATTCGCGCACTTCGCGAAACATGCGGTGCGTGACACGGCCGGTGGAGCGCTCTAACACCAGCATGCGAGAAGCGGAGCGGTCCTCGGCCGGGTGGCTGGCAATGAGCTCGGGCGGAAGCGCGTAATCGTAATCCCGGGTGCAGTGGCTCATGATTGCATGACTCAGGCTTTGCCGGACCACGTCCACTGGATGTCGCAATCGATGTCCGGGTGCAAGCTGTGGTGCACGGGGCATGCAATGGCGGAGTTGATGAGGAAATCGCGCTGGGGATGGTCGGCAGGCAGAGGAACGTTGATGTCAACTTCGAGTCGCCCGATACGTCGGCTGCCTTCTGAGTTCATGATTTTCCGAACGGCGATTTTCATGCCATGGAGCGGGATTCCTTTGCGCTCGGCTGCGATGCCCATGATGGTGGCCATGCACGATCCGAGCGCGGTGGCGACGAGGTCCGTCGGGGAAAAAGACTGTCCGCGTCCATGATTATCGACCGGCGCGTCGGTGGTGATTTTCGCGCCGGACGGAGCATGTGTCGCGTGGCAGGTAAGGCCATTTTCGTAATCAATCAGGATTTCGACCATTGGTATTTGGGATTGTTGGGGCGGATGTTTCGTCGAGCGGAGAAAGGATGATAGCTTCTTCTTCCAATGGGATTTTCGCAAGCACAACCCGAAATCCATACATGACATCTCCGCGATCGGGTGGTACGGCATTGCGTGATCCGGAGTGGAGATTGTGCTTGTGGAACGTGTTCCACCCTCCTCCGCGCAGGACGCCGAGCGGATTTAGGTTGGTTGTGGAATAGTCGTCGATCACCCATTCCTGCACGTTGCCGGAAAGATCATAGAGCCCGAGCTCGTTCGGTGGGAACGATCCTACCGGTGATGTGTATGGAAATCCGTCGTCATAACCCAAGATCGTGCGTTCAAGGGGAATGCCTGGCACCAGTGCGGCGGCAGCATCGGCAAAATTCCCGACCGGCGGATCCCCTTCTGAAGGCCAATCCTGTCCCCATGGGTAAATCGGCTCGCGCCGTGCGTCGCGCGAGCCGGGGCTCGCACCCTTCTCGCGCTGCAACCCGACCATGTCGCTCCATTCGAGATCGGTAGGCAGCCGGTATTCGTGGCTCAGGGCAATGCGTTCATCGTAGCGTTCGCGACGTGTGAGCCATTGCGCAAAAGCGATGGCATCCTCGCGGGCGACATTGACAACCGGGTGGCCCGGATCCTGAGGAAATTCCGTGGCCGCGGGCTCCGGATGGCCGGACTCAAGAACGAACAAGGCGTAGTCCGACACGCGCGTCTCCCAGATCGACACCATCAAGTCCGGTCCGAGCGGGGCAAACTCCATGCCGATGCCGTTGACCCAGGGTTTGCCAAAAACAACTCCCTGGTTTTCCTCCATGATGAGACGCAGTTGGACGACTTGTTTCTCGCCCACATTCAGATTCATGGTGAGAGGTTTGAACCCCTCCATCTCCAGCAGAATCTCGGAGCGACCGGGGTTCACGCGATTGACCACGAGCACGTCATGGGCCGCGCCGACCGGGCGATTATTGAGAAAGACCTCGGCGCCGGCGGGTTCCGAGATAATCTCCAACGTGCCGAACGGGATTTCCCGGACAAGCACCTGAAATGGAAGCAGGTCTAGGCCGAGCGATGCGTGCTCAAAGTTCTCGTCGCGTCTGGCGAGCGCCTCGTAATCCGGCGTGAGGTATCCCTCGCGCCGGCCCGCTCTTCCAAGCCAGCGGACGTATGCACCCGCGGCCTCTTCGGTTGTGGCGACCACGCGGACCGGCTGGCCGTTTTCGGTGGTGTCGATATAGATGAAGCTCTCGGCCCCCGGTTGGTCCTGACTGTCGGTTAGAAATTTCCCCCAGGAGACCTCGGATACATAGCTGGAGCTGAGATGTTCGTCGCCGACAGGCAGGTAAGAGCGCCCCAGATGGTCATGCCATGTCTCCCCGGCTCTAGGTGGCGCGAAAATCTGCATCTCATGAAACATCACATGGGGTTCGTGCACTGCGGATTCTGGCAGATAATTGCGCAGCTCAACGGGCCGGTAACCGGGCTTGCGAAGGAGGAAAACGACTTCTTTGCCGATCGGCGCGGTGAGCGTCTCAGTCGGTGTGGTGCCGATGAGGTTGCCCGCCGGATCGAACACTTCGACCCACTCGGGGGTGGTGACGACGCGCAACATTCCCACTTGCGCCTGTTCGAGCGGCCTTGGAGCCGGCCCACCCAGCCATTTCCGAGCAAGCGTGCGACCGCCATTTTCCCATAGCACGAAAAGACTGAAACCTCCTAACAGCAATGCCGTCACCCAGACGCCGAGATTGCCGCTGCGCCGACGTTTTCCGGTTTGCAGGCGGCGTAGTTCCTGAGCGAGATGGGCGGCGGTGGTGATACTGCGTTTCGTGACGCGGGGTTCGCAGATTTCGCAGATGACCTGATTGAGGCCCATCCAGCATTTGCGATCCGGGCCGAGCGGGAGGTTTTCCGGAAGTTCCGGAAAATCCATCCGATCCATTCCCGTCGCGATTTCATAAAGCACCTTGCCGAGACTGTAGATATCTGCCTGTGCCGATCCCGGACCTTCGGGAGGCACGAATCCTTCCGTGCCGACAAACGTCATCTGGCCGCGTGCGGCGACCAGTCCGATATCAGCGAGTTTCGCACGGCCGTTGACGAAAATTACATTCGACGGCTTCACGTCTCGATGCGCGAGGCCGTTTTCGTGAAGGTGGTGAAGCGCCTCGGCGAGCCTCAGACCGACGTCGATGCATTCGCGGGTATCCCAACGGACACCTGGAGTGAGTTTGTGATCGGCGCGCAAGGTTCGCGGTTCGTATTCGATCGGGTTGATGTCCTGGCCGGTTGCGACGTCGTCGCCAAGCTCCATCACGTAATAATAAAACGCGCCATCTTCCGGACTCCGCCCGACATGGAGGATATTCACCAGTGCCGGGTGATCACGCGAGATGGGTTCATATTTGAGGATGCCTTCGAATTCGCGTTCAAATCCGCGTTCGTCCTCGAAATCCTCACGCCACACCACTTTGACGGCCCTGAGGGCGCCGGTGACGCCGCGAGCGAGCCAAACCTCGCCGTATGCGCCGCCGCCGATTTTGCGGAGCACATCGTGATCCGGGATCGTGGGATACGGGCGGTTTTGATTACGCGTCATGTTCCTCGAGTTTCGCGAGCTCACGTTTGAGCACGGCACCAACCCGGTGTTTGGCCAGATAGACCTGGGCCATGCTCACACCAAGGTGCGCCTGCACTTTTTTTGCTTCCCATTGTTTGACGACGTAGCAGTCGAAAATCTGGTATTGCTCGGGCGACACTTGGGCCTTGACGCGGGCGAGTGCGGCGTCGGCGAGGTTTTTTTTCCACTCCACCTCCCAAAGCCGGGGCAGCACGTCGCCCTGCGGGTCTTCGACGCGGTCGATCATGGCGGTTTTGCGATCATTTTCCCATTCGCCACCGGTCATCGCGGTGTCTTTCTTGCGTTTGCGGAACTGGTCGTTGATGCGCCATCGCGTCATGTTCATGAGCCACGTTTTAAACGATCCCTGTTCGGGGTCGTAGAGCTTTTTTTTGCTCTGTTTTGCGATTGAGAGAATGGTCTCCTGCACGCAGTCGAACGCCTCTTCTTGGCGCAAACCGGCCTTGATGGCGACCGCGTAAATAAGCTTCCAATAGGTTTTGTAGAACTCATCCCATGTTTTCTGATCCTCCCAGTTATCGAGTCGCGCGATCAGGCTTTTCCGGGTTTTGGCGTAGGCGTAGGTGAGCACCTTGTCATCGTCGGGCACGCCCTTTTCCACTTCAGGTTCTTGTTTTTTGCTGCGGCTCATATCGTTTGTAATAGCGTCGTGCGGCGGAATTGTCTGCCTTGGATTGGTAAATTCGAATGATTCATCGTCCGCGCAAGCGTTCGGCGGTCGCGGCGTCGAGGTTGAAGTTTTCCGTGGCGAACGGCCGCACCTCGCCGCCTTCCTGCACCAGATATTCGTATACCTTAATCGGCATGACTCCTTCGATTGTCGAGAGCAGATAAACGCGGATCGCGACTGCATCCTTTCCAGTGGCACCCTCAAGATTGCGAATGCTGAACTGTACTTCGTTCAGTCCCTCGCGTGCACCACCGATCACGATCTCCGCCTCCTGCTCGTTGGCAAAGCGGTGGCGGCTCATCTTGTTCACATGCACTTGCACCTCACGTCCCGGGCAAAAAACATAGACTTTCGCAATGAACGGCGCGGGGGCCACTGCGGCGGGTGTAGGCGGCACTTGGCCGCTAGGTCGGGCCTCGGGCACTTCGCGGATGTATCGCAAATCCCCCGCCACCAATTCGCGGCGCACCTCGGGCAGGGCACTCAGATTTACAAATTCAGCACGATCATATGTCCATCCGGTGCGACCTTGGACGAATGAGAGGACCAGCAGATTATCGGTTGGCGTGCCACCGACTCCGAAATTGATCTTCCCGAAATAGATCGCCTTCGCCGTTGGCCCGCTGCGTGCCGCCTCCAAAAAATCCAGCCCTTCCAACGCTGGCGGAGCCGCAGGAATTTCAAACACCGATGTGGGAAACGGACGTTGCTCGGATACGATCCGGTTGCGCACCTCCACCACCCGGTGCTCCGCTGTGACCCTCTGCCAAGTTGCGGCGTCCTTACGGATCATGGCATTACGCCATGAATTGTATGTGGCTTCAAGCGATGCCCGAAGGCCATCGCCCGCCATCAATGGCATGGTGGCGAGCAGGGACACCGAGAAAATGCATGTCAGGCGTTTCACGGCGGCAATCTTGTCAAAGCCCACGCGGATCACAACCCGCAAATCATCCCACACTGGCTCGACCCTTGCCGGGTGTCTGCTCCCGTGATACTGGCTAGTGAATGGGCAGCAGTGAGCAACAACAGGCGGAAAGCCGCCACCATGAGGGGAGCAACCAGCTTACCCCGGTGGTGAAATGGCTGCTCATCGCAAATATCGGCATTTATTTCCTCGATTTATTGTTCCTGAATCATGCGTTGAGGGATTGGGGCAAGTTCACCGTTGCGAGCGGGCTGATGCACGGGCGGATCTGGGAGTTGGTGACCTTTCAATTCCTCCACTGGAGCATTGGACATCTCGTTGTGAATTGCATTCCCTTGTTTTTCTTCGGCCCCTGGATGGAGCGCTGGTGGGGCAGCGCGAAATTCGCTGCTTTCTATCTGATCTGCGGTCTGGCCGGTGGATTGTTTAGCGCCGGCTTGCTCGCCGCGGGGTGGTTTGATTATTCGCCGGAAACGCCGATGGCCGGCGCTTCCGCAGGGATTTACGGGATCCTCATTGGAGTGGCCTACATCGCACCCTCAATGCAAGTGCGCCTTTTGATCCCGCCCATCACCCTCACCATGCGCCAACTTGCGATCGCGATCCTTGTCATCGCCATTGGCGCGGTCTCCTTCCAGATCGGAGGCAACGAAGGTGGTGAGGCCGCCCACCTCGGCGGTGCCATTGTCGGATTTCTTCTCGTCCGCCATCCCTTCTCACTCCAATGGATCCGGGGTGGCAAACTCCCCGGTGCCCGGAGGCGGCCAAGAATCCCACCAGAAAAAAAAATCCGCCCACGCACCCGCATCCAGCTCGAGGCAGATGGCGTGGTGGACCGCATCCTCGATAAAATCTCGCAAGAAGGCTTTCAAAGCCTCACCGATGACGAACGCGAAATCCTCCGCAAGGCCGCTGAATCCAAATCCTCCGAACCATGACCGACTCCGATATGATCCACTGCGCCGATCCCGAGCGCCAAATCGAGCGACTCCGGACCATCATGCACCGCTTGCGATCTCCCGGTGGCTGCCCATGGGATGCGGAACAAACGCACGCTACGCTGATCCCAAACCTGATCGAGGAAACCTACGAGACCATCACCGCAATCCGCGAAAACAACCCCGAAGACCTGTGCGAGGAACTTGGCGACCTGCTGCTTCAAGTGGTCTTCCACAGTGAGATTGCCGAAAGCGCCGGGCGATTCAATCTCGATGAGGTCGCCCGAACCATTGGCGACAAGCTCGTGCGCCGGCACCCGCACGTTTTCGAAAAAAGTGGAGCAACCACGACCGAAGAAGTGCTACACCAATGGGACAAGATCAAACGCGACGAAAAAGGCCACCAGAAAGAATACTACCTGCACGACATCGGCAAGGGCCTGCCCGCACTCCTGCGTGCATCGAAAATCCAGAAAAAAGCCGCGAAAATCGGCTTCGACTGGCCTGTCGAAATCGGCGCACTCGCCAAAGTCCGCGAGGAAATCATGGAACTTCAAGCTTCCATCGATGCGCAGGACATGGATGCCGTCACTGAAGAGCTCGGCGATCTTCTTTTTTCCGTTGTCAATCTCGCCCGCTACCGCAACATCGACCCCGAAATCCTCCTCAGCGACGCCACCGACAAGTTCGAACGCCGCTTCAATGCCATGGAGGAAATCCTCCGCGGACGCAAAATCCCGCTCGCCAAAGCGAGCACGGAGCAAATGGAGGATGCATGGGAGCAGGTGAAAACGTCCGAAGCCCATGCCTCGGAATAGCCAGCCCGATTGCACTTGCGGCCTTCCCCGGCATCGCTAGCTTACCGACGCCCAACGCATCCACCCCATGGCAGTCCTTACCTCCACACTCTACGTCATTTTACTGATCCTTGTGATCGTGACGTTGTTCAACATCATTATTTTCGTCCACGAACTCGGGCATTTTCTCGCAGCGAGGTGGCGTGGGCTGCAGGTCGACCGTTTCCAAATTTGGTTCGGTAAACCCATTTGGAAAAAAACCATCAACGGCGTGCAATACGGCCTTGGTTGGATACCGGCCGGCGGTTTCGTGGCACTTCCGCAAATGGCCCCGATGGAGTCGATCGAGGGTGCCTCCGCGGATGGCGAAAACCGCACTCCCCTGCCCCCGATTTCCGCAATGGATAAAATCACCGTTGCCTTCGCGGGTCCGCTTTTTTCGATGCTACTGGCTCTTTCCTGCGCTTTCATCGTCACCAAGGTCGGAAAACCCCGCGATTTCATTCCCGAGACACGCATCGGATATGTCGACCCTGAGAAACCCGCATACAAAGCAGGCATTCGCACCGGCGACCGCATTCTCGAGATCAACGGCCGCCCGGTCGATGGCTTCCAGGGATCGCTCGACAGCATTTTCGAACAAATCGTCCTGAGCCGTGGCGACCAGATCCGCTTCACCATCGAAAGGCCCGGGGAACTCACCCCGATCACGCTCGAAACCGGATTCGAGCGTGAACAGACACGCTGGTTCCAGCGCAGCGGCCTGCGCGACGTCGGCATCGATCCTGCGGGAGACGTCCTCGTCGGTTACGTCATGCAAAACAGCCCGGCCGACAAAGCCGGCATCATCCCGGGTGATGAACTCATCAGTGTGGACGGCATCGAGCTCATCAGCATCGCTCAACTGAGCGCGCACATGAAAGCGCGGAACTGGCAACCGCTGGAAGTCGTCGTCCAATCCGGATCCAACGGCATCCGGCGCACCCTCACACTCACTCCGGAAACCCCGATCAAGCCAAAAGACCAGCCACCCATGATCGGCGTATCCTGGGACACCAGCGGACAGGTGGATACCCGCATCGTCCACCCCGGCGCATATGAGCAGGTCAAGGACAGCGTCCGCATGATGTGGGTCACGCTCACCAGCCTGATCTCACCGCAGTCCTCGATCGGTGTCGACCAGCTCACCGGCCCCGTCGGCATCGCCAAAATCCAATACCAACTTCTTCAAAGTGAGAACGGCTGGCGCCGCGTCCTCGCATTCATGGTGCTCTTCAATGTTAACCTCGCCATCCTCAACATGCTCCCCTTCCCCGTCCTCGATGGTGGCCACATCACTCTCGCGGTCCTCGAAAAAATCGCCGGCCGCCCGGTAAAAGCCAAACCGCTCGAAATCGTCCAAACCGCGTGCGCCCTCGCATTGATTTCCCTTATGCTTTACGTCACCTCCAAGGATGTTGGCGATAGTTTCGGCAGAAGTCGCGACGGCAGACCCAATATCGAATTTGCGGACTGAATATCGCCGCTCTGAAATTTTATTATCTATTTATTATCAATGGGTTGTGATTCTAAAACGCTTTTTTACTAGCGACAACCCCAATATGACCTATCTTGTTTCAATCAGACTGTCTTTACTTTGTGTACACGAGTCGAGATTGAATAAAAAAGGGAATAAAACGGCGCTTCACGACGTTTAACTTAACAACGGAAACTATATCATGGCCTACGAATCAGACAACAGCAGCTTGAAACTTTATCTCAAAGAAATCTCGCGCACTCCCCTCATCACCGTTGAAGAGGAAATCGAGCTCGCGGAGCGAATCAAAAAAGGAGATCCAGAAGCCCGCTCGCACATGATTCGAGCCAACCTGCGCCTCGTGGTGAAAATCGCCCAGGATTATTCCAACTACGGACTGCCCGTGATGGACCTCATCTCGGAAGGCAACATCGGTCTCATGAAAGCAGTCGAACGCTTCGACCCAAACAAGGGCGGCAAACTCTCCACCTACGCCGCATGGTGGATCAAACAATCCATCAAGCGCGCCCTTGCCAACCAGTCGAAGACCATTCGGCTTCCTGTCCACATGGTCGACAAAATCGCAAAAATGCGCCGTATTTCCACCATGCTCGCCGAAGTTCTCGGCCGCGAACCAACGGATGAGGAACTTGCCGACGAGATCGGCCTTCCCCGCCGCAAGCTCGCCATGCTCAAACAAGCATCCCAGCGCCCGACCTCCCTCGACGCGCCAATCAACGATGGCGAATCGACTGAGTTCGGGGACATCATCGGGGACGAACGCGCCGACAACCCACTCGACGTCCTCGCCGACAAAAACCTCCACGGCGAACTCGATCACCTTCTCTCCGTGCTCGATACACGCGAACGCCGCATCATCGACGAACGCTTCGGCCTCAACGGGCGCAAACCAATGACCCTGGAGGAAGTCGGACGCGAATTCGGCGTCACCCGCGAGCGCATTCGCCAACTTCAGAACAGCGCGTTGACAAAAATGCGTCGCGCCCTTCGTAAGAAAGACAAGCCCATGCCAAAACCGGCCAAGACCGGCCTCGCTGAGGCTTGAAGTGCGAATCCCTTACACACTTTTTTCATGGTGCGAAAACCGCAGTGGGCCCGTCCCGCTGCGGTTTTTATTAAAGGCAAGGATTGGCTTTACACCCGCCCGCGAACTCCATTAGAAACACGTGGTTGGCATGAGACAAAATCACGCTAACCAACCAATACACCATCATGAAAAGCAAATTCTGGATCCCAGCCGTCGTCATTCCATTCGCTCTTGCCGCGTGCGGAGAAAAGGCCACCACCGATGAAGTAGGTGCACCGGAAGCCCCCGCCGCTGAAGAAACCGTGGCAGCGGAGGAACCCGCCGAGGAAATCGTCGAAGCTCCCGTCAACGAAGTCGAGGAAGCTCCCGTCGAAGTCGAAGCCCCCCCCGCCATCGAAGCGCCTCCCGCAGACGAGGCCCCGGGCGAGGAAGCTGCAGAAGTCGCCGAAGAAGAGGCAACCATCGAATAATTCCAGGAAGTGGCGGTGATCCAACCGATTGCCGCCACTTCTTCCCACATCCTCATGGCCCTTCATCCGGGGCCTCAACGGTCCCAAATAAATCCCGCGGATCGACGGATGTTTCAACAACCTGCCACTGGCGGTCGACGTTCAACCGCAGGCTCGCAAGATGCCTCTGCGGCCACTGATCCGGCCCAATCATCGAAAGCAGCCGGCCGTTGCGCGTCTCATAAAGATGATAGGTCTCACCTACCACTGGCTCGAACTGAATCCGCGCTTCGTAAGCCAATTTGTTCCAATTGAAATGGTCGATCGCCTGCAGATACGACTCGCGGATTTCTATGAGCTTTTGACGCAACTCACGCTCAACTTCGGAAATCCCTCGGGTTTTGAAAGAGGTTAGATCATTTGGAATAATCGGTGGACTCAAGGTCGATACCGGATACGGCATGAAGGCGGGCGATGGCGGCGATTCGGTCATTGGCTTAAAGTCTTTCCGTTCGGCGAGTTTGGCTTTCCGCGCAACCACAAATATCAGGTGAGCGATCGAATCAACGGTTTCTTTGGCAAAACCCGCAACTCATCCCTGAGGATGGTGTTTCATCACTCGAAGAAGCCAGCACCCGGCTGACGACTCTCGAACCCCAAAATCACGACCACCATGAAATCAACCCATTGGCTCCTCATCGCGCTGCTCACCGGTGGCGCGGCCATTGCAGAAGAAGCAAAACCCAACGCCGAGCGCCCCAAACGCCCTGATCGGCCTATCCCGGCTGAAATCCTCAAGGAATTTGATAAAGACGGCGATGGCAAACTCTCAGCGGATGAACACACCGCCATGCGCACCGCCATGCGCGAACGCCGCATGGCACGTCATCAGGAAATGCTCAAACGCTTCGATGCCGACGGCGATGGTAAACTCAACGAAGAAGAACGCAAAACCGCCCACGACACCATTCTCAAGGAAATGCTCGTGAAATATGACGCGAACGAAAACGGCGAACTCGATCCCGATGAGCGCAGAACCATGATCCAAGGCGAAGGCCATAACCCGCTCGCACCATTCATGCGCCCCCGCGGGCCACGTGAGCCGCGCGGCGAAGGAGAAAATCGCCGCGGCCCACGCGGTGAAGGTGCCGATCGTCCTCGCCGAGGCACGGATGCCCAGCGTGATGCTTACCAACGCGCAAAAGGTCGCAAATCATCCGAATAGCCCCGCAAAAGAACCACCATCCCGACAACCGCCACCCGATGCCGATCGGGCTGGCGGTTTTTTCATTTTCTCGACGCCCGCCCTGCCACCACACAACCTTGCGCCATGCACCGTCTTTTCCTGCTCGATGGCATGGCGCTCATCTACCGCGCCCATTTCGCGCTCATCCAGAACCCGATCCGCAACTCCAAGGGCGTCAACACCTCCGCCCTCTACGGATTCATCAACACCCTGCTTGCGATTCTCGAAAAAGAACATCCCACCCACCTCGGCGTCGCCTTCGATACTTCCGCGCCCACCCCGCGCCACGAAAAATTCCCCGCCTACAAGGCCCAACGCGATGAGATGCCCGAGGAACTTGCCGCCGCCATCCCCCACGTCAAATCCCTCTGCCGCGCCTTCGCACTCCCCGTCCTCGAAATCGATGGCTTCGAGGCCGACGACATCATCGGCACCCTCGTCACCCGTGCCGAAGCCACCGGCGGCATCGAGTCGTTCATGGTCACGCCCGACAAAGATTTCGCCCAGCTCCTCGCCCCCCACACCCACATATGGAAACCCGGACGCAAAGGCGGCGACCACGAGGTGATCACCCTCGCCGAGCTTCCGACCATCTGGGGCGTCGAAAAACCCGAACAGATCATCGACCTCCTCGGCCTCATGGGCGACGCGTCCGACAATATCCCCGGCGTCCCCGGCATCGGACCGAAAACCGCACAGAAGCTCATCGCCGAATTCGGCAGCATCGAATCCCTCCTCGCCAACACCGCCAAACTCAAAGGGAAACAAAAGGAAAACATCGAGCAACACGCCGAAAGCGCACGCCTCTCGAAAGACCTCGCCACCATCATCATCGACGTCCCCGTCGATGTCACCTGGGACGACCTCCTCATCTCCCAACGCGACGACGACGCGCTCAAGGAACTCTTCAACGAATTCGAATTCCGCACTCTAACAAAACGCCTGTTCGGCGAACCGGGGAGCACGGGCAGCATGTCCGCATCAGCAGAGACTCCTGCATCGCAACCCCCCACCCTCCATGCCACTTTTAAAAAAATCACCGACGTCCCCCACACCTACCACCTCGCCAACACCCCCGAACTGCAACAGCAACTCCTCGCCGAACTCGCACAACAGCCCGCCTTCTGTTTCGACATCGAAACCACCTCGCTCGACCGCTTCACCGCCGAGCTGTTAGGCATCGCCTTCTCCTGGAAACCCCACGAAGCGTGGTATCTCCCCTTCGACAATCAGCAATCAACAATCAACAATCTTCAATCCCTCTTCTCATCCTCCTCGGAAAAAACCGGCCACAACCTCAAATACGACCTCTCCGTCCTCACCCGCCACGGCATCCGCGTCTCCGGTCCGTTCTTCGACACCATGCTCGTCGATGCCCTGCTCCACCCCGAGCGCCGCCACGGCATGGACTACCTCGCCGAGACCCTGCTCGGTTACGCCCCAGTGAAGCTGGCAGACATCACAAATCAACAATCAACAATCAACAATCAACAATCCGTAGCCAATCAGACCGACGACCTCTTTTCCTTCGCCGAAACCAAAGCCGCGTCCAAGGATCTCGACATGCGGGCCATCCCCCTGGAAGCCCTCGCCGAATACGCCGCCGAGGATGCCGACGTCACCTGGCAGCTCGCGGCAACCCTCCGTCCGTTGTTGGAAAAATCCGGCCAGCTTTCCGTCTACCAGAAAATCGAAGCCCCGCTCCTCCCCGTGCTCGTCGCCATGGAAATGGAAGGCATCCGCGTCGATCCCGCCGCCCTCAAGACCATTGGCGATGAACTCCAAACCCAGATCGACACCCTCGCCGCTTCGATCCGCGAGCAAGCCGGAGTGCCCTTCAACCTCGCCTCGCCCAAGCAACTCGGCGAAGTGCTCTTCGACACCCTCAAGATCGCAGCCAAGGCGAAAAAAACCAAAACCGGCCAATACAAAACCGACGAGCAAACCCTCGCCACCCTGGAAGGCACCCACCCGATCATCACCGACATCCTCGCATGGCGCGAAGCCACCAAGCTCAAGTCCACCTACCTCGACGCCCTGCCCAACCACATCGTCGCCGCCACCGGCCACATCCACACCCACTTCCACCAACTCGTTGCAGCCACCGGCCGCCTCGCCTCCTCCGACCCCAACCTCCAGAACATCCCGATCCGCTCCGAAGCCGGCCGCAAGATCCGCAAAGCCTTCGTCCCACGAATCCCTAATCCCTCAATATCCAATATCCAATATCTCTTGCTTGCCTGCGATTACTCGCAGATCGAACTCCGCATCATGGCAGCCATCGCCAACGATCCCACCATGATCGCGGCGTTTAAAAACGGCACCGACATCCACACCACCACCGCCTCAAAAGTCTTCTCCGTCGCCGAAGACGCCGTCACCTCCGACATGCGCCGCACCGCCAAGATGGTCAACTTCGGCATCATCTACGGCATCTCCGCCTTCGGCCTCTCCCAGCGCCTCGGCATCCCGCGCGCCGAGGCATCCGACATCATCGATGCCTACTTCCGCGAATACCCCGCCATCCGCCGGTTCATGGACGACACCGTCGCCCGCGCCCGCGATGCCGGCTACGCCGAAACCCTCGCCGGCCGGCGCCGCAGCTTCCCCGACCTCAACTCCGGCAACCAGAACCTCCGCTCGAACGCCGAACGCGCCGCCATCAACATGCCCATCCAAGGCACCGCCGCCGACATGATCAAGCTCGCCATGGTCCGCATCGACGCCCACCTCCGCGAGCGCGACACCCGCACCCGCATGATCCTGCAAGTGCACGACGAACTCGTCTTCGACCTCTGCGAAGCCGAAAAGGAAACCCTCGTCCCCGAAATCCTCGAACTCATGCGCACCGCCCTGCCCCTCCCCAACGGCGTCCCCATCGAAGTCGAAGCCGGCACCGGCCGCCACTGGCTCGAAGCGCATTAACCGTGGCGGCGGTTTGCAACCGCCAAGCCCTTCAATAATCCCCTCATGCCCCAACGCTTCCGAGCCATCCTGTTCATCGTCCCCTCGGTCACCCTCTATCTTGGCATCTTCGTGTCGGCTGCCATCTCGTATCGCATGCCGAAGCTCTACGAGAGCTTCGCTGTGATCGAGATCAAGACGGGCCCGGAAGCACCGCACATCGCTGCGGAAAAACAACGTTTCGCCAGCACCGATCTCCACGCCGAGGTATCTCGAAATCTTGAACTGCCCGCGCGCTGGTTACTCAATCGTGAATCCACCTTGGACCGACTGGAGAAATCCATCCGTGCGCGACAAATCAGCGGGACCGATCTCTTGAACGTTTCCGTTCGCAATACGAATCCCGAAGAAACGGTGGAAATTTTGAATGCATTACTGAGCGCCTACGGCAAAGAGCGAATGGAAAGGTGGGAGCAATCCGACGAGCATAAACAAAAAAACAAACTGCGAGACGCCATTCTGGAGCAGCAACGGAAAGTTACGGAGATGAGGGAACGGCTTACCGGCACACCCAATGACATCGCACACCCAGCGCTGGATAACACGGAGTTCGAAGCGGAGCGGCAACGTTTGCAGGAGATGCGTTTAGAGTTGTTAGAAAATTTTATGGGTGAGCCGGGCTGGCCACCCGAAGATCCATACACCGGCATGATCGTTCACGATGATCCATTACTTCCCGAACACCGCGTCTCACCAAATCATTACTTCAATCTCACGCTCGGAGCACTCTCAGGACTTCTTTCCGGCATCCCGCTCGCCCTTGTGATCATTGCCTTACTTCATCGCATGCGTCCCTTGAATGACTGATAAAACCAAATAAAAACATTCCACAATCATGCATCACCGTTCAACAAGAACCGGCATCACATCACTTGAGATCATGCTTCTCTCTGTTGTGATCATGTTTGTTGCCGCCTTGGTCATCAGTTATTACTTCGAAGGAAATCCCGCGCTTAAAGAAAGGCCTGGTATAATAATCATTTCCCTGGAAAAATAATCATTAGGCAATCGATTCTCATTCGATCACTGATTTGCCCACCGGAAGGGAGCATTACCGTGTGCGCCCTTCGGCGAGAGAACCGGAAGCAGCCAAGGCATCGGCCAGCGCATCGGAATGCCGGTGCGGGATGTTGTTGTGCATGCCTCCGTCGATCGCGATGAATTTCACCCCCTCCCCACGCCCGTCAGCAAGCCGGCGTCCCATTTGAAAAGGGACGACCTCATCATGCGTGCCATGCAGAATGAGGATCCGCGCCGGGCCGCGCTCGAGTATTTCGTCGAGGCGCGCCACATTATCAAAGCGATGGGTTACCAGAAACCCGAGCGGCACCCCCACCACCAAGCGGCTCATCTCCATGGTGCTTGTAAATGGTGAAAGCAGCACCCCGTGGCGAATATCAAACTCGCTTGCCGCAATCAGACACGCCGCCGCTCCGAGGCTGTGTCCGAAAAACCGCAGTCGCGAGGCATCGGGCACCGATGTCAGCCCCACGGAATCAGAGGCAATGGGAATCACGACTTGAAAGGTCTCCAAGATCGTACGCGGACTCGGTTTCCCGTTTGATTCACCATATCCCGGAAAATCAACGAGCAGCCAGGCGTCCTCCTGCGGCGCGTGCTGTCCCAGCCATGGCGACCACTCGAGCGCCAAGGTCGCATTGCCACCACAAACAATCCACAGATTGCGCGGCGAATCGAGATTGCCCTGAAGAAAAGCACGCTGCTGCCCTTGGGACGTCATGAACTCCACCACCTTCCCGCCACGGTTCTGCTGCCAATGCCCGACCGCCTCCGGCGGATATGCGCGCGGCATGTAGAGCAACTTCGATTGGCAGGCGACCATGAAAAGAAACGGTGCGGCGACAATCACCACCATCGGAGTCAGCAGACGTAACCATCGGGATAACATGAGAAAGAATCCATAGCCGAAGCACCACACATTGGCAACCCGGCCCTGCCTCCAATTATTTTCCAGGAAATTTATTATTGCGGCGAAAATGGGCGATCATCATTAGACCTTGAGAGGATCCCTCAATTCTTAACGCGGTCATTCCAGGGCGACTACCGCTGTCCATGGCTGGAAATCATCGGGAATCTCGGCCGAAAATCGCATCACCCGCCCGTCGGTAGGGTGGTGGAAAGAAAGCCTCCATGCGTGAAGCATCAGGCGCACCACCGGAATCCCCGCTCGTGCGGGTGCGCGGCCGTAAATGGGATCGCCAAGGATCGGCGTGCCGAGATGATGCAGGTGGACGCGAATCTGGTGGGTGCGTCCGGTGTGCAGGTGGCATCGGACCAGCGCGGTGCCGGTTGCGGGATCTTTCATCATGACCCGGTAGTCGGTGATCGCCGGCTTGCCACCGGGAGGATTGCAGACGGCCATTTTCTGACGGTTTACCGGGTGGCGGGCGATGTGGGTGAAAACCGTGCCTTCCGGCGGACAGGGCACCCCCGAAGTGACGGCAAGGTAGATCTTCTCCATCGTCTCGCGCTCGGCGAACTGGGAGGCCAAGGATTGGTGGGCGGCATCCGTCTTGGCCACCACCAGGCAACCGGAAGTATCCTTGTCGAGGCGGTGCACGATGCCCGGGCGCTCGACGCCACCAATCCCAGAGAGTTTTCCCCGGCAATGGTGAAGCAATGCGTTCACCAGCGTGCCGCCTGGATTTCCCGGTGCCGGGTGCACCACCATTCCATGCGCTTTATCGAGAACCACAAGTTCATCATCCTCGTAAAGGATATGCAACGGAATCGCCTCGGGCGCGGCCTCGGCAGGGACCGCCTCGGGAAGCGCAATCGTAATGCGGTCGCCTGTCCTTACCGCATCGCGGGGCTTGGCGGGAGCCGCATTGACCAAAATAAACTGTTCGCGGATGAGCGTCTGAATCCTCGCCCGGGAAAGTTCACCGAGGCGCGAGGCGAGAAACGCGTCGAGCCGCGGTGCGCCAGGCGGGTCAACCACGATTTCCATACCGCTGAGCCTCGCAGAGGGCGAAGATCGGGCAAGTTTGAACTTTGCAGAGTTCATTGCCATTCCCTAAGTTTACGCCGTGAGTGAGACATCGAAAATCGTGAGCAAATGCCCATTTTGCCAAAGCGCGGTGGACATTACTCCGTTGCCTCCGTTCGCGAGGATCGCATGTCCGTCATGCCATGAAATTTCCCGGGTAAAAACCGAGTTCGGCCCTTACCGTCTCGACCGCCGACTTTCCACCGGCGGAATGAGCGTTTTATTCGTTGCGCGCGACACGCTGCTCGACCGCGAAGTCGCCGTAAAAATCCTCAACGAGGAATATTCCGCAGACGAACGCCGGATCACTGCATTCGAGGAGGAGGCACGTGTCACCGCTTCATTGAGCCATCCGAACATCGTGCGCGTGCTCACCACCGGGCGGGCCTTCGGGCGGTTTTTCATCGCCATGGAATTAGTCACTGGCGGGCACTTCGAGCATCACATCCGCACCGAGGGGAAAATCGCCGAAGCGCGGATGCTCAAGCTGGCCATCCAGATTGCCAGCGGGCTGAAGGCCGCACACGAGGCGAAGCTCATCCACCGCGACATCAAACCCGGAAACATCCTGCTCGATGCCGACGGCAACGCGAAAATCGTCGATTTCGGGCTCGCGCTTGTCACTCAGGGAGGCACAGCGCGTGCCAAGGAATTCTGGGCCACACCGTATTATGTGCCTCCGGAGACCATCGAAGGCGCGTCGGAGGATTTCCGATCCGACATCTACGCTTTCGGTGCCACCCTTTACCATGCACTGGCAGGTAAGCCGCCATGCAACGAAGAGAGCATGTCGGTGGATCTGCTCCGTGCGGCGAAAAAAAACATCGTGCCTCTCAAAATCACGGAACCCGGACTCTCGATGGCCGTCTGTGAGATTGTCGACAAGGCCATGGCCTATCATCCGCATGAGCGTTACGCCTCCTACGACGATCTGATCAACGACCTTCAGGATGCCGCCAACCGGACGAAACACGGCCTCAAGCGTGAGTCCGCAGGCCAGGTAGCCAACCGGCGCTTGCGCGCACGAAGAAACCGTCGCGTGGCCCTCGCATTTGCCGGGCTTATCGCAGGGATCGCCGTGATCAGCGCACTCGCGTGGATGAGCGGAAATGGGAAAAATGACCCTCCTATCGCTGGAAACCCACCGGCGGATCATCAAGCCCCCGTCAATACACCCACGGCAAATACATCCGAGCTTGGCCAACTTTACAACAACGCGCGTGAGTCATTCACACGCCAGAGCTTTGGTGTTGCCGTGGACCGGTTCGCCCGCCTTTTCCATAATCCCGATGTCATGGAACCCACGCGCACATGGGCCGGCATTCAGGCAGTGTTGGCCGCCATGCTCGATGAGGACGGCACCCGTGCGAGACAACTCAGTGGCGAAATTCGCGATCATTTATCAAAATCAGAGCCCGGCGACCCACAGATCCGCGCCAACCTGCTGCCGTTGCTCGACCTTATCTCCGCAGGAAATCCTCCCATCCCAGCTAGCGACAAGCCATCGGGCGCAGGACCAGCGCAACTGATCGCCTGGCTGCTTGCTGGCATCCACGAATGGCAGTTTGGCAATCACATGAGCGCCGTCCCCCATTTCCAAGCCGCACTAGGAGTTTCGCTCGGCGAGAACGATCATTGGGCTGCGATCCATCAGGACGTCGCGCACAACCATCTGGCGGATCTCGCTTTGTTAGAAGATCCTGCCTGCCATCTCGAGCCAACCGACCTCGAGGCCGCTGTGCAGGTTTTGGAGCAACTGGAGAATCTCAGGGCAAGCATTCGCACCCGTGGCCCGATTTCGGAAATCCTGCGCAGAAAAATTGTGCGTATCCACGGCCTGCGCCGAAATTTTGAGCAAGAAGCCGAGCACGAGCAGCGCGAACAGGATCTTGGAATTGATGCGGCGGACCCACCAAGGATCAATCCGTTCGAGCCCGCCCCCCCTGTGGATCCGCCGCCGACAGATCAGCCCGTCACCCGGGCACGGGTGCTTGAAATCCTCGCCAATTATGAATTCCGCCGCGCACGCGAGGCCATGCTCCAATTGGATGAGGATGAAATCGAAATCGCCCAACGCACGGCCTGGATGACGGTGGCTCGCGGCGCGGAAAAATTCATGGCGGAGATCTCACAGGATGTGGCCGAAAACAAGATCCCGATATCCGATCTCGTTTTGAAAAACGGCGATACCCTCACGGGCATCCGTCCACATCAGTCTCGCATGTGCGCAGACAAAAATGGAAACCCGATCCCATGGTCCGAAATTCATCCCGACTCTTTTATCGATTGGCATCGCGGGAGAATCCAGCGCATGGATGAGGAGGAGCGCATTCATGCTCACGAATCCGCCATTGCTTTTGATTTGCTGGTTGGCGACCGCATGCGCGCACTCACCGCGATCGAGCGATTGAGTGAAACCAACGCCAATTTCGAACGCTATTGGAAATTGATCCTCGCCAATTACCCGATGTGATCGACCCATCCATTACTCCCATTTCCGCCTGCCGGTTCTGCGCAATTGATTTCGAATCCGCCGGAGCCGCACGCGGTAGCACTGACACTCCGGTGCAGGTCGGAATCGCGACCTGGAGCACAGGCAGCACAACACTTGGGCACTCATTCGTCTCGCACCTGAAAACACAGCAACCCATCCAGTGGTCTGCCCAGCGCGTCCACGGCATCACCCCCGCAGACCTCGCCGACGCCCCGTCGCTCGCAATGCTGTGGCCGGAAATTAAACGCAACATGCACGATGCGGTCATCGTGGCTCACGGGAAAGGCACCGAAAAACGTTTCCTCCGCGCCTTACCCGGCCACGGGTTCGGGCCATGGATCGATACCCTAGTTCTCGCCCGTGCCGCTTGGCCGCATTTGCCCGATCACTCGCTCGGCAAACTCTGCGATGCCTTGGATCTTACCGAGTCCGTATCTCAGCATGTCCCGGGCAAATCATGGCATGACGCCCTTTTCGACGCGGTCGCTTCCCTGATGGTATTGAAGCATCTAATTGCCGCACTCGATCTGTTTGCCCAACCCGTCGCACACCTCACCCAGCCGAGCACCTCCGCATGGCACCGATCGCGAAAATAATGAGCCCGTTGCCATTCGCATGGAATTGCATCCCAAAGTCCGCACAAACACCCCGAAGCGCGCTTTTTTCGTAGGCCCATCGGCACGCATTATGCAGCTGTGTGGTTGCCAAGACGCCGTGCGGGTGTTTAATGGGCCTCTCTTCGGGGGGCACCCTCTCAAGGAAACCACGACATGACTTTTCTTAACACAGCGCTGCTCTGGGGTGTGCTTGCCGCCTCGATTCCGATCATCATCCACCTGATCAACCGACGTCGTCACAAGACGGTGAAATGGGCCGCCATGCAGTTCCTGCTCAAGGCCACCCGGGAGTCGCGCGGCAAGAAAAAACTCCGCCACATCCTCATCCTCACCTGCCGTGCGCTGGCCATCGCCGCCCTGATGTTCGCCGCCGCGCGTCCCGTCGTCTCCGGCCTGCTCGGCTGGGGTGGCGGCTCGATCGACACCGTCGTCCTCATTCTCGACCGCTCCGCCTCGATGGAACTCCGCCCAGGCGACGGCCTCGAACCCCGCCGCGCCATCGTCCTCGAACGCGTCGTAGAGGCGATGAAATCGCTCGGCGGCGCGCGCCTCGTCCTCATCGACAGCGCCACCGAAGAACCACTTGAGGTCGCGTCGCCCGAAGTGCTTGCGGAAATCTCCCAGACCGCCGCCACCGACACCGCCGCCGACTTCCCGTCCCTGCTCACCCGAGCCGCGGAATACCTCACGGAAACTACCGGCCGCGCCGAAGTCTGGCTCGCATCCGACCTCCAGGCAACCAATTGGGAGTCCACCGAAGAACGGTGGGCGTCCGCCCGAGCCAGTCTCCAAGCGCTGCCCCAGCCACCCGCCATCCGCGTTCTCGCGCTGACCGGACCGGGCGCGCCTAACAGCGCGATTTCATTGCTCAGCTCGCGCCGCTCCGGAGACACGCTCGTCCTCGAATTGGAGATCGCCCGCGATGCCGATGCCCGCGGCATTGCCGAAATCCCGCTCACCACCCAGCTCACCACCCAGCTCGACGGCGCGCGCACGACCGAGACGCTCACGCTGCCCGCTCAATCCCTGCGCTTCCAAAAACGCATTGCCCTGCCCGCCGACAGCGAAACCGGCCACGGCTGGGTCTCCATCCCCGCCGATGGCAATCCGCGCGATAACGTCGCCTACTTCGCATACGGTCCGGACCGCCCGGTGCGCACCGCCATCGTCGCAGCCGAAGGCGAGTCCGCATCTTACCTCGCCCTGGCCGCCGCCCCGCCGGGATATGGCACCCAGCAGGCAAACCGCGTCGATCCCGCCGCCGCCGCCACCCTCAACACCTCCGAGCTCTCCGCCATTCTCTGGGCCGCTCCCCTGCCCACCGGCCCAACTGCCAGCCTGGTCGAATCCTTCGTCCGCGACGGCGGCCACGTCATGTTCCTCCCCCCAGGAGGCGCACTCACCGATTCCGCATTCCTCGGCGCAAGCTGGAGTCCGCTCGCCGATGCGGATCGCGGCTCGTTCTTCATCCTCCAGGATTGGAACCGCAACGACGGCCTGCTTCGCGACGGTCTCGACGGCACACCCGTCACCGCCGACCGTCTCCGCGCCATCCGCCGCCAGACCCCGCAAGGCGACACCCTCGCCCACCTCGCCCGCTGGGAGGATGGCGAACCCTTTCTCTCGCGCCTTGTGTTAGATCGCGGCACCGCGTGGTTCCTTGGCAGCATCCCAGATTACACTTGGTCCAACCTCGGCGATGCCGACGCCCTCCTGCCCGCCGTCCAACGCCTCGTTACCGCCGGAGCCGACCGATTCGACGCCGGATACCTCACCATCGTCGGTGCCCGCGACGCCCAGCTTTTTGCCGACGAAACCCGCACCCGCCTCGACGATTACGGCAAAGCCGAACCCGCAAACGCCGCCCACGAAGCCGGCATCTACCGCCTCGGCACCCGCCTCCTCGCCGTCAACCGCCCCGCCATTGAGGACGACCCGGAAATCCTCACCCGCGAGCGCCTCGACACCGTCCTTGAAGGCACCGGCCACACCCTGCTCGAACAAGCGGGCCAATCCAACGACCGCACCCTCTCCCGCGACGTCTGGCGCGCCTTCCTGTTCGCCATGCTGCTCTTTCTGATCGGCGAGTTACTCCTCTGCCTCCCCGCCCGCACCAGCGAATCAGCCATTCCTGCGCCGGCAAACTAATTGGCGCAGCCATCATTCCAACAACGCCACCAACTCCCAGGTTTTTCGAGCGCTCGGTGTGCGCGGACCGTTATAACCGAGTAGGCGGTATGATTTGACAGCGAGTTTGCGCTCCGCGAGCGCCGCTTCCAGCGCCTGCTTCGCCATCTCCAGATTCTTGTCGCTATCGGGCCCCATCCAAGCATAGCTAAGCGTGCGTGTCGCGGGGATGTCGCGGATTTCCACCCGCGCCCCATCATCCCCGACCGCGCCGACCGTGGTATTCTGATAGAGAAACGCCATCGAATTCCGCCGCATGCCGCCGCCCTCATCCGGCTCCACCGTCATTTCCACGGGAGCGGTCATCGGAATGTCGTTGCGCTTGATGTGGGCAAACAAGGTCCAGAACGACCCTGACTGCCCGCGCCCGTCGGTGAATGCCGCGCGGTATGCAGGGTAGGATTTCTCGACCACCACATTGTATGGCCCCGGTTTCGGCCAGCCCTCGGGCAGCGGCGCCTCATCGACATAGCCCGGCTCCTTCACTTCGGCGGCTTTGTCTTCGGCTTTCAGCCCACACGATACGAGCAGGGCCATGGTGGTCAGGTAAATCCATTTCATCAAAGATGAAGAAAGCGAGCAATCAACTCCACGCAACTGGAATGATGCATCGCATAATTCGACATCCTCGCCAAAAACATCATTATCCCAAACTATTCTTCCCTCGCATGCGACACCACCTCGGAGGCATCATCGAATGCGATGCCGCAAATTACGCCCCCCCTACTAAACCGAAGCCTACAGCCCGATAAAAACTCGGATTAATCACCGCTGCCATCAAGGCTTTCAACCCGCATCTCGTCGACCTGTCCCGAAACGCCTGCGTCTGCCAGGCGGTTTCGACCTTGATGTCGGCCTGCCCGGCATTACGGTAATCAAAACATGTCGAAGAGACTCGAACTCAAACAAGCGAAAATCGGAAGCTCGCGCGGGATCCGCCTGCCCGCCGATTGGTTTCGCAGGCATTCGCTGGAGACCGGGGTGGTAATTGAAGAGCGTGGTAACGAATTGGTGCTCCGCCCAAAGTCAACCAAGGGCAAACTCTCGTGGGCGGAAACCGCACACGAAATCGCAGCCTCGAACGAGGATTGGAGTGAATGGGACGGGACATCGGCTGATGATCTTTTCAAATCACTATGAATGATCCCATCCCGCGCGACCCGTTTGCAGAAGCCCGCCAAGACGACGGCGTGATGCGATGCCCGTTCCACGGCGAACCCATCACCATGATCCTGCGCCACAGCGATGTCCGGCAGGCTTCCAAGGATTGGGAAACCTACAGCTCGGACGCGCCGTTCCGCGTGCCGATTCCCTCCGAGGAGAAAGTGCGCACCATCCGCCAGTTGCCGATCGAAACCGATCCGCCAACTCATGGCGACTACCGCTCCATCGTCGAGCCATTCTTCCAACGGCCGAAATCCCCGGAAATGATCGCCGCCGTCGAACAGCTCACCGATCGCTTGTTAGGCCAATCCCTGCAACGCGGCGAAATCGAGGCGGTCTCGGAATTCTCGCTGCCGCTGCAATCCCGTGCGCTCACCCATCTACTCAATATGCCGGAAAACGAGGCCGGCATCTGGATCGACTGGGGGATCCACGTCTTCAAGGTGACCGGCGGCGAATTCAAAACCGGCAACGTGCTCGAAGACTACCTCCATTCCCGCTTCGACCACGCCGAACGCGAACCGGGCGATGATTTCTTTTCCGCCCTCACCCGAGCCGAGTTCCACGGCCGCAAGCTCACCCGCGACGAATGCATGGGCTTCGCCAACCTCGCCTTCGCCGGAGGCCGCGACACGATCATCCATACGGTTTCCTCGATCCTCGCCCATTTCGCGGAACACCCAGGAGACCTCGATTTCCTGCGCGCCGACCCCAAGCGCATCACCCTCGCAAGCGAGGAATTCTTCCGCGTCTTCATGCCGCTCACCCAGATCGGCCGCGTATGCCCGCAGGAGACCCACATCCACGGCATCACCATACCCGCAGGCGACCGCGTCGGCCTCTGCTGGGCATCGGCCAATCACGACGACACCGTCTTCGACGCACCCGGCGAAATCCGGCTCGACCGCAAACCGAATCCGCACGTCTCCTTCGGATTCGGAACCCACCTCTGCCTCGGCGCACCCCACGCCCGCCTCATCGTCCGTACCTTGATTGCGAAGCTCTGCGAAAAAATCGCCCGTATTGAAATCCTCGAATCCGAAGACCACCTCGAACGCGAGGCAACCTTCACCCGCAAGGTCGGCTACGCCACACTGCGTCTCCGGCTCGCGCCCCTTTCGTAGTGATCCATGCGAAATCATAGATGATGGATTGCATCTTGATCCATCAACCGGCATATCCTGCCGCCGATGAATCACCAGCTCATGCAAATCCTCCGCGCCACCTCACTCACCGAGGGCGTGTCCTACCTGCTACTCCTGCTCATCGCAATGCCGCTCAAATACGGCTTCGGCATCGCCGCCGCCGTCACCTACGTGGGCTGGGCACACGGTGTGCTCTTTGTCGGCCTCGCCGTCCTCACCCTCGCCGCGATGATCTTCGCCAAGCTCCCGTTCAAACTCGCCTGCATCATCGGCATCGCCGCCCTCATCCCAGGCGGACCGTTTTTCATCGATGGACGCCTCAAGCTCCACCAAGGCACACTCCTTACGAAATAAAACTTCCACTCGCGCTCAGGTCTCAAATGAAGTAATTCGCCTACAAGACGATCGCGTTTATTCCAGATGAAACACCGCATTCTTCCCATCGCTGCCATCATCGCCCTTCTCGCCTCCTGCGCGACCGTCCCGGAAACCGGTCGAAACCAGGTCATCCTCATCAGCCCGCAGGAGGAAGCCCGCCAGTCGGCCATGGCCTTCAGCACGCTCAAACGACAAAGCAAGATCTCGAACAACCCGACTTACAACACACAGGTCCGCCGCGTTGGCAACCGGATCGCACGGGTTGCCCCGGTTCAGGCGTCCTGGGAATTCGTCGTCTTCGATAACAACGAGCCAAATGCCTTCGCATTGCCCGGAGGGAAAATCGGCATCCATACCGGCCTGTTCCGCATCGTGAAGGACGACGCCATGCTCGCCACCGTGATCGGCCACGAGATTGGCCACGTCGTCGCACGCCATGGCGCCGAGCGCGCGTCACAAGGCATGCTCGTCCAGCTCGGCGGCACAGCACTGAATGCGGGACTTTCAAGCCAATCAGGCATGTCTCCGGGCGCAGCATCGACCATTCTCGGCGCATACGGCGCGGGGGCCCAACTGGGTGTCATTTTGCCATATTCCCGCGTGCAGGAATACGAAGCCGACCGCCTCGGGTTGATCTACATGGCCCGTGCCGGATACGACCCGCGCGCCGCCCTGCGGTTCTGGAAGGCATTCCGCGAATACAGCCGCCAGCGAGGCGGCAGCCAGACGCCGGTTTATCTGCGCACCCACCCACTGGACGACGCCCGCATTGCAAATCTCGAAAAACTCATGCCCATGGCGCTGGACGAGTATCGCAAGGCTGGTGGGCGTTGATCCTACGAACCGAAAACCCACCATCGCCTCCCTTCTCATCTCCTGGTTCATCCTTTCCGTCGCATTCTGGATCACCGCGATGATTCTACCCGGATTCGAGATCCGCGGTTTTGGCGGGGCCATCATCGTTGCCGCGATTTTCGGCATCATCAACGCATTGCTCGGCTGGTTTTTCTTCGGATTACTCACCATTGCCACCCTCGGCATCGCATATTTGCTCTCGTTCATCACCCGATGGTTTATCAACGCGATCTTCCTCTCGATGACCTCGGCATTGTCGAAACACCTCCAAATCAAAAGCTTCAGTTGGTCTTTGCTGGGTTCGCTGAGCATTTCCATCGTCGCCGCCATCATCGATTGGGCCATTCGAAACACACTGGCATGAGACATCCCGTGCCTACTCAATCGCTTGAACTTCTAAAACAAAAGCAGCTTCACTTGGATTCGATGTGCTTTGATTTTGGCCCGGAATCGTGATAACTCTCATGATGTTGCACGTAAACATGATGCCTTGAGCTCCTCCCTTCCATTGATACGCCTTTTCGGCATCGCGGTTTGCCTCATCGGCACGTCGGTGGCGGAGCTTCCCGTCGAGTTCAACCGCGACGTCCGCCCCATCCTCACAAAGAACTGCACCACTTGCCATGGCGGTGTGATGAAGGCTGGCGGGGTTTCCTTCCTCTACCGGGATGATGTGCTCGGAAAAGGCGAATCCGGCCTTCCCGTCGTCGTCCCCGGCCACCCGGAAAAATCCGAGATGATCGCCCGGATCATCAGCACCGAGGATGTCGTCCGCATGCCCCCGCCCGAGCATCACCCCGATCCACTCACCGCCGGGGAAATCGACATCCTCACCCGCTGGATCAAGCAGGGTGCCGAATGGCAGGAACACTGGGCATTCCAAGCCCCGGCAAACCCGCCGCTCCCCGAAGTCGCCGATCCTGCCTGGCCGACGACTCCGCTCGACCACTTCATCCTCGCACGCCTCGAATCCGAAAAACTCGCACCCGCCACCGAAGCCCCGCCCGCCGAATGGCTACGCCGCACCACCCTCGACCTCACCGGCCTGCCACCCACTCTCGAAGAATTCGATGCCTTCCAATCCGCCCACGCGAAAAACCCGCAGGCCGCCCTAGAATCCGTCGCCGACCGCCTGCTCGCCTCGCCGCATTTCGGCGAACGCTGGGCATCCATGTGGCTCGACCTCGCCCGCTACTCGGACACCTTCGGTTTCGAGAAAGACCCCCACCGCGACATCTGGCCGTTCCGCGACTGGGTCGTCGATGCCTTCAACGCCGACATGCCTTACGACGACTTCACCCTGCGCCAGCTTGCCGGAGACCTATTAGAAAACCCGGATCCGCGCGACCTCATCGCCACCGCCTTTCACCGCAACACCCAGAACAATGCCGAGGGCGGCACCGACGACGAGGAATACCGCATGGAAGCCGTCATCGACCGCACCAACACCACCTGGACCGCATGGAACGGCATGACCTTCGGTTGCGTCCAATGCCACGATCACCCCTACGATCCCATTCCCCACAAGGAATACTACCAGTTCCTCGCTTTCTTCAACAACTCCGAGGACGTCGATCTCAACGACGACTTCCCCCGCACCAAGGTCGCCAACGACCCCGCGCTCCAGGCCGAAGTTGTCGCCCTCGAAAACCACCTCCGCGCCACCCGGGAGGAAATCAATGCCGCCGCCCGTGCCATCGCGAATTCGCTCGGCGGTTGGTCGATCTTCACCACCACCGAAACCATCGCCACCCCCGACACCGGCCGCCTCACCCAGACGAACGAGGGCGACATCCGCTCGTCCGGCACCACGCCCGATGCCAGCGTCTTCACCTTGCGCGGCCCCGCCAGTGAGATCGGCGCCATCCGCCTTCACATCCTCCCGCTCAACGAAGATCCCGCCCAGTGGGACGAGCGTGGAGCGGTCGTCACCCACTTCACCGCCGCCTTTGTGGCTTCCGATGGAACCCGCCGGAAAATCCCGATCCGGGAAGTGGTCGCCGATTTCCTCGCCGGGCCGTTCGATCCCCGCGAAACACTGCAGAAAAGCCCGCGCGGCTTCGGCGAATACCCGATGATGAAAAGCCCGCGCACCGCGTGGTTCGTCCCTGAAACCCCAGCCATGCCCGAACCGGGCGACACCCTCGAAATCACCCTCGGTCACGGCGCGAAATGCAACGGCACCAACCAAAACACCGTGCTTCGCCGCTTCCGCATCGAGACCACCGCCGACTCCTCCCTTGCCACCCGCCTTGCCGACACCGCCCGCGCCGAAGCCTGGAAAAACCACGACACCCTCGCCGCCCGCCACGCGAAAATTCCCGGCATCACCATCCCCGTCATGCGCGAGCGCAGCGAAGCCGCCGCCCGCGAAACCCGCGTCTTCATCCGCGGCAACCGCACCACCCTCGACGCGCCGGTCTCCCCTGCCATCCCCTCCCTCTTCGGCGGACCCGATGATGCGAACAACCGCCTCGACATGGCCCGCTGGATCACCAGCCCGGGAAACCCCACCTCCGCCCGCGTCCTCGCCAACCGCCTCTGGACCGAAATGTTCGGCACCGGAATCGTCGATACCCTGGGCGACTTCGGCAGCTCCGGCTCACTGCCATCCCACCCCGAATTGTTAGACCACCTCGCGATCCGCCTCCGCGATCATCACGAATGGCGGCTCAAACCATTCCTGCGCGAGATCGTCCTTTCCAGCACCTACCGCCAGAGCAACCGCGCCACCACCGAATCGACCGAGCGGGATCCGCGCAACCGCCTGCTCGCCCGCGGCCCGCGTCAGCGGCTCACCGCCGAAATGGTGCGCGACCACGCCCTCGCCCTATCGGGCATGCTCAACCCCGCACTTGGCGGCCCTCCGGTGTTTCCGCCCCAACCCGACGGTGTCTGGAACTCCGTTTACAGCGGTGCCGATTGGAAAACCTCCGAAGGCCCCGCCCGCTATCGCCGCGCACTTTACACCTACCACAAGCGCACCGCCGGCCACCCGGCGCTCCTCACCTTCGACGCCCCCGATCGCGCCCTTTGCACCGAGCAGCGATTCCCCACCAACACCCCGCTCCAGGCGCTCGTCACCCTCAACGACCCCGCCCACATCGAATTCGCCTCCGCATTCGCCGGGCGCATGGCCGATGCAGGCCCCGAACCACAAACCCGGCTCGCCCACGGATTCCGCATGATCACCCTCGGCGATCCCCCGCCAGAACTGCTCGAAATCCTCACCACCCTCTACCGCGACGCTCTCGAAGAATACCGTGCCGCCCCCGCCGAAGCCGATGCCCTCGCCGCAGGCTCCCCGGAACGTGCCGCACTCATATTGGTCGCCAACACTCTCTTGAACTCCGACGCCGCCCTCAACCGATAAGATCCGACAGATCCGACGGATCCGACCGATCTTCTCACCACCTCACCGCCATGCTCGACCCAACCACCCAGTTCCACCGCGACCGCCTCCAGCACCTCACCCGGCGCCACTTCCTCGGCGGCTCGGCGATGTCGCTTGCCTCGATGTGGCTTGGTTCGCTAACAGGTGCCAAGGCCGCCGCCAAGCTCGCGCGCGATCCCGCCACCCCCGCCACCCCCGCCACCCCCTTCGCCCCCGCCGCACCGCATTTCGCGCCGCGGGCCAAACGCGTGATCTACCTCCACATGGCCGGCGCACCCAGCCAGCTCGAACTCTTCGACTACAAACCCGAGCTCCAAAAACTCAACGGCAAACCCTGCCCGCAGGAATTCCTCGAAGGCCGCAACTTCGCCTTCATCCAGGGCGTGCCCGAAATGCTCGGCTCGCAATACCCGTTCCACCAGGCCGGGCAATCCGGACAATGGATCTCCGACCGGCTCCCGCACTTCGAGGAGGTGATCGACGACGTCTGCTTCATCAAATCGATGTGGTCCGATCAATTCAACCACGGCCCGGCCCAACTGCTCCTCCACACCGGCAACGCCCTGCCCGGCAACCCGTCCGCCGGCGCATGGACGACCTACGGCCTCGGCTCGGAAAACCAGAACCTCCCCGGCTTCATCGTCCTCACCTCCGGCGGCAAGAACCCCGATGGCGGCAAGGCACTCTGGGGATCCGGATACCTGCCCAGCGTCTATCAGGGCGTGCAATGCCGTTCCCAGGGCGACCCCGTGCTCTACCTCGGCAACCCCGATGGCATTCCGCGCGACATCCGCCGCCGCAGCCTCGACGCACTCAACCAGCTCAACCAGCACATCGCCGAAGACGTCGGCGACCCCGAGACGCTCACCCGGATCTCCCAATATGAAATGGCATACCGGATGCAAATCCACGCGTCCGATGCCTTCGACATCACCCAGGAACCCGAACACATCCACTCCTCATACGGCACCCGGCCCGGACGCGAATCGTTCGCCAACAACTGCCTGCTCGCCCGCCGCCTCGCCGAGCGCGGCTGCCGGTTCATCCAGCTCTTCGACTGGGGCTGGGACTCCCATGGCACCGCCAACGACACCTGCCTGCTCCGCGGCTTCGCCGATAAATGCCGCGAGATCGACCAACCCATCGCCGCCCTCCTCAAAGACCTCAAACAGCGAGGTCTGTTGGAAGACACCCTCGTCATCTGGTCCGGCGAATTCGGCCGCACACCCATGCGCGAGAACCGCGGCGGCGTCGAAATGCGCAACGTCGGTCGCGACCACTCTCCCTCCGCATACACCATCTGGATGGCCGGCGGCGGCGTGAAACCCGGATTCTCCCTCGGCGAAACCGACCCCGTCGGCTTCGACGCCATCCGCGACAAGGTGAGCGCCCACGATTTCCACGCCACCATCCTCGCCCTGTTAGGATACGACCACCACCAGTTCACCCACCCGTTCCAGGGTGTCTCCCAGCGCCTCACTAATATCACCAAGCCCTCACGCGTCGTCTCCGAAATTTTCAGGTGAACTTTCCCGATGCCAATTCAGGCGTCCATTAACTTCGCTAATGCCGCGAAATCCTCATCGGCGTGACCAGCGGATTCGGCGGCGGCAAGGCGGTCAATCACGGTCGCGAGAATCGCGCATCCGTCGCTTTCCTTCATCTCCCCGGCGAGCCGCATGTCTTTGTGCATGTGTTTCACTGAAAACATCGGACTGAAGTCGTTCGACCTCAGCACCGGCTCCTTCAGGCGGCTGAGCCCGGAGTGGCTGACGTTGCGGGAAAGCGCGTCGAAAAACACATCGTCGCCAATGCCCGAGCGCGCGCAAATCGCGCGGGCCTCGGCGAGCGCCTGCATTTGCGCGGCGATGTTCAGATTCATCGCGAGCTTGAGCGCACAGGCCTGTCGATGATCGCCAACCCGCAGGCGGTGCGCTGACACGAGCGAGAGCATGGGCTCGATGGCCTCGCACAAGACATCATCCGCACCGAGATAAAAAACCGTCTGTTTTTCCAATGCCGCAGGACGACTGCCAGTAAATGGCGCTTCGACGTAGCGCGCGCCGGTGGCAATCACACGATTGCGGAATGCATCGCTGCTATCGGGATCAATCGTGCTCGATTGAATCACGACTTTCGAGTCATCGAGCGCGGGCAGAATCGCCTCGATCACACTCGAAACCGCCGCCGGATCGGCAACCACAATCTGGATCGCATCGGCAGCGCGTGCCACATCGAGAGCGGATTCCATCGCCATCGGAAACCCGGGTTGCGGCGTGCGGTTCCATGCACCGGCGAGCACGCCCGTATTATGGTAATGCCGAGCCCAAATCGCCCCGATGATGCCAAGACCAAGAACGCCGATGCTTTTGGGTGTGGAGTGGTGCATGAGGCGAGGTTTACGACCGCATTCGCCAAGACTCGATCAAAAAACGCTTTCGAAAAACCCGATCCTTTTGCCCACTCCAAAACGTAGGCTTGCTCGTGAGAGCAAGATCGAGGCGGACGTCGCGAGGCCGGGGGATCGCAGTCTCACGACCTCGCCTACGAGGCGGAACGTAGGCTTGCTCGTGAGAGCAAGATCGGGGCGGACGTCGCGAGGCCAAGCGATCGCAGTCTCACGACCTCGCCTACGAGGCGGAACGTAGGCTTGCTCGTGAGAGCAAGATCGGGGCGGACGTCGCGAGGCCAAGCGATCGCAGTCTCACGACCTCGCCTACGAGGCGGAACGTAGGCTTGCTCGTGAGAGCAAGATCGAGGCGGACGTCGCGAGGCCAAGCGATCGCGGTCTCACGACCGCGCCTACTCTCTCAGCTCATAATCGTGCCCGGGCTTGAGGCGGAACCGGAACGATCCACGCACCGGATCGTGATGCGTGGCAACATCCTCATTCGCGGTGAGATCCCGCACCTTGAGCGTGGCAGGATCCCATCCCGCATTGCGGTTGGTGATGCGGCTTTTCGTGGTGCCATCGGTCCAGGAGTAGGTATATTCCGAGAGCCCCTCGGTTACCGGGAACACCTCCACATCCAACACACCCGCCACCTCCGCCGACTTGCCGACGATCACCCCTTTGCCACCGATGAACACCGGAATACGCGCGCGCGGCATCGGGAAATCCTTCAGGGTGGTCGGCCCTTGATGCACGGTGCCCGATTCATAATCGATCCAGCGGCCTGCAGGCAGGTAAACATCGCGCGACTCCGCCGTCTCGAAATCATTGCCAAACAACGGGGCCGCCAACATCGAGGGACCGAGCATCCATTGGTATTGCTGCCGCTCGCGGCTGATCAGGTTGTAGGTTTCCTCATCATCGGGAAAGGCGATGTGCAGCGGCGTCATGGTGTGGGGGTATCCGGTCTCGTGGCTGTCGATGGCCGCGCTGAAGATGTAGGGTGAATAGCGATCGTGCCAGCGCGCGGCTTTCAGCGCGATCGCCTCATACTCCGGGTGTTCCAGCAGCCACGGCCCGCGGCCGAACGACATCCCGGCGGATACCGCAGCGAGCATCGCGTTGCGCACATAGTATTCGCGGAACATGCGCGACGTCGTCGAGGTCCCCGGCGTACCGCCGATGATGTCGGGGTATCCATTCGAGCCGGCACTCGCGGCATTGCTCAGCATGTTGAGCGGGATGCGGTGCGGGTCGGAATGAAAGTTTTTTCCCGTCCCGGCATAAGAATCATTGATCCGCATCAGATCGCCCGCCGGGGAGAACGCCGTGTTGCGTGCAATCATCAGATAACCTTCGTCCATCAGGCGCTTGTTGAAGGGATTCCACATGCCATCGTGATACATGCGATCATAAATCATGGCATCCTCCTTGAAGCCATCCGCGCCCCAGAGCGCGACCTTTTCGACAAACCAATCCATCGCCGCCTTGTTGTAGCTATCAAAAAAAATCACCGGCACGCGGGGAAACTCATTGTTGCCTGTGCCCAAGAGTCGACCATCCCGGCGTTTCAGAAAGAATCCCGCGTCGTATGCCTCCTTGGGGAACACTCCATCGTTCTCGACATTGTATGAGGCATGCGACGGATTCTTGAAATGATTGCGCAGGCCGAGCAGCAGTTTCATTTCGTTATCGCGGAACAACTGCTTGAGCTCATCCGGATCCGGGTAGCGCGGGTTGGGCAGCCCGTCGCGGCGTTCCGTTTCCACCGTATCCCACATGCCGAAACTCACGGTCGTCCCCTGACTGGTGTTTCTGCGGTTTCCCGGCCAGAACCCGGAGCCGACCACGCCCCATTTGAGGGGAAAGCCTTTTTCCAGATACGTCTGGATGTTGTGCGTCACCGCCACCTGGAAGGTGTTCCATCCAAGCGCACCATACGCCTCCCAGCCAACTTGGAACAAATCATGTCTCGGCTTCACATCCGGGTATCCCTCGCGCCCGCGCACCGCGAGGTAATCCGCATAGATCCGCTGCATGTCGCCGGTGAAATAATACAACGTCTTCACCTCCGCCTCATCCGCCACGCCAATCCGGTTTTCCGATTCCGTGAAGCCGACACGCTTTTTCGCATCGTTGAACAACACCTGCGCAAATCCCTGCTTGGGAAAGATCGCGAAGTTCGTGACAAAGCGCTTGCAACTCCCCTGGTTGATCACCTCGTCGCGGACCAACCCGGTCAAATCCGCCTGGTCCCTCGCGCTCACGTTGCCATTGCAGGATGCGTTCACGTTTTTGAACTCATCCGCGTGCGACCCGTAATCCCCCATCCCGAAGACCGGACCCAGCGGCGCGGTGCGGAAATCAAAGGTAAACCGCGCATCCTCCGGCTGGCCGATTGGCACCACGGCGAAGCGAGCGAAGCTCTCGTGAAATTCAATCTGAACCCGCGCCTGCAACCCTTCGGCTGTGGTCGCCGTTGCCTGGAGACCATTCCCCTCGAACTTGTCAATGACGGTCGATTTCACGGGACTCACCGACGGCTTGTTCCCCGCCATCAATCCAATCAACAACCCCGACTCCGGATGAGCACCGGCGATGGGAGTTCCATCCGCACGCTCGAAGCCATAGCGGAACCCTTCCGGGTGCAGGTAGAAGCGATACTGATCATTGGCGAAGCGTATAACCTCGTTCGATGCGTGAAGCACGGGCGCGAACAACGCCAGGCCGAGGATGACGATAACATGTTTTGGGACGATGGATTTCATGGCGATCAACGTGTCATGGATTACGAATGGAGAATGATATAACTTGCGGGTTACCCTGCTTGCGTAGGCGCGATTGTAAAATCGCGACATCGATGGTGCAATCGAGGTCAACCCCCACCTCATTCTCACGAATGAGCCTACTCGCACTCAAAAACAAGCCGCAGCGGTGATAACCATTGCGGCTTGTCGTGAGAGATTGAAGAGTCGGTATCCTCAACGGCGGCGGCGAAGCAGAGCCAACATGCCGAGCCCGCCGAGGAGAGCCGTGGTGGGCTCGGGGATGACTTCCACGGTGCCGCTGAGCACGATGTCGTCAAAAGCCCAAGCTCTCAGATTCGAACTGCTCTGGGGATGGGTGATATAAAAGCGAAATTCGACGGTGGTATCGGTCAAATCCTGAAGCGAGGCGAACCCCGAAAGATCGATCGACCTACCGGTAAATGCGGTCATTGACCCAGTGGTGCCAGAGCCTCCCGACTGGTGTAGGCCATCCAGGATGTTCGCATAGGTGAAACCGGTCTTATCCGAGTAGATGCCAAAGGATTGGCGATACGCGTTCTGTGTGGCCCATTTATAATCCAAGGTCGTCAGACTCATCACCTGACCGACTGGAACGGTAACCGTGAAGGTGACATAGTCATCCGCTGCAATGGCTGGCGGCTGCTGACTTGCAAGAGTGTTGTTGCTATTGACAGCCGTAGTTTCGTTTCCACGAACTTCAAGACGATCATTCGCGAAGAGTGATCCGCTAATACCCGCGCCAGCGGTGATATTGGAAGTATTTGTTATGGTTTCGGTGTCAGAACTGGCACCTGAATTCCCGGTAAAATTGAACTGCGAAATCACCACAGCCGCTTGGGATGACACAGAAAGGGCCAGCAACGTTGCAGCGGCAATAAGGAATTTTTTTTGGGTTTTCATAATCCGGTCGAAGGGGGGTAATTTTTTGTTAGGATTTCGTGTGATCGGACACTTTCGGCAATGATTTATCGCAGTAACTATTTAGTTATGAGATAAGACATGAATCGGATTTCCGTCATTCCCAAGCCAAAAACCTTCTGGGATCTTCGATTTTGCGCAAAAATTCTTCGATTTTGCGCAAAAACCCGTAGCAAGCACCTCCGGCTCCTACATATCGCGCTGTGACGCCTGCTCTGCCTAGCGAATCCACGCCGTTTTGCTCTCTCGAATGAACTTACGATCTTACTTCCGCAATCTTCATCATTGCATGCCTGTTTCACAACAAACGCCTCCTTGAGTTTGGACATTGCGAGCGCTTCGTTTTGATGACCTTGCTATGCGTTTGCCAACCGCTCTACTCGTCATTTCATTGATCATCGCGCAGGCACGCGCACAGGACGAAGGCAGACCCTTCGCCCCTCCTTGAGGTCGCCCATCTCATTCTTAAGATTGAGGCTTCATGAACTGAGATTGCTCCCTGCCGCGGATCGACTCAGTTACCCGGCGCTGCAATCCCATCGAGCACTTGCTGAATCCTGAATGTGGCGGCATCGGCGGTGAGACCGTGTATTTCATGGAGGATTTCGGGTTTGCCGTGTTCGACAAATGCATCGGGCCAGCCGACGCGGACGACGGGGACTGCGATGCCGGCCGCACTGAGGTGCTCCATGCAGGCGGACCCGAAGCCGTTGGTGACGACGTGGTCCTCGAAGGTGGCGACCACGCGGGCGCGGCGGGCGATCGATTCGAGCAGTGCGCCATCGAGCGGCTTGATGAATCGCGGATTGACGATGGCGACGCGCAGTCCTAGCTCCGTGAGTTTTGCGGCGGTCTTTTCGGCAAGGGAAAACATGGTGCCAAGGCCGAGCAGCACAACATCGAGCTCACCACCGGGATCGGAGGCGATTTCGGCCTTGCCGATCTCGAGCGTGCGGGGCGTCGAGCGTTTGCGCTGGCCAGTGATTGCGCCACGCGGATAACGGATCGCGCTGGGGCCTGCATCGTATCCGGCCATGGTGTGGAGCATGTCGACGAGCTCATCCTCATCCTTGGGCTGCATCATGACGATGCCGGGAATGTGGCGAAGATAGCCAATATCGAAAAGCCCGTGGTGCGTCGGGCCGTCATCGCCGGAAAGCCCGCCGCGATCCATGCAGAGGCGCACGGGGAGATTCTGCAGCGCGATATCATGGATGATCATGTCGTAGGCACGCTGCATGAACGTCGAGTAAATCGCAAGGAACGGCCGGAATCCCTGGGTGGCGAGGCCACAGGCGAAGAGGGCGGCGTGTTCCTCGGCGATGCCGACGTCGAAATAACGATCGGGCAGTTCGTTTTTGAAGATTTCAAGCTTGGTCCCGCCCGGCATGGCGGCGGTGATGGCGGTGATTTTGGCATCGGCCTTGGCCAGATCGGTAAGGGTGCGACCGAAGATATCAGAGCACGTCGCGAGACCTGCCGCTGTGGCGCCATCGCTCACCGCATAGCTGCCGAGGCCGTGAAATTTCCCGGGGTTTTCCACCGCCGGCTGGTATCCCCTGCCCTTCTCGGTGATCACATGGAGGACCACTGGCTCATGGAGCGTCTTGAGGTGCTCGAACGTGCGGACGAGAAGCGGCAAATCGTGGCCGTCAATCGGGCCGTAGTAGCGGAGGCCGAATTTCTCGAAGAGGACACTGTGGAAAAGCAGGTTCTTGGCGCCCTCTTCGACGCGGTGCGCGAGCGTGCGGGCGGCCTTGCCGACGGTTTTTTCGACGAAGTTCGCGATCTTCGAGCGCATCGACGCATAGGTCGAATGTGTCTGCAGGGCGTTGAAATAGCGCGCGATCGCACCGACGTTCTTGTCGATCGACCATTCGTTGTCGTTGAGCACGACGATGAACCGGCGGGTGGTTTCAGCGATGTTGTTGAGCGCCTCAAGCGTGGGGCCACAGGTGAAGGCTGCATCTCCGGCGACGGCGACGACGTGGTGGTCGTCCCCGGCGAGATCGCGGGCGGCGGCCATGCCAAGGGCGGCCGAAAGCGCGGTGCCGGCATGCCCCGCCCCGTAGGCATCATGCTCGGATTCCTCACGAAGGAGGAAGCCATTGAGCCCTTGATATGTGCGAATGGTATGAATCCGATTGGCCCGCCCAGTGAGCATCTTGTGGACGTATCCCTGGTGGGAAACATCGAACACGAACTTGTCGTGCGGGGTGGAAAAAACCCGGTGCAGGGCGATGCTGAGCTCGACAACACCGAGGTTGGGGCCGAGGTGGCCGCCGGTTCGGGCAAGCGAATGAATCAGCGTTTCGCGGATTTCCTCGGGCAAGGCAAGCAACTGCTCTTCCGTGAGGTTCTTGACATCCTCGGGAGAATCAATGGTTCGCAGGATCGGGCCGAGCGCGGGGTGGTCAGAAGAGTCGGATATCATCATCATCGGGTTCGCCGTTTTCCCCTGAATCGGAATCAACGGATGGAGCGGGAGTTGTGGTGGGGTCCTGGCGGGCCTTGAGTGTGATCAATTCGAGGCGCTCGCGCGCCTCGCCAAGCAGTTTGTCGCATGCGGTGAACAGGCGGACCCCGTTTTCGTATTGGTCAATCAGTTCATTGAGCGGGAGTTGCTCATTTTCCATTTGCTCGACGATCGCCTCAAGCTCGCCGAGCGCCTGCTCGAACGTGGGGCGGTCTTCAGATCGACCATCCGGCAATGATTTCCTGGTGCGTGGTGCCATGGGATTGAGTTGGGAAATGTCAGCGTGAGCCGAGCGGACGTTCACTGTAATACGCCATATCGCCAATGCCCATCAGGAATGTGCGTTGGGAATAACGCCTCATGATCGACTCGATTTTCGGGTCGCGGTTGAAAACCGGAGTTCCGGCGCGCGGATCGGGCGACATCGACGTGGCTTGCGAAACCTTGCCATCGAGGACGAGGGAAGCGAAATCCCGATGATTCGCCATCACGGAGCTCACCGGCCCGGCACCATGCGAGGACGGCGTGATCAAGATCCCATGAACGGGCGTGCGCAGGTCCGACGCGATGCGCTCGAGCGATTCGAAGCCACCGCGTGTCGGCGGCAGCCAGATGCTCATGCGATCGGCATACCATGCGACGGCCCACGGCTGGTCGGAGTAGATGATTTGTTTTTCATCGACCACGGATTTCAGCCCCGTTGCAAGGGCCGGGGCGAAATATGGCGGCCAATGGGGAACCCCGCCGCGGTCGCGCAGGTGCATGCCGACCCGCACCTTCTGTGGCAGCGACAGGATGAGCGGCAGCGCACAAATGAAGATGATGATGAAGAAGTGGACGTTGCGCAGCATCGGCGTGGCCAGGACGACATCGAGCCGCGACCAGAGGATGGAAATGAAGGCGAGCCCGTATGCCGTCATGATCGGGGCGAAAATGATGTGCAGTTGGTTCGGATCGAGGGGATTGCGGGAAATTCCGAAGAATGCCAGCGCAAGCGAGTTGCCGATGAACATGAGCAGAATCGCCCATCGGAAATTTGCAATCGACGCCCGCTTGAACGGATGGAGCAGGCAGAGGAAAAACAGCGGAGCGACGACGATGCCACCAAGGAACGGTACGATGTCGGTAAGCTGAAGGAGCGAGGTGCGCAGGACCTTGCCAAGGATGCCATCGACGATGGGCGGAGCGTCGTCCAACGAAGCGGAGCGCATGATCGCCTCCTCGCTGCTGGCACCAAGGCCGCTATAAAGCGTGAGATACGCCGTGCCGAGGGGCATGCCGGAGACCGAGTTATTGCGCATGACAGGCCACAGCGCGGCGACAATCAGCAGGAAAAGAATAGCGGCCGCGACGAGTCCGCGCGGTCGGATCGCAATGGCAACGTAAGTGATGTATCCAAGCGCCAGCCACACCGTCATCCAATGGGTCAACGCGAGCAGGGTGAGGAAGATGCCGGCGATCACCGCGGGAACCATTGCAAGACCGCCTTCGGATGCCGCTTCGTCGGCCCGGTATGCGAAATAAAGGGCGCAGGAGAACAACAACATCATCAGCATCTGCGGCAGACCCGAGAGCGAGAAACTCCACATCGCCTCGCAGAAAAGCATGAGGATGGCGGTAACGCTGGCAATCTTGACGTCAAAGATGCGGCTCACCAGCAGGTAGTTCACCCCGATCGCAAGGAGGAAGAAAATCGTCGATACCGCGGCGATCACGCGGTCGAGCGGGAAGATCATTTCCTTTTCACGAAGCGCCCATGCCGTTCCATCGTCGCCGCCCACCACCTTGAGCACCGCGGCGTTGACGAGCAGGTTGAGGGGCGCGTGGTAGGTATCCTGGAATCCCTCGAATGCGATTGGCCGACCCGCCGCGGTCTGCGCCTGGTGGTATGCGATGGGGCGGATGAATTTGGTGCTGATGCCATTGCCGCGGGCGATTTCACGGGAAATCTGCGCCTGATCCATGGCGGTCGGGGAATTCAGGCCTTGGAACAACACGAATATGTTGCCGAAGGCGAGAATCAGAAGCACCAAAAGAAACAGGCTCCGGCGGATCAGCATGCCGGCGTCGATGTGGGCGAAGTTCAGGCTCATGGGTCAGTGAGAGGGGGGCGGGCTGGGTTCAGCCTGTCATATCTTTGAGTTTGCGTTGAAGGGTGCGGCGGCTAAGGCCGAGAAGCTCGGCGGCCCGCGTCCGGTTGCCTTGGGCGAATTCGAGCGCGGAGCGGATGGCGTTCGCTTCAAGCGCACTCAAGTTGAATTCAGGGGTGGCATCAAGGTCGATTTTCCCGGATGCGGCGGGTGGGAGGATTGGGACGCCACGCATGGTGACCTGCTCATGGAGGAAGGCGGGCAGGTGGCGGACGTCGATCACGGCATGATTGCACATCACGACACCGTGCTCGATGACGGTGCGAAGTTCGCGGACATTGCCCGGCCACGAGTAGGTGGCCAGCAGGGATTGTGCGGCGTCGCTCAACGGCTTGACCGGGCGGCCGTTTTCCTCTGCGAATTCCTTGAGAAAGCTGGAGGCCAGCAGCAGAATGTCCTCGCGTCGCTCGCGAAGCGGCGGCATTTCGATCCGCACCACATTGAGCCGGAAAAACAAGTCCTCGCGGAATTTCCCGGCATCCACGAGGTCGCGGAGGTGTTGGTTTGTTGCCGTAATGAGGCGGACGTCGACCTTGATCGGTTGGTTCGAGCCGACGCGTTCGATGGTGCGCTCAGAAAGCGCGCGCAGGAGTTTTACCTGAGTGGATGCGTCAATTTCACCGATCTCATCGAGAAACAAGGTGCCGCCATCGGCCTGCTCGAAGCGCCCGATGCGGCGCTGGGCGGCTCCGGTGAACGCGCCTTTCTCATGACCGAAGAGCTCGCTTTCCAGCAGTTGCGGGGAAAGCGCCGCACAGTTCACAATCACCAGCTTGGAGGCGGGCCGCCCGGACAAGTGATGGATCGTATGCGCCACCACTTCCTTACCGGTGCCGGATTCCCCTTCGATGATTACGGTGGCCCGGGTCGGCGCGACCTGGCGGACCAATTCGCCGATCCGGGTGATCGCGGAAGATCGCCCGATGATCCGCTCCAGTCCGGATTTCCCGCGGACTTGTTCGGTAAGCCGGCGGTTTTCCGTTTCCAACGAACGGTTTCGCATCGCCCGCTTGAGCAGCATTTCAACCTCGTCGAGATTCAGCGGTTTGGTGACGAAATGCCAAGCCCCACAGCGCATCGCCTCCACTGCGGTATCCACCGATCCGTAGGCCGTCATCATGATGGCGGTCGGCGGTTCGGGCTGCTCGAGAGCGGCGGTGAGCACGTCCATTCCGGAATCGCCACCGAGGCGCAGATCCGTGAGCAGCAACTCGATCGACTCGGATTTCAGAATCTTTTTCGCCTCCCCCAGGCCGGAGGCAGTGTAAATTTCGAAATCATCTTCCAGCGCGCTGCGGAGGCCGTCGCGAGTCGAGCGCTCGTCGTCTACGATTAGGAGGGTGGGATGCATGGCGGCGAATAATAATGTTAGAAATCTGCACTGATGTCGATCACGGGATCTTCATCGGAAGGCGCACCGAGAAGACGCACGGTGCGTTCGGTGCGAGGCAGATGGATAATCACACGGGTGCCGTGGTTCTCCTCGCTCTCCACGGCGATCTCACCGCCGTGCTCGCGGACAATGCGCCTTACGATCAGCAGGCCGAGCCCGGTCCCCGAGGTCTTGGTGGTGCGGTATGGCTCGAACAGCGAGCCCATGTGCTCGGGGGAAATGCCGCTCCCGTTGTCTTCAATGATAATCACGAACTCAAAATCGTTGTGGCGGGTCCGGATGATGATGCGCGCTCCATCGCCGGCCAGCGCCTGGTATGCATTGCGCAGCAGATTGTAAAAAACCTGCTGGAACTGGGAATTGTCGAGTGAGGCGGGCGGTAGATCTTTGCCAAAATCGAGCTCCACCTTGATGTGACGCGATGCGAGTTCGGGCTCCAACAATTTCACCGAATCGCGAACCAACTGGTGAATGTCACAGTTTTCCCGCTGCGGCACGGTCGGCCGCACCGCATGCAAAAACTGGCGCAAGATGCTGTCGAGACGCTGGATTTCTCCACGCGCGGTGGCGAGATGCTCCTCGAGCGGCTTGCGGTCGACTGACGGCAGCTTGCGCATCCGCCGTTCTAACAACTGAAGATGGATATCGAGCGAGTTGAGCGGGTTGCCGATCTCATGGGCCACACCGGCGGCCAGCAACGTGAGCGCGTTGAGGCGCTCGGATTCGAGCGTCTCCTCGGCCTCGGCCCGCGTCCGCGTCAGGTCACGTACCAGCATCACGTATCCCACAGTTTCGACTTCGACATCGCTCGACTCAATCGGCGAAAGATAAAAATTGAGGTAGCGGTTTTCCGGGTAAAACACCTCGATGTCGCGACTCACGGTCCGGCCGGGGCGGCCGATCGTCTTCCAATCGAGCCCGCGCACCTGCGACGACAGCGGCTGGCCCGTGGCCTTTTCCCCATCGAGACCGAAAAACTGACAGGCGGCGCGGTTGACGAAATCAATCAGCCCGTTCGGGTCCAGCACGATCACACCCTCCTGAAGCGCTTCGAAAACCTGTTCGAGCAGGCCTTTCTCACGTATCAGCCGCGTGACGATCTGCTGCACCTCGCCGGGCTCGACACGGTCAAGGCGGGTCACCAGTTTCTCCAGAAATCCGGGTTTCATCTAGAAGTTGCGCAAATCGCTTGAGTGAGGTTGAATCATCGCATGGATCACGTCCGCTTGGTGCTGTGCACGTTTCCCGATGCCGAACAGGCGCGACAAATTGGCACACTCGCTGTGAAAAATCAAGCGATTGCCTGCGTCAACCTCATCCCGGGAATCGAATCGATCTACCGGTGGCAAGGAAAGGTGGAATCCAGCCGGGAAGTGCTCGCGATTTTTAAGACGACGGATGCCGCTTATCCGGCGTTCGCGGCATGGCTGGCGACCGCGCATCCTTACGACACTCCGGAGATCATTGCGATCCGCCCATCGGAAGTGGATCCACGCTACCTCGGCTGGATTGTTGAAAGCGTGGCAGACGATGCGCGGTAAAAGAGGATATCCGATGCGATTTTTCAGAGTTAGGTTGATCTTTGGGGAATCACCCGATAACACTAATCCCGCATCAGTTTCACGCCATGGGCCAGAATCCAGATACATTTAACGAAGCCTTGTTCGAAAAACTGAACGAGTCCGAGCTCTTCAAAACTTATCAAACGGCCTATCGTTGCGCCACCGGTCTCCCCCTCCGATTGGTTCGGCCCGAGTCATCAGTGAGCGATCTGCTCTGCCAGCCGGATGAAAATTCCGCGGATTTCTGCCACAAGCTGAATCTTTGCAAAAGCGCCTGCGGTGCCTGCGTCGAGGTGAACCAGCGCCTGATGAGCGAAGCCAGCATCAATGGGCCGACGACCTGCCATTGTTACACCGGAATGGCGGCGACCGCGATTCCGATTCGCAACGGCCCAGCCCTGATCGGCTTCCTGCGCACCGGCCAGGTCTTCCACAAGCTCCCAAAGCCGAATCAATTCGACACGGTCGCAAGCATGCTTGGCCGCCAAGGTCTCAAAGCAAAGGAAGTCGAAAAACTCCGCTCCGCCTACAACCAGACACGCGTCGTGGAACCCGAACGCTACAACAGCATGGTCACGCTGCTCGTCACCTTCGGCCAGCAACTCAACCGCCATGTCGAAAAACTCGCTCTCATCAGCGAAGGGAGCGAGCCGGCCGCCGTTTCGAAAGCCCGTGAGTTCATCGACCGCACGCTTTCCGACCCACTCCCGCTTTCATTGGTTGCACGCCACGCGGGACTCAGCGAATCGCATTTCTGTCGGGTGTTCAAGGAATCCACCGGTCTCACCCTCACCGATTACGTGAACCGTCGCCGCATTGAATGGGCGAAAAAAGAACTCCTCAAACCCGAAGTGCGCGTCTCCGAGATCGCATTTCAAATCGGCTATCAGTCGCTCTCGCAATTCAACCGCAGCTTCGCCCGCTTCACCGGCAGCTCTCCCACCCACTTCCGCCGCGAACAAATGGAAACGGCGGGCACCGTGCGCGGCCAGGGCAACACCAGCCAAAGCCGCCGCGAAAACAAGCCGGGCCGCACATCCCGCCACAACTGAAATCACCGCCGCTCGCGCCGCAAGCGGGCACACCAGCGTGCGACATCCCGGAAAACGCGCTCGCGCTTTTCGTCATACATCAAAAGGTGATAGGACCGCGGATAGTGGCGGTACGTCACCCGTGCCTCATCCGGCATCCGGGCAATGAACCCGCGGATGTCCGAATCGCTGTTGAAAAAATCTTGGCCGCCATGCAGAATCAGCACCGGCCCCGTCAATTCGGCTGCACAATCATTCATGCCGTTGATGTGCCTCGCGAGAGTCGCCAAAAACCGCAGGGTGTGTCTTTCCACATGGTAGGGATTGTGCTGAACCTGCTCACCATGGATCGAGCTCTGCGTCATCGGGATTTCCTCGCCGGACGTCAGGGTTTCCAGTGAGACCCGGGCGAGCGGTAGCGCGGTCGCTGCCACCTGAACCAAGCCTGGCGTCCACGCCGGAATATCATCGCGGAACCGCACGATCGGCGAGGAAAGGACGATGCCATCACATGGCCGCTCGTCCGCCTCCGCCTCGCGCCACGCGTGGGCCGCGATCATCGCGCCCATACTCTCTCCAAACCAAACCACAAGCGCCCGTGGATGTTTTTCCCGAACCAATCCAGTGAAGGCGAATAGATCACGATACCATTCACTCGCACTCCCGATGTCTCCCCGCCGATGGTGAATCGGATCATTGCCCTGGCCACGCAACTCGTATGCGTAAACGGCCGTCTTCGGCTGATGGCGCATCATGTATTGCCCGAGGTTCTGATAATCATTCGATGCCCCGCAAAAACCATGAATACCAATAATTACCACATCGGGCTCATGGGACGGAGAAACCCAGCGGCGAAACCCAAAGGTCTCGCCCGCAAGCGTGTCAGCCGAACTTTTTGCGGATCGATCGATATGCGGTGTCCCCGCTGGTTGGCCCGCGCATCCAACGAGCCAGACGACCGCAGTTAACGCGATCAACAATCGTGGAATAGTCCGGAGCACATCTCAACATCACCCCCAACCCCCTCCTCCGCAAACTCCAATCGCACGAGAGCCGTCGCCCATGGCGATAGGGCTGGCACCGGATCAGGACAGAAATCCCCTTCCATGATGGGGAAATTTCCCCCTTGCACCGAAATCACCACATGCAAGGATAACAGCAGTGAAACTCTTCCAGTTGCTTCTGCTCATGTGCTTCACGGTTTTTTCCGTGAGTACCGGCACATGCTGCTGCGATAGCAGAAGCGTTAACCTGGAATCCTCATGCTGCGGCTCATCCCATGAGAATCCCACTCCGCCATGTGATTGCGATTCAGCATGCGCCTCACAAGCGACCGACATCGCCGATCTTCATCTGGTGAACCACGCGCCATCTCTCGCGACGCCACATTCTCCCTCACCGGAAATTGCCAGTCACTTCCGGCATGGTTCGGACACCGCCCGGTTGACTCAACATGGCACGGGGCCGCCACTGCCATTACAAATCCGCCTCGCCACGCTGCAAGCTTGGCGGAATTAAGGCAATCACGCCGTCGCGAATTCGCGATGGATCGAAAAAACGGCGCAACCACGCTCCTCGAATGCAACCTTGTCGCATTCGATCCAACCTGTCATCATTGAATAACCATACCCATAATCTAACAGATATTAATCATGAAAACGAAAATCACCATCCTCACGTTCTCCGTCGCAGCACTCATCCTCGCCGCTTGCTCAAGCGAGCGTGGCGACACCGCAGCGACCGCCGAAAACACCATCCCATATCCGCTCGAAACCTGCATCGTCGCCGGCGAGCCGCTCGGATCCATGGGCGAGCCCGTCGTCATCATCCACGAGGGCCGCGAAATCAAATTCTGCTGCGATTCGTGCCGACCCAAGTTCGAGGCCGACCCGGCAAAATACCTGCCAAAACTCGATCAAGCCGGCCACGACGACTGAATCCACAGTTCGCATATCCAGCCACAAAAGGCACAAGAGACACAAAAACCAAAACATCGAAATTTGTGCCCTCTGTGCTTTTTGTGGCCAAACCCTCTACCTCCATGTCCCGCTCCCTTCCACTCGGCATCGCACTCCTGCTAGCCGCCTGCGCCAACACCCCCGATGGCGCGGGCGACCGCGCGGCATCACTCCAAACCCCACCCGCATCCGCCGCGGTCAACTACTCGGTGCCAACATCCGCAGGGCCGGACGAACTCGCCCGCCTTGCGATCCGCCATCACCCGTCGCTTGCCGCCGCACGACATCGTGCCGAGCGCCTCGCCGCCGTGCCACCACAACGCGCTGCCCTGCCCGATCCAATGGTCGAAGTCACCCCGATCGGCGCAATGGCCCAAACGGCGTCCGGAGAGGTGATGACGATGGGATCCCTGTCACAAAAGTTCCCGTTCCCCGGAAAACGTGGCGCGGACGCCGCCGCCGCCACCCGCGAGGCCGAGGCCGCCCATGCCGACGTCGCCGCTCTCGAACTCCGCCTCACCGAACAAGTCCACGCCGCATGGTGGGACCTCCACCTCGCCGAGCAAACGATCACCCTCACCCGCGAAAGCGCCACCTTGCTCGATGCCGTGCGCACCAGCATCGACGCCCGTGTCGCCGCCGATCAGGCCGCGCAGGCCGATCAACTCCGCCTCGCCAACGAGCGCACCCGGCTCGATCGCGACCTCTCCGAAGCGGAAAACCTCGCCTCCACCGCCCGCGCCCGGCTCAACTCGCTGCTCAACCGCCCGTCCGGCGCAAAGCTCCCCGCCGCTCGCAACGCCTCCATCCCGACGCCCGCCGCCCTCGAGTCACTGTTGGCCCGCGCCCAGCAAAACCACCCGGAAGTCGCCGCCGCCGAGCGCCGCGCCGAGGCATTCCGCCACCGACTCCGCCGCGCCGAACTCGAAAAATACCCGGACTTCACCCTCGCCGTCGGCGGCGCGTCCGTCTCCTCGTCCGGCCGCTCGCCCGTCGCCGACGGGCGCGATCAATGGTATGCCGGCATCGGCCTCAACATCCCGCTGTGGCAGGAACCCCGCCGCGCCATGATCCGCGAAGCCCGTGCCGGCATCGCCGAGACCGACGCCATGCTCGCCACCACCCGCGCCGACCTGCGCTACCGCATCGAGGAGGCATGGTTCCGCGCCCGCACCTCCAGCGAGGTCGCCGCGATGTATGAGACCCGCCTTATCCCCGACTCGCGCCAGGCCTACGAACTCGCCCTCACCTCATACAGTGCGGGCAGCGGAGGTTTCACCGAGTTGCTCGAAACCTGGCGGCTCACCCTCGCCTACCGCCTCCAACACGCCAACAACCGCGCCCAACTCGGCAAAGCCACCGCCACCCTCAAAGCCGCCGCCGGAATTCAATAATGATCAGCCACAAAAAGCACAAGAGACACAAAATTTAAGAACCCATTTTTGTGCCCTCTGTGCCTCTTGTGGCCAACCCTCCCAAGCCATGAAAATTTCCACTTTCCTCAAGCGCCTGCCCATCAAGCTCACCGCGCTCATCATCCCGCTCGCCCTCTTCCTCCTCGGCTGGTGGTTCGGCCTGCCGCCGGCAAAGGAATCCGCCACCACCGCATCCGCAGGCGAAGTGTGGACCTGCTCGATGCACCCGCAGATCCGCCAACCCGAATTCGGCCTCTGCCCGATCTGCAACATGGACCTCATCATCCTCGACGACGATGGCGCTGGCGGGCTGCGCGAAATTTCCATCAACCCCGAAGCAGCCGCCCTGCTCGACCTTCGCGTCACCCCCGTCGTCCGCGCCCCGGCCGCGCACGAAGTCCGCCTGTTCGGCCGCATCTCCGCCGACGAACGCCGCATCGCCACCATCACCTCGCGCGTCGCAGGGCGGCTCGACCGACTGTTCGTCGATTTCACCGGCGCGCGCGTCACCGAGGGCGACCACCTCGCCGAGATCTATTCGCCCGACCTGCTCGTCACCCAGCGCGAACTCATCGAAGCCCGCCGCGCATGGGACGCCATGCCCACAAACACCTCCGACCCCGTCCGCGACACCCGCTCCCGACTGTTAAACGCTGCCCGTGAAAAACTCCGCCTGCTTCAATTCAGCGACGAGCAGATCGCCGAGATTGAGACCCTCAACCAGCCGACCGAGCGCCTCACCCTGCGCACCACCAAATCCGGCATCGTCACCGCCCGCATGGCCAACGCCGGCGACTACGTGAACACCGGCGACGTCCTCTTCAAAATCGCCGATCTCTCCGGCGTCTGGCTCAACCTTGAAGCCTACGAAAGCGACCTGCCATGGTTGCGATACGGCCAGGATCTTGAATTCGGCATCGACGCCCTGCCCGGCCGCACCTTCCACGGCCGCATCGTCTTCATCGATCCCTCCATCGACCCCGTGCGCCGCGTTTCCAACGTCCGCGTCAACGTGGAAAACCCCGACCTCGCCCTCAAACCCGGCATGTTCGCCCGCGCCAGCGTCCAATCGACCACCGTCGGAGGAAGCCATCATTTCGACCCGTCGCTCGCCGGCAAATGGATCAGCCCGATGCACCCGGAAATCATCAAAGACACCCCCGGATCGTGCGACATCTGCGGCATGGCCCTCGTCCCCATCGAAGAATTCGGCATCATCGCCGATGCATCCCCCGGCACCGTCCCGCTACTCGTCCCCGCTACCGCCGTGCTGCAAACCGGTCCGCGCGCCATCGTCTATGTCCGCCTCCCCGAAGAACCCACCCCGGTCTTCGAAGGCCGCGAAATCATCCTCGGCCCACGCGCCGGCGATCACTTCATCGTCGCCTCCGGCCTCAGCGAGGGCGAACTCGTCGTCACCCGGGGGGCCTTCAAGCTCGACTCCGAACTCCAGATCAAAGGCCGCCCGTCGATGATGAACCCCGACGCCGGCCTCACCGAGCGCCCCGCCCACGACGCCCCCGAATCGCTCGCCGCCCAATGGCAATCCGTCCCCCGCGCCCTGCATCGGTTCCTCAAAAATCCGGACCCCGCAGGCATCGGCGAAATCAAACAACTCATCGAAACCATCAACACCTCCCAGCTCCAACCCGACGAACTCTCGCTTTGGAACGAATTCTCCCGCCGCCTCCTCAACGACCTCGAACTCGTCACCAGGGAAATCGCCAACCACCCCGAACAGGCCGCCGCCCAAACCGCCCGCGCCATCGAACGCGCCGGGCGCTTCCTCGGCCTGCCATATCACCCCGTCGCCACCACCGCCGACCCGCAACGCGCCGCCGAACTCCGCACACTACTCGCCGCCTACCTCCCCGTCGCCCAAGCCCTCGCCGATGACGACGACCCCACCGCCCAACAAGCCGCCGAAACACTCGCCGCCACCGCCCAAGGCGAAATCAAACCGCTCGCCCAAGCCGTCGCCAGCGCCGCCGACATCAAGACACGCCGCACCGCCTTCCAACCGCTCAGCGACCACCTCATCGCCCTCATCCGCGAGCACGGCACCGACGCCGTCGGCAACGCCTACGTCGTCCACTGCCCGATGGCCTTCGGCGACACCGGCGGCGACTGGCTCTCCGCCAAACCCGAAGTCCTCAACCCCTACTACGGCGACCGCATGCTCACCTGCGGCACCGTCACCGACACGCTTTCAACACAAACAAAACCGGAATGAGATTTTTAGCCACAAAAGGCACAAGAATCACAAAATAAAAATCCAAACTTGTGCATTTTGTGCCTCTTGTGGCCAATCTAACAACCATCGTGAACCAAATGAAATTTTAGCCACAAAAAGCACAGAAGGCACAAATTTGAGAATCCAGTTTTTGTGGTCTTTGTGCCTTTTGTGGCCAATCCAAATCCATCCATCATGAAAACCGACGAAGAAATCAAAGAACTCTGCGACCGCATCCGTGAACAAGCGTATGACCTTCATCAATGGCTCCGCCACGGACATCTTGAAAAAGTCTATGAAAACGGCATGCGCAACCGCATCCGTCGGCTGGGAATCCAGGTTGAGCAGCAGCATCCAATCCAAGTGGCCGACCGCGACGGATCGATCCTCGGAGACTTCCTCGCCGATCTTTTCGTCGATGACGAACTCATCATCGAACTCAAAGCCTCCAAGGCCATTTCTGACGAACACGTCGCCCAACTTCTCGGCTACCTCCGTGCCTCCGGCAAGCGCCATGGCCTTCTCATCAACTTCGGATCACCCACACTCCAACTCAAAAAACTCGTTCTGTAGTAAGCCACAAAAAGCTCAAAGCCATAAAACTCAAAGAATCCAAATTTGTGCCCTTTGTGCCTCTTGTGGCTAAAAATCCAATCAACCCACCCCAACCATCTCAGCCACAAAAAGCACAAAAGACACAAAACCCAGAGCATCCAAATTTGTGCCCCTTGTGCCTCTTGTGGCTAACTCCCCATGAAATCCCTCATCCATTTCTGCCTCCACCAGAAGCTGTTCGTGCTTCTCCTCCTCGCCTTCATCATCGGCTGGGGTGTGCGGGTGGCTCCGTTTGATTGGGATACCGGCGGCTACCCGCGCGATCCCGTCGCCGTCGATGCCATCCCCGATCTTGGCGACAACCAGCAGATTGTCTTCACCGACTGGCCCGGCCGCTCGCCGCAGGACATCGAGGACCAGGTGACCTACCCGCTCACCGTCGCCCTGTTAGGCGTGCCCGGTGTGCGCGAGGTGCGGTCGTTCTCGATGTTCGGCAGCTCGTATGTCTATCTGATTTTTGAAGAAGACATCGAGTTCTACTGGAGCCGCGCCCGCGTGCTCGAAAAGCTCAACTCGCTGCCTTCCAACCTGCTCCCGGATAACGCCACGCCCACCCTCGGCCCCGACGCCACCGGCCTCGGCCAGGTACTCTGGTATGTCCTCGAAGGCCGCGACCCCGATGGCAATCCGGCCGGTGGATGGGACCTCGACGAACTCCGCGCCATCCAGGACTGGCAGGTGCGCTACGCCCTGCTCGCCGCGGAAGGCATTGCCGAAGTCGCCTCCGTCGGCGGATACGTCCGCCAATACCAGGTCGATGTCGATCCCGACGCCCTGCGCGCCCACGGCGTCACCCTCGCCCAGGTCGCGGATGCCGTGCGCAAGTCGAACCAGGAAATCGGCGCCCGCAACCTCGCCATCAACGGCGTCGAATATTTCCTGCGCGGCACCGGATACATCCGCGACGTCTCCGACATCGCCCAAGCCGTCGTCGCCGTCCGCGATAACACCGCCATCACCGTGGACGACGTCGCCAGCGTCAACCTCGGCCCCGCGCTTCGGCGCGGCGCGCTCGACGTCAACGGAGCCGATGCCGTAGGCGGCGTGGTCACCGCCCGCTACGGAGCCAACCCGCTCAGCACCATCCGCAATGCGAAGGAAAAAATTCGACTTTTAGAAGATTCGCTGCCGATCCGCGCGGTCATCGACTGGACCACCACCGACACCGCGACCGTCGAAGCCTTCGCCCGCGAGCACGACATTTCCAACATCCAAGACGACGACGCCTGGCTCGCCTTCTCGCGGCAAACCCCACGCACCGATTGGCCCGGCTGGCTCAACACCTCCAAGGTCACCCTAGTGCCGTTCTACGACCGCTCCGAACTCATCGCCGAAACCCTCAACACGCTCGACGAAGCGCTCTATCAGCAGGTGCTCGTCACCATCATCGTCGTCATCGTCATGGTGCTGCACCTGCGCAGCAGCCTGCTCATTTCATCGATGCTGCCTCTCGCCGTGCTCATCACCTTCATCGGCATGAAGCTCACTGGCGTCGATGCCAACATCGTCGCCCTCGCGGGCATCGCCATCGCCATTGGCACCGTCGTCGATGTCGGCATCATCCTCACCGAAAACATCCTCAAACACATCGACGAGGCCCCGCCCGACGAACGCCGCTCCGCCGTGATCCACCGCGCCGTCATCGAAGTCGCCCCCGCCGTGACCACCTCGGTGGCCACCACCGTCATCAGCTTCCTGCCCGTGCTCACCATGACGGGCGAGGCCGGGCGTTTATTCATCCCGCTGGCCCTCACCAAAACCTTCGCGATGATCGCCTCGATCATTGTCGCGCTCACCATCATCCCGCCCGTCGCCCACCTCCTGTTAGGCAGCATCCCTCGGTGGATCCGCGAGCGCGGCACCCTTTGCGGCGTGTTGCTCGCCGTGGCCGGTGTACTGGCATTCGGCGTTTCGCCATCGCTCGCCATCGTGCTCTTGCTGCTCGCGGGCGGCGTATTTCTCGAACCGCGCCTGCGCCCGGGCTGGAAGCGCACCATGCTGCTCGCCATCAACTACACCGTCGCATTCGCCGTTGTCGTCCTGCTCACCCTCGATTGGATGCCGCTCGGCCTCGACCGCAGCACCTTTGCGAATCTCGTTTTCGTCCTGATCCCCGCCGTCGGCATTCTCGCCCTGTTCAAGGTTTTTGAAATCTTTTACCCGCGCATCCTCCGTTGGTGCCTTGCCCACAAAGCCGCCTTCGCCACCATGCCGCTGGCGCTGCTGCTCTTCGCCGCTTGCGTGTGGCAAGGCTTCGGCACTGTGTTTGCCTTCGTGCCCGGCATCCTCGGCAACACCATCACCGAAACCCGCCTGTGGCATGATGCGGAACAAAAATTCCCCGGCCTCGGCCGCGAATTCAAACCCGCGCTCGACGAAGGCTCGTTCCTCTTCATGCCCACCGTCAGCCCGCACGCCTCCCTCGACGAAGCCATGGAAAGCCTGCGCCAGCTCGATGCCGCCATCGCCAGTATCCCGGAAGTGCGCCAGGTCGTCGGCAAGATCGGCCGCGCCGAATCCCCGCTCGATCCCGCACCCATCTCGATGATCGAAACGGTCATCAACTACCTTCCCGAATTCAAAAGCGACGCCAAAGGCCGAGTGCTCCGCTTCCGCACCGATGCCAAGGGCAATTTCCTCTACGACGAATCCGGCAACCTCATCGAAGACCGCCGCGGCAAGCCCTTCCGCCAATGGCGTCCGTGGATCCGCAGCCCGGACGACATCTGGGCGGAAATCGACCGCGTCACCCGCCTGCCCGGCGTCACCGGCGCGCCCAAGCTGCAACCCATCGAGACCCGCCTCGTCATGCTCCGCACCGGCATGCGCGCGCCCATGGGCATCAAGATCAAAGGCCCGTCGCTCGAATCGATCGAGCGCTTCGGCATGGACGTCGAGCGCTTGCTCCGCGAAGGCGACATCCCCGGGCTCTCGCCCGACACCGTCAACGCCGATCGCATCGTCGGCAAACCCTACCTCGAAATCGTCCCCGACCGCGACGCAGCCTCCCGCTACGGCCTTAACATCGCCGACATCCACGACACCATCCAGACCGCCATCGGCGGGCGCGTCGTGAGCACCACCGTCGAAGGCCGCGAGCGATTTGAAGTGCAGGTACGATACGCCCGCGAGGAACGCGATTCCATCGAGGCACTCGCCCGCGTGCTCGTCGCCACCATGGAAGGCGCGCAAGTGCCACTCACCCAGCTCGCCGAGATCCGCTACTCCCGCGGCCCGCAGATGATCCGCGCCGAGGATACGTTTCTCACAGGATACGTTACCTTCGGCTCGCTGCCCGGGTTTGCCGAAGTCGATGTCGTCGAGGCAACGCGCGATTTCCTTCGCGAAAAAGAAACGTCCGGCGAATTGATCCGCCCGCCCGGCATCCTCTTCGACTTCGCCGGAAACTACCAATCCGCCCTCGAATTCAGCCGCAACCTGATGGTCGTCCTCCCACTCGCCCTCGGCGCGATTTTCCTGCTGCTCTACCTCAACAACCGCTCCGTCACCACCACCCTCATCGTCTTCTCCGGCGTCGCCGTCGCCTGGGCCGGCGGGTTCATGCTCCTCTGGCTCTACGGCCAGCTCGGCTTCATGGACTTCGAGGTGTTCGGCCACAACCTCCGCCAAGTCCTGCAAATTTCGCCCATCAACCTGTCCACCGCCGTGTGGGTCGGTTTCCTCGCACTCTTCGGCATCGCCACCGACGACGGCGTCGTCATGTCCACCTACCTCGACCAGCGCTTTGCCGATGCCGATCTAACTGGCCGCGCCGCCATCCGCGAAGCCGTCGTCGATGCCGGCTGCCGCCGCGTCCGCCCGTGCCTCATGACCACCGCCACCACTCTGCTTGCGCTGCTCCCCGTGCTCACCTCCACCGGCCGCGGCTCCGACCTCATGGCCCCCATGGCCGTCCCCATCTTCGGCGGCATGCTCATCGCCGTGATGACGATGTTTGTGGTGCCGGTGTTGTATTGCTGGGTGCGGGAGCGGGGGGATTGACGTTATTGACGGGATTGACGGCGTTGACATGAAATTCCCTGTCAATAACGTCAATCCCGTCAAAAACACCACCCCCAAATCCCATGCCCGACCTCTTCGACAAACACGGCGGCTTCCGAAAACTCCACTCCTTCACCCTTGCAACCATCATCCAGCTCGAAACCTTCCGCTTTTGCCGCCGATTCCTCACCTTCGACCACCGCCAGGCAGTCGAAAAACTCTACGACCCCAAAGGCCGCCAATACGACCAAATGACCCAAGCCGCCCGCAGTGGCCGACAAAACATCATCGAAGGCTCCGAGCGCTCCGCCACCTCCAAAGACACCGAAATGAAACTCACCGACGTCGCCCGCGCGAGCCTCAGCGAACTTCGCGGCGACTACGAAATCTTCATCATCGACCGAGGCCAACTCCCATGGTCGGTGCACTCGCCGGAGGCGAAAGCCGCAAACGCCATCTCCCTCGACGACCCGCCATTCACAGACGACGTCGTCCACGAATCCGCAAAACACGCCCTCGAACAGCGCAAAAAATACGCCCGCTGGCTCGACAGTGCCGATCCCGTAGTCGTCGCCAACGCGATGCTCATCATCATTGGCCGCTCCATGAACATGCTCAAAAGCCAGGTCGAGTCGCAAGGCAAAGCGTTCGAGGAAACCGGCGGCTTCAGCGAGCGGCTCATGACCAAGCGCCTCGAAGCCCGCGAAATCCATCGCCACGACCCCGTCGCCCCGCAATGCCCGCAATGCGAAAAACCGATGCGCAAGCGCAGGTCTGCAAAGGGGGAATTCTGGGGATGCCCCGGCTACCCCGAGTGCCGAGGCACCCGAGAGATATGACGCTATTGACGCTATTGACGTTGCTGACAATGAGGTCAACAAAGTCAATCCGGTCAAAAAAACCATCAACGGCAAGATCACCGAGGACCCCAGCCACATCGACGAGTCGATGATCGCCGACGCCGCGATGAGCTTCAGCTCACTCTCGGTCATCCTCAACGCTCTGCGCCTGCGCAAATCCCTCTGACGAAAAACCCCACCCATCGCCATTCCTACTCCTGTTTTTGCGCGGTCGTAAGACCCCAGCCTCCAATAGAATGAGGACGAATCCGCCACAGAAAGCACAGAAAGCACAAATTTCCAGAATCCAATTTTGTGCTTTCTGTGCCTTTTGTGGCCAATTCCGCGAATTTCCAGCACTCTCAAACACCCCAGCCAAAAAAACACGAAATTCCGCAAGGGTTTCTGCTCCCGGTGGTTTTAGACATGATGGCGGACTATCTCAGAAACAACGCCACAAATTCAAATTCACGATTATGAACGACGCCGAACTCGATCAATTACTCAGGGATGCCGAGCCGGGCCCGCAAATGAAGCCGGGCTTTCGGAGAGAGGTATGGCTGCGCATCGAAACCGCTGAAGCCAGCAGTTGGACTTGCCGCATCCGGCGGGCTTTTGCCAGCATGGCTGAATCCCTCACCCTTCCACCCGTAGCCGCTGCAACCTGCGCGGCAGCCATCATTGCGGGCCTCCTGTTTGGAACTCTCAGCGGTAGAACGGATTCCCATGATGACGCGGCATATCTTCGATCCATCAGCCCCTTTGTTCACACCTCAAGCCAATGACCAAGCCCATCCTCATCTTGATTGCCGCCGTGATTGTGGGATTCGGCACGTTCGCAATCACACGCCTTCATCACTCATCCAACACCCCGACCACGCTGCTGGATGAGTTGCCTGAACTCGCATGGTTGCGTAAGGAGCTTGCGCTTACCGATGAACAATTCGCAAGAATTGGCGAGCTGCATGCCGCCTACCGGCCGATCTGTGAGGAAATGTGCGACCGCATCAGTGCCAGCCTCGAACATCTCGAGCAAATCGCTTTGCACACCCGCTCCACCGATGCCGAACTCAAGGAGGCCATCGAAAACCACGAGCGCGTCCGGGCGGAGTGCAAGACGAGAATGCTCGAACACCTCTATCAGACTGCAAGCCTGATGAATGATGAGCAGTCCGCACGTTATCTCAAAGCGGTGCTTCCCGCCGCACTTGGCTCCTCCGGCGTAGATCACTCACATCATTGATGAGGCCTGCCACCGACTGACATGGATATTCCCGATTCAGACCTCATGGCCCGCCTCGCACGCGGCGAGGACGACGCACTGAACACCCTGATGCACCGGTGGGGCGACCGGGTCATCTCGTTTCTTTACCGCATGACTGGAAGGCGCGACGTCGCCGCCGATCTCGCCCAGGAAACTTTTGTTAGGCTCTACCAGGCGCGCTCACGCTACAAGCCATCCGGAAATTTCAGCACATGGCTCTTTGCCATCGCCACCAACCTCGGACGGAACCATGCGCGCTGGCTTCGCCGCCACCCCACGGTTTCAATCGACGATGGTGAGGGTGATGGACGAACCACGATTGCCGATCCCGCCGACACCTCCCATGCTCCGGATGGCATGGCCATTGGCAACGAAATCTCGAGAGAAGTGAATCAAGCCATGATGGATCTGCCCCTGGATTTGCGCGAAGCCCTCATGCTCTTCGTCCATGAGGATCTCGGCTATGTCGAAATTTCCAACATCCTCGGATGCTCGACCAAGGCCGTGGAGACGCGCATTTATCGGGCGCGCCAAGTTCTTAAGCAACGCCTCGGCCACCTGCGTTCCTGATCCGGTTTCTCGAGACCAGCCCTTCGGGCATGCTTTTTCCTCATGGAAGAACTATCACAAACATATCAAAATATATTTCAAGGGTTTGTCGGTTCGACGGGGTATCACACATTGAAGACGGTGCTCAAAGTCCGCAGGAAATAATTCCAATGGGAGCGCTGTCCAAACCCACAATACCAGACCCATGAAAACCAAAAGCATTGCAACCCTGTTGACTGCCGCATTCACCCTTGTCTTCGCAGTTTCGGCTTCGGCCGCTCCTCCTGGAAAAGGGCTCCGTCTCGGTGGACCATCCATCAAAAAGTCTGACAATGCGCCCAAGGTGGAATGCAGAATCGGAGAAAAACCTTCGGAAAGGCTCCTCAAACGCACGGGCCCTCCTGGCAAAGGACGTATCGTCCGCCGCTAAGCAGAATACCAAGCGGATCGCAGGATCGCCCGGTGACTGATGTCGCCGGGCGACTTGATTTTTTCACCACAATCAAACGCAGTTGGAAGGTCGCAACCCTCAAATCGAACTGACAAATACCAGCCACAAAAAGCACAAAGGTCACAAATTTTAAGAATCCATTTTTTTGTGCCCTTTGTGCCTTTTGTGGCCAAGATCATCCTCATGAAAAACCAAGCCGACATTTACCGCATGGTCACCCCCGACCACTTCTGCCCGTGGGGTGTCAAAGCCCTCGACCTGCTCAAACGCAACGGCTTCGAGGTCGCCGATCACCACCTCGCCAGCAGCGAGGACAACCAACGCTACAAAGACGAGCACAACGTCACCGAAACACCCCAGATCCTCATCCATGGCGAGCGCATCGGCGGCTACGACGAATTGCGCGAGCATCTCGGCCTCGGTCCCGATCCGAAAGATGGCGACACCTATCAACCCGTCATCGCGATTTTCGCCGTCACCTTGTTCATGGCGATTGCCACCTCATGGGCCGCATTCGGGGAGCTTGATGTTCTCCACATCGTCGAGTGGTTCATCGCCTTCAGCATGTGCGTGCTCGGCATTCAGAAGCTGCGCGATCTGCAAAGCTTCGCCACCGGTTTCCTCCAGTATGACCTCATCGCGCGCCACTACGTCCCCTACGCCACGGTTTACGCATTCATCGAAACCGGCGGCGGCCTGCTCATGATTGCCGGTGTCTTCACCTGGATCGTCGCACCCGTCGTCCTGCTAGCCAGCAGCATCGGCGCGTTCTCGGTGTTCAAAGCCGTCTACATCGAAAAACGCGACCTCAAATGCGCCTGCGTCGGCGGCAACAGCAGCGTGCCCCTCGGTTTCATCTCGCTAACCGAAAACCTCATGATGATGGCCATGGCCATTTGGATGATGGTGAAGCACGCCACGTAGGCGCGGTCGTGCTTGTCCGTCCGTAGCCTGCAAGGCGAAGGCGGAAGACCGCGAAGACACGTCACGTAGGCGCGGTCGTGAGACCGCGATGGTTGGCCAGTCGGCGCCCCCGTTCTCACGAACGGGCCTGCATCCCTACATTTCCCTCACTTTCCCAGCGTGATCCGTCGTCTCGCGATTATGGATTTTCCAGAAGACAGGCCAGAACTCGCCGAAACCCGCGCTTGGTATTTCCGGATACCCAGGAAGAACCGAACCCCGATTAGGCCAGTCCACCCAATCATCCACCAAGCCGGCACGTTGCGGGTTGCAAAAGATGTAAATGACGGTGTCCTCGAATGCATCGGGCCGACGTTCGTCCTCACGCAACACATGATCGTATGCCTGAGGTTGCAGTTCGACACCGCGACTGCGCAGTGCCACGTTCCAATGCTTGCGAAAGAATCGTGAGGCGAGCAATTGATCCGAGCCGTCGCCCATGCCCATCCAGAGGAAATGGGCGTGGTCTGGCATCAAACAATAGCCGGGGCAGTGCAACGAGTAACGTGCCATCGTATGCAGCAGCAGTTCGCGCACTCGGCAATTCATCATTTCATCGAGCCACCCGCGCGTGCGGTTGCGGGTGGCCATCGTCCAGTGGACCCATGCCCGGCCACGGTAATTCGCCTTGTCGAGACGGGGTAGGTGACCAGGGCGCTTCATGAGGTTTTTTGTTAGTGAGCAAGATGGGTGGTGGCAAGCCCGTAGTCCGTGGGCGCGGTCGTGCTTGTCCGTCCGTAGCCTGCGAGGCGAAGGCGGAAGACCGCGATGGTTGGTTTGGCGGCGCCCACCCCCCCCCGTTCTCACGAACGGGCCTACGTGGCCTCTTCGCCGCGCTTGCCGGATGCGGGATTTACGGATTATCTTTTCGCGCATGGAGCTCTCCAATGAGTCCGGCGATTTGCCTGCCGGGCTGAAATTCTGCCGGCAGGTGCTTCATCCCCTGCTGGTCGTGGCCGCGCTCGTCTGCCTGCTGGCATGGGTCGGATGGACCGGTGTGGTGGAGACATGGCAGCATTGGCTCACCGTCGCGATTGGTTTGGCATTCGCCGCCGAACGAACATGGATCTTCCGGGTCATGGAGCCGCGCGGGAGGGAGCGGATGCGGCTTTGGATACATCTCATACTGGCTCTCCTGGTCGCTGGTGTGGCATTCACGCTGATCTTCCAACACCGCACGGGTGACGGAGCATGGCCGATCGGCTGGCATGTGTTCATTCAGTTGTCTGTTCTGATTTCCGGACTGGCTTCGATGATCCACCACCAAGGGCGCTTCACCGCGCGGGCGTTGAATCCGGGATGGCTGTTGATGGGGTCGTTTTTCGTCGCCATTGTGGCGGGGACCTTGTTGTTGAAAATGCCGCGCAGTGTGGTCGAGGGTGAGTATCTCTCATGGCTCGACGCGGCCTTCACCAGCACCAGTGCCGTCTGTGTGACCGGGCTCGTCGTCGAAAACACCGCCACGTTTTTCAGCCCCACCGGGCAGATCATCATCCTACTGCTCATCCAGATCGGCGGGCTCGGCATCATGACGCTCACGTTTTTCGCCGCCGTAGTCCTGTTCGAGGGACTCTCACTGCACGACCGGTTGCTGCTCGGCAAGATGATCCAGGAAAACCGCCTGTCCCGAATCAACAAGACCTTGGGGTTCATCGTGGTGATGACGTTGGTCTGCGAAGGCATCGGTGCTTATGTGTTGTTTCACGGCATGGATGGTTCCATCGCCTTCGGGGAACGGCTTTTCCAATCGGTGTTTCACGCGGTATCCGCCTTCTGCAACGCGGGATTTTCCACCTTGCCGGATGGCATGGCGTGCGCCGTCGTGCAGGGCAATCTGACGTGGCAGCTCTGCGTGATGGTCCTTGTGGTGATCGGGGGGCTTGGCGCGCTGGTGGTCGAGGATTTGTCGCACTGGGCGTTTGCCAAATTCCGGAAGCTGTTTCGCAAGGAAATGCAACGACCACGCCTGCGCGTGCACACACGGCTGGTGCTGGTGGTTACCACATGTCTCGTCTTGGGTGGTGCGTTGATCATCTATTCGACTGAATTTCTTTTTTCGGATGGGCCGGAAAACGGGGGCTCGGTCATCACCGCCTTGTTCCATTCCATCACCGCGCGGACGGCGGGTTTCAATACGGTGCCGATGGACGGCATCGCTCCGCTGACGGTGCAGGTGTTGATGATCCTAATGATCATCGGCGGCTCACCTGGGGGCACTGCGGGCGGATTGCGGACGACCGTCGTCGCGGTTGGCCTCGGGCACTTGTGGATCCAGTTGCGTGAGGGCAAGCGCGGCATGGTCGCCTTCAATCGAACCATCCCTGCGGAAACCGGCGCGCGCGCGCTCGGGTTGATCGTTCTGGCAGGCATCTGGCTCGGAGGCAATTTCATGATTCTTCAATTCATCGAGACCGGCAGCGGTCTATCGGAAACCCGGCTGCTGTTCGAACTGATCAGCTCGTTTGCCACCGTAGGCCTGTCACTCGATGTCACCGCCGGGCTTTCGGAAGCCGGCAAGGCGCTGATCATCCTCAACATGTTCGTCGGCAGGATTGGCCTGCTGGTCGTGCTGGCCGCACTGCTGCCCCGCGACATGCGGCCGGCCTCCGGTAAGCCGCAGGAAGACATCCTTCTCACCTAACAAAAAAATCCATCATGAAATTCTGCATCATCGGCCTCGGAACCTTCGGCACCCAGCTCGCCCGCCAACTCAGCCGCGAGGGACATGAAATCGTCGCGGTGGACAACGACCCCGCGCACATCGCCCACTTGAAAGATGAGATCGAATACCTGATCCAGGCTGACTGCACCGACCTCAACGCGTTTCACGAAATCCCCATCGATGCTTGTGACGCGGTGATTCTGGCGATCGGCGAGGATTTCGAGGCATCGCTCACCATCGCCGCGAACGTCCAGCAGCTCGGCGCGAAACGCATCATCAGCCGCATCATCAATCCACTGCACGGCAGGCTACTGAAGCTTTTGAAAATCGATGAACTGATGATTCCCGAGGCGATGGCCGCCGCCTGGCTCGCACGCTCACTCAAATCGCCGGATTTCATCAGCAGCGTCGAACTCGGCGGCGGCTATGAGGTGGTTCAGGTAAAAACGCCAGCGAGCATGGTCGGAAAAACCCTGCAGGAGTCGGCCATGCGCGACCGTTATGGGCTCAATCTCGTCACCATCGCCAAGGCGCGCGGCACCATGTCATCCGGATCCGGCCAGCACCCGATCCAGAAGGTCCTCGGTGTTCCGGAGCCGGGACGTTGCTTCGAGGTGGACGACATCCTGGTGCTATTTGGAAAAGCCCAGGACATCCGGCGGATGATTCACGAGGCGGCGAAATGAAGACGTAGGCGCAGTCGTGAGACCGCGGCCCCTAACGGAATGAAGATGAATCAGCCACAAAAGGCACAAGAAACACAAAATTTAAGAATCCAGTTTGTGCTTTTTGTGCTTTTTGTGGCCAATTCTGTTTCGGTGGGATGTGAGAGGCGGCGGGCGAGACGCGCGCTTCGTAGGCGCGGTCGTGCTTGTCCGTCCGTAGCCTGCAAGGCGAAGGCGGAAGACTGCGGCGGCGGGCCTGGCGCCGTCCATTACATCTTCGGTGCGATGGAGCCGAGGAGCTTGGTGCCGTCGGTTTTTTCGAGTTCGACCCACCACTTGGTGTCTTCGGGGAGCGGGTTGGGGGCCATGGCGTGGATGTCGTAGTCGTCGTGGTCGGCGGCGTATTCGCCACGGCCGACGGTGGACAGCGTGCGGTCTTCGTTGCCGATCCAGGCGCGGACGACGGTGGCTCCGTTGTCGTTGTAGGGCAGCTTGATGACGAGGTGGCCTTCTTTGCCGGCTTCAACATTGCCGTGGCTTTGCGCGGCTTCGACTTCGTAATCGCCGATCATGAATTTCCCGAGTGGCGCTTCGTCGCCATGGTCGTGATCGTGGTGGTGGCCGCCATCAGCGTGGTCATGGCCGTGAGCTTCGGCGGTTTCGCCGCCGTGGTCGTGGCCGTGGTCGCCGGCTTGATCGTGATCGTGCTTTTCGCAGTTGGTGAGAAACGCGGTGAGCGCGAGCGCGGGGATGATGAGGTGTTTCTTTTTCATTTGTTGGTTTGGTTTGGGGTTTTTCCTATGGGATTCGGGTTCTTGGCGGACACGCGGTAAAGCATGGCATAACCAGCGGGGACGACGACAAGATTCAAAAAGGTGGAGGTGAGGAGTCCGCCGAGAATGACAATGGATAGCGGCGCGAGGATCTCGTTGCCGGGCTGGTCGCCATGGAGGATGATAGGGACGACGGCAAGGGCGGCGGTGAGGGCTGTCATCAGGATGGGGACAAGGCGTTCGGAAGAACCCTGGATGATGGCGTCGAAGATGGATTTCCCTTCAAGCTCTACAAGGTGTTGGTAGTGGTTCACCAACAGGATGCCGTTGCGGACGGCGATGCCAAAAAGCGTGATGAATCCGACCATGCTGGCGATGGAAATGACTGGCGCGGTGTAGTGGCCGCCGAGGCCGAACAAGGCCCAGGTGTTGCTGAAGATGTTTGGCGACTCGGTGAGGTAAATGGCGAGGATGCCGCCGATGAGGGCGAGCGGCAGGTTCACCATCACCAGCAGGGCAACGCGGATGGAGCCGATGGCGAGATGCAGCAGCATGAGCATGATGATGGCAACCACGCCGCTGAAGATGAGGATGGTGCGGCTGGCGGATTGCTGGGCCTCGAATTGGCCGCCATAGTTCACGATGTAGCCGTGCTTTTGCACGATGGGATCAACGAGCTGGCGAACTTCCTCGACGAGGTCGCCGAGGTTGTAGCCTTCGGCAACGTTGAGGGTGACGACGCCTTTGCGTTGGGCGTTTTCACGGGCGATGAGGTTGGACGTCATTTCCGGGCCGATGTCGGCGACTTCGTGGAGGCGCACGAGGGCACCAGCCTGGCCGCGCAGGATGAGGTTTTTCACGTCGCGGATTTCATCGCGTTCGTCTTCCGCGAGGCGGACTGCGAGGTCGTAGCGTTTGATGCCTTCGTTGACCTGGGCGACGGTGACACCGTGGATGGCATCACGTACCTGGCGCGCGGCGCTTTGCGGGGTGAAGCCGTATGCGGCGAGGTCTGCGGGGCGGTATTCGACGGGCAGCGATTGGATCATGACCTCGCGGTTGGCGGCGACGTCGCGTGTGCCAGGCAGCGGTTTGAGCACGGCTTCGATTTCCTTGGAAATGATGCGTAGGGTGTCGAGTTCGTCACCATAGACGTTGATGGCGATGGCGGCTGGGGTTCCGGAAAGAATGTGGCTGAGGCGGTGCTCGATGGGCTGGCCGATGTTAGTGGTGATGCCGGGGACTTGTTCGAGGATCGTGCTGACTTGGGCGCGCACGGTTTCCTTGTCGAAGCCGGGTTTGAGGGTGACATCGATCTCGGAGTTGCTGACAGGTTCGGCATGTTCATCACGCTCGGCGCGACCGGTGCGGCGGGTCACGCTGCGCACGCCCTCAAGGGCGAGCAGTTGTTTTTCAATCGCGCGGGCCATGCGGTCGCTCGCCTGTAACGATGTGCCAGGCGTGGCAAACAAGCCGACGGTGAAGGTGCCTTCGTTGAACTCGGGGAGGAACGAACGGCCGAAGCTGGAGGCAAGCCACAACGCGGCAAGAGTGGCGGCGACTGCGGAGGAGATGACGATTTTCCGATAATGCACGGCGAGGCGCACGGTGGGTGTGTAGATGCCCTTGAGCCAACAGACGATCGCGGTGTCCTTTTCTACCACCAGAACCTGTTTACCGGGGATGGGGTGCGGTCTCACATGGCGCATGAGGCTACGGGTGAGACGCCCGAGCCATGTGGCGCGGGCGTCTCGCCCGCAGCCTGTATCCGTGGAATTCATCTCGAAGTCGCCCTTCGAATTGGCCTTCATGAGGAACCGGCACATCGCGGGGGTGACGGTGAGGGCCACTACGAGCGAGGCGATGATGGAGACGCCGAAGGCGATGCCGAGCGGGCGAAAGAAGCGGCCTTCGATGCCTTCCATAAACATCAGCGGCAGGAAAACCAGCACGATGATGACGGTGGCGAAGACCATCGCGGGACGGATCTCGTTGCTGGCATCGAGGATGACATCGAGGCGTGGGCGGCGTTCGGCGGGCGATTTCACGGCGTTTTGATTGAGCCGGCGGAAGACGTTCTCAACGTCGATAATGGCGTCGTCCACCAGGCTGCCGACCGCGATGGCGAGGCCGCCGAGGGTCATGACGTTGATCGAGACGTTCAACCATTCGAGCACCAGCAGCGCGGCGGCGAGTGAAAGCGGGATGGCTGTTAGCGTGATGAGGGTTGTGCGGGCGTTGAGCAAAAAAAGAATGAGGATGATGGCGACGATGATGGCGGCATCGCGCAGGGCGTTGACGACGTTGCTAACGGAGAGATCGATGAAATCGGCCTGGCGGAAGATCCGGCGGTTGATGTGGAGTCCCGCTGGTAACGACAGCTCCAGTTCATCGAGCATGGCATCGATCCGAGCGGTGATTGCAAGGGTGTTGGTGCCGGGGGCTTTCTGGACGGTCAGGATGACGGCGGGGGAACCACCGTCGGCCCCGGTGCCACGTTTCGGGGCGGGGCCCATGCGCACTTCGGCAACGTCGCCGATGGTGATCGGGAAGGAGTCTTGATACTTGATGACGGTGCCTGCGATGTCCTTGACGGACCGCACACGCCCGCTTTGGCGGACGGGGAGTTCGAGGGACTCAACGTTTGAAAGGTAACCGGCACTGAGTGTGCCATGAGATGCACCGGCAGCTTGGGCGACGTCATCGAGGGTGAGGCCGTGAAGACGCAGGTTGTCCTGACTGACAATGACCTGATATTCGGGTAGTTCGCCGCCGATGACGGTGATCTGTGAGACGCCGGGGAGGGCGAGCAGTTTGTTGCGCAGGTCGTATTCGGCGTAGGCGCGTAGCTCCATGTCGCTGAGTTCGCCGCCGGGTGAAGAAACGGCGAGCAGCATGATTTCCCCGGTGATGGAGGTGATGGGCGTCATTTCCGCGTGGGCATCGGGCGGCAGGTCCTCGCGCACGGAGTCGAGTCGCTCGGAGACGAGCTGGCGGGCGATCATGATGTCGGTGCCCCAGTCGAATTCGACGTAGGCGATCGACAGGCCGATCGCGCTGGAGGTGCGCACGCGGCGGACGCCGGGCATGCCGTTGACGGAGCTCTCAATGGGAAACGTGACGTATTGCTCGACTTCGTCTGCAGCAAGGCCGGGGGCCTCGGTCATGATGACGACGGTGGGTGCGTTGAGCTCGGGGAAGACATCGACGGAGGTCTGCGGCAAGCGCACGGCGACGATGGCCAGCATGAGCCCGGCGGCGAGCAGGACCAGCGAGGCGTGGTCGAGTGAGAATTTGATGAGGCGGGAGAGCATCGGGGTAAATTTTGGAATTCTGAAAAGCGGAAATTCTGAAATTTAGTGTTCTTCGTGGTAGGTGCCGTCGGCGTGGAAGTGGCCGCCTTTTTGGTTGGTGCCGCTTTGGGAGGTGGCGAGTTTGAGTTCGAACGCGCCTTCGAGGACGACTTCGTCGTTGGGTCCGAGGTCGCTTTTGATTTCGATCCAACGGCCGTCGTCGATGCCGAGGTCGGCTTCGATGCGGATTGCCTTGTTAAGATCGAGCGGGTCGCGCTTGAAGAAGACATGAACGATGCCGTCTTTGACGACAGCGGAGCGAGGGATCGCCAGGACGGGGCCGCCGGTGGTGGCGGTTACGACTTCAAGGAACGCGGAGACACCGGGGCGGGCCCATGGGCGCTCTTCGAGCGGGTTGGCGTAAAGCGGAATGGTGCGCTGGGCGGGGTCGGCATCGAGGCCGAGTGTGAGCGCGGCAGGCACGACGTCATTGATATCTCCGCCACCGCTTTGATGGGGAACGATGGTGGCTGTGGGGGCCTGGCTGATTTTGGTGAGATCGCCCTGCAGGGCGAGGGCGCGGAAGCGGACCTGAGTAGGATCGATCGTAGTGAGGACGAGGGTGGTTTCCTCGGCGAAGCCGCCGTCGGTGATGGCGAGCGATTCGACGATGCCGGGTTCAATGGCGCGGGCTTCAATCCAGTCGATGCTGCGGTAACGGGGAAATTGATGGTCGTTGATTTCCACGGGGGCGAGCAGGTCGTCTGCGGTGAGCGCTTTTCCCTTGGGGCCGCCGTGGGCGTTGAGGAGGTTGACGGCAGTGGCTAGGGCGGCGTCGAGCTCGGCTTTGAGTCCGGATAATTCGCCCTGAAGCCCGGTGGCTTCGGATTCGAGATCGGCACGCTTGAAGTCGGCACGGGTGAGCGCTTCAAGGCGGGTAGTTAGAGCGTCGTTTTTCAACTGTGCCTGATTGTATGCGGCGACGGCCCGGTCGATGCGGGATTGGAGTTCAAGCCACTGGGGGGATTGGAATCGAAAGAGCAGAGTGCCGACTTGGACTTCGGCGAACTGGTCGGTCTCGAAACGAACGTGGCCGGGCAAAGAGATCCGATATTCGTGTTTGGCGAGAGGCTTGAGTTCAAATGCACCGGGAACGCGCAGGGTGTCGGCGACCTGGCGGCGCTCGACCTTGGCAAAGGTGATGCCGAGGTTACGGCGGACCGTAGGGGGGATGTCGATGCGATTGGTGGGCGCTTCGGCTGCTTCCATGGGGGGGGATTCGGTGTCGGCGCTTTTGCGGTCGCAGGCGGTGAGGGTGAGGAGGAGTGCGGCGAGCAGGGGTGAGGTCTTCATGAGATGCGAGATGATTGGGGAATGATTTGTGGGAAACTGGCGGACTAAAGACCGCACTTCGCGGGGCCTAACAGGTAGCGGATTTCGTTTTGGGCATCATGTTCGTCGAGGCGCGCTTCGATGAGGCTGAGCTTGACTTCATGGGCGCGGACGAGGCTTTCTAGCAGAACGAGACTTTCCGCTTCGCCGATTTGCAGGGCTTTTTGGGCGTCGTCGATCTGGCGATCGACGAGCGGCACAACGTTTGAGTCAAGCGACTGGCGGCGGGCGCGGGCACCGTCGAGGCGAGCACGCATGACGGCGAGGCGGCCATCGGTGCGCTCGACTTCAGTTTCGAAGGCGGCGCGGGCGACTTCGCGTTCGGCGCGGGCGGTGGCAATGCCGCCTTTGTTTGAGTTGAGGATGGGAATAGGGATGGCTCCGATGACGCCGATCTTCGACTGGCCGTCCTCGCGTTCGAATTGCGGGCCGAGTTCGAGATCGGGGTATTGCTTGCGTATTTCGCCCAGCAGAGTGAGCTCGGCCACATCGTATTCGCTACGCAGGCGCACCAAGGCGAGATTGGCGTCCGCGAACTTGCGATGTTCTTTGCCACGATAAGGTGCTAGCATCGGAACGAGCGAGGCGGGCGCGGTGGGCGAAATGCCCATAATTGAGCGAATTTCCTGCTCACTTTCGCTGACGCGGCCGCGAAGGCGGGCGATGTCGGCTTTGCGGCTTTCCTGTTCGATTTTAAAGAGAGCGGATTCGGTGCGCGGGAGTTCACCGGCTTCGGTGAGCTTGGCGGTGGTTTCCACGACGGATTCAAGTGAAGATATGATATACTCGGACTGTTCAAGCCGCAGCCGGTCGGCCGACCAGCTGAGCCATGCCTTGCGCAGGTCGCGGAGAATTTTCCATTCCTCCTCGGCGACGCGGGCGAGTTCGGCATGATGCTCAGCATTGGCACGCGATTTTTCGACCGCGAGACGACCCGAGATGGGAAGGGTTAATGACAAAGCAGATCCAACAATCCATGGCCTGGGAACGCCTTCGGTGACCTTGAGCACGTCGATACTCAGCAAGGGATCATCCCAGCGGCCCGCATGTTGGGCGGTGGCTTTGGCGACGCCGGCCTTGAGGCGAGCAACTCGCAGGTCGGGGTTGAAGACGAGGGCGACGAGTTCGCCCTCGGCCATTGTCAATCCGTCATTCGGATTGAATCCAATCGACCGGGGGGGGGGCGTTTCGATTCGACGCGCGAAGTCGCGGACTTTTTCGTCGGCCGGCCCGCGATCGCGCCAAACGGTGGCATGCCCCGCTGAGTCAAGGGGCGAAGGCTGGTAGGACTGGCAGCCAATGACAGCACCGACCACAATAGAGAGGGTCAATGACATACCCACTCGCAAGAGACGGCGGCCGGCGTTTGTTTTGGTTTTGATCAAGAATGAGTACATGGGTGAATATGGTTACATTTGCACCGGACGGAGTCCGGATGACGGCCCGAATCCGGGCGTGGGCTCATCCTTCCTTTGAAATCGAGAGGATGAATTTCTTTTGCTGCCAATGACCAAGAGCGTGATGGCTCATCGATCATATCAAGTCGGAGGCACCGGCTTGGATTTTGCCCCCAGAAGCCATATCTAACAAATTTTGGATTCCATTGGCAGTCTAGCCCAATCCAACTGGGGTGGCTTGATCACGGAAAACCACGGACTGTCCGGAGTTGATACCGAACGAGCGACAGGTTGTCTGCTGCCAGCATAGTCAAGCACGACCTCAACGTGCGCGGCTGGTGACAAAGGAACGTCCGAGCCCAGAGAAACAAGGTGAGAATGAGTGTGAGATTCGCCAGCGGGTTCTTTTTGGTCCTCGGAATCCTTGGACTTCACAGGAGCGTGGTCGTGATGATGTGGATGGTCATGGCCGTGATGGTGGTGATGACCATGATCGTCACACGAATCGTGCGAATGAACGATCTCCATTGTCGCATAAGAGCCGGGAACGTAAACGAACGCGATGGCAATGAGCAAAAGGTGCTGGAGTAAGGTTCGCATGATGCGCGGGATGTTCGCCATCTGCGCGGAAGCTGGATGACGGCGGAAAATCCTACTAATTCAGGATTCTGATTCAAGGTGAATATCGAAAACGTCGAAAAACGATCCACGGCTCCCCTCAACTGATCTACCAGCATCCATCACTCAGGATATTGGACCTAGCGACATCTTCGGAACTTAAGGGGCCAAGGTCTTTATATGATCCCTCTCACTCCGCGCCACCGAGATCTGAGGAAGTCACTGAGATAACTTCCTCGATGGTCGTCAGCCCCTGCATCACCTTGTGCCAGCCGTATTCGCGCATCGGCAGGTAGCCGTCGCGCATGGCCTGGGCACGCATCTGGTTGCTCTGCGCGCTGTGGGCGACGAGTTCCTGCATCGCCTGAGTGAGCAGGATGACTTCGTAGATCGCAAGACGCCCGGCAAAGCCGGTGCCACGGCATTTGTCGCATCCTTTCGGGGCGTAGGCCTGACCGGTGATGTGAGCGGGAATGGCGAGGTCGATGCGATCCTGATGACTGAGCTCACGCGGCACCTTGCAATGCGGGCACAGACGGCGAACAAGACGCTGGGCAAGAAAAGCACGGACGGCGGCGGAAACAAGGAACGGCTCGACGCCCATATCGACCAAGCGGCTGATCCCACCGAGGGCGTCGTTGGTGTGAAGCGTCGAGAAAACCAAGTGACCTGTTAGAGATGCGCGGATGGCGATTTCGGCTGTCTCGAGGTCGCGGATCTCACCGATCATCACAATGTTTGGGTCGGCGCGCAGAATCGAACGCAGAGCGGTGGCGAAGGTGAGACCGATCTCGTTTTTCACGGCGATCTGCATCACGCCGGGCAGCTTGTTTTCGACCGGATCCTCGACCGTCACGATGCGCCGCTCGGGGTGGTTCACTTCGCTGAGGAAGGAATAAAGTGAGGTGGATTTACCCGAACCCGTGGGGCCGGTAATGAGAATGATGCCGTTGGGCAGGTCGAGCAGGGCTTCGATTTTTTTGCGGACAAACGGCTCGAGACCGAGTTTATCGAGATTGAATTTTTCTTGGTTGAGCAGACGCAGTGAAACACTCTCGCCCTCAACAGTCGGCACGGTGGCGACGCGAACGTCGATCGTCTGGCCTTCGAACTGCAGGTTGATGCGGCCGTCCTGCGGGACGCGGCGCTCGGCGATGTCGAGACGGGCCATGATTTTCAATCGCGCGATCACCGAGCTTTGCAACGCCTTGATGTTTTCCGGGACGGCGATCTCGATGAGCCGACCGTCGATGCGGTAGCGGATGCGGAGATTCGTGGCAAGCGGCTCGACGTGAATGTCCGTCGCGCGCTGGTCGAGCGCCTCGCGAATGATCTGGTTCACGAATTTGACGACGCTGGCCTCCTCGTCGTCGTCATCGTCGATGATGTTGGCCTCGTCCTCGGAGTCGGCAAGCTGGTCGTAATCGAGATCGCGGCCTTCAAGAATCTGCTCAAAGGTGTCTGCACCCACTCCGTAGAGACGGCGCAACGCCTCATGGATCCGCTTGCGCGAGGCCATGCACCAGTCGATGGGCATTTCGATCTCCTGTGCGGCGGCTTGGCGGGCGACGAGGTTGAATGGATCGAAGGTGGCGATCTTCAAACGGGCATAGGGCCCTTCGCCGGTGATTTCGATTGGCAAAAGCCTGTGCCGCAGGGCGACGCGCGGACCGCATGCTTCGCGCAACGGAAGCGGGGCATCCGGCATCGGAATTTCTCCAAGCCACTCCAACCCGAGGTCCCCCGCAAGCTCGCGCATGTAAGGCTCTTCATCCAGCAAACCGGCATCGAGCATATCGTCGATCGGTGATCGCTGGCGTTGTTCACAGGATTCGATGACGTCGGCAAGGGCGTCAAGTTGCGCGCATCCGGTGCGGCGGGCGGGTTCAAGGAGAAGCGGAGTCATGTAATTGCGTGAGCGCGGCTTGTTGTCGCTTAAAACCGCAGCGGACGCAACCTGTCTGTTGAACCGCAGATGCGTTGCTGAGGATTTCCCCCGGATCCATGACCGTATTTCGCGTCAAAACCGAAGCCAACGCCTCAAGAGCCGCTTGACGTGGCGGGCTGCTCGTCCATGATCGTGGCGTGCGTCGCACTGCAACCACGCAGTGCCAGCACAGCCAACAACCGCCGAGATCGAGCCAATGAACTTCAGATTTTCCCCAATTTTCCTGATCCCCGTGGGCATCAGCCTGCTTGCCTCGTGCTACCCGATTCCGGATGGCCCGCAAGGCAACCGGCAAGGAACGCAGCAAGCGGGACAAACCATCAGCAGCGAAGAGCAGCAAAAAATCCAAGAGCAGCGCGACCGCATGCGCGAGGAAGCCGAACGCCGCGAACAGCAACAGCAGGCAGAACAGCGCAACGATCGTCCCACCTCTCCACCACCTCCGCCGGAACCAAGACCTCGCAGCGACTACCCGTTCGCCACCCCCGTTCCGGGCAAAGAGGGATTTGTCTTCAGCCCCTACAACAACAAGGTGGTCGATGTGAGGGATATCCCAAGTGGCACACTGGTTCAGGATCCGACCTATCCACCTGCGGACAAAAAATACTTCCGCGTGCCCTGATCACCGGAATTGGCTGGCGGTTTTCAGCCGCCATTCCCAGCCTCTCCACCCGACCGGGCCCTGCGCGATGCGGGCCCGGTCGTTTGATTTCCCACACATGCAACAAGATTTCAAAACCATTGCGATTCTCGGCGGCGGACTGCTCGGCGGATCCATCGCGCTGGCGGCACAGTCGCTCAATCCAGCACCCCGCGTCCGGCTCTGGGCACGCCGCGCGGACACCGTGTCCCGCGCGCATGAAATTGGAATTGCCAATGCTACGGACGATCTCTCCGAGGCCGTCGCCGATGCCGACCTCTGCATCCTCTGCGTGCCGGTAGGTGCGATGGCTGAATTGCTCACGCAAGCGATCGCATGCGGATTGCCCGATTCCAGCATGGTCACCGATGTCGGCAGTGTGAAGACCGCCCCCCACCGCAATCTCGATCCAATGATGCTGGCGCGCGGCGCATGTTTCATCGGCAGCCACCCGATGGCGGGCTCCGAACGCAAGGGCATCGAGGCGGCCCGTGTCACATTGATGGAAAACGCGGCCTGCATTCTCACCAACGACGCCCATGCACCGGCCGAAGACACCGCGCGCATCGAAGCATTCTGGAAATCCCTCGGCTGCCGCACCTCTTGGATGACCGCCGACGCGCATGATCGATGCGTCGCACGCATCAGCCACCTGCCTCACATTGTTTCGGCAAGCGCGGCGCGCGTTTGCCTGCGCGATCCGGCGGAAGGCGCGTTTGGCGGCGGCGGCCTGCGCGATACCACGCGCATCGCCGGCGGCGACCCTGTGATGTGGGCGGAAATCCTCATGGAAAACCGCGCTGCACTGCTCGGGCCCATGCGTGAAACCCTCGCAGATCTTGCCGAAATCCTTGCCTTGCTCGAAGCCGGTGATCAAGAAGCGGTGCGCGAATGGCTCGATCACGCACGATCCCTACGCGCCTCCAGCCCGATCACCACCTGAGCGCTTCCAACGCCGACATTTTTCCACATGTCCCAATTCAAAGTCCAATCGATCCACTCGCTTCACGCCGAATTCGGCGTACCGGGCGACAAAAGCCTGTCCCACCGCGCTGCGATTCTCGGCGGCCTTGCCGATGGCACCAGCACCATCCGGAATTTCCTGCCCAGCGAGGACTGCGTGAACACACTGCACGCAATGAGCTCCCTTGGCGCGAGCGTCGATGTGCTGCGCGAACTCGAGGGATACGGACCAATCGACCTCCGCATCCAAGGGCGTGCGATGCATTTGAGCGCACCCGCATCACCGATCGATTGCGGCAATTCCGGCACTGGCATGCGCCTGCTCGCCGGCGTGCTCGCCGGGCAATCATTCCCATCCGAGCTCTTTGGCGATGCCTCGCTTTCATCCCGCCCGATGGGCCGCATCACCAACCCGCTCCGCGAAATGGGCGCTCGCATCGATACCCGCGGTGCCAAACCAGGCTGTGCCCCTCTCGTGATCCATCCGGCGAAACTTCACCCCATTGCCTACACACTTCCCGTCGCCAGCGCCCAAGTGAAAAGCGCGGTCCTTCTCGCCGGCATCTTTGCCGACGGCACAACCACCGTCATCCAACCGGCCGAAACACGCGACCACACCGAACGCCTTTTCGAAACGTTCCAAATCGAATCCACCCGCGACGGCCAGTCGATCCACGTCGAGGGCGGCCAAACTCCCATCGCCTGCGATTTCACCGTGCCCGGCGATATCTCCAGCGCCGCCTTCTGGCTCGTCGCCGCAGCAGCCATGCCCGGTGCTCGGCTACGCATCCGCAACGTCGGCCTCAACCCCACTCGCACCGCCATCCTCAATGTACTCGCCAGAATGGGGGCCACCCTGCACGAACAAGTCCACCAGTCGCACGGCGAACCAATCGGCGACGTCGAAATCCACGGGGCACCACTCATCGGCACCGATATCCTCGCCCACGAAATCCCCAACCTCATCGACGAAATCCCGGTCATCGCCGTCGCCGCCGCCCTTGCCAACGGCACCACTACCATCCGCAACGCCGCAGAGCTCCGCGTCAAGGAAACCGACCGCATCGCCACCGTCGTCCACAACCTCCGCCTGATGGGCGCAGATGTCACGGAATTCGACGATGGCATGGAAATTCACGGCGGGCCGAACCTCCATGCCGCAACCATCGACAGCCACGGCGATCACCGCATCGCCATGGCGTTCGCCATCGCAGGCCTCTTCGCCACCGGTGAAACAACCATCACCGGCACCGATTGCATCAACACCTCCTACCCCGGCTTCGCCCGCCACCTCGACGCCGTCCTCAACCACCGCACCGACCCCGCGGATTTCGCCCTGCCCACACGCCAACCCGCATGACGCCGCCCCCCACCCACCACGCCATCGCCATCGACGGCCCCGCCGCTTCCGGAAAAAGCACCCTCGCCCGCGAACTCGCACGCCGCCTCGGCCTCGTCATGGTCAACTCAGGCGCCATGTATCGCGCCGTCACCTGGGCCGCCATTTCCCGCCAGATCGACCCTGCCGATTCCGCTGCCGTCGTCGATATGCTCAACTCACTCGACATCTCCTGCAGCCACGACGGCATCGCTTCCACCATCCATATCAACGGCGTCGATCCTGGCGACGCACTGCGCGCCGAACATGTCAACCACTCGGTCTCCATCATCGCCGCCATCCCCCAAGTCCGCGAACGCCTCGTCGCCCTCCAGCGCGACTACCTCAAACACACTTCCATTGTCATGGAGGGTCGCGATATCGGCTCCGTCGTGTTTCCCGATACCCCTTTCAAAATCTACGTCACCGCCGAGGAATCCGTCAGAGCAGAACGCCGAAGAAAAATGGGTGAAGTCGATTCCGTCGCCACACGCGATGCCGCCGATTCCAACCGGAAAACCGCACCACTCATGGTCGCAAATGGTGCAAAAATACTTGATAACTCATTGCATACCATCGAGTCAGGTGTCAACGCGGCAATCGATATCCTCGGTGAACAAGGATGGAAATTTGATTAAATCAATCATTTAAAACAACTGATTCATACAACTGCATGATGCGCTGGATTTATTGGACGGGTTGGTTATTGTTCGGCTCCGCTTTTCGAACGCTCTTCGGGCTTCGGATTATCGGAAGCGAACATCTGGTTACGCAGGGCCCGGTGCTTGTCGCATCAAATCACCAGAGTTTTCTCGATCCGCCGCTGATCGGAAACCTGTATCAAACGGAGATGATTTTCCTCGCCCGCAAGAGCCTGTTCAAGGGCTTCTTCAAATGGCTTTACCGCCAATGGAACGCCATTCCCGTCGACCAGGAAAAACCGGACATGAGCAGTCTGAAAACCATCGTTCGCAAACTCCGCGAAGGTCACCGCGTGCTGGTATTTCCGGAAGGAGCAAGATCGCTCGACGGGCAGCTTGGAGATGCCGCCCCCGGGATCGGACTGATTGCAGCTAAATCCGGCGCAGTCATCCAGCCCGTACGCATTCGCGGCGCGTTCGAAGCGCTGCCCCGGGGAAGCGCCCGCTTGAGATTTTCGCGAATCACAGTTTCCGTCGGTCCGCCGATCCGGCTTACCCCTGAGGAACTGAAGTCCGCCTCTGGCAAAGACGGCTACGCCGCCTTGGCCAACCGCATCATGGCCGCCATCGCCGAACTCTGACCGCCATTTCAAATCAGGACATAATCTTGAGGCCACGCGGCGGCTGGCAATCGGCGATACCCATGCCGAAACCATGAACCTCGCTGATTGCTCCGGTTCTCCACCACGCGGGCTCAACCACGCTTGCCGCCGCCGTTTCCCTCTGTCATTTCTTATCCCGTGACGCCGCCCAAACCAGACGCCGCCCCCACGCCCTCGCCGCGCGGGTCATCCGTCCGCTTGCGCTGGCTCTCCTTGATTCCCGGAATCGCCCGGATGCGCGCGCTGCGGCCAGGCACCGACGCCCACATTGGCGCCGTGATCGATTCTTTCGCCGCCTTCGCCACCATTGACAACCTGCTCTCCCCCGTGGAGGCCGACCTCCTCCTCGACATGCTGCGCAGCGCGTTTCCGGAGGTCGATCACGGCTGGCTGGAACGCCGGCTCCGCCGCGCCATTCGGTCGCCGCGCCCCCTGCCGTCGCTTGCACTGCGGCTGCGCGAAAATCTCAACGATGAGGCAAAGCTGGCCATCGCTCTTCAACTCTACACGCTTGTCGACGCTTCCGGCCGCACCGATCGCAGTCGCGCCGCCTTCGAAGTCTTCATGCGCCGCCTCGGCCGCCCCGAATACGGCTCGGCCATTCTGCGGGAAATGCGAAATAGCGAATCCCCACCCGCCGAATCCCTGCCCTTCGAATGCGTCACCTTTGGTGGGCCTCACGGCGATGTCGCCCTCCCGCCCGCGGCCAGCGATCACGCATTCCGCGTCTATCGGGCAGGCGGTCTAATGCTGGTCCGAAATACCGGATCCGCCCCAATCACCGTGCGCGGCAGACTGCTCGAAACGGGTGCCTTTTCCCGTATGCGCGAGCGCCAGCCACTGCTGGTTCCGGGCTGGTCGCTCGATCTCGAAGATCTGGTGTTTTTCCTCGACGCCAAACGCACCGGCAGCGCCCCCGCCATTTACCTCGAGCCGGGACCGTCCAGTATCGCCGTCGAACGCACCCGCACCCGCAACAGCGAAGTCCGCGTCCGGTTCGGCCTCGCCGCAGAGGTCGAGGCACTTAAACCCACGGGCATCATGCTCAACGGCCACACCATCCTCGATCCCGCCAACACGCTGCGCCTCACCCACCACGACCGCATCGGCGATGCCACCGGATTCAGCCTCTCGATCAACGAATTGCGCCACCGCGCCCTGAGCTCCGGACGCCGCTTCCGGCTCGCCACGGAGAAACGCGAATACCTCGTCTCCAACGACGCCTCGGCCCTCGGCCGCGGCGATCTCTTGTTAGGCCCGAAACTCTCGCCGCGCACTGTGCTCTTCATCCGCTTTGACGCCAACATGGCCGGCGGCGAACTCCACATCCGCGAAAACAACGGACCCATTCTTGTCGATGGCATCCCGGTCCGCAACCGCGCGCCCCTGCGCGACGGCTCACTGATCCGCCTCTCCGGCAGCCAGTCGGTGCGCTGCCGCTTCAGCGAAGGCTTTCTCGATGAAGAACGCACCCTCATCGAATCCATCCAGGCCGATGACATCATCCACGATTTCGGCCCCGGCATCCGCGCCCTCGATCACATCCGCTTCTCCGCGAGCCGCGGAGAAATGGTCTGCATCATCGGCCCGAGCGGTTGCGGGAAAAGCACCCTGCTTGGCGTGCTCGCCGGCCAGATCGCACCCACTCGCGGCCATGTCCGCCTCAATGGCAGCTCGCTTTACGAACACCGCATCCGCCTCGTGCCATTCATCGCGCACATGCCACAGGAAGAGGCGCTCAACCCCCAACTCACCGTCCGGGAACACCTCCGCCACGCCGTCACCATCCGCCGCCCGGCCCTCTCAATCGCCGAACACGAACGCCGCGTCGATTCCATGCTCGCGGAACTCGGACTGCAATCGATCGCCCGCCGCCGCGTCGGCGCACCCGGCGAAAAAACCATCTCCGGCGGCGAACGCAGCCGCCTCAACCTCGGCCTCGACCTCGGCTCCCGCGCCGAGGTCTTCCTCTTCGACGAACCGATCTCCGGCCTCTCCTCAAAAGACTCGGAACACGTCGCGGACACCCTCCGGTCGCTCTCGCGCGAGAAAATAGTCATCGCCTCCCTGCATCGCCCCGGCGCCCGCATGCTCCGTCTTTTCGACAAAGTGCTGCTACTCGACAACGGAGGCCGCACCGCCTTCTTCGGCAGCCCCGCACAAATGATCGGTTACTTCCGCGACGCCTGTGCCGAATTCAATATCCCCCACCCCGCCGTCGATTCCAAAGCCCCGCTCGGCGCGGATTTCGTCTTCGATATCCTCGAAACACCACTCAGCGCATTCGGCACCGCCAATGCCGCCAGCGCACGCCGATTCCCACCCTCGTTCTGGCAGGAACGCTTCGAACGAACCGCGTTCCTCGACTCGGTCGATCAGGATGCCGGCCCGCTCTCCCAGCCGGGCAACTACCGCAAGGGCGACCGCCTCCCGCTCCCCCCGCGCCCGTCACGTCGCGGCCGCGCCATCATCGCCGTTTTCGCCACCCAATTCCTGCGCTCCTTCCTCTCGAAAATTCGCAACCGCGGCACCATCTACAGCACGTTCCTCGAAGCGCCGCTGCTCGCATTCCTCATCGCCCACACGCTGCGCTCATCCCCACAAGGATCATACGACTTCTCCACCGCACTACACATCCCCGCCTACCTTTTCCTCAGCGTCACCGTCGCCATGTTCCTCGGCCTCACCAACTCGGCCACCGAAGTCCTGCGCGACCGCCCAATGCTCCGCCGCGAACGGAATTGCCAACCCGGCGCTCTCTCCTACGTCACCGCCAAATTCGCCGCTCTCGCCATCATCGCCGCCGCCCAATGCCTCATCTATCTGGTCGTCGGAAACCACTTCCTCGAAATCGACGGCATGCTCGGCCAACACTGGTTGTGGATGACGTTTACCGCCCTCGTCGGCACCGCCCTCGCCCTCTTCGTTTCCTCCATGGTCCGCAGCGAGCGCGCCGCCCTCACCGCGGTGCCGCTTCTGCTCGTCCCACAGATGCTCCTCGCAGGCGCCCTCGTCCCCTACCGTGAAATGAACCGCGGCCTGTTTCAAAACGCGGGAATCAACCGCGAACGCGGCGGCTCCCCCGTCCCCTCGCTCGTCATGCCGCTGCGCTACTGCTACGAAGCCATGGTCGTCGCCCAAGCCACGCGCAACCCCTTCGAAGTCGAACGCATCCGCCTGCAACGACGCGTCGACAATTTCCGCAACCGCGAAATCCTCGACGACGTCGAAGCCGAGCGATTCGAACTCGCCAAGGAAGGCCTACGCCGCCTCCTCGCATCCGGTGCCGAAAACCGCGTCGAAGCCGCATCCCTCGCCAGCCGGATCCGCCGGTTCACCTTGGGAGGACGCCAGGTCGAGGTGCAGACGATGCGAATCTGGCCGGAGGATCAGGAAAATGCCCGCCCCACCTCCGAATTCTTCGTCAACGAACGCATCGATCTCCTCGTCCGTGAAGCCGAAACGTTCCGCAACGACTACCGCAACGAAGGCCTCCGCAATGTCTTCCTCGCCCTCCGCAAACCACTCCCCTTCAGCCATCGCGAATTCGATCCCGCCAACCCGCGCGAACCCATCGAATCCGGCCCATTCCCCAAAGTCGATATTGAGACACTTCGCTACTGCGGCGGAGTTCTCATCATGTTCATCACAGTCTGCCTGCTGCTTACCATCCTCGCCATTTCCCGCCAAAACCGCCGCTGCCGGTAAGCCAACCCTGCCGATACGTGGCACCCGCACAAACCATGCCTCGTCACCACATATCCACGTGGCCGTTGCCTCCGGCTCCGACACCTCCAGCAAAGGAAGGTGCCGAAGCCCGGCCAAGCGTCACCCGTTTGTGCGGTCTTGCCTCTTGGGTCCTGATGTCTTGCGTCTCCCTGCTCTCCTGCTCCCCCGAGAAATCTGAAAAATCGGAGGCCAATCATTCGGCGCCCCTCCTCCCCGCAGAACTCTCCATCGCTCTCACCCACATCGACGCCAACCGGTCGGATCTCGCGCTCGCCATCCTCGCCGCCGAGCCCGACCGGCCCGAGACCCGTCAACTCCTCGACCAAACCATCTGGTATCTCCCCGCCATCCAAATCGCGCACCCCGGATTTGAGATCCACCACATCGCCATTCACGAAGAGTCGCTCTGGGTCGCCCTCGCCAACTCCGGACTCCACACCATCGCGCGATGGAATCTCAGCACGCTCGAAATCGACGCCATCCTCTTCCCCACCCACGACCCACTGCGAACCTTCGTCCTCTCCCCCACCGCCAGCCACGCCGTCGCCACCCGTGGTGACGTTTCCCTCCTCATCGACGCGAGATCACTCAAACCGATCGCCGACCTCGGAAAAATCCCCACCGGCATCACCCCTGAATCCACCATCACCTTCAGCCGCGACTCTCTCCTCCTCGCCCACCCGGCAAACGCCGCATGGTACATCCGCGACACCACCACAGGCGAAATCATCCGACGCATCACTCCGAACGAAATCCCCGCCTCCCCAGTCCTCGCCGCCCACCTCGAACCGGAAAACCTCCGCCTGCTCACCGCCAACGGCACGCGGATCGACATCCCCGTCTCACCCGTCGAACCCATCTCGATCCACCCGTTCCTTGAGGAACCCCTCGATATCCTCCACGCCCACCTCATCGACCACGGCACTACCGCCATCATCATCCGCAATCTCGGCCCGCACGAAACACCCGACGCCATCGAGTTCGACCTCGTCGAAAAACTCCCCCTCACCCAATTCGACATCGACACCTGGGCTACACACCAATCCCACACGCCGCTCGCCGGCCTCTCGACCGGCCTCCTCCGCCACCTCATCCCGCCGCCCGTCGAACTCACCGAATCCGCCATCATCTTCCACTACCACCCTCAAGCCCCGCTCCTGGCAAACCGTAGCAGAGACTTGCAGTCCCAGTCTATCGAACGGGCATCCTGTCCCCTCAAATCC